>DATMMD010000049.1:0-63058 GCA_035569875.1 Bryobacteraceae bacterium
GGCTCGTCAGCTTTATGGATTACGATCTTGGTTATATCGATCTGGAGGAGAAAACTCTGCAGCCCCTCAACAATCCCTTTGGGCCAAAAGTGTTACCTATGTCTTAGGTACATTCTGTTACCCATGTCTCCGGGCCGGACATCCGGGCCGGACAACCGTGGGGATGGAGCGGGAGACGGGATTCGAACCCGCGACATCAACCTTGGCAAGGTTGCACTCTACCAGCTGAGTTACTCCCGCGCTGCTACCGCTTCCTGACGGTCGCGGTCTCGGTAACCGAGTTTTTTGCGGCTCGGTAATCGAATTTTATTGTCGCGCGCCGCGCGCGAAACTGTCAAATGACTGCTCCAGGCGGGCACTTCAGCGCAAGCTCGTCGAGAACCATAGTTTATCAAAACGTCACATTGTTGGCGGGTCGTGATTCTAACATTTGAGAAGCATACTGTTTTATGTAAACTGATGAAAACAATATTGATAACGGTCCAAAAATTAGTAGTTGCGCAGAGTGGCAACTGTGCTAGACTGACTTTGCCCGCAACACGGAGTGGGATGCACCCAAGCGCCCGCGGCCGCGTTTGATTCAGTCGGTTCCCTCAGAATCGAGAGTTGGAATTATAGCTTTTCCACAGGCTGTGGAAAAAGTGTGCAAAAAGTGCGCGGATTGTGAATAAAGAATGAATAGCTGGGAACAAATAAAGAAACTGATTTCCGACAACATCAGCCTCGAAGCCTACCAGAATTGGCTGTCGAAAACTTTTTTCCTCAAGTCGGAAGGCGCCAAACTCTGGGTTGGTGTCCCAGATTCGGCCACACGGGATTGGATCGAGCAGGAGTATGCTCCGCAGATATGGTCAGCTATCCGTGCGCTAAATCTCAGCGTGAAACAGGTGGCGTATGAAGTCCAGGGGACAACGCAGATAGTCGCTATGAAAAGCGCAACCGACGAGAAATCCGAAATTGTATTCTCACCCATCATCAGCCTGAATCCCAAGTTCACGTTCGATTCATTCGTGGTGGGCTCCTGCAATCAGTTCGCTCATGCGGCGGCCCAGGCGGTTGCTACCAGCCCTTCCAGATCGTACAATCCGCTCTTTATTTATGGCGGCGTGGGAATGGGAAAGACCCATCTGATGCATGCCATCGGACGATCGTTGAGCGACCGCTACACGGGAATGCGTATCATCTACACATCGAGCGAGAGGTTCATGAACGAGATGATCACCTGCATCAAGACCGATCGTATGCAGCTTTTCCACCGGCATTACCGTAACGCCGACGCACTCCTGGTGGATGATATACAGATCCTGGCGGGCAAAGATGGCACGCAGGAGGAGTTCTTCCACACCTTCAACGAGCTTTTTGAGCACCAGAAACAGATCGTAATTTCGAGCGACTCGCCTCCCAAGAGCACTCCCGGTTTGGTGGAAAGGCTCCGTTCTCGCTTTGAGTGGGGTCTCATGGTGGACGTACAGCCGCCGGACCTGGAAACAAAGATGGCCATTCTCGAAAAGAAGGCCGAGTTGGAGGGAATCAAGCTTCCGGAAGACGTCCGCATCTTCATCGCCACAAAAACAAAGTCGAATGTTCGCGAACTGGAAGGGGCATTGGTCAAACTAGTGGCCTACTCATCGGTGACGGGCACTCCCATCACGCTTCAGATGGCGCAGCAGACCTTGAAGCATCTGACTCATATCCAAGAGAGGCGAATCACAATCGAATCCATCGTGAAAGTTGTTGCCGACAGGTTTGCTCTGCAGCCAGCCCAGCTCAAGCAGAAGACCAACGAACGGAAGATCGCCTACCCGCGACAGATCGCCATGTACCTCGCTAAGGAGCTGACCCCGGCCTCGCTGCCCGAGATCGGTCGCGCGTTTAACGGCAAACATCACACCACCGTCTTGCACTCGATCCAGAAGATTGACCGGCTCCGGCAACAGGACCAAGATTTAAACAACCTCATCCACAAGCTAGTCGATTCAATCCATTAGGGTTATCTTGTTTTTCCACAGCGGGTAGACCGGAAGCCTTGTGAGTACTGTGGAGGAGAGCGTGACCGTTGAAATTTTAGGCTGCGGGACACCCTGGGATTCACAGGTTGCAGTGGCAAGAAGCATCTGATTTTAGTATAATTTAGAGAGAAATCAACTTTTCAACAGCACCTACTATTACGGTTCTAGTACATAGGTATTTTAGGGAGAGGGATTAGAACTAGCCAGACCCAAGGCAAGCAACGACAAAAAGCAAGGGGAAACGATGGAGTTCACAGTTAGCAAGACGGATCTGGTTCGGGAGTTGAGTCTGTCCCAGGGCGTGGTGGAGAAGAAGACTACCATCCCGATTTTGTCGAATGTTCTAGTGGAGGCGCAGGGGGACCGAATCAATCTGACCGCCACCGATCTGGAGTTAGGCATACGCTCTTCCTGTCCTGCCCGAGTCAAGAAGCAGGGGGCTGGGACGATACCTGCCAAGCGGCTACTGGACTATGTTCGATTGCTTCCGGATGCGGATCTCGAGGTCAAGCTCCAGGAAAACCAATGGGCGAGCTTAGTATGCGGACGCTCGCGTACGCGAATCGCTGGGATGTCGCGCGAAAGTTTTCCGGAGCTGCCCCAGATGCCGGCGGTACTGGCGCAGATTCCGGTTGGGGTGCTGGCATCGCTGATTGCGAAGACGATTTTTGCGATCTCGATGGAAGAGTCGCGCTTCACTTTGAACGGGTCCTTGTTGCTGCTGAAGAGCACGGGTCTTGCGATGGTGGCGACGGATGGGCATCGCTTGGCGATGGTGGAGAGCCAAATCGATTTGCCGGGAGTGACGGGAACGTATCGCGCGCTGCTGCCCCGCAAGGCCATGGGGGAGATTTTAAAGCTGGGTGGAGAATCCAACTCGGACGCAATGATCCAGTTCTCAGGCGATGAAAATCACCTGTTCTTCCAACTGGGCGACCGCTTGCTGCTGAGTCGAAAGCTGACGGGGAATTTTCCGGATTTCGAGCGAGTGTTGCCGAAGGATCACCCGCATTCGGTGACACTCGACCGCGAGGAATTGCGGAAGTCGATTGAGCGCGTCGCGCAATTCTCGGACGAACGCTCGCGAGCTATTAAGCTGCGAGTGCAGGAAGGCGAGCTGCACATTCATTCGTCACTCTCTGAGACAGGCGAAAGCGAGGAGAGCCTGCCGGCCCAGTATGACGGCGAACCGGTAGAGATCGGCTTCAATGCAAGTTATCTACTCGACTTCTTGCGCGCGACCACTGAGCCACAGGTCGCCTTTCATTTTAAAGATCCACATAGCGCCGGCGAGTTGAGGCCGGCTGGCGATGGCGCGGCGAATTACAAGTATCGGTACGTCGTGATGCCGATGCGGATCTGACTGGCGGAGACCAGCAGGCGTTAGGCAGTAATCAGTTTAAGGATTGAGCATTACATGGCAACAAAAGAAATGGGTCCGGTAGAAGTTTACGATTCCAGTAGTATCAAGGTGCTGGAAGGTCTGGAAGCGGTGCGGTTGCGGCCAGCGATGTATATCGGCTCAACCACCGAAAATGGGCTGCATCACCTGGTCTACGAAGTGGTGGACAACTCGGTGGACGAGGCGCTGGCAGGCTTCTGCGACCGAGTTGAAGTAACGATCCACATTGACAACTCGGTGACCGTGGTAGACAACGGGCGCGGGATTCCAACCGGAATCATGCCTGAAGAGGGAGTCTCGGCGGCAGAAGTTGTCATGACCAGGTTGCACGCCGGCGGCAAGTTCGACTCCAAGAGCTACAAAGTCTCGGGCGGTTTGCATGGCGTCGGCGTCAGTTGCGTCAATGCCCTTTCGGAATTGCTTCAGCTCGAGATCTGGAACAAAGGCTTTACCTGGGAGCAGGAATACCAGAAGGGTGTCCCTAAGGCGCCGCTCGCGCAGACCGGCAAAGCTGGAAAGAAAACGGGCACCAAGATAACGTTCAAGCCCGATCCCACCATCATGACCGCGGTGGAGTTCAACTACGACACGCTGTCGCAGCGGCTTCGCGAGTTGGCCTTTTTAAATAAGGGGCTCACGATTACGCTCACCGATGAACGGGTGGAACCGGCTAAACAGCACGAGTTCCACTATAGCGGCGGCATAGCGGAATTTATTAAGCACCTGAATCGCGGCAAGGCCGTGCTACACGAAAAGCCCATCAATTTCGAAGGCGATCGCGAGATGCCGAATGGCGGCTCGCTGGTGATGGAAGTGGCGCTGCAATACAATGACGGTTATTCGGAAAACGTCTTCAGCTTTGCCAATAACATCAACACCGTTGATGGGGGATCGCATCTAAGCGGATTTCGTAGCGCGCTGACGCGAACCATCAACGCGTACGGCCAGCAAGCCGGACTGTTCAAGGATGTGAAAGAGGGTCTCAGCGGCGACGACGTCCGCGAAGGATTGACCGCGGTGGTTAGCGTGAAGCTGCCGCAGCCGCAGTTCGAGGGACAAACCAAGGGCAAGCTGAATAGCGATATTCAGGGTTTCGTAGTGCAGTTCGTGAACTCGAAGCTGGGCGAGTATTTCGACAAAAATCCCGCGGTGATGCGGAAGATCGTCGGCAAGGCCATTGATGCGGCGCGGGCGCGGGAAGCGGCGCGGAAGGCTCGCGATCTGACGCGGCGCAAGGGCGCGCTCGATTCAGGCGGGCTACCGGGCAAATTGGCCGACTGCCAGGAGAAAGATCCGGAGCGATGCGAGCTGTTCCTGGTGGAGGGTGAATCGGCCGGCGGCACTGCCAAGGGCGGCCGCGACAGGCGCTATCAGGCCATCCTGCCGCTGCGCGGAAAAATCCTGAACGTGGAAAAAGCCCGCTACGACAAGATGCTGGGCCACGAGGAAATCCGGTCCATGATTACGGCCATCGGAACCGGCATCGGGTTGACGGATTTCGATGTCACCAAGCTCCGCTATCACAAGATCATCATCATGACCGACGCCGACGTGGACGGCTCACACATTCGAACTCTGCTGCTTACGTTCTTTTTCCGCCACATGCAGGAATTGATCAAGCGCGGCCATGTTTTCGTAGCCCAGCCACCCTTGTACTTAATCAAGAAGGGCAAGACCCAAAAGTACATCAAGGACGATAAAGAGTTCACGCGCGAAATCCTGCGCCGTGCTACGGAAAATTTAGTGGTGGAAACCAAGGGCGACGCCAAGGCCAGTGCGCCGTCTGGCGCGAAGCTGGAAGGCACGGAGCTCCGCAATTTCCTGATGTCGCTGGATGAGTTCCAGCAGATGTTCCGGCGCGTGGAACGGCGCGTGCGCGATCCTCGTGTCGTCGAAGTATTGGCCAACGTCGATCATAAGCTCGACACCAAGGCGGACTTTCACGAGAAGGCTAATCTCGAGCAGGTAGCGGCGGCCTTGAAGGCAGTCAAAGTAGAAGCCCGGCTGGATCCCGAAGAAGAGCACGAAACTTGGAAGGTTGTGTATCGCGATCCGACCAGTGCGGAGCGCACCATTGGTGTGGACCTGGTTTTGCAACCTGAGTACCGGCGCATGCGAGTGATTGCCAGGCAGGTGGCCAAGTACAATCAACCGCCGTTCAAGGTGTTGAGGGACACTAAGTCCGAGACTCTGCCTGGCTGGCGCGAGCTGCTGGAACATATCAAGAGCGAAGGCACGCGCGAGGTGTCGATCCAGCGCTACAAAGGCTTGGGCGAGATGAACGCCGAGCAGTTGTGGTCGACCACTATGAACGCCGAGACGCGCACGCTGTTAAAGGTGGATTTACAGGATCTGGCCGAGACGGAAGCCATCTTCTCGACGCTGATGGGCGAAGATGTGGAGAGCCGGCGCAAGTTTATTGAAGAGAATGCACTGGATGTGCGGAATCTGGACGTTTAATTCCGCTCCCTGATGGTCACGGCTCAGAGTCAGCATTTTCCGACTCCCGCGAGTTAGCGAGCAGTAAAAGGGATATCGAACAGCCGGTCACTACGAACAATGCCAACGGAGGAATCGGCTACGAATTCCCTGGGTCAAGGCCTTCCTTCGTTTATTGAATCCTTGATCTCCTTGTCGGATAGCGGTTTGAACACCTTTCCGCTTCATCTCTTCGCGTAATTCGCGGAGATCCTGAACGGCGAATATCGTCCATCCTGCGGTCACCTTCGGGAACGATCCGAGCGACCGGCTTATCATGCCGGGTAATGACAATTTCTTCACCGCGCGCTACACGATCGAGCAGTTCTCGAAAGCGTTTCTTCGCCTCAACTGCGGTCATGGTTGTCATCCGAGTAAACTCCTCTCCATCTTATCGGAGGGCATCCGTCGGATCGATCCGGGTAGCGCGCCGGGCCGGCAAATAGCTGGCCAGCAGCGCCACGGCGGTGAACAGCAACGCGCTGGCACCATACGCGATCGGATCCGTTGCGCTGGTCTGGTACAGCAGGCTCGACATCAGGCGTGTCAGCGCGAAGGCGCCGGCTAAGCCGATCGCAATCCCCATGAGCGTAAGACGGAGGCCATGGCCGACCACCAGCTTTAGAACGTCGTCCCGATCCGCGCCCAGCGCCATGCGAATCCCCAACTCGTGGGTCCGTTGCGCGACTGAGTAGGCAATGACGCCATAGATTCCGACGATGGCCAGAATCAGCGCGGTGGCCGAAAAGACGCCGAGCAAAAGCATCGTAAAGCGCTGCTGCTGGCTCGCCGACCCGACGAGCTCCTCCATAGTTTGCACGTTGGTCAGCGGTTGATCATGGTCGACCTCGGAAACCTCGCGCCGAATGGCTGAGATCAGACCGTGCGCGTCTCCTGCAGTCCGGACGCTCAAGTTCAACAACGGCCAGGGAAGTTGGGGAAATGGCAAAATCACCTCGGGCGAAGTCTCGTCCCCCAAGGTCACATTCTTGAGATTACCGAATATGCCCACCACTTCCACCGGCAGCGGCCGCTGTCCCAGCCAAATTCGTTTACCGATGGGATTATCACTGGGCCAGTAACGGCGCACGACGGCCTCATTGACAATCGCGACCCCGGGCGCGTCGGCATTGTCGTGATCGGTGAACTCGCGGCCTCGCAAAAGCGGAACGCGCAGCACGCGCGCATAGGCCGGGCTGATGGTTTGAATGTCGAGAATCGGCCGCTGGCCGAACGGCACGATCGGTTGTCCTTCCGGCAGCATGGGCGAACGCCGCGATGGATTCAGCGGGAGGGCGGACGATATGGCCGCTGCCTGGACTCCCGGCAAAGCCTGCACTGCTTGGAGCACTCGATTGTAGAAGGTTATTTGCTGTAGCGGCGTGGCGTACTTGGTGGGCGGCAATGCGATCCGCATAGTCAGCACCTGCGCCGGATCGAATCCCAGGTTGACCGTCTGAAGACGAAGGAAGCTGCGAATCAGCAGGCCCGAGCCGACTAGCAGCACCATCGAAAGCGCCACCTGCGCGATGACCAGCAGACTACGCGCGAGGTTTCGACCACGACCTCCCGTGCTCCCGCGGCTCTCATCGCGCAAAACCGTGTTGAGATCCGGTTTTGAAAGTTGGACGGCGGGCGCGAGTCCGAATAGTACCCCGCTCGCCAGTGAAATGGCGACCGTAAAAGCCAGCACCGGCAGATCCATGCGTAGGCCGGCCATACTGGGCAAATCCGACAGCGTCAGCGACGCAAGCTCGTGCGTACACCACTGGCCGAGGAGAATCCCGCAGACCCCGCTTACCATCGCGAGCAGCAAACTTTCGACGATCAGCTGGCGGATGAGGGCTCCCCGGCTGGCGCCCAAGGCCGCGCGGACGGCGATCTGTTTCTTCCGGCAGAGCGCTCGCGACAAAAGCAGGCTGGCCACGTTTGCGCAGGCGATCAGCAATACGAATCCGACCGCGCCCATGAGGACCAACAGAGCGGGACGGAAGTTGGCGACCACCTGTTGTTGAAGATCCCGTACCACGACCTTTTGGTTTGGATCGACGTCGGCACGGCCGGGATTGCCGCGCTGATATTGCCGATTGAGCACGTCCATTTCAGCTTGAGCCTGATCTCGCGTAGTTCCGGAATCGAGACGCGCGACCCCGTAGAGATAGCCGGACCCGAGCCGGACGCGCTCCGCGGTAACAAGACTGTGCTCAAATAGCCGCGGCGACCAGATGTCCACAAGTGGACCCAACTCGGAAAAACCAAAACCCGATGGCAGAACGCCGATGATGGTGTAGTCCCGAGAATCGAGCGCGATGGTTTCACCGATAATGTCCCGCGCTGCTCCGAAGCGCTGCAGCCAAAGCGAGTGACTGATGATCACTTCTGGTTTCGCCTCCGGCTGATCTCCATTCGGTGCAAAAATGCGGCCCAACTCCGGGCGCACACCGAGCACGTCGAAGAAGTTGGCCGAAACGCGAGCCGATGAAAGCTGTTCGGGATCGCCGCGGCCGGTCAGGTTGAACGTATCGCTGGCGAACGCGGCAACGCCGGAGAAGGAACGGGTCTGATCGCGAAGTAAACTGTAGCGCAGATAGGAGAAGCCTTGCAGTTGCCCGCGCCGGTCGGCGAAGAGCAGTGCCAGCCGGCCGGGGTCGGCATAGGGCAGGGGACGCAGCAGCAGCCCGTTGGCAACCGTGAAGATGGCGGTGTTGGCCCCGATGCCCAGCGCCAGTGTCAGGATTGCGACTAGCGCAAATCCGGAGCTTTTCACCAGCATTCGAACCGAAACCGCGTAGCGAAGATCAGTCCACATAAATCCGTTTGACGCGCGCGTGAATACCGCAGAGTACGCTGTAAGAGATGGTCCCTGCGATGCGGGCTATCTGCTGCGCGTCAATCGAGAGTCCGGCTTCCGAGCCAAGCAGAGTCACTGCATCGCCGACCGCCACGGGCGGGCAGTGCGTGACGTCGATAGTGGTCAGATCCATCGAGACGGCACCCAAGATAGGTGCAAGCTGACCTTTGACGATCACGCGGCCTTTATTCGACAGACGGTGCGGGATGCCATCGGCATAGCCGGCGGCGAGAACGGCGATCCTGGTCGGCTGCGCCGCTCGGAAGATACCACCATAGCCGATCAGCGCACCGGCCGGCAGGTCCTTCACGGATAGCACAGCAGCTTTCCAGGTGAGCGCGGGTCTGACATCCAGCAACCGGGGCGGAGCGGTTCCCTTGGCCACCGGCGAAACATAACCATAGATGGCGTGGCCCGGCCGCACCATACGCTGCCACGCGTCACGGCGCCCGTAGGCGACCGGCGTGCTGCTCGCCAAGTGCAAGAAGGGGGGATCCACTCCGGCACGCGCCAATCCCGAACAAACGTTGTGGAACGCGCGTGTCTGGTCTTCGGTCTGCGAACTGGCATAGTTTGCGGCCGAGGCGAAATGGGTCATCAAACCCTCCAGCGTTGCATGCTTGGCGGTACCGATGGCATCCAGGATCTCGCCCGCCGAGGCGCGCGTACCCAGCCGTCCCATGCCACTGTCGATCTTCAGATGATAAGCGCTCACGACGCCGTGGTTTTTCGACAGGCGGTCCCATTCCTGAATATCCTCGAGCGAGTGAATGACGGGCGTGAGTTTATAATCCAGCAAACCCACGCGTTCGGCCGGCAAAAAGTCCGCCATGACGAGGATGCGCGCAGTGATGCCGCGCTCGCGCAGAATCGCGCCCTCTTCGACATTGCTGACCGCCAGCCAGCGCGCGCCCGCATCGGTCAACCTCTTTGATACTTCGATCGCGCCGTGCCGATAAGCGTCCGCCTTCACCACCGGCATCACTTCCACGGCCGGGCCCACCACATCCCGGACCGCTTGAAAATTGTCGGCAATCTGCTGAAGTGAAATCTCCACCCAGGATCGGTAGGCGAACGGGCCCATGTATACATGGTAAGCCGGTAAACTTGCCCCAGCCGTTCAAATTTGACGGACCCGTTAAACTTGAGATTCGGCAAATCCATGGCGATCGAGCGATTCGAAATCCCTTTTTCAGAAGCCGCGATGCGCGATCTTCATGAACGGCTGGCCCGCACCCGGTGGCCGGACGAAATCCAAGGTTCTGGCTGGGACTACGGATTCCCACTCGGCTACCTGCGAGAAATCTGCAGCTATTGGAAAGACGAGTTCGACTGGAAAGCCAGAATCGCCCGCTTCGCTCGCTTTCATCATTACCGTTGCACCGTGGATGGTGCCGGCATTCACTTCATCCACCAGCGCGGCAAAGGTCCATCGCCGATGCCGCTGATAATCACACACGGCTGGCCTGGCTCTTTTCTCGAGATGTTGAAGATCCTGCCGCTGCTCAGCGACGCTTTCGACGTGGTCGTCCCGTCGCTGCCGGGTTTCGGCTTTTCCGACCGGCCCACCCAGCCGGGCATGAACCTTTTTCGGATCGCGGATCTGTGGGCCGGACTGATGACCGAGTTGGGATACTCTCGCTTCGCAGCGCAAGGGGGCGATTTCGGCGCTAGCGTCTCGACCATCCTGGGACTGCGTCATGCGGAGCGGATGATTGGCGTACATCTCAACTTTATTCCGGGTTCATACCGGCCTTATCTTGAACCGGATACCATGCCGTCCGCCGTGGAACAGACGTATGTGGAGGAGGCCGCTCGCTGGTATACCGACTGGGGCGCCTATTCGCATCTACAGCGCAATGAGCCGCTCACCGCCGCCTATGGCCTGAATGACTCCCCGGCGGCACTGGCGGCGTGGATCATCGCAAAGTTTCGCGATTGGGCGGACTGCGACGGCGATGTCGAACGCCACTTCACGAAGGACGAATTGCTAACCAACGTGACGCTGTACTGGATGACCCAGACCGTGCATTCGTCGTTCCGCCTGTATCATGAGACCAAGAAAGCGCCAGTTCATTTCCAGCGGGGCGAGCTCGTTCGCGTGCCGTGCGCTATCGCTCGATTTCCCAAAGAAGCCCCGTTTCCACCACGCGAGTGGATTGAGCGCGGCTACAACATCCAACGCTGGACAGATATGCCGCGCGGGGGCCATTTCGCGGCCGCCGAAGAGCCGGAATTGCTGGCCGAGGACATCCAAGCGTTCTTCGACGGGCTGCGATCCTAGGGCCTAATGGCGTGATCCTTGCTAGTCTCGCTGGCCGGCGCTTTGGGGCGTCGAGACTCGACGTCGCACGAGCCGGACAATCAGGTGGGCACGCCGAATTTGGGCAGGACCCAGCGCATCAGCGCGAAGTAAGCGGCCACGAAAAGTATGAGTCCCAACCACTCCATAATTATTCTTTTTGGCGTTTCAGTCGCATGCCGAGCAGCAGGGCTTCGTATTCCTCGGTAACCCTATCCCAACTATAGCGCGTGGCCACACGCTCCATCGCCCGGCGGCCCCACTCCACCCGCTCGGCTTCCGGCATCGCAAGGACCAGATCTAGCTTCGCCGCCAAATCACCGGCCTCGAACGGAATTCCCGCACCGCTTGCTACCTCGGCGTTTTCGGGCGTATCCAGATATAGCACTACTGCCCCGCGTCCCATGGCTTCGATCAGAGCCGGATGCGTGCCTCCGACCTCGGTAGCGTGGATGTACGCGTAGCAGTGCGACAGCAGCTCGTGATAACCACGGCCATAGATCGCGCCTGGCATCAGGACTCGCGGATCCTTCGTGGCTCGCACGCGCTGGATATACTCCTCCGCGTAGGGCGCGTCGCCGATGAGGGCCAGCTTCATCTGAGTGTTTAATTTCTCGAAAGCCTCGCGCACCAATAGTGCGTTATTCTCGGGCTCCATGCGGCTCACGTAGAGGATATAGCGCCCGCGCTCGAGGCCGAGCTGATGCAGCACACCCGCAGTTTCCAATTTGCCCAGCTCCGCGCCATATGGAATGAATTCGGAGTGCTTGCCATAGCGCTCCAGATAATACTCGGCTATCTTGCCGGCATCAGTCACTACCACATTCGGACAGAACGTGGCGAGCCGTTCGGATATCAGGTACCAGGTCTTGGCCAGCTGGTTCCATTTCTTGCGATGGCGCTCCAGGCCGTCGACGTTCAGCGCCGTCGGAATTCCGAAAATCCGAGGCCAGAATGTGAAGATTGCGTTTGCGGCGTTGCAATAGAGGGCTACATCCGCCCGATGAAAGATCAAATGAATCGTGGACAGGAAGGTATGGACCAGGGTGTCGAAATACTTGTGCCGCCAGGTCGGAAAATAAACCAGGCGCACCCCGCGATAAATCGGCTCGGAAGGCCGCTCGCGACAATAGACGGTGACCTGGTGCCCACATTGCGCTAAACGTGTGGAAAGCTCCTCGGCAAACGTCTCGAAACCACCATACCTCGCAGGAATTCCTCGCGTGCCGAGAATGGCAATCCACGACGTCTTCTGGCTCCTGGGTTCCAGCTCCTGGATGTTTCCCTAGTCTCCCGCCATCTTCGAGCGAGCCAAGGCGCGCAATTTCCTGGCCGGAGTGCTCACCGGCTTATAGCGGAACCAACTGGCGATGTAATCGTCGTCCACGCGCTTGCGGCTCATGATTTCGCGGCGCTTGGCCATGACGCGCTTCCAGTTTCGCGTGACATACCAGAACGCTTTCAGCGAACTCTGCTCGCGCACCAGGCAGGCGCCCAAAACCACGATATCCCGAGCGGTGATGGATAGCCAATTGCGCTTGTAAAGATCGCCTGTCATATTTTTCAAGCGCATCAGGAACCGGTTCTTGACGGAGTGCATGTTGATCCCGGACGGCAGTGCCCGCCGGTTGCCGGGAAGAACCTTGCGCACGTGATAACCGCGCGCATTGGGACTGTAAATACATTTCCAACCCAGCAACTGCGCCCGCCAGGCGACATCGGCGTCTTCCCGGTAGACGAAAAAATCGGGATCGAAGAATTCGTCGCCGATTGAAATGTCGTCGATCATCTCGCGGCGATACAAGGCCGCCGCGGCCGTTGCGCCGAAAACATATTCGTGTTTGAGATAGTGGCCGTTATCAACTTCCTGGCTGCCGCGATCCAGATGACGAAGCATGGGAGTGAAGTAGATGCCGGTGGAATCCACCAGCGGCTTGTCTGGAAGATCGAAGGTGGCCAGAATGGTCAGCAACTTTCCACAGACCGTTCCTACTTTCGAATCGAACTGTCCCGCCTCCACCAGAGCCTGGATAAAGTTCGGCAGTAGTAAGACGTCCGGGTTAAGAGTCAGGACCCATTCACCGGTACTGGTGCGAATGGCCTGATTCTGGGCGGCTGCGAACCCGATGTTTTCATCGTTGTAAATGATTTGACAGCGATCCTCGAACTGCTCCAGGATATCCACTGTGCCGTCCGAGGATGCATTGTCGATGACAATGATTTCCTTCTTGGCATAGCGCTGCGCCAAGACGGATTCCAGGCACCTTTTAATAAATCGCCCGCTGTTATATGTGACTATTGTTACCGAAACCCTATCGTTATCGGACATGTATGTGAGTCGCGTCTCTATTTCTAATTTTGACCAACTGCATTCACCCTACTGCCTTCGTATAATTTCCCAAACAATCCGCGTCCCCAACGCGGCCGGAAAGCATGCTGCGTCCCGCGATCTTTGCAACCTTCGCGTAGACTTTGAGCAGCCTAGCGCTTCTCCACTGAACCATCTCGATCGCCGCTCTAACAATGGAACCCAGCACTACAGCCGCGCTCACTCCCCGGTATGCGTACGGCCGAAAGTGTTTAGAGGCGTACTTTAGAAGGCTAACATACCAGTAGACTTGGCGGCATCCCCGGTCCAGCCGAGCAATGCTATGGCCACCTCGATGGCGCGCGATTACTTGCGGTACATATTGGATTTTCACGCCCAAATTGCGGGTCCGCTTGCAGAAATCGACATCTTCAAACCACAACGGATGAAACTGTGTGTCAAAACCGCCCAACCGCTGCCACAGATCGCGTCGAAACATCAGGAAAGCGCCCGGCGGCTGATCGGCTTCGCAGGGTCGGTCGAGGTCCACGTCCAGGCATCGGTAGCGGCGATTCACGGGATTTCGCGGGAGCATGCGATTGATTCCCAAAACTTCGAAGATCAACGCCCCGGGGGTCGGAAAGCGGCGCAGCGTGAAACCTGACTGGACTTGGCCGCTCCCATCCACCAGCCTTCCTCCAGCCGCTCCCACGCCCTCCCTGGTGCAGGCCTGAGCCATCGGGTCGATAGGAGTGTCGAGCTCGGCATCCGGATTCAGCAGAAGAACCAATTCTGTATCGAGGGCCTCGACGCCCTGGTTGACGGCTGCAGCGAAGCCCCGGTTGCCTGCGTTGCTGATGAGGATTACGGACGGCCGTTGCTGGACCACGTCGCGTGTGGCGTCACGAGAAGCGTTGTCGATCACGACAATGGGGAGGCCTGCGCAGGAATCGAGGCATCGACCGACGACATCCGCCGAGTTGTAAGTCACGACTACCACCCCGGTCCGATTCATGCCCGGCTCACGTCAGCGCAAAATACAGTTTCCAGTAGAGGTCGAAACCTGTCAATCGCTGCAGGTCTTGAATCTCTCTTTCACTGCGCTCGACGATAGCCGCAAGGTTGGCCGGAGATGTTCCTCGGGCCGATCGAAATCGCCGCATGCCCTCCGATTTGCCTTTCAGGTATGCAACAGCAGCCCCGTGGCGTAGCGCGACAATTCCCCACAGACCCTGGGCGACGAAGACCGGCCAACCATACCGTAAGATCCATTGCCGTGGATAGTGTTTCGCTATCAGCAGAAGTTGATTTCGAGCGATTTTTCTCACCGTGTCAGGATGCCAATGGCCGAGAGTGGCACTGCCTTGATGATAGGCGACGGCCTCGGGAACGTAGATCCCTTGACGACCTGCCGTTGCACAACGGATTCCGAAGTCCATGTCTTCCAGATAGGACTCGAAATCTTCATCTAGCAATCCAATCTCCTGGAACAATTCCCAGCGAAAGATCGCTGCCGTGAAGGGAGCGAAGCCAATTTGCCGCGGCTGGTTCCAGAGCGGCGAATCGAGGCGTCCGTGGCCGCATCGCCAGGCACAAGCCCCACGGCAGATCGCATCGAACGCGCCATCGATCCGGTCGCGATGCATGGCATCCAGCAATTTGCCGGTGGCAAACCAGGCGTTACTTAACTCGGCCTGGTCGATCAGTTTAGCCAGCCAATTCGGTTGTGGCGCGACGTCGTTGTTCATAACCGCGATCCAGCCGGAGCCGGCCGATCGGATTCCGCAGTTTACCGCGTGGCTGAAGCCAGTGTTCTTGCCAAGCTCGATGACCTCGGCGCCGGCACTCCTCGCCATGTGGACCGAATCGTCGCCGCTGCCGTTGTCGACGACAATGATCCGATGAACGGGATGGGTTTGCCGCCAGAGCTGCCCTAGTAAATTCCCCAGCAGCGCGGACCCATTCCAATTGGGGATGACGACGGCGACTTGGTGCGGCATTATGGCGCGCGCCGCCTGAAGCGCTTCCGGATCAGGAACCACAGATTATAGAACCCGTCGCGCCAGGGGTTCAGCTTGATCTCGCCCAGGCGGGAAGAATAAAGGATCGAGATTTCGGCGAAGCGAATACGTGAGCTTTTCAGCGCTTCGATCTTGATCTCTTCGGAGAACGACATGCCGTCGGATTCGAGCTGCATCTCTTTCAAGATCGATCGCCGGAAGACCCACATACCGGACTGTGAGTCGCGCACCCAGCGGAAGTACAGCATCGACATGGCCAGCGAGAGAATCCAGTTACCGAACTTATGCTTGAAGCTCATGGCGTGGCGATCGCGCACGGGGAACCGCGAGGCGTTGAGGAAGTCCACATCCAGGTGCAGGAAGGCCTCAATCAGGTAGGAGATCGCGTCCGGGGGATAACTGTGATCGCCATCCAGCGTGACGATCAGGTCGCCGGTTGCCGATGCAAAACCGCGCTTGTAGCTTCGTCCGTAGCCGCGGACCGGCTCACGAATCACCTCGGCGCCCAAGGAACGCGCGACGTCAGAAGTACGGTCGGTGGATCCGTTGTCCACCACAATCACCTGATCGACGAACTCCGGCATGCGCCCGAGAACGCGCTCGATTCCTTGCTCTTCGTTCAGGCACGGGATGATCACCGTGATGCGGGCCGATTTATACACAGTGGGGCATTGCGCCGCGGCTGTTTGCGGGCGCTGGTACCATGTTCTCATGAAGTTATTTTGTGGCCTTGTTCTGGGCGCTGCCATGCTTGCCTTCGCCGCCGTGAACCCGCAACTCAAGCAGGTGAATATGGTCTATATTCTGGCGATGGCCGGCGGCATGGACCAGTTTCTCGCGAATCAGATTACGGCGTCCGGTGTGTTTCAGGTTGTGACCGATCCGAAAAAGGCAGATGCGATCATCACTGATCGTCTGGGCGAATCCTTCGAGACCAAGCTCAGTGAGCTATATCCTCCGCCCGCGCCTCCCGCGCCGCCGCCTCCGCCGGTGGATGAAGACAAGTCGAAAGCGGATGGCAAGAAGAATACCCTGGACCTGGGCGCCGGGGCGCAACGCGTTAACTCAGGGGCGCGAGGAAAGGGAAATCTCTTCATCGTGGATCGCAAGAGCCGCAACGTGCTGTGGTCGGTCTTCGAGCCGCCCAAGGACTCGACTCCTGCTGAGCTCAGCAAGACCGCCGAGAAGGTGGTGAAGCGCTTGAAGATGGATTTGAGTGATAAGAAGCAGCCCAGCGAATAGGAATTGCGCTAGTCTAACGAGTATCGCTTTTCCCGCAGGCCGTGCCGAACCGTTCGGCGGCTTGGGGTTTATTGTCGAAGATAAAATTCAGGATGCTCTCTAAGTCTGGAAGCGCGTCTTCTGAGAAGAGGATCTCGTAAGCCACTCACGCAGCCGACGCCGGGCTTCTTCGAAGGATACGACTCTGCCTTCATCCGCAGCTTTGATCCCACGATCAATCGCTTCTAGCGTTGATTCATCTTCTTCATCGAGGATGGACTCAGTCTCGACCAGATTCCGCTTCTTTACTTCGGCCATAACGGTAGTTTAGCCGCGCTTCAATCGCAGAACTGTTCGGTAGCTCTCCACCAGTTGCCGGGTCAGCACCGCCATGTCGCGGGTGGCCACCACCTGCTCGCGAGCACGGCGCGCCATTTCGCGAGCCTTCTCGGCATCGTTGAATAACTCGACGATTTTGGCGGCGAACTCCGCCGGATCATCGGCGAGCGCGCATATCTCGCCGTCCTTTGTAGTGAGGCCTTCGGCGCCTATGCGAGTGGATACGACTGGAATGCCGGCCGAAAATGCCTCCAGCAGTTTCACTCGCATTCCCGAGCCGCTTAAAATTGGGCAGACGAAGACGGCATAGCTCGCCAATGGCTCGCGGACATCTTCCACGAATCCGCGCAGCTCGATATTTTCGGGAAGGTCGGGCAGGGAGTGACGCGGCGGCGCCTCCGCGCCCACGATCACCAGGCGCGCCTTCGGACAGCGCTCAAGAACGGCCGGCAACACTTTGAATGCGAACCAGTCGAGCGCTTCCTGATTAGGGGTGTGGCGAAAGCTCCCGAGGAACAGCATGGTGTAAGGCTCGCGGCCGTCGGGTTGAAATTGATAGCGCGAGGTTGCGATGCCGGCGCGATTGTCGTCGAGCCTGCCGCGCAGCTCCGGCAAGAATGACAACAAGTAGTCGCCATTTTCGGGACTGCACACTTGAATGCGATCGAAGCGCGGCAGAATGCCCAATTCGTATCGCAGAGAACGGAGGTATTCGAAGGTGGCTTTCGTTTTTCGAATCAGCCCCGGCATGCCGGCGAGTCCACGGCTGATGGACTGGAAATAGATGTCATGCTCGAACAGCACGCAGGCGAGGCGGCGAAAGTCGGAGAAATATTGGCCGAGTGCGGTGTATTCGAGCTGCACCACATCGACCTCGCGCAGATAGATTTGCCGATGGATCAACCATTCCAGATCGGCATTGGCAAACTCGCGAACCGCAAACGGAAGGATCGAGCCGAACTCCTTCGGCTGGCCTTCCATCCGGGTCAAGTACTCTACTGACGCCGCCTTCTCTTCCAGTTCCCAGTGATGCCAGCGCTCATAATCGTGGTCGAGCAGGATTAGCAGGTGAAGCGAACAGAGCGGGGCCAATTCAATAGCAGTCTGGTACATGAACACACCGCCGCCGTGGACCGGCGGGCAAATCGGATACGGTGAAACAAACAATACGTTGAGCTTCTCGGGAGCGCGCGGCGTTTCTGTGAAACGGTCGCGGAAATAGCCGCCCATCGGCCTTCGGAAAGCCTCGGTATCGGTGATGACCGCCAGGCTGCGGGCACGTGCGCGCGATCGGAGCGCGGCCGGCAGTTGGAGCGACGCCCTCCACAGTCCCGCAAGGCTGGCCCGCTCTGGCGAATCGCCAAAAAACGCGCTCAGCACCGCTCCGGCGAAGGTGAAAAAGAAATGGGACCAGAGGCGCGGCCATTCGTGAATGTTTTTCCAGCAGAACAGGATGAAATTCTTCTTGAGGACCCGATCGATCTGTTGCTTTGAGAAATGCTTGCCAATGGTGCCGCGGTGCTCGTGATATACGATACTGCGCGGCTGGTAAAGAACTTTCCAACCGCGCTTCCAAGCTTGGTAGCCGAGATCGGTGTCTTCGAGATAGAAGGGCCGGAGCAACTCATCGAAGCCACCCAGCTCCAGAAACTTGCGGCGATCGAATGCGCAGGATCCGCCGCCCCCGTAAAAGCAGGGGAACGGTTCTGTAATCGCGGCGTCAATCCGATGCCGGACGCGCAAGCCGCCGTTCTCCCAACAGCCTTGCGTGAGCCCGGTTTCTTCCCGCAGTTTCGCCGGATCGCTGAAGAAAATCTGGCAAGAGACCGCGAATACCTTTTCGTCGGTGAAAGCGTGGAGCAGCGGTGCGAGGAAATCCGGTTGAACGCGCATGTCGCTATTGAGCAGCACGACCATGTCGTTTTTCGCGGCGCGGAAGCCTTCGTTCGATCCGCCTCCGAAGCCCAGATTCCGGTCGAGCGCTAGCACGCGTACGTCGGAAAATCGCTCGCGCAAGAAATCGGCGCTAGCGTCTTCGGAGGCATTGTCGACCACAATGATCTCGTTCTCTGGATGGCCGGCCATGGCGTCGATCACGGAAGGCAAGTATTTGGCCAGAAGATCGCGCCCGTTCCAGTTGGGAATTACCACGGTCGCGGCAGTGTTAGCCGGCCGTTCATCTCGCGGCGCTGGCGGCTTTCTTCGAATCGATGCGAGCAAGTCAGCCGCGCCAATCGCGACAATTGCGGCCAAGAGCAGAACCGGAGAGACGATTAGCAGCGGGAGCGACTTGATCAGGCGCCAGACGACCGTCAGAAGCGTTTTCACTGCGGTTCGATAAGCGGGCCAACTCCGAATTTTCGACCCAGCTTGATCCAGCGTGAGGCCCGAATCATGCTCAATTGAAACTCGAGTTTTTCACGCTGCGCTTCTGCGCGCTGAGCCCACAGCGTGCGCTCTTCGACCGTCACTTCGGCCACTTGGAGTAAACGCACGCACTCCGCCAGCTCACGTCCGCGCGCTTGGAGTTCTTGCATCAAACGCGCTTCGGTGGCAAGCGCCCATTCGGTCTTGGCGCGATTCTCAGTTTCCAGTTCATTCACCTTAGCTTCATAACTTGACGCGACAGCATCCAATTCGTTCTGTAGCTCAACGATGCGGTGTCCGGAGGCCTCGATCTCCGCGCTGAGCTGCTGGGCCCAATGCGTACGATCGTCCAGCTCCTCCTTTTGTTTTCGAAACAGATCGAGAAGGGAATCGCGCTCGTTCTGTGTGTCGGCCAGCCACTTCTTGGTATCGACCAGCTGCTGCTCCAGAAGCTGGACGTGCTGCTCGCGTTCGCGCAGCAGATTCGCCGCGCGAGGAACATAGACGAAGGACGTTGGCTCGGGCAGCGGGCCGAACGAACACAACCCAATCAGGAAATGCGCGTCTTCGGCATTGCCACCGCCGCCGTCGATGCGCGCCTCGGCCGGCCAAAAGCTCGAGGCCGGATGAAATGCGAAAGACTCGATCCGATTCTGCAATACCAGGCGAACATTCTGGAACACTCCGGATAGTTCTTCCACGAATTCCCGTGCTTCGAACTCGTGTACGTGATAGGGATTGGGGCCGGTCTTCGCGCGGGACTCGGCGTAATACTTCTTATTGGGCGAAGAAACGATAAATAGGCCGTGGTGCGTGAGCACACGAGCGCACTCTTGAACGAATGACCGGTGGTCTGGCAGATGCTCGATCACCTCGAACGCCACCACCAGATCGAAACTGTTAGGCGGGAAGGGCAGCGCCGCGCAGGAGGAAACTACGAAATGCAGACCCGGAATCGGATAGGTGGCTCGGGCGAACGCGATCGGCTCCGTCGCCACATCCAGGCCTGTGACCGTGATGGCCGACTGCGCGAGCTCGGCCGATCCATAGCCGGTTCCGCAGCCTGCGTCTAAAGCTCGACGCCCTTCTGCGTAGCGGCGAGCGTAGGCGTAGCGCGCGATGTGTTCGCTCCACAAATCGTCATTCACCTGGCCCGGAATTACGCGCTCGCCGGTGAATTCAACCAACGCTGGGCTCCGCGTGGGTAAGGGCGGACGCGGCGTTAACCAGGCAGCGGTTCAATTCAACGCGGCAGGGCAAGTGCACGTGGCCGTAGATCTCGCCTTCGGCTGGGCCCATCTGAAGAACGATCGCGTTGTCGACCCAATCGCAGGTTTTGTAGGAATGGAGCGTGCCGTCGGCGATCGCGGGCGAGAAAGAAAAAGACGAAGGATAGAGCTCGGGAAGTTGAAGATGGAAATCGACGGTGTAGATATCACCCTCTGCCATAGGAGGAAAATCGAAGCTTTCCCTGGCGGTGTTGGTGCCCGCGAAATCGAGTCCCATATGATTGCGCATCATGAATCCTACTATCGGAAGTGTAATATCCTCGTGAGCGCGAACGCTGATGCGGACCACGATGTCGGACGACGGCTCCAGAATATAGACAGGCTGGCCGGCCAGATCGAGGACCGCGATCCCGATCACTTCAGCACGGCCATCGCCGAAGCGATGGTCTATATTCGGAATGGTTTCGACCACTTCCGGCGCACGTACCGGAGCATGTGGAATTCTCTCGGCGTTGCGATGGGCCGTGGTGAGATAGGCGTTATCTTTTTCGACCATCGCGGCCATATAATGCGTGACGACGTCATCGCTGGCGCCGAGCTGCCTCACTCGACCAGCGTCCAACCACATAGCGCGGTCGCCGATCGCTTTGACTTCGCTCATGGAATGCGACACGAAAAGGATGGTCACGCCACCACTTCGCATTTCATGAACCTTACGCATGCAGCGCTGGCGGAAATATATGTCACCAACCGAGAGCGCTTCGTCGACCAGGAGAATCTCGGGATCGACGTGGATTGCTACGGCGAACGCCAGCCTGACTGCCATGCCGCTGGAGTAGGTCTTAACAGGCTGATCCATGAAGTCGCCGATTTCGGCAAATTCCTCGATCTGATGGAACTTCGCATCAATCTCGCGGCGAGATAGACCGAGGATTGCCGCATTAACGTAGACGTTGTCGCGCCCGCTGAATTCGGGGTTGAATCCGGAGCCGAGTTCAAGCAAGGCAGCCACGCGACCTCGCACGGTCACCTCGCCTTTGGTGGGATGCAGAATTCCGGCGACCATCTGCAGTAGCGTACTTTTTCCCGAGCCGTTCTCTCCCACAATGCAGAAGGTCTCGCCGCGAGGGATTGCGAACGATACATCGCGTAACGCAACAAAATCGCGGTGAAATGATTTTCGATTCAGGAAGGCTAGTTCTTTGAGGCGTGCGCTGGGAGTCGCGTAAATTGGATAACTCTTCGAGACACGGCGAAATTCAATTACCGGAAGCGGCACTAAAATGAATCTACTGGAGCGGAAAAGAAGCTGTCAAATGCACCGAGAGGAATTTCAGGGCGACCGCCAACCCCCGCTATGTTCGCCGCGGCAATTTGAGACACGGTGTAGGCACCGCTAGCTTGGTGGGGCTAGTTTTCCCACCCTGCATTCATCCGCCTCGGTGAAGCAAGTCGAGTCAGGCCGGTAGCCGCCCTGATAGGAATCGTAGTCGATAAACAACCTCCTACGGTCACTTCGGTGTCGGTCGGGACCTAATGTCCCGACTCCACTATTAAGATAAACTAATCTTGTCTATCTGTCAAGCTTGTTAATGCTTTAGAACCCTTGGGTTGACATGTAGCCGTACCTCTGCCTACCCTTAAGAAAGCCTTTGGCTTGCCGGTGTAGCTCAGGTGGTTAGAGCGGCGGTCTCATAATCCGCAGGTCGCAGGTTCGAGTCCTGCCGCCGGCACCACTTTATTCCTTCCGTGCAGGAAGAATCAGTTCGTAAACTCGCTGGAGGTCTTCCTGCGAGTAATATTCGATCTCGATTCGGCCGCGCTGGTCGCTCTTTTCGATGATTCTGACTCGGGTTCCGAGCGCTGTCTCAAGGTCGGCGACAGCCGCCCGGATGTTTGGATCCTGAAGAGGTGTCTCGGAGGGATCTCTCGGTTCATTGATTTTCTTGACGAGGCGCTCTACCTGGCGCACGGAAAAGCCTTGAGCGGCGGACTTCTCCGCGAGTTGCGTTTGATGTTCGGGTTTAGTAAGCCCTAGGATCGCTCGGGCGTGTCCCATGGATAAACGGCGCTCAGCGACCAGAAGTTGGACGTCGGCAGGCAGGCGGAGGAGCCGAATCATGTTGGTGATGGTGGTGCGATCTTTGCCTGTGCGGTTGGCGATTTCTTCGTGGCTTAAGTTCATTTCGCGGGCCAAACGCTCGAGCGCCTGGGCCGTTTCGATAGGATTCAGATCCTCGCGCTGAATGTTCTCGATGAGGGCGATTTCAAGCACCCGGTCGTCCGCGTAGTCTTGAATAATGGCCGGAACTTCGACCAGTCCTGCCAGTTTGGCGGCCCTGAGCCGGCGCTCTCCGGCGATCAGCTCGAAATGGGAGTCTTTTCTTCGGATGAGGATTGGTTGAACAATCCCATGTGTTTCTATGGAGTTAGCAAGTTCCTGGAGCCGGCCAGCGTCGAAAATCGTGCGCGGCTGGAGGGGATTGGGCTCGATTTCTGATATCGAAATCGAAGCGATTCGTGTTCCTGCAGCGGGCTCCTGCGCCGTCGGCTGCGGCATGGGCAGCGGTTTCCTGGGGAGAAGTGCTGAAAGGCCCTTACCCAAGACCCTGCGTTGCTCCGGCTTTTTGTTCATTCGCCAATACCTCTTTTGCGAGCTGGATGTAACTCTCCGCCCCACGAGAGCGTACGTCGTAGAAAATAATAGGCTTACCGAAGCTGGGGGCTTCAGCCAAACGAACACTGCGAGGAATCACGGTCTTGAAGACAGCATTTTCAAAGAAATTGCGAAGATCCTGCTCGACTTGACGCGTGAGATTAGTGCGGTCGTCATACATCGTCAGCAATACGCCCTCTACTTTGAGGTCGCGACCGAACGACTCACGAACGCGATCAATAGTGTCCAGCAGTTGGGAGATTCCTTCCAGTGCGAAAAACTCACATTGGATCGGGATGAGGATGGTGTCAGAGGCCACCATGGCATTTAGCGTGAGGAGATCCAGGGCGGGAGGGCAATCGATCAGGATGAAGTGATATTGAGTACGAACCGGCTCGAGCTTATCGCGGAGCCTGGACTCCCGGTTTTCCAGTTCGACCAACTCGATGTTGGCTGCGACTAGATTCTTGTCCGACGGGATGATGTCAAGCCCCTCAAACTCGGTATGAACGATGGCACGGTCGACTTCTTCTTCTCCAAGTAGAACCTGATAAAGGGTCGCGCGCTCTCCTCCTTTAACGATGCCAAGGCCCGTGGTGGCGTTGCCCTGGGGATCGGAATCCACAAGGAGTACGCGCAAGTCATTCGCAGCGAGCGAGGCGCTGAGGTTGATGGCTGTGGTGGTTTTGCCCACACCCCCCTTTTGATTTGCAATCGCTATTACTTTGGCCAAATCGTCTCCGACGTTCCACGTGAAACGGACACCCTATGTTCCACGTGGAACCTCCCCAAACACGCACAGCCTACGGTCTCCCCACGGTAACTGAACCGGTGCGGACCACGCAACGTCCGGTGCAGATTGAATAACAGAAAAATCGTCTTGGCCCAACATAAGGCCAAGTTTGGAGGCCAACCGGGGGATACTCTTGAGAACGTCACGCGCATCGACGCCCCGGGATACCAGCCAATCGAACTGCCCGGGTGCCGTTTCCGCCCGCCGTGCCAAAACCGAGATATTAGGTAGCGGGCGGGTTGATTCCCTTAGAAATACTGCTTTGCGCTGGTGCGATTCAAGCAGTGTTATTCTCCAAGCGGGGCGGAAAATCGCGAGCGGGACGCCAGGAAACCCCGCCCCTGAACCCATATCCAAAATCGAAATTGGTTGCGGCGTCACCGGCAGTTGTGCGGCAAAGAAAAGCGACTCGCAGTAGTGCCGGATTACCATCTCCCTCCCAGGAGGGATCGACGTCAGATTGATCCGTTCATTCCAGCGTAGTAGGACGTCGTAATGTTCCCAAAGCTGGCGGATCTGATCGTCAGAAAGTGTCAGCCAAGGCCGCAATTCCGTTTCGAGCAAATCCCGAAACCAACCCCGGGAGTGGGCTTTCTCAGGTGTGGGCACCGATGCTCAGGTACACGTCCAGCACCGCGATAGCGGCGGGGGTAATGCCAGGAATACGGCCAGCCTGCCCTAGGGTCTCTGGCCGAACCCGCTCCAGCTTCTGTTTCGCCTCCGTAGAAAGCCCCGGGATTTGCGAAAATTCAAACTCGGCCGGAATCCGACGACGCTCGGAATCCCGGAGGCGATCGATTTGCCGCTCCTGTTGGGCGATGTAGCCAGCGTATTTGGCCTCAGTCTCAATAGTAGCGAGGACACCATGGACCAAGTCTTCGGTGCAGCTCTGCCGAATCCAGGGAGCCAAGGCCTTTATCTTGGCTTCAGGGCGTCGCAGCCATTGCATCAATGTCGGACGATCTTCCGAAAAACCATCGATGCTTCCAAAGGTGGCAGGATCTAAGCGCGTAGTCTCCAGCAGCTTGAATAGCCGTTCCTTCTCCTCCCGCTTGCGAATGTGCAGATTCCAGCGATCATCGCCGACCAAACCGGCCTTCCGACCTAAGGGCGTCAGCCGTTCATCCGCATTGTCTATTCGAAGGTGCAGGCGGAACTCGGCGCGGGATGTGAACATCCGGTACGGCTCGTCGGCGCCTTTGGTAATCAGATCGTCAATCAGAATTCCGGTATAGCCCTCGGTGCGGCTAATAATGATGGGATCAAGTCGGCCTACTCGGCGCGCCGCATTGATGCCAGCGATCAGCCCCTGACAGCCGGCCTCTTCGTAGCCGGATGTGCCGTTGATTTGTCCAGCCAAGAAGAGGCCGCTGATCGATTTCACTTCGAGGCTGTGGTCCAGCTCGCGCGGATCGATCGCGTCATACTCGATAGCGTACCCAGGCCGAATCATTTCAGCATCTTCGAGCCCCGGAACTGATGCGACCATGGCGGTTTGGACATCGATCGGCATGCTGGTCGACATACCGTTCAAATACACTTCGTAAGTATCTAACCCCTCCGGCTCCAGGAACAATTGATGGCGCGCTTTATCAGGGAACTTGACGACCTTGTCTTCGATCGAAGGACAATACCGAGGTCCAACCCCCTCGATCTGGCCACTGTATAGAGGTGACCGGGCAATGCTATCCCGCAGAATCTGCAAGGTTTTGTCAGAAGTGTAAGATATATAACACATAATCTGTTCACGGTCAATCTTCGCCGTCAAAAAGGAGAATGGTGTCGGGTCAACATCCCCATGTTGAGGTTCGAAGCGCGACCAATTAATACTGCGGCCATCCAGACGCGGGGGCGTGCCGGTTTTTAGGCGCGTCCAAGCCAGCCCAAGAGTGCGTAGCTGATCGCCGAGCAGATTAGACGGGGCTTCGCCGTTCCGTCCGCAGGAATACTTCATCTCGCCGACGTGCGCGAGCCCATTGAGGAATGTACCGGTGGTAATAATCACCGCTTCACTCGAAACGGTTCGCCCATCGCGCAAGAGCACACCGGTCACGCGCCGCCCAGGAGTTTCCTCAATCACCAACTGAGCGACCTCAGCCTGAAGGATTCTCAAATTCGGCTCGCGCTCGAGCACTTCACGCATGCGGATGCGATATTGCTTCTTGTCGCACTGCGCCCTGGGAGACCAGACCGCAGGCCCGCGACTGGTATTCAGCAGGCGGAACTGGATTCCAACGGCGTCGGTTACTTCGCCCATGATGCCGCCGAGCGCGTCGATCTCGCGCACGAGATGTCCTTTTGCGATGCCGCCGACCGCCGGATTACAGGACATTTGGGCGATCAGGTCCAGGTTCATGGTGATCATGGCGGTGCGAAGGCCCATGCGGGCGCAGGCCCGCGCGGCTTCACAACCGGCGTGGCCGGCGCCGACAACGATCACGTCGTACTTGGAGGAAATCATGGGGAGCTCAGCCTTTAGTGTGGCACAGCTATGCTAGCTTCTAGAAAACATGAAGATCTTAGTGATCGGTTCCGGAGGCCGCGAACACGCGCTGTGCTGGAAGCTGGCGCAAAGCCCGAAGACGTCGGCGTTGTATGCGGCGCCAGGAAATCCTGGGATAGCCAGCGTGGCCACATGCCTGGCCGTGACAGACTATCTGCTGGCAGCTGAATCGATTGATGCAGACCTTACCGTGGTGGGCCCGGAAGCGCCCCTGGCGGCCGGCGTGGTGGATCTTTTTCGAGCGAAAGGAAGGCCCATAGTGGGGCCGACTGCCGCAGCAGCGCGCCTGGAATCGAGCAAAGCGTTCGCGAAAGAGTTTATGCTGCGAGCGGGTATCCCAACAGCTCGATTCGCGACCGTGAACACACCAGAGGAGGCGCGGTCGTCACTGCGCGAGTTCGTTTTTCCAGTGGTGCTGAAGGCCGATGGACTGGCGGCGGGTAAGGGCGTAATCATTGCAAGCTCTGAAGCCGAGGCGCACCAAGCCATAACTCAACTTCTGACGCCTGGCTCGCGTCTGGTGATCGAGGAGTTCCTGACTGGAGAAGAAGTGAGCTTCATCGTCCTCAGTGACGGCGTAAACATTCTTCCGCTCGAGCCGACACAGGACCATAAAACGGTTCACGATGGCGATACCGGTCCTAACACCGGTGGTATGGGAGCATATTGCGATGGGCGAATTCTAGGTGATTTTCACAAAGCCGAGATTATGGCCCAAGTGATCCATCCGGCGATTCAAAACATGCGCGCCGAAGGTCGGCCGTTCACTGGCTTTCTCTACGCAGGCGTGATGATGACCGCGCAGGGGCCGAAGGTGCTGGAGTTCAATGCACGGCTGGGCGATCCCGAGACCCAGGTATTAATGCACCGCATGGTTTCGGATTTTGTCGAGCCTCTGTTTGCCGCGGCTCACGGCACTCTGGAGAGCGCTCAGCTCAAGTGGCGGCCGGAGCCCTCAGTGTGCGTAGTGCTGGCGGCGGCCGGGTATCCGGGCGCGGTGCGGAGCGGCGACCGAATCGAAGGCCTGGATCAGATGGCGGACGCGGCAGTGTTTCACGCCGGAACAAAATTAGAGGCAAATGTCTTGTCAACGTCAGGAGGCCGGGTGCTAGGCGTGACGGCACGCGGCGATACGCTGCCGGCGGCGATCCGCAAGACTTACGATGAATTGCGCAAGATCCGCTTCAAGGGCATGCACTATCGAACGGATATCGGACGGAAGGGCTTGATGCGCTGGTAGAATCGAAATATAAGCGGGGACGTAGCTCAGATGGATAGAGCGGTCGCCTCCTAAGCGACAGGTCGGCAGTTCGAATCTGCCCGTCCCTACCAGAATTCGAGAGCGGCGAATTTACTCGAAACCCAGTTTCTTTTCGAGCGCGACGAAGCGCGGCTCGGAGCGATAGGGCCGATAGAAGCCCTGCCGGTTCATGTAGATCAGCATCCCGTCGCGGTCAGCGTAGGCTCTCTCGAGCCAGTTGTACATCTGGGCCTTGTCGCCGAGAAGAGCGTACACGTTAGCGATCGCGGTTGAACGCACGAAGACTCCGCCAGCCGGCTTCTCCCACTTATGTACGAGCTGAAGCGCTTCCGTCTTCTTCCCCTCGATCACATACGCGGTAGCACGCATCAAATCGATTCTGCTTTCCAGCCCGGGTTCTTTGGCACGGTCGAGCGCGGAATAGAATTCTTGGAAGTTTCGCTGCTCCAATTCGATGTTAGCCAGTTCGAGCCGCGCTTCGACGAATCCCGGATCCAGTTCTAAGGCCTTCCGCAAGGGCGAGGCGGCGTCCGTCCGGTTGCCAACGAACTGATAGGCCAGGCCCAGATACGTGTTCGTGATTGGTGAGAGAGGATCCAGGTCCCGCGCGGTCTGCATTTCACGGAGTGCTTCGTCCAGGCGACCCACGGGCTCCAGATAAGTAATTCCGTAGCCGAAGTGCGCGTCGGAATCTCCGGAATTGAGCTGCAAAGCGCGCTTGAACTCGCGCTCAGCGCCCGGCCAGTCGAACTCATACAGAGACTTCACGTAGCCGAGCGAGGTGTGCGCCACGGCCAAGGTGTCATCGAGTTCCAGCGCTTTGAGCGCGGCTTGCCTGGCCTTGGGCATAGCTTCGTTGGGCGGCAGCGCGCCAAAGAATCCCAACCAGGCGTACGAGTCGGCCAGTCCTGAATAGGCGGCTGCGTAATTCGGGTCCTTCTGGATGGCCTGCTGGAAATACTCGATGGCCCGTTCGGCGCCTTCCGACCTCCAGCGGCGCCAGTGATAGCGTCCTTGAAGATAGAGATCGTAGGCTTCAACGTTGGCCGAAGGCGGCCGTGGCTGTCTGGCTGAGTTGGCGAGTTTGAGCTGCAGCGTGTCAACGATCGCGCGCGAGATCTCGTCCTGAACCGTGAACACGTCCTTGAGCTCGCGTTCGTAGGTCTCCGACCAAAGATGATAACCGTCGGCGACGCTATTGAGCTGGGCCGTGACTCGCAGCCGGTTTCCGTCTTTTCGAACGCTGCCTTCGAGAACCGTGGCGACATTTAGCTTCTTGCCGATGTCACGGATATCCTGCTGCTTACCCTTGAACGCGAAAGAAGAGGTTCGCGCCACAACGCGGAAGCCATTCACTTTCGCCAGCGCGTCGATAATCTCTTCCGTCATGCCGTCGCAGAAGTATTCCTGGTCGTGATCGGGACTCAGGTCGGCAAAAGGAAGAACAGCGATGGACCCGAGCTGCGGGCTGGAGGCGCCGGCGGAGCGGGTGCGCGCTTTCGAAATCAGATAGACCGAGGTCGCCAGGAACGCGACCACTAAAACGGTAGCGACTGCTGGTTTCCATTCACGCCGGCGATGCGGCTCGGGAACGACGGGCGCGGCTACTTCGACGGACGGTCTCTCTCGATGACGAAATGCGGGAACGTAACCGCCCTTCGGCAGATCGATCACGATCTCATCTTCGCGGCCTTCCGAATCGTAATAGTCGCGCAGGCGGGCGCGAAGCTTTACCGCCTCGGTGCGGACCACGGCATCGACGCGCGGATCGTAGCTTGGCTTACGTCCGAAAACATCGATCCCCAGCAGCGACTCCTTCAGCTTGTCGGTCTGGCCGTTCAATGTCTCTTCGACGGTGTAGCGTAGAAAACGGGTTAGCCTTTCGGCGTTGGCAAAACCGGGACTGGCAAGGATCTTTTCTAGGGCCGCGCGAATGGACTCAGCCGAGATCTCCGCCCCAGGCAAGCCCGTATTGTTGGCGTCCCGCTCACTAGATTCGGTTGCCGATCTCATTGATGGACCTACACCCGCTTGCGACTAATACGGCCAAACGGCTTTGGTTGTTCCTTCATTTTACCGCCGATTGAGCTCGCCACGGGCGGCTAGAATGAAGCATGGCAAAACTCGCGCTCATCTACGGCATGCGTCTTCTTCCTGCAGATGAACTGGAAGACGTGAAAGATGCGGAAATTACGCTGAAGAATGGACACAAGGCGCAGGTTACGATGCATCTGATCGAGGGTGGGGAAGAAGAGATCCGAAAACAATTGCTGCAGTCGCTGGATGCGTTCTTTGAGTTTTACCCAGAGCTATGAGGGTTAGTGGCCTTCAGCTTCGAGAAACCGTTCCACTTCGATGGCCGCCATGCAGCCGGCCCCGGATGCGGTGATAGCTTGCCGGTAGGTGCGGTCCTGGACGTCGCCGGCGTGAAAGACCCCCGTGACGCTGGTGCGTGCGCCGCCCTTCGAGAGGATGTAGCCATCCGGGTCAAGCTCGATTTGGCCGACAAATGGCGCGGTATTCGGAATATGACCGATCGCGACGAAGAAACCATCGACATCGCGGATCCAGGTTTCGTCAGTGGTGATATTGCGTAGTTTTACCGCAGTCACGATATTCTGGCTGGCATCGTAGATATCCTCGATGACGGTGTTGGTCAGGAAGTTGATCTTGGGGTTACTGCGGGCGCGGTCGAGCATGATCTTGGAGGACCGGAACGCTTCGCGGCGGTGCACCAACGTAACCTCCTGGCCGAAGCGGGTGAGGAAGTTGGCCTCTTCCATGGCAGAATCGCCGCCGCCCACCACCATAATCTTCTTGCCGCGATAAAAAAACCCATCGCAGGTGGCGCAGGAGCTGACGCCGTGACCGATCAGCTTTTGCTCGTTGGGCAGATTGAGCCAGCGCGCTGAGGCGCCCGAGGCAATGATCAACGTAAGGGCTTCGTGCCACTCGTTGTCGACCTTGAGGCGAAACGGACGCCTGGAGAGGTCGGCGGCGACCACGGTGCCGTGCAGGTATTCGGCGCCGAAGTGCTCGGCCTGTTTCTTAATGTTCTCCACCAGCAGAGGACCGTCGATGCCCTCGGGAAATCCAGGGAAGTTCTCGACCAGGGTGGTGAGCGAGAGCTGGCCGCCGGGCTCGTGACCGGCGATAACGAGTGGCTTCAGATTGGCCCTGGCTGCATAGATGGCCGCGGTGTTTCCGGCGCAGCCCGAGCCGACAATGATGACATTTCGCATGGAATTCCAATGCTATCAGACAACCATTGGATGTTAGAAACCTCAGGTGGATGCTGGGAAGACGAGCTTCTCGATCAGTCTATGTAAGCAAGCCCGAACGCAGCACCTGATTGGTGATGAGTGCGCCCAGGTACGCTAAGAACGTCATATAGGCGAACTGGATGGCGGGCCATTTCCAGCCGCCGGTTTCGCGGCGCACGACGGCGATGGTGGACATGCACTGCATGGCGAAGGCGAAGAAGATCAGCAGCGCCACGGCGCCGGCCGGAGTCAGCTCGCTTTGCAGCCTTTGCCGCAGGCCCACTGAATTGTCACCGGTATCCTCTACGCCGTAAATCGTTCCGAGAGTGCCTACAATCACTTCGCGCGCGGCCAGTGAGCTGATCAGGCCAATACCGATCTTCCAATTGAAGCCCAGCGGCTTGATGGCCGGTTCCACGGTGTGTCCGATCATGCCCGCGAAGCTATGTTCGATTTCGGGCGGCTTGCCATCGTGGAGCGGCAGATGCAGGAGCACCCAAAGCACCATCGTGACTGCCAGGATCACGGTTCCGGCGCGGCGCAGAAAGACCTTCGAGCGGTCCACTAATCGCAACCCGAGCGATCGCAGGGTAGGCAAGCGATAGGGCGGCATTTCGAGCATGAAGGGCGTCCGCTCACTCTTTAGGATGGACGACTTCAGCAGGCGCGCGGTCACGATAGCGGCCAGAAAGCCCAGCGCGTAGAGGCCCAGCAGGGCTCCGGCTTGTGTCCCGAGTAGCGGCCCGAGCAAAGGTCGCTCATGTATAAAGGCGGCAATGACGAGCGTGTACACCGGCAGCCTCGCCGAGCAGGTCATCAAAGGAGCGATCAGGATGGTGGCCAGACGATCACGCTTGCTTTCGATAGTGCGCGTAGCCATGATGGCCGGAACGGCGCAGGCGTACGCGGAGAGCAGCGGTATAAATGATTTTCCTTGCAGCCCGAACTTGGCCATGGTGCGGTCGGCGATAAGCGCCGCTCGGGCGAGGTAGCCGGAATCTTCGAGAATCCCGATGAAGAGGAAAAGAAGCAGGATTTGCGGCAGGAAGACGATCACGGAGCCGACACCATGCCCGATACCGTCAACCACCAGAGAGCGGAAGATCCCGTCCGGCAAAATGTTTCCGACCCATTGGCTACCATGCTCGACCAAAGCCTGCAGGCCATCCATTAACGGCTTGGCGCCACTAAAAATGGTTTGGAACACGCCCGCGACCACTGCCAGGAAGATCAGTGGACCAGCGACAGGATGCAGAAAGACGGCATCCAGGCGGCGCGTCCATAATGGTGGCGCGGGAGCTTGATAGGCCGCGCCGGTGCCCACCTGGTGAGCCCATTGCCGGCAGCGCGGGATATCCTGCAGGACCGGTAATTCCACCTTGGGAGCAGCTAGCGACGTGGTGCCCCCGGCCGTGCCGACGATGAACTGGAAGACCTTCTCTACGCCGTCGCCTTTGGTGGCGCTGATGAGCGCGACCGGTGCGCCAAGCTGACTTGCAAGTTCGGCCGTGTCCACGGTGCCGCCGCGGTGGGCAAGATCGTCCGCCATGTTCAGAATCACCAGCGTCGGCAGCTGGAGGCTGAGGATCGGAGCCGCCAGCACGAGATGACGGCCGAGATTGGTGCTGTCGAGGATCAGAAGCACGGCGTCCGGCTTGGGCGCGTCTTGCATCTCGCCTTTCAGCACGTCGTGGGTGACTTGCTCGTCTTCCGAGCGTGGATTTAGGCTGTAAACGCCGGGCAGATCGATGAGCGTGATATCGCGGTCGCCGGTGGTGCGGGCTCGGCCCACACGCTGTTCGACCGTGACGCCGGGGAAGTTCGCTACTTTCTGACGGAGGCCAGTCAGGCGATTGAACAAGGTTGATTTTCCGGAGTTCGGCGGACCAATAATAGCTACCACATGCGAACGTGTTGCTTTGGAGAGTTTGGGCGGCGGCGCGGCGACAGCACAACTTCCGCAACTGTGGCAGTCGCTCATGGCTTGAGGTTTCTCGTTCCGCCTTTGGGAGGTGGGCGCAGAATTAAGCGCGCGGCGGTTTCGCGGCGAAGAGCTACTTCCGATCCATCCACTCGATAAACACGTGGTTCGCCGCCGGGCGCGCTGCGGGCGGGAACTACCACATGGCCGGGCAGGAAACCGAGTTCCATCAGCCGTCGAGCCACATCCTCGGGCAGGTCGAGGCGATCAATGATGCCCGATGCTCCTTCTTTGAGGTCGGCAAGTGTACGGGGGGAGGGGGGCGGAACCTTAGGGCCTTCGAATTCCCTGTTGACACTCATTTGCATCATGGGATCAGTATCTGTGCTAGCCGCAAAGCACGTCAATGTCCGACTCTCCTAGTCCTGGATCAGGGCTCACTCATAGTATAGCGGACCTTTTCGGTCGTAGATACTTACAAAGCTAGAAAAATTTATAATCAACTATATTGACATTGCTACGCTCATATTTTATACTGTTGTTAGACAAAGATACCCAAGGAGACAATAACCATTATGCCAATAGTGAAATATGCACCTTTCGCCGATACCGAGGACTTTCCCGTCGGTCTGCGCTTGTTCCAGGACTCGATTAATCGCCTGTTTAGCGATCAGACAACTGCCAGGCCATGGGCACCCGCTGTCGATATCTTGGAGACAGAAAATGAGTTAGTTCTCAAGGCCGATTTGCCAGGGATCGATATGAAGGACATCGATATCCAGATGGAGAATGGGACCCTGACACTCAGAGGCGAGCGGAAATTCGAGAAAGATGAGAAGAACAAGGGCTTCCATCGGATGGAACGGAGCTACGGCTCATTCGTGCGCTACTTCACGGTTCCAGAAACTGTTGACACCGAGCATGTGAAGGCCGAGTACAATGCTGGCGTGTTGACCGTGACACTTCCGAAGAAAGAGGTCGCCAAGCCCAAAGCGATCAAAGTGCAAGTCAGTAACAACTGAGGTTTTGCGGCGAGTGGGGCGAAGCGCGGGATTTCGCCCCCTACACGAGCCTTTCCCGAGGCGCGCCCATCAAATAGGTGAGAGACGCCCTTTTATATGAACGGTCTGAAGACAGTCCTTTTACTCGGAATCCTGAGCGGTTTGCTGTTGGCCGGCGGTGAGATGCTGGGCGGCAGGAATGGTCTGTACATCGCGCTCATTATTGCGGTGGGGATGAATTTCTTCGGTTACTTTTTCTCCGATAAGCTAGCGCTTTCCATGTATTCCGCCCAGCCAGTGACTCCCACAGAGAATCCTGAAGTCTACGCCCGCGTTTTCCCGATCGTGCAAAGCCTAACGCAGCGGATGGGCTTGCCGATGCCGAAGCTGTGGCTGATCGCGGATGAATCGCCCAACGCGTTTGCCACCGGTCGCAATCCGGAGCATGCCTCAGTGGCCTTTACGGCCGGAGTCCTTAGATTGATGAACGATGCCGAACTCGAAGGCGTGGTGGCGCACGAGTTGGGGCACGTGAAGAATCGCGACATCCTGACCAGCTCGGTGGCGGCGACGCTCGCCGCGGCCATTACATTCTTGGCGCGCATGGCGTTCTGGTTCGGAGGCCGCCGGAACAGCGATGACGACGAAGGCAGTCCCTGGGCCGGCTTGGTGATGCTGATTGTGGCGCCGATCGCGGCGATGTTGATTCAGATGGCTATCTCGCGCACGCGCGAATATGCGGCGGACGAGACTTCGGCGGAAGTAACGCATAATCCTAATGAATTGATTTCGGCACTCGGCAAGCTGGACACTTGGTCGAAGCGCATCCCCATGTCGGACGTGAATCCGGCCACCGCGCATCTGTTCATCATCAAGCCTTTTTCAGGCCAGAGCATGATGCGGTTGTTCTCGACTCACCCTTCCACTGAGGATCGTATTGCTCGATTGCAGGCGATGAGATAACCTTAGGAGCCTTGCACACTGTCCGCGTCAATCGAAAAGCTGCTGATCGGGTCGCTTCCGGCCATCCTTGGATCTTCGCTAGTGATGTTGTCGATCGCGGCCAGGCAGCAGCGGGCGATGCAGTCTTAGTAGTGGATTCTAAGGGCGCCGCGCTCGGCACCGCACACTACAGCGACTCTTCGCAGATTTCGCTCCGCATGCTCGCGGACCGCGCAGAGACCATCGGCCGCGAGTTTTACATGCGCCGTTTGGCCGGCGCGGAAGCCTACCGCAAGCGCATCGTAACGGGATCGAACGCGTACCGGTTGGTGCATGGAGAAGGCGACCAACTGCCGGGCCTGGTGATTGACCGGTACGGCGACTATTTTACGCTGCAGACACTCGATCAGGGCATGGATCGGGCTAAAGCCGAGATCGCGAGTTGCCTGGAAGAGCTGTTCGCACCGAAAGGAATCATCGAGCGCAATGACGTTGCGGTTCGGAAGCGCGAATCGCTGCCGCTTACATCGGGAGTTTTGGCCGGCGAGGCACCAGAAGCTGTAATGGTGAAGATGAATGGCCTCGAGCTTTTCGCCGATCTGCTGCATGGCCAAAAAACCGGAATTTTCCTGGACCAGCGGGAGAATTATGTCGCCACGGCGCGCTATGCCCGTGGCAGCGCTCTCGATTGCTTCACGTCCAGCGGCGGCTTCGCGCTGCACCTGGCGGCCAAGTGTGAATCGGTGGAAGCGGTCGACAGTTCTGAAACAAGTCTGAAGATGGCCGGGCGAAATCGCGCTGCCAACGGGATTGGAAATGTCGAATTCCGGGAAGCGGATATGTTTGATCTGCTGGCGAGTTATGCCTCGGCGCACCGGCACTTCGACACGGTAGTTCTGGACCCTCCGGCTTTTGCGAAATCGAAAGGCAGCCTCGACGCGGCTCTGCGCGGATACAAGGAGATCAACCGGCGGGCGCTGCAACTGCTAGTCAGCGGAGGCGTGCTAGTGACGTGTTCCTGCTCGCAGCATGTGAGCGAAGCGGCGCTGCTCGGGATTGTGGCCGAGGCCTCGCTCGATACGCATCGAAAACTACGGATTTTGGAGCGCCGGACGCAGAGCCAGGACCATCCGATCCTGCTGACAGTTCCGGAGACGCTGTATCTGAAGTGCCTGATTTTAGAGGTGCTGTAGCAGCGGTCCGGTCACCAGTAAACGAACGACTCCTCCTCGCACACCAGCACAATCGGCGGGCCGCCGGTGGAAATCTTGGCGGCGTGCGCCAGCACTTCCTTTCCGCCGTCAGACTCAGCGCATTTGGTGAGATCGTCCATGGTGGAGAAGTGTACTTCGGCAATGCGATAGGCGAGTACTTTTCCCTGCGGAGAGCTCACTATCTTAGTTGCCACCAGCCGTGTCATGCCCTTCAGCTTCGATTCCAGGAGCGGAAGATGCTCTCCTTTGTAGGTCTTCTCGAAGGCTTCCTCATCCTGAGGCCGCGGATAGATGACCACAATCTTCACGCCATGAGTTCCCATGTGAACGAGTCCTCAACATCTTAGCATCCTGAGTTCTCGAACGTTTCCGTTTATAATGACAACATTGCTCCGAATGTCGGTCCGGAGAAACGGACTGGGTGAAATGCCCGGAATAATTTTCGCAAGGAGAAGGAAGCGTGAGACCTCTTACTCGTAACATTGTCGGATTTGCGATCGCTTGCGTGATTCTGGCGGCGTGCTCTACCGGAGCGTGGGCCGCCGATGCGGCAGCCGGGAAAGCCGTCTATAGCGCCAAGTGCCGATCGTGCCACGGCGCCACTGGCGAGGGCAACCCGTCTATGGCGAAGGCGTTGAAGGCGGAGATCAAGCCGCTCAGCGAGAGCACGGCCGATGTGAAAAAGGTAATCACAGACGGCCAGGGCAAGATGAAGCCGATGGCGAGTGTGACCGGCGCTGATCTCGACAATGTCGTCGCGTACGTCCAGAGCTTGAAAAAGTAATCCTGAATTTTGTCTTTCTTCCGGCGCGACTTCGGGCGGATGGGCTACAATGCTTCCGTCAGGTGCCGCGCCGTACTTCGCCACGGTCCACGCCGCCGTTCGCTGATCTCGACGGGCTACTCACGGTCTAACTCATGTCTACTTCCGCACAGTTTCAGACGTCACCCGCCAACATCGATCAGCTTTGTATCAACACCATTCGCACACTTGCGATGGATGCCGTGCAAAAGGCGAATTCCGGGCATCCCGGTACACCTATGGCGATGGCGCCGGTAGCCTATTGCCTATGGCAGCAGTTTCTGCGGTTCGACCCCGAGGATCCAATCTGGCCGAACCGCGACCGCTTCGTCCTCTCGATAGGCCATGCGTCGATGCTGCTCTACTCGCTGCTGCATTTGACAAAGGTGAAGGCCGTAAATCCAGAATACGAAACGCTTGGAAAACTGAGCGTGACTCTGGATGACATCCGAAACTTCCGTCAACTCGAAAGCAAATGCCCCGGCCATCCTGAGTATCGTTGGACATCCGGAATTGAGACGACCACCGGCCCGCTGGGCCAAGGCGTGGCCACCAGCGTAGGCATGGCCATGGCGCGCAAGTGGATGGCGCAGTACTTCAACCGGCCTGGATTCGATATGTTCGATTTCGACGTCTATGCCATGGCTGGTGACGGCTGCATGATGGAAGGCGTAAGCGGCGAGGCGGCGTCGCTGGCGGCCCATTTGAAACTGTCCAATTTGTGCTGGGTCTACGACAATAATCACATCACGATTGAAGGCAACACTGCGTTGGCCTTCACTGAAGACGTCGCCACGCGTTTCATAGGCTATGGCTGGAACGTTACGCGCGTGGGAGACGCCAACGATCAGGAAATGCTGGCACGCGCGTTTCGCGTGTTCAAGAACACCACCGACCGGCCAACGCTGATCGTCGTCGACAGCCACATCGCATACGGCGCTCCCAACAAGCAGGACACCAGCGCGGCGCACGGTGAACCACTGGGCGAGGAAGAAATTCGGCTCACCAAACGAGCCTATGGGTGGCCGGAAGACGCGAAGTTTCTGGTGCCGGACGGCGTATACGACCGGTTCCAGGAGCTGATCGGCCGCCGCGGTCACGGAATGCGCGAGGCCTGGATGGTGAAATTCGCCGACTACAGCCGCGAGTATCCGGAATTGGCGGACCATCTGTACAAGATGCAGAGGCGCCAGCTCCCCGACGGCTGGGATGCGGACATCCCATCGTTTCCGGCGGATCCAAAAGGGATGGCTGGCCGCGATGCGTCCGGCAAGGTGGAAAATGCCGTGGCCAAGCGCATCCCTTGGTTGATTGGCGGCGCAGCCGACCTGGCGCCCTCCACTAAGACGCGATTTACATTCGACGGCGCGGGCGACTTCGAGGCAGCCAACTATAGCGGACGGAATCTACACTTCGGAATTCGAGAGCACGCCATGGGGTCGATTGTGAATGGCCTAGCGCTGTCCAAGCTGCGGCCTTTCGGTTCCGGGTTCCTCATCTTCAGCGACTATATGCGGGCGCCCATCCGGCTAAGCGCGATTATGGAGTTGCCGGTAATCTTCATCTTCACGCACGATTCCATCGGTGTTGGGGAAGATGGGCCGACGCATCAGCCGGTGGAGCAGCTGATTTCGCTGCGCGCCATCCCGGGCTTGATCACGCTGCGGCCGGGCGACGCAAATGAGATCGCCGAAGCCTGGCGAATGATCTTGCAGTTCCACCACGAGCCGGTGTGCCTGATTTTGTCGCGCCAGAACATGCCGACATTGGATCGAACGCGATATGCGCCGGCGTCCGGCTTAACCAAGGGCGCGTACGTGCTGGCGAGTGCGCCGGGTGTCCCAGATGTAATACTGATCGGCACCGGCAGCGAAGTTTCCCTGTGCGTCGATACATACGAGAAGTTGACGCAAGAGGGAATAAAAGCGCGCGTGGTGAGCATGCCTTCCTGGGAGCTGTTCGAGCATCAATCGCAGGAGTATCAGGACAGTGTTCTTCCTCCGGGCGTGAAGGCGCGCGTCTCGGTTGAGCAGGCATCCACGTTCGGCTGGGATCGATACGCGGGCCGCAAGATCGGCATGCACACCTTCGGAGCATCCGCGCCGCTCAAGGAATTGCAGAAGAAGTTCGGTTTCACGCCGGACGCCGTAATAGCCGCCGCTAAAGAAGAGATCGCGAAAGCACGGTAGGGGATATGCGAATCGTTATTGGCTCGGATCATGCCGGCTTCGAGATGAAAGGCGCGGTGGGGAAATATCTGCGCGACCTGCGCCATGAGGTGGTCGACGTGGGCACCAACAGCACCGACCCGGTGGATTATCCGGACTTCGCCGAAGCCGTGGGGAAAGCCGTTTTAGAGGGCCGTGCCGACCGCGGCGTGCTGATCTGCGGAAGCGGCGTCGGGGCTTCGGTGGCGGCTAACAAGGTGCGTGGGATTCGCGCGGGCCTTTGCCACGACTCCTATTCGGCGCACCAGGGAGTGGAACACGACGATATGAACGTCTTGGTGCTGGGCGCGCGCGTGATTGGGTTTGCGCTCGCGCAGGACCTTGTGTCGGCGTACATCGGGGCGAAGTTCACCCATGAAGAGCGGCACGTACGCCGCTTGAATAAAGTAAAGGCAATCGAGGCGCGTTTCCAATCCTGAGAAAAGGCGGAGGAACACCATGAGTACCCCAACGACTACTCCCACTACAACCACAACGAAGACCGTGAATCCGCTGAGAGAACTCGCCAAATACGGCCAATCCGTGTGGCTGGATTACATCCGGCGAAATCTGATCACCAGCGGCGAGTTGAAGCGCTTGATTGACGACGACGGATTGGGCGGAGTGACATCGAATCCCGCCATTTTCGAAAAGGCGATCACCGGCAGCACCGACTATGCGGACGCCCTGCTGGAATTGCAGAAACGCAAAGACCTGGACGCCATGGGCATCTACGAGATCCTGGCCATCAAAGATATTCAGGATGCCGCGGACGCTCTGCGTGTTGTTTATGACCGCACCAAGAAGCGCGATGGCTATGTAAGCCTGGAAGTTTCTCCGTTTCTGGCGCGCGATACCCAAGGCACCATCAAAGATGCAAGGCGGCTTTGGAAGGCGGTGAATCGGCCTAATCTGCTGGTGAAAATTCCGGCCACGGCCGAAGGAATTCCGGCCATCCAGCAATGTATCAGCGAAGGCATCAACATTAACGTCACTCTGCTATTCGCGCAGGAAATGTACGAAAAAGTTGCGCACGCGTACATCGCAGGAGTGAAAACATATGTCGCCGGAGGCGGCGACTCGAGCCATGTCGCCAGCGTGGCCAGCTTCTTCATCAGCCGCATCGACAGCATGGTGGATGCAATCGTCAAGGCCCGTCTCAAATCCACATCCGATCCGAAAGAGCAGGCGCTCTTGCGAAGCTTGCTGGGCAAAGTGGCGATCGCGAATGGCAAGCTCACTTACCAGCGCTACAAGGAGATCTTCGCCGAGGCCGAGTGGAACGAGCTAGCCAAGAAAGGCGGCCAGACGCAGCGCGTATTGTGGGCCAGCACCAGCACCAAGGACCCAAGTTATCCGGACGTGCTCTACATCGAAGAGCTGATCGGGCCCGAGACAGTGAACACAATTCCACCGCAGACATTGGAAGCATTTCGCGACCACGGGAAGCCCAAAGCCAGCCTCGAAGCCGACATCGATGCCGCGCACGACACCATGGACACGCTGGAAAAGGTCGGCATTTCGATGAAAAAGGTCACCGACGATCTGGTGACGCAAGCGGTGAAGCTCTTCGCCGAGCCCTTCGACAAACTGCTGAACACCGTGGATGCGAAGTGCAAGTATGCATCGCAGGCCGAAGTGGATGCGCAGACTTACACCCTTCCGGACCCGATCAATCAACAGCTCACCGAAGCCATCGACGATTGGAAAATGGCGGGCAAGGTACGCCGCTTGTGGGCGCGCGATGCCTCGCTGTGGACCGGCACGGACGAGAGTAATTGGATGGGCTGGCTCGGGATCACCGAAGACCAACTCGCGCACAAGCAGCATCTGGAGGACATCGCGAAGGATGTGAAGTCAGCCGGATTCAAGAATGCGTTGCTGCTCGGAATGGGCGGTTCGAGCCTGTGTCCAGAAGTTTTCAAGATGACGTTCGGCAAAATCGACGGCCATCCGGAATTGTTCGTGCTGGATTCGACAGATCCGGCTCAGGTGAAGGCATTCGAGAGCAAAGTCGACATCGCTAACACGATCTTTATCGTCTCCAGCAAATCCGGCTCAACGCTAGAGCCGAATATCTTCAAGCAATATTTCTTCGAGCGCGTAAAGCAGGTAGTGGGCGCTGACAAAGCCGGCAGCCGATTCATCGCCATTACCGACCCAGGATCAAAGTTCGAACAGGTAGCTCAGGCCGACGCGTTCCGGCACATATTCCATGGCGTGCCGAGTATCGGCGGACGCTACTCAGCGCTCTCGGATTTCGGCATGGTGCCGGCCGCGGTGATGGGCATCGATGCTCCGAAGTTTTTGGATCGAGCGGATGTAATGGCCATCGCCTGTTCATCCTGCCTGCCGGTGGAGAAGAATCCGGGTGTCCTGCTGGGGTTGATTTTGGGAATCGCGGCGAAAAATAAACGCGACAAGGTTACGCTCATCGCTTCGCCTGGTATTTCGGATTTCGGCGCGTGGCTGGAGCAGTTGCTGGCCGAATCCACCGGCAAAGACGGCAAGGGACTGATCCCGGTGGACCGCGAAGCGCTGGGCGCGCCGGAAGTGTACGGCAACGATCGCGTGTTCGCCTATATTCGCCTGGAAAACGGCGCGGATGTGGCACAGGACAAAGCTGTAGACGCGATCGCCAAGGCGGGGCACCCGGTGATTCGCATCGCGCTCGCCGATACTTACAATCTCGGTCAAGAGATGTTTCGCTGGGAGATCGCGACCGCCGTGGCGGGATCGGTGATCGGGATAAATCCATTCAATCAGCCGGACGTCGAAGCTAGCAAGATTGCTACGCGTAAGCTGACCGCCGAATACGAGAAGACCGGATCGCTGCCGCCTGAATCGCCCATCTGGTCTGAAGACAGCATCCAGTTGTTCACCGACGAAAAGAACGCCGCTGCACTAGCGTCCGCCGTGGGAAGCGACAAGTCTTTGGTTGGATACTTGCGAGCGCATCTGAAACGGCTGGGCACTGGCGATTACTTCGCGCTGCTGGCATATGTGCAGATGAACGAACCACATGAGAGGACACTGCAGGGCATGCGAATTGCGATCCGCGATAAAAGGCGCGCCGCCACCTGTCTCGGGTTCGGACCGCGCTTCCTGCATTCAACTGGTCAGGCGTACAAAGGCGGTCCCAACTCCGGCGTATTTTTGCAAGTGACCTGTGACGACAAGAACGACCTGCCCGTACCGGGACAAAAATTCACGTTCGGGGTCGTCAAAGCAGCGCAAGCTCGCGGTGACTTCCAGGTTCTGGCGGAACGGAACCGCCGCGCGTTGCGAGTGCATCTCAAGGACGTGGACAAGGGCTTGACGGCGCTCGAATCCGCGATAAAGTTAGCGTTATCGTAAATAAGCGCTGGCGACAGTGATCGGGTGGACCGTTGTGTCACAACCTACGAGCAGTGAAGAGGAGCAAACCTATGCAGCTTGGAATGATCGGTCTCGGACGAATGGGAGGGAACATGGTGCGCCGTCTGATGCGCGGCGGCCATCAGTGCGTGGTGTTCGACTTGAACGCGGACAACGTGAAAGGGCTGGCAAGCGAAGGAGCCATAGGCGCAAGTTCCATGGAGGAGTTTGTCAAAAAGCTGACCAAGCCGCGTGCGGCCTGGGTGATGGTGCCGGCCGGCGCAGCCACGGAATCCACGGTCATGAAACTGGCCGGCTCGATGGAACCCGGCGACACGATTATCGATGGGGGCAATTCATACTTCAAGGACGACATCCGGCGGGCGAAAATCCTCAAGGAGCAAGGCCTGCATTATCTGGACGTCGGCACCAGCGGCGGAGTTTGGGGGATCGAGCGCGGCTATTGCATGATGATTGGCGGCTCGAAGGAATCGGCGACGCGCCTGGATCCGATCTTTAAGACGCTGGCTCCAGGAGTGGGCGAGGTCCCCCCGACCCCAGGGCGCGAAGGCAAGAAGAGTTCCGCCGAGAACGGGTATTTATATTGCGGGCCATCGGGGGCGGGCCACTTCGTGAAGATGGTTCACAACGGTATCGAATACGGGTTAATGCAAGCCTACGCGGAAGGTTTCGACATCATGCGCAATGCCACCTCGAAGGAACTGCCGGAAGAGCAGCGCTACAGTTTTGACCTGGGCGACGTCGCCGAGTTGTGGCGGCGCGGGAGCGTAGTAGGTTCGTGGCTACTGGATCTCACGGCCATGGCGCTGACTGAAGATCCTAATCTCTCGCGCTTCACCGGCACCGTGCAGGATTCGGGCGAGGGACGCTGGACCATCATGGCGGCGATCGAAGAGGCGGTGCCGTGCGACGTGCTCTCGGCGTCACTCTTCACGCGCTTCCGCTCCAGGCAGGAGCACACCTTCGCGGAAAAGATGTTGTCGGGAATGCGCAACAAGTTCGGCGGGCATGTGGAGCGCGCCAGCGGCGGATAGGCCCAAACAATCGAGAAAGGCGAAAATGCAGATCGCAGAAGACATCGCTGCAACCAGCAACAATATTGGTCCGGGACGCCCCGGCGAGCCGTGCATTATGGTGATCTTTGGCGCATCTGGCGATTTGACCAAGCGCAAGCTGATTCCGGCCCTCTACAACCTGGCGAAGGACAACCTGCTTTCCAAGGAATTCGCGTTGGTGGGGATCGCGCGCAACGAGCTCACTAGCGAGCAGTTTCGCGACATGATCGGCAAGGAGATCGGCGAGTATGCCACCACCAAGGTGGATGCGGATCTATGGCACTGGCTGGCTCGCCGTATTTATTATTTGGCCGGCGATTTTGATGATGCCCCGACGTACGACAAACTGCGCGACCTTTTGGCGCAAATCGACAAAGAGCATGGTACGCGGGGGAACTATTTTTATTACCTGGCCACGTCGCCGAGTTTCTTCGCGCCGATCGTAAAACAGCTGGGCGCCGCCAAGCTGGTCGCTGAAGAGACCGGATGGCGTCGAGTGATCATCGAGAAACCGTTCGGCCGCAATTATGATTCGGCCGTGGCGCTGAACAAGGAGATCCGCCAGGTTCTCAACGAAAAGCAGATCTACCGCATCGATCATTATCTGGGCAAAGAGACCGTTCAAAACATATTGGTCTTCCGTTTTGCAAACGGCATCTTCGAACCTATATGGAACCGCCGCTACATCGACCATGTCCAGATCACAGTGTCGGAAACAGTGGGCGTGGAGCAGCGCGGAGGCTATTACGACAAGGCGGGAACGTTGCGCGACATGGTGCCGAATCACATCTTCCAGCTCATCTCGCTGACGGCTATGGAGCCGCCCATTTCATTCGACGCCGATGTTGTCCGCGATGAGCAGGCCAAGATTCTCAAAGCCATTCCGCCGCCGACCGACGAAGAGGTGCTGGTTCGCACCGTGCGGGGCCAGTACGGCGAAGGTGTGATGGACGGCGTGAAGGTGCCGGCGTATCGCGCCGAGCCGATGGTGGCACCGGATTCCCGGACGGAAACATTCGTCGCCATGAAGCTATACATCGACAACTGGCGCTGGGCAGACGTACCTTTCTATTTGCGCACCGGCAAGCGTTTACCCAAGCGCACGACGCAGATCGCGATTCAATTCAAACGCGCGCCATTCGTGCTTTTTCGTAAGACCGCCGTGGATCGGCTGGAACCCAATCGGTTGGTGCTGCACTTGCAGCCCGACGAAGGTATCTCGCTCAGTTTCAGCGCCAAGGTTCCTGGGCCGGTGGTTCAGATCGGCGACGTGAACATGAATTTCAACTACACCGATTACTTCAACGCCACGCCGCAGACCGGGTACGAGCGCCTGCTGTACGATTGCATGCTGGGCGACGCCACTCTGTTCCAGCGTTCCGACATGGTAGAGACTGCCTGGCACGTGGTGGCGCCAATTCTCGACGTCTGGGAAGCGTTGCCGCCGCGCAAGTTCCCCAACTATGCCGCCGGGACCTGGGGCCCCCCCGAGGCCGATGAGCTGCTGGCCAAGGATCACCGGCACTGGAGCGCGGGCGAATGATTCTGGCCGGCGATATCGGCGGAACAAACACCCGGCTGGCTTTTTTCGAAGGTACTGCCGACCACCTCAAGACGGTGGCCGTCGAAGTGTTTCCCAGCCAGGACTATAAGGGTCTGGCGGAGATCGCGCGGATATTTCTTGACAAACATCATCAAACCGCTCGGGCCGCGGTGTTCGGAATCGCCGGCGCGGTGGTGGACGGCCGGGTAGAGGCGACTAATCTGCCGTGGGTTGTGGACGCGCGGGGTCTGGCTAGCGAACTAGGAATCGAACGTGTTTCGCTCGTCAACGATCTGCTGGCGAATGCCCACGGCATAGCATTATTAGATGAGTCGGATTTCGTGGCGCTGAATCCGGGTTTACGCAGCCCGACTGGGAATCGCGCGCTTATCTCCGCGGGAACAGGATTGGGTGAAGCCGGCTTATTGGCCGGTCCGAACGGATACGAACCATTTCCCTCCGAAGGCGGCCACGCGGATTTCGCGCCGCGCAACGAACTGGAAATCGAGTTGCTTCGCTATTTGATGGACCGCTTCGGGCACGTTAGTTACGAGCGTGTGCTCTCGGGTCCTGGGCTGCACAACCTGTACCAATTTCTCCGCGACACCGGCCGCGGCGAGGAGCCGGCCTGGTTGGCCGAGCAGATCAACCAAGGTGATCCATCCGCGGCTATTGCGACTTCCGCACTGGAGGGGACATCCGACATCTGTGTTCAAGCGCTGGATATTTTTGTCTCGGTTTACGGCGCCGAGGCGGGCAACCTGGCGCTTAAGGTAGTCGCTACGGGCGGCATGTTCGTGGGCGGAGGAATCGCTCCCAAGATTATCCGCAAGCTGAGGAGCTCGACTTTCACCAAGGCGTTCAATGCGAAAGGCAGGATGATTCGCCTGCTTCAAGATATTCCGGTTCGGGTGATCACTAACGACAAGGCAGCGCTGCTCGGGGCCGGACGAGTAGCTGCGCTCGCTCTGGCTGGCAAACCTTAGCCAGTTCCAGCTTAGCCAGCTAATACCGGAGGGTCGGCGGACGGTTTAGCGCGTAGACCGGACCACTGTTCGCAAATGATAATCGAGTTGGCTGGATTCCGCGGAGAATATTTCAGAGACGCTGGACCGATCAGTCTTTCGAGATCCGCGGGGACTTGCGCGCGCAATTGCGCGATGTCCTGCGATGCGGTGTACATAACGCCGCCCACCGAATAAGAATAGAAAATCGTATCGTCCTGTACTTCCGTGATGGTTGCATCGCCCAGGCGGCCATACAGGTTTACACTCAGCCGGCGCCGCATCTCCTTGTCTTTTGGTTTGCGCCGGAATTGAAACAGCACGACAAGTCCCATGGCGATCAACGCTCCCGCGACCACCACCAGCACCACTACCGATGTTGATCCCTGCAGACTTGGGGGCACGTTCTCTAGCGGTTCAATAAAACCGGTTGGTCGGCAACCTTCTTATAATCATTCAAGAATTGAGCCAAGCCGATATCCGTGAGCGGATGATTGAACAGCATGTCCAAAACCTTGAAGGGCATGGTGCCGATGTGCGCGCCCGCCTTGGCTGATTCGATCACGTGGGTTGGCGAGCGGAGCGAAGCCGCGAGGATCTGCGTCGGGAATCCGTAATTGCGGTAAATGGTCACGATCTCACGAATCAGATTCATTCCTTCCCATCCGATGTCGTCGATGCGGCCGATGAAAGGGCTGATAATGTACGCCCCAGCCTTGGCCGCGAGCAATGCCTGGCCGGCCGAAAAACATAGGGTGACGTTAACGCGGATGCCCTCCCGGCTCAGAATGGAGCAAGCCTTGATTCCATGGCGCGTCAGCGGAAGCTTGACGACTACATTCCGATGTATCCGGGCAAGTTGGCGCCCTTCGCCGAGCATTTCTTCGGTTGTAGCGGATATGACTTCGGCACTAATATCGCCATCGACGATCTCGCAGATTTTGTTGATCTGCTCCGCCGTGGTGGTTCCTTCCTTGGCCATGAGCGACGGATTGGTAGTGACGCCGTTCACGATGCCCCAATCGGCGCCCTTCCGCAATTCTTCCAAATTTGCAGTATCCAAGAAAAACTTCATGAGCTATCCTTCAGCGACGGCGGTGTTTTCGAGAACACCGACACCTTCAATTTCTACGCGAATGTTCGACCCCGGTTGGAGTGGTCCGACACCGGACGGAGTCCCCGTGGCAATCAGGTCACCCGGCTCCAGTGTCATAAACGCACAAACGTACTCGATTATAACATTCAGGTTGAACAGCATATCCGTTATCGGCGCGTCCTGTTTCTTCTCTCCATTGAGAAATGTCCGGACCCGCAAGCTGTTAAGATCCACCTCTTCGCGTGGAACCATACAGGGGCCAACGGCGCAGAACGTGTCGAAGCCCTTGCCGCGCGTCCATTGAGAGTCTTTGCGTTGGAAATCGCGCGCCGAAACATCGTTGACGCAGGTGTAGCCCAGGATGTAGGCGGGCGCATCCGAACTCTTGACATGCCGTGCGCGCTTGCCGATGACGACGCCCAGCTCACCTTCGTAGTCGACGCGTTCCGAGGCTTTCGGAAGGATGATCGCGCCGCCCGAGCCAATCAAAGATGACGGCGGCTTGAGGAAGATCAGCGGCTCGGACGGCGCCGGGTTGTTGAATTCTTTCGCGTGGTCGGCGTAATTGCGGCCTACACACACGATTTTGGATGGCGCGCAGGGCGGAAGCAGCCGCGCTCCGGCGGGTAACTGCGATAGATCGCCGCGACGTACGTCCGGATCGGAATCGGTGGCGGTGGGGGGAGTCTTTGGATTCAAGCTATAACGGATTATTTTCATGGCGCGATAATTTCGACGGGCTGCGACGGCTCGCTGACATTTCCTGTTTGGTCGGCGGCCGTAACCCTATATCTATAATGCTTTCCCGATTCAATCTTACGATCCGAGTAAACGGGGCCCTCCAGGCCGGCCGCAATCTGGACGAATGGTCCATTCTCTTCGGACCGGTAGACTTGGTAGTCTTTGAAATCGGATTCGGTGTTCCGTCCCCAGGCCAGTTCGATGGCGCCGATGCCGATCGACGCGGTGAGTCCCGAAGGCACAGCCGGCGGAAACTCATCTTTCGGAGTGATGGCCGCGGGTCCGGCGGCATCGCTTTCCGCTTTTTCATGAACCCCTTGGACGAAGTATTCGTACGGTTTTCCGTACTCGGCTGTACCATCTACGTATTCTGGCTTGTCCACGGTGGTGAGGAGGGCCGGCTCTTTCTCTTGATCGGCTTTTCGGAAGACGCGAAAGCTGCTTTCGTTCGGCGCGGTCCAAGTGAGACGCACCCCTTCAGGCGATGCCTTAGCCTGGAAATCAGAAGGCTTCTCCAGGGGCGTTTCAACATTTACTGGGAAAATGTTCGACCACTCCGACATGCGGCCCCGGCTATTCCCGACTCGCACCATAGCGAGAATTTCCTTTCCTACGAAATCCTGTGCGGGGATTTCCTTGTGGACCGGTCCGGGTTGGGAAGGCGCAGGAATATCGATCCGTTTCGCGTCCGCGGCCCATTGATCGCGATTGAATCCGCCGCTGGGATTCACACCGACTCGCAAATCCACGCTGCCGATGCCACGTACAGCGAGTCCATCAGTCGTCAGCGCTGGTATGTTGAAGTAAATCGCGAGCTGGCCGCCTCTTTCGATAGCAACCAAGTCGGTGATTTTCGCCGGTATGTTGAGCGTAGGATACAGAGGCTCGCCGATCGATCCGCATCCGGCCAAAAACACACAACCGGCGGCCCAAAGGAGTGTAGCGGGTACGCGCATCGGCTAAAGGATGTAACGGCTTAAGTCTTGATCCTTCACGATGTCGGCCAACTGCTTGCGTACATAGACGGCGTCGATTTTGACGTTTTTCTTCTTGAGATCCGGTCCAGCGAAGGAAATTTCTTCAAGCAGCTTTTCCATGATGGTGTGAAGGCGCCGGGCGCCGATATTCTCGGACATCTCGTTGACGCGCGCCGCGAAGCGCGAGATCTCCTCGACCGCGTCATCGGTGAAGGTGAGCTTAATGCCTTCGGTATCGAGCAGTGCGGTGTATTGTTTGACCAGCGCGTTTTTCGGCTCTCGCAGAATGCGAATGAAATCGGCTTCCGAGAGCGACTTCAACTCAACGCGGATCGGAAACCGGCCTTGCAGCTCGGGAATGAGATCCGAGGGCTTAGAAACGTGAAACGCCCCCGCTGCCATGAAAAGAATATGATCGGTGCGCACGAAACCGTGCCGAGTGTTTACGGTGGTGCCTTCCACGATCGGCAGGATATCGCGCTGCACGCCCTCGCGGCTGACATCCGGGCCATGTCCCGATTCGCGGCCGGCGATTTTGTCGATTTCATCCAAGAAAATAATGCCGTTGCGCTCCACCCGTTCCAGCGCCACGCGCGTGACCTGATCCATGTCGATCAGTTTTTGTTCTTCTTCTTGCACCAGATACTCGGCTGCTTCGGCCACTCGCATTTTGCGTTTGCGGACACGCTGGCCGAACAGACCCGGCAAGACATCTTTCAAGTTGACGTCCATTTCCTCGAGCCCGGCGCTGGTGCTGATTTCGAACGTTGGTCCACGCTCACGGACATCGATTTCCACCAGGCGGTCGTCCAGCTTTCCTGCCCGCAACTTTTCGCGCAGTTTTTCCCGCGTGCGATCGGCGCTTTCGGAAGTCTCGGGCTGCGGCGGCATCAGGAGATCCAGCAGCCGTTCCTCGGCATTTTTCTCCGCGCGATCAGCTACTTCCTCCAAACGCTCCTCGCGCACCATGTCGATGGCGATGTCCACCAGGTCCCGGATCATAGCTTCGACATCTCGCCCCACATATCCTACTTCAGTGAATTTGCTGGCTTCCACTTTTAGAAACGGCGAGTTGGCAAGCTTAGCGAGACGCCGCGCGATCTCCGTCTTGCCCACTCCGGTGGGCCCGATCATGAGAATATTCTTGGGCATCACTTCGTCCGCCAGGTCGGGCTCCAGCTTCTGGCGGCGAATCCGGTTACGTAGCGCGATGGCTACCGCACGCTTGGCATCGGCTTGCCCGATGACGTATTTATCTAGCTCCTGAACGATCTCACGAGGCGTCAGCTCATCCAGGAGCGGTGATTCATCGAGGGCCTGTCCGGGCAGGTAAATCACCATTTACCCGAGTTCCTCATAGGCGATGTTTTCGTTAGTGTAAATGCAGATCTGGCCTGCGATCTTCATTGCTCTTTCCGCGATTTCTTTCGCTCCCAGTTTAGTATTTTCGATTAGCGCCGTGGCCGCGGCCTTGGCAAAGGGGCCGCCGGAGCCGATGGCAGCGATGTCGTTATCCGGCTCAATCACGTCGCCTGTGCCGCTGACGATGTAGGTGTTGGCCGGGTCGGCTACCAGGAGTAGCGCCTCCAGGTGCCGGAGCACGCGGTCGGTACGCCATTCCTTGGCCAGTTCCACCACGGCGCGCGGCAGGTTGCCGTTAAACTGCTCGAGCTTCGATTCGAATCGGGCGAACAAGGCGAATGCATCAGCCGTGGACCCGGCGAATCCCGCCAGGATCTTGTCGCTATAAAGACGCCGCAATTTCTTGGCGGACGATTTCAGAACTTCCTGGCCGAGCGTGACCTGCCCGTCTCCGGCCATAACGACTTTCTTGTCCCGCCGGACGCACAGGATGGTGGTGGAACGTATCTTTACTTTCTCGCTCATCTTCTCTTAGCTTTTGCAAACCTCATGGTACAACCATTGTATGCCGTCCTATGTGGTCGAAACTCCACAGCGCCGCTATCCCATCGTGGTACAGCGCGGCGGTCTTTCGAAGCTCGGTGAACATATTCCCGAGCGCGCAGGCAAGCTGTTCTTCCTGTCGACTGAAGACGTCTGGCAGCTTCACGGAGGCGCACTTCGCAGTGGAATCGGCAACGTCGCGCACGAAGTACTGTTCTTCCGCGGCGGCGAAACTCGTAAGCGGCTGTCGGAAGTGGAGGCGCTGGCCGAGCAGATGGTGGAGAAAGGCGCGGACCGTTCGAGCGTGGTGATCGCATTCGGCGGAGGCATCCTTACCGACGTCGCCGGATTCCTGGCGGCGATCTTCATGCGCGGTATCCCCGTAATTCAGATTCCGACCACGCTGCTCGCGCAAGTCGACGCGGCCATCGGCGGCAAGACCGGCGTGAATCTAAAGTCCGGCAAAAATCTGGTCGGTAGTTTTCACCAACCACTCGCGGTGTTGATCGATCCCGCGGTGCTGGACACGTTGCCGGAGCGTGAGTATCGCGCTGGCCTGTTCGAGATCATCAAGCACGGGGTGATCGCCGACCCGGACCTTTTTTGGCTGATGCGCCGCGAGCCGGGCCGTGTGATGTCGCATGCCGCGGAAGTAGTCGATCGCATGATCTGCGATTCGGTGCGGATCAAAGCTGAGGTAGTTTCCGGAGACGAAAAAGAGGAAGATCGCCGGCGTATCCTGAATTTCGGTCATACATTCGGCCATGCACTGGAGGCGGAAACTGGCTATTGCCGGTTCTTGCACGGCGAGGCTGTGGCGTGGGGGATGAAAGCCGCGGCGCTGCTGGGCGAGAAGGAACGGATGCTGGCCGCCGGTGACAGGCAAGAGATTCTGCAGTGCGTGAATTCCTACGGCCCATTTCCGGCGCTCAACGGTATCGAGCCGGCGCGCCTGGCCGATCGGCTAAAGAGCGACAAAAAGACTGTCAACGGAAAAATCCATTTCGTACTGCCGGAGCGTATCGGCGCAGTGAAGGTCACGGCTGATGTCGAGGAACGGTTCGTGCTGGCGGCCATCGAGGAAGCTCTCGCTTGCTGACTCAGGGAAAAACTGGTCAGGGAACCACGCCCTCCGGCACCAAGGACGAGCAACAAGCGGCCACCTGGGTGCGCGGCATGTTCGGGAACATCGCGCCGCGCTACGATCTTCTGAATCATTTGCTCTCGCTCAATATCGATCGCTATTGGCGGGCACGAACCGTTAAGCAGGTCTCTGAAGTCCTTCGTAGGCCTGGCGCGCGCGTGCTCGATCTCTGCTGCGGAACAGGTGATCTTATGCTCGCGCTTCAGAAGCGAAGTGGCGCGATGGTTTACGGCAGCGACTTTTGTCATCCGATGCTGGTGGCTGCCCATCACAAGGTGGAGCAGCGGTGCTTGCGCTCACCCTTGTTCGAAGCCGACGCGCTCACTCTTCCGCTTGCCAACGCATCCGTCGATCTCATCACCATGGCTTTCGGATTCCGAAATCTCGCCAACTACCGGCACGGCCTCGGCGAGCTTATGCGGGTCTTGTCGCCGGGCGGCCTCGCGGCGATTCTCGAGTTCTCAACTCCGCCCAATCGAATGTTAGCGCGGCTGTACGACTACTATTCACGCGCCGTGCTGCCAGTGATCGGCGGATGGATTTCGGGATCGATGGAAGCCTACTCCTATCTGCCCGAATCGGTCAGGAAGTTTCCGGGCGCTGCGGAGTTAGCGGATCAGATGCGCGGCGCGGGCTTCACCAACGTCCGCTTTGAAAGAATGACGGCTGGTATTGTCGCGCTGCATCTCGGCCAACGGCCTGGATGATTTGTCCGGGCCTGCGCTCGCGGATTTTCCCATCTGCGTGATCGTGATAGCGGCTAGCGCCAGAGTGAGTCCGATCATGATCACTACTGAAACCCAGGCGACGGCGTTGTAGATCCGCGAGTTCGTCCACTCTTTCATGAGGCCTTTTTTGTTGATTAACAGCACCATGTAGATCAAGACAAACGGCAGCAACACTCCATTGAGCACCTGCGACCAAAGAATCATCTTCACCAGCGGAAAGTTCGGCCACAACGTCACTCCCCCGCCGACAACCACCAGCAGGGTGTAGAGCCAGTAGAATTCGGGCGCTTCATTGAAGCGTTTGTCGACGCCGGATTCGAAACCTAGTCCTTCGCAAACCGTAAACACCGTTGAAAGAGGTAGAATACAGGCCGCGAAAAACGACGCGTTGAACAGGCCGGCGCTGAACAACAGGTAGGCATATTGACCAAACGGTTTCAGACCCAACGCAGCGTCTTTGGCGGTCTCGATATCCTTGGGGCCGTGCTCCCATATCGCCGCGGCGCACGACACGATGATGAAAAACGCAACCACGTCGGTCAAAATGCAGCCTATGATGACCTCAATTCTCGATTGCACGTATTCCTTGGCCGTAATTCCCTTTTCGACAATGGCCGACTGCAAATAAAACTGCATCCAAGGTGCGATGGAAGTACCTACCATCCCGATCAACATGACAACGTAGTCTGTGTCCAGCATGAGAATCGGCTTGACGCTACTGATGGCCGCCTGCTTCCAGTCGGGCTTGAGCAAGAACGCCGAGAAAATGTAGGTTACGTAGAGGGTACACGCCACCAGGAAGACCTTTTCGACGCTGCGATAATTGCCCCGCACGATCAGCAGCCAAACTGCGAGGGCGCAGATTGGAACGGAGATGTAGCGGCTGATCGAGAATAATTCGAGCGAGGTGGCGATGCCGGCAAACTCCGCGATGACGTTGGTGAAATTTGTCAGCACCAGGGCGATCATCAGGAAAAACGTGGTTCGCAGGCCGAACTCTTCACGAATGAGATCGGAGAGTCCTTTACCGGTCACAGCGCCCATTCGCGAGCTCATTTCCTGCGTGACTATGAGCAGGAGCGTGATCGGGATCAGGGTCCAAAGCGGAAGGTAACCGTACTTAGCGCCGGCTTGCGAATAAGTGAGGATGCCGCCCGAATCGTTATCGACGTTAGCGGTTATGAGGCCGGGGCCGACGACAGACAGGAAGATCGCGATTTGATAACGAAATCGTTTGAGCAATTGAGTCCTCTTCCCGGGGCGGCTCCCGATCCGTCATTTGTGCCTCAACAACGAAATCACTTCGTCGGCCGTGATGGCTCCGGCCAGTTTGCCGCCCGCGTCCACCACCGGTAAAGCAACCAGATTGTACTTGTCAAAAGTCTCGGTGATGCGATCCTGCTTTTCATCCAGGTCGACCGAAATCAAGTTTTCGGCGGCCAGATCTTTCAAGGGTGTCGCGCCCGGCGCTGCAAATAGCCGGGCCAAGGGTACGGAAGCTTTGAGGCGTTCTTCCTCATCCACCAAAAACAGAGTATTCAGTTTTTCGAGGACCTCTTCGTGAAATCTCAAGGCTTCCATCGCATCGGCGACCGTCGCATTTTCCGGCAGCGCTACGAATTCGGTATTCATCAATCCGCCGGCGGAATCCTCCTTGTATTCCAGCAACTCCTGGACTTCGGTCTTCGGCTCCGGCTCCATCTCTTCCAGGATCTCTTCGGATGTCTGCTCGCCCAGTTCGGCCAGAACGTCGGCGGCCTCGTGCGGCGCCATATCCTCCACGATGTCGGCCGCTTTTTCGGGCTCCAGAGATTCAAGGATGCTGGCCTGGATATCCGGCTCGACTTCGGAGAGCGTGTCGGCCGCCACTTCGCTATCGATAGTCTCGAAGATGGCTTCGCGGTCATCGGGAGTCAGGTCCTCGACAATATCCGCCAGATCGGCCGGATGCATCTGCTCCAGTAGTTTGTTGCTGATGTTGAGCCGCAGCCTGCGCTGAGGATCCGCCTCGATGATACTGCAATGCTCCCAACGGATAAAGTGCGGTGGGATGAAAGTCTGCAGTCGCCGCACAAAGCGGGGAGGAACAACGCCTTGAACCAGACGCCTGAAAATGCTCCGCAACCCGATATCCACTTCGGAGATCATCAAATTACTGGTGCCGTTGTCGTGTTGGATCTTGAAGGTGATGTCGGTGACGCGGACAACCTTGCGGCCTTCGGCGTCGATAATCTGCTGGTCGAGGAGATCGCGGACCAGCCGCAGCATGTATTCGTCGGAATGATAGGGCGTGAGCACCTCGTCCTTGAGGTGGATGCCGTCCAACGAAATGGACCGAACCTGGTCGCTCCGGATGGTAAGCCAAGCCCAGCCTCCCCCTAAGAGGAAGCGATCGACACGGGAAGGATGGATAAGAGGAACAATCGCGGCGTCCTTCACGACGCCTAAGGTGCGCCCCTTGAGGTCATAGACCTTGAGGCCCAGCAGTTCGGTAAGAAAGAGGATCTCATCCGCCATCGAGAATCGCCCAAGCCCATGGATTAATGGTAGAGCGATCGCCACGATTCTCGCGTGAAGCGGTCCGCTTTCGAATGCGCTCTACATGACTTTACTACTCAATTTCTACTATGCCGCAAAGGCGGCGCGGGCCGCAACAAAAAAATGCTCACGCGACGCCGCGGGAAGCTAAAATTGCCGATGTGGACCTCAAGCCAGTAAGGGGCGGTTTACTTTTGGCGCTGGCCGCCGTTGGCCTCCACTCCTTCGCCGGTGAAACAGCGTCCCCAGCTCAGCTTCGCTCGATCCAAAGTTACATTCGGCTGACATGGACGACCTTGACGCGCTCGAACCGGCAGCTTGCTATGGCGGCTCCGGATCCGAAGTTTCCCGCCCCGGCCGGTGCTCGCTGGCCGGTTTATGTGTCGGCGGCCGAAAATGTCCAGGCCATTCAAGCCAAATTGCGCGAAGAGATGCCGGCCGCCGATTTTCCCAAGATCAATATACGGCAGCTTCCCACGGAACCTGGCTTTGTGCGCCAGCAGGGACTTCTCTATCTGCCACGCCCTTACGTGGTTCCTGGCGGCCGATTCAATGAAATGTACGGCTGGGATAGTTATTTCATCCAAGCCGGCCTGCTTCGCGACGGCGAAGTCAGGTTGGCAAAGGATCTCGCCGACAACTTCCTTTATGAGATCCGCAACTATGGCAAGATCCTAAATGCAAATAGGACTTACTATCTCACACGCTCCCAGCCGCCGTTTCTTACGGAGATGCTTCTCTCCGTCTACCATCGGACGGGCGATCGCCAGTGGCTCGCGCAGGCTGTGCCCGCTATCGAAACCTATTACCGCTACTGGACTGGCGAGCCGCACCTAACGACGGAAACAGGCTTGTCCCGTTACTACGATTCGGGCGAGGGCCCGGCTCCTGAAGTGATTTCAGCCGAACGTGATGAGAAAGGCCGGACGCATTACGAACTAGTAAAGGATTACTATCGCTCGCATGCGGTCTCCGATTACGATCTGGGCCAATATTACAACCAGAAATCCGGCGAGCTCACGCGCTTGTTCTATAAAGGTGACCGGTCGATGCGTGAATCCGGTTTTGACCCATCCAACCGGTTTGGTCCCTTTAGTGTCGATGTCATCCACTACAATCCGGTCTGCCTGAATTCCCTGTTGTATGTGATGGAGCGCGACTTGGCGGAGATCATGGGCATTCTAGGCCATGAATCTGATGCCGCAGCCTGGAGCAGACGCGCGGGCGAGCGCAAGGAAAAAATCAACCGGCTGATGTGGGACAGCCAGGATGGGTTGTACTACGACTATAACTTCGCCACCAAGAAACTCCGGCGCTATCCGTTTTTGACGACGCTGTATCCGTTGTGGGCTGGAATCGCTACACCGGAGCAGGCACGACGCGTGGAAGCAAATCTCCGCCGATTCGAGCGGCCGGGCGGCCTGCAGACCAGTACTTCCGAGACCGGCAACCAATGGGACGCACCTTTCGGTTGGGCGCCACTAGAGATGATTGCCGTGGAAGGGCTTCGCCGCTACGGCTTCCAGAACGATGCCGATCGGATTACCGGGCGTTTCCTTTCGCTGGTGCTGCAGCAGTTCATTGAGCGCCATAGCATTGTCGAGAAATACGACGTTGTCCGTCGAACCATGGATGTCAGTTCAAGAATCGGGTTTGGCTATCGATCGAACGAGATCGGCTTCGGTTGGACGAACGCGGCCTTTGTCGAGTTGTATGCGCAACTGCCGGCCGAGCGCCGGGCCGATGTCTTGCGATTAGACTGGCGCTAAGACCGCTGCTCGCTTAACGACAGTTCTGGCCTCTATGCGGTCAGGTGATGCAAGGTCTTCAGACGCTCCACCAGAGCGGACATTTCGGCTTTGCGCACCGGTTTGCGCAGGAAGCCCGAACATCCGGATTCGGACGCACTGCGCACCTGAGTTCCGATGTCATCGGCGGAAAGCACCACCATGGGCGTGCGAGCGTTCCCCGTCTCGGTTTCCCAATCGCGGATGGCTTTGATAGCACTGTAGCCGTCGCTTCCTGGCAAGTGGACGTCCATGAAGACCACGTCGAAGCGGCGCCGCTTTACCATCTCAAGTGCTTCGACGCCATCGGGGGCGCGCCATAGACGCTCGTCCCTCAGCAGCAGTTCGGCGAGTGCATAGCTCTCATCACAATCTTCCACCACCAGGACGTTCAGCATATTGCGCGCGTCATTTCGAGGCGGGGGCGACCCCCTCCAATGCGTATCTCGTCGCAAGGGCAGAGAAATCGACAAACTGGCCGGTCCTCCAGCGTTCGGTGTAATCCGTACGGTACCCTGGCGGGCGCGAATCCACCTTCCCGAAACCATGGCGTTGACCGCGGTCAGTATCTGCCCTCCGTTATCGAGCAGAACTTGGGCCGGATCTATATTCAGCCAATCTGCCAACTGGTGAATAGTGCTTGGATCTGGCAGCGTCATTCCCAGGAGTACGCCTTTTTGGTCCGCGACCAGCGAGACCAGCACTTCTCCCTGGGGACTTAACTTTTGCGCTGAATCCAACAGGCGCGTCAGCATCTGTTCGATGACCCGGCGATCGTCGGAAATGTTAATCGGAGCGGCATTGGGTGTCTCTAAAACCAGCCTGCTCAGCGTCGCGGAAGTTGCCGATAGGTTCAGCAATTCGACAATGTCCTCCAGGGCGATTTGCAGGTCGAACTCTTCAGGGGTTCCAGGAGCCAGGGCTTCATCGGAAAAAAGCGCTTGGATGTCATCCATCGATCGCAGCAGACGGTCCGCGCTAGCCCTGCAAAGGTCAACGCCAGCCCGCTCACCAGGGTCACGGGATTCGTCCAAGCGCATCTCCATCAGACCGACAATTGAGTGCATGGCATTGCGAGCTTCGTTGGAGAGGTATCCGAGCAGGTTAGCGATATTTTGATTTGTCATGAAATTTCCTAGAGACTAGCTCCTCCGGCCCTCCCGGGCGGGGCTGACGGAAAAATATTCCACGAAACGGCGAACGACATTGGATTTCTTCTGGATTTGTTTACCGTCCAGCATGTCATCGGCGATGCGTTCGATCTGTTGCGCGAGCGGCGACGATCCTTCGAGGGCGATTCCTTGACGGACTGCGCTGGCGATATCCGGCGCGGCGTCGGGCAGCAGGTAGCGAACCGGAAGCTGAATAATGCGTTCGATATCGCTCAGCGAGAAGGTGCTGCGGCGCTCGACGCGATTGAGAACCACCTGGACCTTATCCGCTACATGCAGGTCGCGCAGCCAGCTGGATTTGCGGTGTGCCACATGCAGCGCCCCCACATCGGGAGTGCAGACCAGGAGAATCTTCTTGGCCCGAAGCAGGGTTTCGCATTCATAATCTTCTAGCGTACCCGGCAAGTCCACCGCTACCAGCGGATATTGGCGCACCGCGAAATCGAGTAGCGTGGTGAAGCGATGCGTGGGCACCTGCTGGGAGTAATCCAGGGGTCCCGATCCGAGAACGTGCAGTGGACCCCGCTGGCAAACCAGGTTGGCCCACCGGCTGGGTTCGAGTTGGTCGGCCTGCTGGAGAGCGTCCACAATGGTGTGGGCGCCCTCAATCTTGAGCAGGAACGACATGATGCCCAGCCGGATGTCAAAGTCCAGCAACAGGGCTGGCTCCTCGGTTTGACGCGTCACCGCTGCAGTCACATACGTCGCAACTGTGGTGGCGCCGCATCCGGGCTTGGCCGGCACGAAGGCGAACAGGTCTCCCAAGACTTCTTCCACCTTTGTAAGTCTCGCGGCCGCGCGGGTGACGCTCCGCAGAATTTCCAACTGGGCGAATTCTGGAATGACGTCCCGAACGCCGGCCTGCATCAACGCCAGCAGCTCTTCCCGGCTACTGCCCGAGTTCAAGGCGATGGTGGCTACCTGAGGCCGTCCGCTAACCATCGAGACTACCGCCATGGCCCGGAGCGCATCGCTGAAGTCGATGACTAAAATGCATTGCTCTGCCAGCCCCAGGGTCCGCAACCGCGGCGCTTGCTCGTAATTCAGATCCCAGTCTGCCTGCCGCTGGACTCGGCCGTCCAAGACATCATGCACTTCGTGCAAGAAGCTTTCCTTCGAAGAAACGATTGCTAAGATCAAGTGTTTTTCCTACGTTTCCGGCGGACCGGCATACCCAGAACTCATCGGATTGACTGGAAGAAAGTAGAGCGGCGCTGAATTAAAACTTCTTCGATCCGGACCGATAAACTACCCATGACCGAGCGAAGCTCCACAGTCCGGGTCAGCCAACCTGTATCCAGCCGGTGCCTGGCGGCGAAGGTGCTAGTGGTGGACGATGACGGAGACTTTCGCGCCTTGGCGCGCAATATATTGGAACGGGCTGGGATGGAGGTAATTGAGGCCGAGGACGGCCGCCGCTGCGTTCAACTTACTGCGTCACTGGATTTGGATGCGGTCATCGTCGATATGGTCATGCCCCACCAGGATGGGATTGCCACGATTTGTCTTCTCAAAGATCGTTTCCCACAGGCCAGGATCGTGGCTGTATCGGGGGTCCAGGAATCGTCCCTTTACTTGGGAGTTTCGGCGCAGCTGGGAGCCAGCGCGATCTTGCATAAATCCGACATCGGCAGCCTGGCAGGGCTGATCCTTCGTCTGTTGGACAACTAGACATGCTCCGCCTGAAGAAGTGGCGAGACCTTTCTCTTCGGGCCAAAGGGGTCTGCGTGGTGGCGATCCCAGCTACCGCCACGGTAGCGATTGCGTGCCTGTCTTTCGCCCTGGGCGGCCGTGCGACGACGGCCGAAGATTGGGTCAATCATACCCGCCAAGCCTGCGAACAGATCCAGAGAATGGAAACTCTGGATGCCGAGGCCAGCGCGGAGACGCGCGCCTATCTCATGACCGGCGATGACGGTTTCAAGTTGCGCCTGGGGGAGATCTTTTCCAGTTTCGACTCCGCGCGTGAGAAGTTGGTGGCGCTGACCGCGGACCGCCCCGCGCAGCAGAAGCGTCTCGCCCAAATCTCCCAGATGGCGCGCTCCCGCCCGGAGCGCCTCTTTGGCGCCACCGCCCTTTCGGGTTCCAACGCTTTGCCGGCGAACGAGCTACATGCTGGACTGCTCGCCGCCGATCAACAGCGCCGCCAGATGGAGACCGTAATTGAGGCCATGCTCGAAGAAGAAAAGCGTGTCATGGATGACCGTTTAAGCCGTGCTGCCCTGCTCCGCGCCGAAATTCAAATGAGTTCCGCCATCTGCGTTGTCTTCGGGGTAGTCGGTGGAGTGGTTATCTCCATCCTCTTTGCATCCGGAATCACCTTCAGGATCGAGAAACTTAAGGAAAACGTGGCCAAGCTCCCGACCGGCGGGCTCTTGGAACCGATGCCCGAGGGTCGGGACGAAATCGGGGCGCTTACGCAAGACGTGTCCCAAGCCTCCGAAATTCTACGGCACGCCTTGCACGGCGTCGCCCGGGCCGATTCATCCGGCCGCTACTTGTCTTTTAACCATACTTACGCGGTGCTGACCGGCCTCTCGGAGTTGTCCCCTCCGGGCAGCGTGATCGAGGCCATACACCCGCTGGACCGCTCCAGAATCGGTGAAGCCATCGAAGACATGTTCGCGCGCGGGCGGGGCGAGGCTGAGGCGCGTGTAACCAAGCCCGACGGATCCGTATCGGATGCGTCGATTATGTTTCTGGCCGCTGGATATGCCCGCAACGACGGATTTTATGTGTTTCTTCGGGACATCAGCTCCCAAAAGGAAATAGAGACGCAGCTCATTCGCGCCAAAGATGCGGCCATCGCCGCTAACGCGGCCAAAAGCAATTTCCTCGCCAAAATCAGCCACGACATCCGCACGCCACTGAACGCGATTCTGGGAGCGGCCGATCTGCTCTCCGGCACTTCGCTCGATTCCGACCAGGCAGATTATGTGGACATGTTCCAGCGCAACTGCCGGCGGTTGGTGGCGCTTATCAACGACTTTCTCGACTTCGGCCGGATCGAAGCGGGCGCCCTCAAGGTGGACAAAGCACCCTATAAAGTCCGCCAGTCGGTGTACGACGCGGTTCACACCTTTGCCGAGACTGCCGCCCGCCAGCAGGTTGATCTCAGGCTCGAAATTGCAGAGGACGTTCCCGACTGGCAGCTCGGCGACCCGCTGCGTCTTCAGCAGGTGCTGATGAACCTGGTGAGCAACGCGCTGAAATTCACTGCTCGCGGCCGCGTGGACGTTCGAGCGTTGGTAACCGCCGTCGAGGGTGGCGGCCAACTTCGTTTCGAGGTCTCCGACACCGGGCCTGGGATTCGGTCCGAGGACCAGGAGAAGATCTTCGCGCCCTTCACACAACTGCCGAACCAAGACCTGGCTGCGCTTCCAGGCAGTGGTCTAGGCCTCACCATTTGCCGCGAACTGGTCGAGCTTATGGGCGGTCAAATCGGCGTAACCGGCGCCGTCGGGTCTGGTAGCACATTTTATTTCACGGTTCCGCTGATGGCTGCCGGGCCCGGGGTGTCGACGCCGGCTGCCACGCGAGCTCCCCGTCTCGCGCCAGGCTCGGTCAGCCTGCGACTGTTAGTGGCCGAAGACGGAGAAGACAATCGGACGCTATTGCAGTATTTCCTGCGCGGCGAGCCAGTAACTGTTCAGTTCGCTGAAAATGGCCAGGCCGCCGTTGATTTGGTTCTCGGGGGCGCCGAATTCGACCTGATCCTGATGGACCTGGACATGCCGGTTTTGGATGGCTACGCTGCCACCCGAAAAATTCGGGAATGGCACGCGTCGCGTGGCATTCGACCGACGCCTATAATCGCGCTGTCGGCCCACGCTGTCGAGGAGCTGGTGAGCGCCAGTCTGGAAGCGGGATGCAACGCGCACCTCGCCAAGCCTGTCGAGCGCGCCGTATTGATCGATACGCTCTATCGCTACACCGTTTCAGCCGAGGCCCTCAAACTGATCGAACCAGCCCCGGAATCGACCAGCGAACCGGTCGCTCCGGAAATCGCCGCGCTGGTTCCACAATATCTTGCTTCCAAGTGGCAGCAGCTCGAAGAAGCGCAGGGACGCCTGCTGGATCACGATTTAGAACCCGTCCGGCGCTTTGGCCATAATCTGCGCGGCACCGGCCGGGGGTATGGATTTCCGCTTCTGGAAAAAATAGGCAGAGAGCTCGAAGCTGCGGCCGCTGCCCGCGAAGAGCCGCACATTGCCGAGCAATTGGATCAGTTGCGGCAGTTCTTGGACCAGGAATCCGTGGCGGTGTCGTAATTCACCGCGATTGCAGCGAAATACCAAGCTTCTTCATTTTGGATTGCAGCGCGGTGTGTTTCATGCCCAGCTGTGCGGGTGTGCCGTTCGGGGCGCACTCGCGCAAACCTGGCGCCAATGGGAAAAAAGCTTAGACGATTGTAGAGATCGGCTCGGAACTGGCATTCACCGATCATCGGTGCCCGGCCGCGATTGCTGGCGGCCAACGGCGCCAGCCGGCTTTTAGGCAGGCTGGCGGTGCGCGCCGGAGAGCCTAGAACAGTTCCCCGATTTCCTTCGCAACACCGCGCGCTTCCAGATGAATCAATCCAGCATTCGAACCCATGGGGCCCATCACAGCTAGCACGGCCTTGGGACCAGCCGAGTACACAAAGAGCACTCCGTCGTCTCCTCGGATACTCACTTCCGATAGCGCTCCGGTAGCCATGCTTTCACTGATACGGCGGCCCAGGCCCGACGCTGCGGCTGCCATGGCGGCAACCCGGTTGGGATCTGTGCCGTTAGACAGCGAATGAGCCACGGGCAGGCCTTCGATGGACGCCAGCAAAACACCCCGCAGCTCCGGGATCGAATTGCGAAGTGTTTCTAGATGGGTTTTCAAAGCTTCGTGTTTCACCATAAGTTCTCCT
>DATMMD010000050.1:0-38663 GCA_035569875.1 Bryobacteraceae bacterium
GGCTCGTCAGCTTTATGGATTACGATCTTGGTTATATCGATCTGGAGGAGAAAACTCTGCAGCCCCTCAACAATCCCTTTGGGCCAAAAGTGTTACCTATGTCTTAGGTACATTCTGTTACCCATGTCTCCGGGCCGGACAATTTGGGCTTTGGGGCGGCATGAGGGATTCGAACCCTCGACATCCGGAACCACAATCCGGCGCTCTACCAAGCTGAGCTAATGCCGCCGTGTTTACATTCAGTTTAGCATTGAGCTACTTTAGCCCAGGAGCTATTTCAGCAGAAGCAGCTTCAACCTAGCCCGGCTTTCTTCCACAGCTGATCCACTCGCTGCTTCACATCCGAGGACATGCGTATGACGCCGGGCCAGGGGCGATTGAAACCTTCCTCTTTCCACTTCCGCGTCGCGTCGATCCCCATCTTGGAGCCGTAATTCGGCAAACGGCTGGAATGGTCGAGCGAATCCACCGGTCCTAGGACGAACTGGATGTCACGTTCCGGATCGATGTTATTCAGCGCCTTCCACGCCACCTCGCGGCTGTCTTGAACATTCACGTCCTCATCCACCACTACTATGCACTTGCTGAACATCGCTTGCCCAAGGCCCCAAATGGCATGCATCACCTTGCGCGCGTGCAGCGGATATGACTTGCGGATCGAGACCAGGATCAGGTTGTGGAAAATGCCTTCGGCCGGCATGGAGATATCGCGGATCTCGGGCAGTTGCAGTCGCATTAACGGCAGGAAGATGCGTTCGATCGCCTTACCCATGTAGAAATCTTCCATGGGCGGAGGCCCAACGATGGTCGTCGCATAGATGGGATGCTTGCGCTGTGTGATGCACGTGATGTGGAAGACCGGATAGTCGTCTTCGAGCGAATAGAACCCGGTGTGATCTCCGAACGGTCCTTCGCGCCGCATCTCGCCCAGCTCGACATACCCTTCTAGCACGATTTCGGAGTTGGCAGGCACCTCCAGGTCTGAAGTCTCGCACTTTACCATCTCGACCGGCTTGCCGCGCAGAAAACCAGCGATCATCATTTCGTCCAGATCCGGTGGAAGTGGCAGGATCGCGGAATACATGGTGGCCGGATCAGAGCCGAGAGCCACCGCGACATCCATTCGCGACTGTTTGCCTTCCTTGACCAGGCGCCGGTAATGCTCGGCGCCCTGCTTGTGCGTCTGCCAGTGCATTCCGGTGGTCCGCTCATCGTAGACCTGCAACCGGTAACAACCACAGTTGCGCTTGCCGGTATCCGGATTCTTCGAAAATACCATCGGGAGGGTAATGAACCGGCCTGCGTCCTCAGGCCAGCAATGCAGGATCGGATATTCGGCCAACGAAAAATTATCGCGGCGGATCACGTCCTTGCAGGGACCGTTCGAGACCAGCTTGGGAAAGAAAGAGCCCATCTCAGCCAGCTTAGGGAGCATCTTCAACTTGCCAATCAAGCCCTCGGGCATTCGCATTTCCAGGTATTCGGAAATCCGGCCGGCAACTTCCTCCACAGAATCTACCTGCAGGGCGATTTCCATTTTGCGCGCGCTCGCGAAGCTGTTGATCAGAACTGGAATGCGGCTGCCTTTAGGCTTTTCAAACAGCAGCGCAGGTCCGCCTTGCTTAACGGCGCGATCGGCGAACTCGGTGATCTCTAAATACGGATCGACCTCGAACGGAATTTTTCGCAGTTCTTTATTTTTGTCGAGCGCGGCGATGAACTCGCGCAGGTCGCTATATGCCATAAGGAAAGTGGAGAGCCCAGGTTTTACTATGATGGAAACTCAGGTCTGATGACAAATCGTATAGCATTAGTCACTGGCGCAAGCCGCGGCATTGGACGCGCGTGCGCGCTGGCGCTAGCGGAATCCGGAGCTCGCGTAGCAGTGGCCGCGCGCAACGTCGAGCAGCTGGAATCGCTGGCTGAAGAGATCCGCGCCCACGGCCGCGAGGCTTCGGTGGTGCCCATGGATCTGGCCGATGCCGAATCGATCAAGGAAGCAATCGCGAAAACCGCCAAAGATTTCGGACCGATCGCCATTCTGGTGAACAACGCCGGCATCACCAAAGACGGCTTGGCGATGCGCATGAAAAAGCCGGATTGGGATCTTGTAATAGCCACCAACCTGACCGGCGCATTCATCGCGATCCAGCAAGTGCTTCCGGGTATGATGCGCGAGCGCTGGGGCCGGATCATCAATATTTCTTCGCTGGTGGGCGAGATGGGAAACGCCGGACAAGCGAACTACGCGGCGTCTAAAGCCGGACTCATCGGACTGACGAAGTCGATTGCGCAAGAAATGGGCAGCCGAAATATCACCGTGAACTCGGTCGCCCCCGGTTACGTCGAGACTGACATGACCCAAGGTCTATCCGAAGAACTGAAGCAGACCATACTCAACAACATTCCGTTGAAGCGGCTCGGCCGCGCGGACGACGTGGCCGCGGCGGTGCGGTTCCTGGCCAGTGAAGAAGCCGGCTATATCACCGGCCACGTGCTGGACGTCAACGGCGGGCTATACATGTGAGCGGCCAAAATAAAGGAGTGAGCACCGACAAGTTCCGGGTGGGTTTAGTGCAGATGAGCTGCGCCATCGACCCCAACGAGAATCTGGAGAAAGCCCTGTGGCGCATTCGCGAGGCGGCGGCGCGTGGCGCGCAAATCGTCTGTCTGCAGGAGCTGTTCCGCTCGCAATATTTTTGCCGCGAGGAAAACGCCGAGCTTTTTGCGCTGGCCGAGTCGATTCCCGGGCCCACCACCGAAACTCTGGGACGCCTCGCCCGCGAGCTCGGAGTGGTTATCATCGCGTCGCTATTCGAACGTCGAACCGCCGGACTGTATCACAACACGGCGGTGGTCATCGGCGCCGATGGCGAGATCGTGGGTCGATATCGCAAGATGCATATCCCCGACGATCCGCTGTATTTCGAAAAGTTTTACTTCACTCCGGGCGATTTGGGTTTCGTCAATTTCGATACTAGCTTCGGACGCCTCGGCGTGCTGGTGTGTTGGGACCAGTGGTATCCGGAAGCGGCGCGCCTCACCAGCATCGGCGGCGCTAATATCCTTTTTTATCCCACCGCCATCGGCTGGCATCCTGCTGAGAAGGCTCAGTATGGGGCGGCGCAGTTGGATGCCTGGCGCACTATCCAGCGCGCTCATGCCATCGCAAACGGAATTTATGTCGCGGCCGTCAACCGCGTGGGCTTTGAAGGGCCACCGGACCGCGGCCTGGAGTTCTGGGGTTCCTCCTTCATCGCTGATCCATTCGGACAGGTGATGGCCGAAGCGTCCTCCAGCGCCGAGGAGATCCTGGTCGCCGAATGCGATCCGCATCGCATAGAAGAAGTGCGCCGCAATTGGCCCTTCCTACGCGACCGCCGCGTGGATGCCTATGCACCGATTCTGAAGCGATGGCTGGACTGAAGCCGTCGCGATCCGGATTCCGGATGCCCGCCGAGTGGGAGCCGCACGAGGCCACCTGGCTGGCTTGGCCTCATGAGCGCACCGACTGGCCTGGAAAATTCGCGCCGATTCCTTGGATCTACGGCGACATCGTGCGCCGGCTGGCCCGAGTCGAGAAGGTGCGCATTCTGGTGGAGGACGCAGCGCTGGAAAAACATGCTCGCCGGGTTCTCACAAAATGCGAGGTCGACCTCGACGCCGTCGAGTTCTTTCGCCATCCAACCAACCGAAGCTGGACCCGCGACTACTGTCCTATCTTCGTGCGCAATGCTGGCGGCGAGGTCGCCGTCACCAATTGGCTCTTCAACGGCTGGGCTAAGTATGACAACTGGAAGCATGACAACAAAATCCCGTCGCTAGTTGCGAGGAAACTGAGGCTTCGTCAGTTTGACCCGGCCATTGTGCTGGAAGGCGGCAGTATCGATGTCAACGGCGAGGGCCTGCTGCTCACGACCGAGGAGTGCCTGTTAAGCGAGACGATCCAAGTTCGAAATCCCGGGCTCGGGCGCGCGAAACTGGAACAATTCTTCGCGGATTACCTGGGGATCAGCCGCACTATTTGGCTCAAGAACGGAATCGCCGGCGACGACACTCACGGCCACATCGACGACCTGGCGCGTTTCACGGATGAGAACACGGTGGTCACGGTAGTCGAGGAAAATCGGGACGAGGCCAATTACGAACCTCTGCAACAGAACCTCTCCCTAATCGAGCGCACCGGCCTCCGCGTGGTGACGCTGCCCATGCCCAAACCCGTCTATTTCGGCGGACAAAGACTTCCGGCCAGCTATGCGAACTTCTATATCGCTAATCAACTGGTACTGGTCCCGACCTTTAACGATCCCATGGATCGCGTGGCGCTCAATGTGCTGGCCGCGCTTTTTCCAGATCGCGAGGTTACCGGTATTTACTGCGGAGACTTGGTACTGGGCCTGGGAACACTGCACTGTATGACTATGCAGCAACCGACGTGGCACGAGTCCCCGACCCGCGAATGAGGCTCGCTACCTCACCCGGAACGTGAGAATCGTCTCCACCGGAATACGAATGTCCTTCTTCCCGGTCGCCGCCGCGCCCGCTGTTCCCACACCCGCTCCAGCTCCCGCGCCAATGGCCGCGCCCTTGCCACCTCCTGCCAACGCGCCGATAATTGCACCGGCCGCCGCCGTTCCGCCGATGGCCCCCGCATCACGACCTTTGTGAGAGCCGCCCTTCCGGCTCACCGTGCTAGTGGTCACCGGCGCTCCATTGATCGATGTCAGTTGCAGCTCGAGCAGCGCCGTACCCGAGAGCCGTCCCGAGGCTTTAGCGTCGATCACTCTGCCCCGCACCGGATCGCCGCGCCGGGCCACCATGCGTCCATCCACGACGACATCCTGCCTGAGCGTGCCCGCCCAAGTGTCGCCGGAGCGCGCTTTATCGGATGAAATGGTCTGCCCCAGCCGAACGCTTACGCTCGTGCCGGGTGGTATCGTCTGAGCCTGCGCAATCAACGCCTGAGTAACCAGGGCTAGCACACAAAGACTTAGTTTTCGCATCGTAATCACCCCCATGTGACCAATGTACAATACGCGAGGCTAACGGGCAGGTGATTTCTAGAGTGATCTCGCCTAAAGATTGCCCTAGAACGCGGCGGTGATTCTACGCATTCCTACGAACTCAAAATGGTTCTTTCGCGCGCGTGCTATCATCCGCTTTCTCGTGCGCTTTCTCGATCTGGCCACCATCGCCGCTTATCTGATCGCGATCACCTGGTTCGGAGCGCGTTTCCGCAAGAACCAGCGCAGCCTCAAGGATTATTTCCTGGGCGGACATACCGCTCCTTGGTGGGCCATTTCTTTATCGATTGTTTCGGCCGAGACCAGCACGCTAACCGTGATCGGCACTCCCGCGCTCTCCTTTGGAGGGAACTTCGAGTTTCTACAGTTAGTCCTCGGGTATCTGCTAGCCAGGATCGTTATCTCAGTCCTGTTCCTTCCGCATTATTTCCGTGGCGAAATGTATACCGCCTATGAATTAATGCGGCGGCGCTTTGGGGAACGAATCCGCAGGCTGACGGCCGGCGCTTTTTTGCTGCTACGCGCGTTGGCCGAAGGAGTCAGGGTATTTGCAATCTCCATCGTGATTTCGATAATTCTGGGCACCGGCGAAGTTGTCTCCATCGCCGTAATCGTATGCCTGACGCTCTTCTACACCTTCGAGGGCGGAATGACCGCTGTGATCTGGACTGACGTAGTGCAGATGTTCCTGTATGTGGCCGGCGCCGTATTGAGTTTCTTCGTAATCCTGCATCAGATCCCGGGTGGCTGGCCCCACGTCGCCCAAGTAGCCGAGGCGGCGCATAAATTCCAGGTCTTCGATTTCCGGTTTACCTTCTCGGCCGAATTCTTCGCTCGCAACTACAGCTTCTGGGCGGGCTTGATCGGCGGCTGCTTCCTCACCACTGCCAGTCATGGGACCGAACAGCTGTTGGTGCAACGGCTGCTCGCAGCCAAGAACGAAAGGCAAAGCCGCGCCGCGCTCTTCTCCAGTTGGGTTGTGATCTTCTTCCAGTTCTCACTATTCTTGTTTATCGGGCTGCTCCTGTACGTTCACTATTCCGATGCGCATCTCGCCGCACCTAAACCGCTGGAGTCGATCTATCCGGCTTTTATCTGGCAAAATTTGCCTGCTGGTGTGGCGGGGCTAGTGATCGCAGCCATTCTGGCAGCGGGCATGTCGAACCTGAGCGCGGCTTTGAACGCGCTGGCCTCCACCACCGTCATGGACTTTTACAAGCCTCTATTGGCTGCGAGAAATGCCCACCGGCCTGAGTCGTATTTCCTTGGAATCGCTCGCTGGGCGACGGTCCTCTGGGGCGTCATCCTTTTCCTGATAGGATTGGTGGCGCGAAACTGGGGATCGGTGCTCGAAGCCGGCTTGACGATCGCCTCCATTCTGTATGGATCGCTGCTGGGCGTCTTCTTGCTCGGTCTACTCACGCGGCGGGTTCAGGAGAATTCGGCCATGATTGCCATGATCGCCGGGCTTGTGGTTATGATCTATGTCAAACAATGGACGCACATCGCCTTCACCTGGTACGTCCTGATCGGGACGTCGGCCACGTTCCTCACCGGTTTAATTGCATCGTTAGTGTTGAAGGAAAGGTCCAATGACCGAAAAATCGCTTGAGGGCGGGGGACGATTTGATCTAAAACGCGACTTGGGTGTCTGGAGCGCGGCTGCGATTGTCATCGGGACCGTCATCGGCAGCGCGATCTTCATCGTGCCTCGCGACATGATAAACAACGTCGGCTCTCCCCTCATGGTCTTCACCGTCTGGATCTTCGGGGGAATGCTATCACTGTTCGGGGCACTAAGCTACGCCGAATTGGCCGCCGCGCTTCCCGAAGCCGGTGGCGAGTATGTCTATCTTCGCGAAGCTTACGGTCCGTTGTGGGGTTTCATTTATGGATGGACCCAAATGTGGGTAGCAAAAAGCGGCTCGATTGCTACCTTGGCTACTGGGTTTTTCATTTATTTGGCCAATTTTCATCCGGAACTCGAACGCGTCTGGATGGTAGTGCCACTGCCACTGGGAGAAGCAGGCCAGCCGCTCCAAATCCGATATGGCCAATTGCTGGCAATGGTCGTGATTGCGGTGCTGGCTACCATCAATTATTTCGGCGTCAAGGTGGGTGGCAACGTTCAGGTCGCCGTTACCCTCGTCAAAGTGGGGCTTATCGTTGCCATTATCGTTATAGGTCTCGGAACGGGACACGGAAACGTAGCCAATTACAGCACTTCCATACCAGCAGCAGGCGGAATTACCGGCTTTTTTGCGGCTTTGGTGGCGGCGCTATGGGCTTACGATGGCTGGAACAATGTCAGCATGGTGGCCTCAGAAGTTCAAAAGCCGCAGCGCAATCTTCCCTTGGCTTTGATTGCCGGGACGCTGACGGTAATCGCCCTGTATCTGCTGGCAAACCTAGCGTATTTTTACATATTACCCGCCAGTGCCGTCGGTTCCACGAATCGCGTAGCGGGCGAAGCCATGCGGCGGGTGCTGGGTGCGCCAGGCGCCAATGCCGTGAGCATCGCCGCCATGATCTCCATTTTCGCAGCACTGAACGGCTCCATCCTGTCAGGCTCGCGCGTCCCCTTTGCCATGGCTCGCGACCGCCTGTTCTTTCGCCGAGTCAGCTATGTCCACCCCAAGCACCGTACCCCCAGCGTGTCTATTCTGGCGTTAAGCGCTTGGGCCGCGGTATTAGTCCTAAGCGGACGGTACGATCAGCTTTATACTTACGTCATCTTCGCCAGCGTCATCCTCTATGGGATGGCCACCGCAGCCGTGATTGTCTTAAGGTATAAACGGCCGGATCTGCCGCGGCCCTATCGGACCTTGGGCTATCCCGTCGTTCCGATAGTTTTTGTCCTTGGCATAACTTGCCTTGTCATCTCGACGCTCTGGAAGTCCCCCCGCGAGTCGTTCATGGGACTCGGATTGGTCGCGCTCGGCTTACCATTCTATTTCTATTGGAAGCGGCGCGCCTGAATAGCCCTTTCGAGCTACTCCCTAAGGGTTAAACGACCGGTACCAAAACCGATCTGTTCTGTTTTCCGAACAAACCGCTTGAAAAACTAAACAAAATGGAGTACAACCTTTATTACAAGATATGTTTCTTATTAGTATCTTGTTCGCTTTCCCGAACGAAAGCGGTTTAACATCACAAAAATTCTCTGGGGAGATCGACACAGATGGACATCAACAAAATGTTGGCCGAATTGAGAAATGAGCGGGAACAGATCGAAGAAGCAATTATGACATTGGAGCGATTAGCCAGGGGTCGCGGGCGCCGCCGTGGGCGTCCACCAGCCTGGATGTCGATGATCAAGCGCCGGGGGCGTCCACCGGGCAGTAAGAATCGGCCCAAAAACGAACCCAAAGGCTCTACCGCCAGGGCGACGGCCGCGTAGTTTACAGCAGTATCCCGCGAACTGCCGTCTTATTTGTAGAGCAGGAACTTCTCTCGTCTGCTGAGAAAAGAGGCGAGAGAATCTTCCATTTTCTGGGCCGTCGCGCGAGGGTCCAGGCTTGCTTTTCCAGCCGCGATTACCTCGTGATTTCCGATCAAAAAACGATTCACATCCCAAGGGATTTTACCAGGGTATAGTTTCTCCAGTGCATAACCCAGCTCTAAACCAAGTCTGGTGCTATCGAACGAATTACGGTCGGTAATAACGAACCGGACGCCCTCGATCGTCTTTCCGGCGAAATTAGAAGACGTTGGCCGAAAGCGGGTTGGGTAAGCTCGAACGCCGGGAATATATCGGCCATTCAAAAACGAAGCCAACTCGGGACCTCGGATCCAATCCGCTCCGACCTGCTCAAATGGGGCATCGCTGCCGCGCCCAACCGAGTAGTTCGTCGACGCCTCCAGCATTGCAATGCCCGGATAAAGCGTGGCGGCATTCAGGCTTCTCATGTTGGGGGATGGATCTACCCAAGAAAGACCGGTGGAGTCAAACCAATCGCCGCGATTCCAGCCTTCGACCGGAATAATGTGCAGATCGACTCCCAAATTCCGCTCGCCGTTGGCCATTTTTGCCAGTTCGCCGAAGGTCATGCCGTGACGCAGAGGTATTCCCAGACATCCGACAATTGATTCGAGGTCCGGGTCCATCATAGGTCCTTCGACATGCACTCCGGTAATCGGATTCGGCCGGTCAAGAACGAAAAATGGCAGATGTTTTTTCGCGGCTTCTTGCATGCTGTACAGCAGAGTGCAGGAATAGGTCCAGAATCGAGCGCCGACATCTTGAATATCGTAGACCAGCACATCGATGCCGTTTAGCATTTCCGGAGTGAGGTGATGCCGGGACTCCTTATACAGGCTTAGAATCGGGAGGCCGCTGGCCGGGTCTTTGCGGTTCGAAATATTGGGCTGATCCTCGGTGCCTTGCAAGCCATGCTCGGGCGCAAAAAGCGTGACCACCTTCACTCCGGCTGCGAGCATCAGGTCGATATTGCGCTTCCCATCGCCGCTCAGGCCGGTGTGGTTGGTAATCAGCCCGACGCGTTTCCCCCGCAGCGGAGCGAAATTGTCTCGTACCAGGACATCTAAGCCAGTGAGAACGGCGTCCTTCGGTGCGACCATGCGATGCAGTCCCGGCCCGACGATGGTTTCGTTATATCCGGTGAGCGCGACTGCGGGAGCGGCGATTCCGAACGAGGCGGCGGCAATGGTCGCGACCCGGCTGCGCAGCGAACTGAGCGATTTTCCACGATGCGGATGCACTACGTTGGTGAGCAGGATGACGTAGCTGTGGCTGACGGGATCCATCCACATCGAAGTGCCGGTGAATCCGGTATGGCCGAAGGAGCCGATCGGAAACAGGTCGCCGCGGTTACTGGAGTAAGGTGAGTCGATGTCCCAGCCGAGACCACGCAGAATCGGCTGATCGGCAGGAGATTCGGGCGTAGTGAATTTTTCGACAGTGAGAGGGCTGAACAGGCGCGCGCCATTTGCCTGGCCGCGATCGAGTAGCATCTGCGCGAATTTCGCGAGGTCGTCGGCGGTGGTAAACAGGCCCGCGTGTCCTGCAACGCCGCCCATGTAACGCGAAGTGTCGTCATGCACAACGCCCCACAGCGGTCGTCCGGTGGTGGGGTCGATCTCCGTTGGCGCGATGCGCGGGCGAAGCGAAGCCGGAGGCTGGAACGTCGAGTCTTTCATGCCTAGCGGCTCGAAAATATTCGCACGGGCAAAGTCAGAAAGCATCTGGCCGCTCAGCCGGCGTACGATCTCGCCCATAAGAATGAAATTGATGTCGCTGTAAACGAAGCGAACACCCGGCGGACCGGCGGGCTTGTCGATGAGCGCCCGGTGGATTCCGGTCTCATAGCCGCTCCAGGCAGGCTTCAGATCGACATCGGGCCGCAGTCCGGAAAAATGCGTCATCAGATTGCGAATAGTGATGGAACTGTGGCCTTCCTGAAATTCTGGAAGGTATTTAGTCACTGGATCGTCAAGCCGGATCTTGCCCTGCTCGACGAGTTTCATGACCGACGACGTTGTAGCGACTACTTTCGTGAGCGAAGCGGCATCGAAAATGGTGTCGACCGTCATGGGTTCGCGCGTGGGGATCAATGACCGTTCGCCGTAAGCTTTGCGATACACCACTTGGCCGTCGTGCCCGATCAGGAGCACGGCTCCCGGGATCAGCCCTTCCTGGACCGCTTGATTAATCTGTTCATCTACTGCGGCAGCGCCGGGAAAGGTCGGCTGCGCCCAGAGGCCGGCCGTGCATGCGAGCAGAAGCAGGATTTTCATTGCAGCTTTTTCGCGGTTTCGTCCAGAAGCTTAGCCAGATCGGCGTCCTTTTGCGTGATGCCCTGGGCGTCATGAGTGGTGAGGTCGACGGTCACGCGATTGTAGACGTTGAACCATTCCGGATGATGGCCCATTTTCTCAATGGCAAGGGCAGCCGTGGCCATGAAGCCGAAAGCGTGGATGAAGTCCGCGAATTTGTATTCCTTGTGCAGCTTGGCATTGACGACGCTCCATCCAGAGAGAGTGTCAAGCGCGTTCTTAAGCTCAGGGCCGGAAAATTTCCGCATACCATCATTATGTATCCGGATTTCCGCTAGATTGGATTGGTGGACGGGGTTTTGGTTGTCGACAAGCCGGAGGGGATCACTTCTCACGATGTCGTGAATCGAGTACGCAGGCTGGCGGGAACGCGGCGGGTCGGTCATTTGGGCACGCTCGACCCCATGGCCACGGGCGTTCTGCCTCTCCTGATTGGCCGGGCTACGCGGCTGGCGCAATTCTTTTCCACCGGCGAAAAGAAGTACGACGCGCGCATCCGTTTCGGATGGGCCACTGATACCTATGATCGCGACGGCAAGCCAACCTCAGAGCCGGTGACGCCGCAGTTTACTCGGGAAGAACTCCAAGCCGCCCTGGGGCCTTTCCGTGGAATCTTTCTGCAGACGCCGCCCTCCTTCTCAGCGAAGAAAATTGCGGGAACGCCGGCCTACCGGCTGGCGCGCAAGAATATCGCGGTAGAGCTGCGATCCGTAGAAGTGCATGTCTTTGCGCTGGACTTGGTGGAGTTTGAGAGCGACAGCGCGCGGGTGCGGGTGCATTGCTCGGCGGGAACCTACCTTCGCAGCATCGCCCATGAAGTAGGACAAAGGCTGGGCTGTGGAGCACATCTGGAAGCCTTGCGTCGAACCAGTTCGGGCGACTTCACCGAAGATCAGGCGCGGACGCTGGATCAATTGGGCAGCCTCGCCGAGGGGGGCAGGTTCGATCAGGCGATTGTTCCGGCGTCTCAACTACTGCCGCATTTCCCGAACGCGACGGTGGATGCGCTGACAGTGGCGCAGATCCGGCAAGGCAAGGATTTCCGGCTATCGCCATTTGTCGACCGCGCGGGCGCGAAGCACGTCAAGGCGGTTAGTCAAGAAGGAGATTTGATCGCCATCGGGGAAGCGCGGCTGCCGCATTTGTATCATCCGATCCTGGTTCTGTAGCACCGCCGGTATATATTGCGCCGTCAAACTGCACATGTCAGCAATGTTATGTCAAAGGGTATCGCGAAGAGGATCAGCGGACCGAAGCCGACTTGGGAGTAATCCGGCGGCCTTCGGAACGGCGTTTGAAGAGAACTTCCGAGTATCCTGCCACCCCGCGGTATCGGGCCTGCCGACCCCGCGCGAGAGCTAAACCCCTCACTGCCGAGCAAGGTCGACGAGCACAATGTCAGAACGCTCCTGCATCCGTTCCAAGACAACTTCACGGCCGTCTGGGGAAATGTCGAAGTCCCTAATGTCGAAATCGCCTGGCATGTTGGTCAACTGCCGCTCAGCGCCGGTCTCCGGGTTCATTAACCAGAGATCTTTGTGTTCAATCTCTCCCCGCAGGAAAGCGATTCCACGCCCTCCCGAAAGAAATTTCAGGTGTCGAGCGCCCCGCGTCAGAGTAGTCAGCCGCGGAAGGGAGTACGCCAGGCCGCCAGGCGCCGCGGCTTTGACTGAAAACGTTGTGCCGATGTCGGGTCCGGAGTAAACAACAAAGCGACCAGAGGGCTGCCATGCCGGATCTAACGAATAGTCGCGGAGAAGGACGGCCGGCGTACCGCCATCGATCGGCACCTGGAATAGGTGCGGCACCCCGTGATCGTTTGCAGCCGATGTGATCGATCGACCATCCGGCGTCCATGCCGGAGAGCCTCGCAACTCGAGTGAGTCGGCCACCACTCGCGCGTTGGTCCCATCCGCCAGCATCAAATACAACAGGGTCTGCGAGCGTTGACGGACCGAAAATGCGATACGTCCGCCATCGGCGGAGACAGCGGGGCTGCCAATGATTTGGGCTCCATCACCACTCCACAGTTCCATGTCCGATCCGTTCGCCCGCTTCCAAATGCTCTGGGTTGTACCGGCCGAAGAGACGTACACAAGATAATCCGGCCCTAGTCGCGGGGAGAACGCAGTAGCGGGCGTCAGGGCGATTCGAGCTGGTGGCAAAAGCTCGGCGCTTGCATCGCCGATCCGCATTCGCCAGAGGGTGCTCTTCGGACTAGCGCTTGTGACAACCAGGCGCTTGCCGTCAGCAGTGGCGGCCAGTGACGTGTACCGGTCCGGGCCCACGGTGAGCCGGTGAGGAATGCGGCGGTCGACGTCTATGCTGTACAGCCATGGTCCTGAGCCGTCCGGATCGCTGGCAAGGTACATCAATGTATGCCGATTCAGAAACACTGGATGACTCACGCGCCCATTGTGTGACGTGATCCGTTCCGGCATTCCGCCCTCTGGCTGAATGCGCCAGATGTCCAGTTTGTCTGGAAGCGCACCGTAGACGAGGTAGATGAACCGATTGTCGGGCGGCCACAACGGAAAGTGAGAATGAAGGCCCGCAGGCGCAGTAAAGATTGGTCCGTGCGGATGCGTCGTGCCGTCCGAAACGAACAGCGGATCTCCTGAAGCAGGCGTATGGTAGGCGAGCCGTGAACCGTCGTGCGACCAATCGAATTCCGCCGCGCCTTCCAGATAAGGCCTGGACTGGCCGCCCAGCGTCGGTACCGCCCATATGCCGATCTGCCCACCTTGGCCGGGTGGCTGCCGAACCCAAAACGTGACCAAGGAGCCATCGGGCGAGAATCCCAGATCCCGGACCGAGGGATTGACGAGTTCCAAAGCGCTTCCGCTAGTAAGGTTACGGAACTGTTCCGAACCTGTTTGGGTGACCCAAACGTCAGGATGTCCGTCTCGACTCGACAAGAATGCCACGAACTTGCCGTCGCGTGACACGGCTGCGGCCTGCTCGGTTCCATCGAAGTCGGTCAGGGTCTGAAATCGCGCATCGGCAATGGGGTTTCGCCAGAAACGTTCTGTATCTTGAACCCAGCGCATTGCGGCGATCGCCAGCGCGATGGCTACCCCCGCAATGACCAGCCATGCGCGCCGCCCCGTCTTCTTGTCAGGTAGCGCTGGTGGAGACGCCGGGTCCCGCAATCGAAAGGCCGGTGTGTATCCGCCCTTCGGCAGCTCGATGACGATTGCGTCGTCTTTTCCTTCGCCGACGTAATACTCAGCCAACCGGCCACGCAGCCGGCCCGCCTCGGTCCGCACGATCGAATCCTGCACAGGATTATGGTCCGGCTTGCGGCCAAAGACCTCGACGGCGATTACGGATTCTTTGAGCTGGTCGCCGTGGCCTTCGAGATGCCGCTCGGCGAGGAAGCGGAGGAATCGGCTCATCCGCTCATTGTGAAGAAAACCAGGGCTCGAGAGGACGCGTTCCAACTGCCGACGCGTAGCCTCAGGATCTGTACGCGCCGTAGGCACGTTTCGAGAATACCTTTGTTTTCATCGGCGTGCAAATGTATGAAACATGCTTCAAGCCTGTTCGAACTTGCTCTTTGGTTCCACTGGGCGCATTGTGGTGCCGGACTTAGTTCACAAACACATTCAACATAGGAGGAACCAGAGGAACAATGAGAAGAGCAAAATCCATTGCGGGAATTTGCGGGATTGCGATCGCACTGTGCGGGGTCGCGGTGGTGGGAACCCAAGCTCAAGATCTCAGGATTGTGCACTTTAGCGGCGTGTTCAACGACTATTCGCCGTCGACGGTATCTGGTGGTCCGTATGAAATGCACGGCAAGTGGTCGCTGGAGGTGCAAAAAGGCGGCACCGCCAGTTTTTCAGCGGACATGACGATGGAGACGTCGGATTACGGGATCACCGGCGCCACGCAAGTGGATCCGCTGAATCCGTTGACCCGGAGTCCCCACACGCACCATATCAGCGTGACGAACGCCACGGTCAGCTATGACACCAGCGTCTGTCCCGCCAACAGCCCTCCCACCACGGGCACTGGTCTTGTGGTAACCGGTCCGGCCACGACGTCGGGGAATGGAAGCCCAGCGTCCTTTGAGTCTAAGGGCTCATCCACGATACAGGTCTGCATCATGGGAGGCTCGGAGGTCGATTATTCCAACATGACTCTGGTGTACTCTGGGCCTGCAACCGGGCATTTCGGCCCACAACCGATCCACGGCGTCGTCAGAAAGGTGTCAACAAAGTAAGCTTTGACCCGCTCGATTTTGGCCCAGTGTAAGACTGTGAAGTCTCGGCGGTTCCTCGGACGAACCGTCCGTCTAGTCGGGCATCTGCGTCGACCCGACATGGGGTGTTCGTAGTTCTCGAGCGGCGCGGCCGAACTCAGCTCCTGACAAGCTTCGCCGAGGAGGGCAGGTTCGACCAGGCGATTATTCCGGCGTCGCGTTTGCTGCCGCATTTTCCAAACGCCACCGTGGATGCCCTGACCGTGGAGCAGATCCGGCAAGGCAAGGATTTCCGGCTATCGCCGTTTGTCAATCGCACCGCCGCGAAGCACGTCAAGGCCGTCAGCCAAGAAGGGGACTTGATCGCGATCGGGGAAGCGCGGCTGCCGCATTTGTAGCATCCGATCCTGGTTCTATTGGAACTGGCCGTGGGTCACGCTGAAACGTCCCCGCGGCTTTCAGAGCATAATGGGCGATGTGGCTATCGGATCCATTCTGCGTGGCAACTCGGCTTATTTTCTTTAAGCCAGACTGGCACTTCAGCACGACCTGAACGAGTGAGGTCCACTCTTAGTCGACATTCTGAAAAAACGGCTGCCGTCCGCGGTCGAACCCCAACGCCCAGACGCCAAAACTCCAAGGGGTTGATCAGGGATTCCCGCCGCTACTAGTAATTGAATTTATTTGGTTGTGGGCACGCGACGCCGCAGCTCGTCTAAGAAGTTCAGCAGGAAGACGACCTGGTTCGACCGTTGGGCTTTCCGGGCCTCGGCGGGTATAAGAGCCGCCATGCGCTTGCCGTCGGGCGCAATATCAACATTCCGCATCCCGTTGACGTAGCCTGCGGTCAACCATGCGAGCTTTCTTTCGGACCACATCCGCGGCTTGTCGGGCACGAAGGAATCGCCCTTTAACGTATACGCTGCTGCCATGATCTGATGATCTTTCGTTTCGAAAAACAGTTCGTGCGTCTGACGCGACCACATCGGGTACGTGCCACCGCTGTTCGAGACTTGCCACTGACCGCCATTGTCGGGGAAGCGTCGCACATAAATCTGGTCTGTCCCCGACTCGTCGGAAGAATAGGCCAGCCACCGGCCGTCCGGAGATAGAGCTGGAGATCGCTCATTCGCCGGCGTTTGCAGAAAAACGTGTGGCTTTCCGGCCCGCAGAGCCGCGCCGTCACTTTCCAACGGCACGGTCCACAAATCGAATGACGTTTTCGAATCTATGTCCGCGTATGCCATCTGCTTTCCGTCAGGGGTGAAGGACCACGGAGTCTGGATGTGTGTACTTTGGATCAATGGCTGCGGTTTTCCTGCTCCGTCGGAACGGGTTACAAGGATGCCCGCTCCGATTGTCATGAACACAATGTATCGTCCGTCCGGGGTCCATACGGCATTCTCGGCCCCTCCGCTGAATGTCAAGCGCGTCATCGTGTCCCGCGGCCAATCGTAGATCCAGATGTCCACGAGGGGTCCATCGTTCACATCCAGAGCCAGCCGCCGGCCGTCCGGCGAAAGGCTCGGACGCGAATAAACGCCTGGTTTCGCTAAAATAGGCTCCGTCTTTGCAGCGCCTTCGATCCACGCAACTGTGACCAATCTACTCTCGACGTCGTTTCTTCGGTAGACCAACGTGCCGGTACGGGAGAAATCCATCTGAGCAGTCCCCAACCCGATCCCATAGGCAATATCGTCCAGAATAGGCACGGCCGTCCCGTGGGTCTCCAGTTTAGACAGATCGAACGGGATCGCGAAAAGTGTAGCCCTATTGGTATAGACTAAATAGCCAGCTCCATTTGAAGTCGCCAGATATCGCGGCGATGTGCCTCGGGCAGCGGTCTTCCTATGGCGATCAGCCAGTGTCATCACCTCGATGCTGGCTGCATCGGGGTTTAAAGCCGTGTAAGCCGAGAACAGGATCGCTTTGCCTCCTGGCAGAATCTGTGGGTTAGTGAAGCCGATTTCTCCACTGCCCAGGCCCGCCACGATCTCAGGCGAACCTCCGCCGGCGGGGACCCGCAGGAGGCCCTTATACCCATCGGCTGCGAGAATGTAGCCGTCCTCGCCCCAGCTCGCGCCGGCGAATCTGGTGCCTTCGTTGCTGAAGTCCGCCAGTGGGACCGCGCCGCCGCCTTCCACGGAGATCTTGTTCAGCCTCCCAAGGGTGTAGAATCCGACCCACCGCCCGTCCGGTGAGAAGAACGGCAGGTTCGCCAACTGCGTTCCTGGAAGCTCGGTGGTTTTCGGTTGATCCAGCCGCCTGATGAACAGCTTCGTTGGTGCGCCCGCGCTGTATACCAGCCGCGTTCCATCGGGGGAGATGGCGATACTGTCCCATCCGATGAGGGAGTCGGCGGCGAGCGATGAAACATCCGGGTTCAGATCGACGTCCAGCCGCACTAGCGGACGATCCGCCGGCTTCTCCGAGCGCCACGGCGCCCACAAGGCAATCACCGCGACCGTTGCCAGCGCCGCCGCGATAGTCCAGGGGAGCCTCCTGGCGTGAGCCTCCGGCAGGGGCTGATCTTCCAGGAGAAGCCGCCAATCGCTGATGGCTTGCAATCTTTGCTTCGGGTCTTTTTCGAGACAACTCCGCACGAGGCGTCGCACCTTGGCGGGCACTCGCTCCAACCTGGGCTCATCCTTGATCACCGAGGCGAGCGTCTCCGAAAGATCGTCGCCCTTGAAAGGCTTCTGGCCCGTCAGCATCTCGCTTAGCACTACGCCGAATGCCCAGATATCCGCGCGCCAGTCGACCTCTTTACCGCGAGCTTGTTCGGGAGCCATATAGGCGGCCGTGCCGAGAATGGTTCCCGCCCTCGTCGGGCCACTCGTCCGAGTGGGCGAATTGTCCGCCTCGGCCGCGGGGATAGCACTCATCTTCGCCAGTCCGAAGTCGAGCACCTTCACCGTCCCGTCGGGCTTGAGGTTGATGTTGCCGGGTTTCAGATCGCGATGCGTGATTCCCTTCGCGTGCGCAGCTTCCAGCGCGGCGGCGATCTGTTTGGCGATGGCCAGGGCTTCATCGAGCGAGATCACGCCGTTTTTGATGCTCTCGGCGAGAGTCGGACCCTCCACCAATTCCATCACTAGGTAGTTGGGACCGACGTCGTGGAGCGTGCACACGTTAGGGTGATTCAACGCTGCAATCGTGCGGGCTTCCCTTTCGAATCGCTCATTGAAGCGCTCCGCCGATATTTTGATGGCGACAGGGCGGCCCAGTCGCGTATCTACAGCACGAAAGACCACGCCCATGCCGCCTTCTCCGAGCTTGCTCTCGATACGGTATGGCCCCAGGGTATCGCCGGGAGCGAGTTCAGCGGCAACCGGGAAGAACGTTGTCGCTGGACTTTGCCAACTAGGCTCCTGGTTTCCCATGAGCAACCGCTCCACTTCGGCCCGCAGGTCCGCATCCCCCCTACACGCCGACTCCAGAAATCGGGCCCGCTCCGATTCCGAAGTCTCCAGCGCCGCGCCGAACACGTCTCGGATCCGGGACCAGCGTTGAGGCGTCACACCCGGACTCCCGAGCTCAATTGCGATTTCATCCACCCTTTAGCCATAGCCCAGTCAAGCTTGACGGTGCGCGTGGCGATGCCCAAGGCTTCCGCCGTCTCTTCTACCGATAGCCCGCCGAAATAGCGCAACTCGACGACGCGGGCCTGTCGCGGATCCAGTTCGGCCAGACGCGCAAGCACCTCGTCCACTGCCAGTATTTCCTCGGTTTGATCGGTGCCCGGAGCTCGTTGACAGACACGTTCGCTCAGCGTGACCGGAAGGCCGCGCTTGGCGGCACGGCGCCGCCGCGCGTGATCCACCAGCAACCGGCGCATCAGTTGGGCTGCCACGCCAAAGAATTGCGTCCGGTTCTGCCAGTTGTCGTGGTTCTGGTCGACCAGACGAAGAAAAGCTTCGTGCACAAGAGCCGTGGGCTGAAGGGTATGGCCCGGGCGCTCGGCTCGCATTTGATGACCGGCTATGCGGCGCAGTTCACGGTAAACCAGCGGCATCAGCCGGTGGAGCGCATCGCTTCGGCCAAGCCTCGCCTCGGCCAGTAGCCAGGTCACCTCTCCACGAGTGTCCGCCATGTTCCGACCATCAATTCTAAACTGCTCTGATCTCCGTTTTCGATTATCCCCGATTTTTTGCCCCCATTTCCAAGTTTTTGCGCGTTCCGTCCAGCCGTTTCCGCACTGACCGGCGGAGAAAGGACAGCGATGAAAATGACGGGCATAGTGGTGATGGTGCTGGTAGCGGCCAGCGCCCACGCAGGCATAATCAGGGCGGAAGCACGGCAGTTGATTATCTGCATGGAAAGCGCCTCGGGCAACGTTGTGATAGAGAATGCGGCTAGGACGGTGGCGTCCGGAGTCTTCGCGAGCATTAACGTAAAGATAGAGTGGCGGATTGCTGCTAAGTGCCCCACCGAGGCGATCTACGTCTCGTTCTTAAGCCAAACTCCCGTCAACCTACATCGCGGTGCATTGGCCTACGCGCTGCCGTACGAAGGGACCCACATCGTGGTGTTCCTTGACAGGCTGAAGTACACGGCGCCTTCCGCTGTGGCCCATTTACTGGGTTACACCCTTGTCCATGAGATCACGCATATCCTGGAAGGCGAAGTACGGCACTCCGAAAGCGGCATTATGAAAGCATACTGGGGAACCGACGACAACGTCGGGATAAGGCACGGGCATCTGAGCTTCGCCGCCGAAGATGTGAGCTTGATTTACCGAGGGCTGGACTGGCGGGAATCGCGCTTGGCGATGGCATCGCCCTCAAATGCGGCGGCCTATGCGATTGCCACTCATTAGCTAAACATGTCATGAAAGGGACATCGGTTGGCCGTCAAGCTAAGACGTCACCTCGCGGCAGAAGCTGGATCGCCTCGCAACGTTCCGGCATAAGCCGGATTTTTTGCCCCTATTTCCGGATTCTTGCGTTGGTAGATGCCCAGCGAACTCCGAGCGCGATTGTCCCGGGTGGGATTTTTCTCAGCCGTAGCTATAGCGGCTGCCAGACCGACCAGGACCTCGAACGCAAGAGTAAATGCTACCAGCGCCGCGGTCGGCGGGATTGCCGTGGCCTGTCGACCGCGCGGGCGCCAAGCACGTCAAGGGTGTCAGCTAGGGGGCTTGATCGCGATCGGGGAAGTGCGGCTGCCGTCCCCGGGTATGCCCGAAAGGCGCCTCCCCTTCAGCTAGCCGGCGTAAGCTGCGAGATCCCTCCGCCGCTGCACTGCCCCGCCGCCGATTGCCCCGGTCCGACAGTCGTTGCGCACGGCACCGCGGTGGAACCGAAAACCGGCCGCAATTTCTTCCTCGATTATCCGCGCGATTTAAAGAGGGGCGAAAAGGTGACTTTTGTTTTGAGCCTGCACGGCTTCGGTTCCTATGGAAACTGGCAGCGTCACTATTTCCCTTCATGGACTACAAGGAAAAGTATCGCCTGGTCATCGCCACGCCGAATGCCCCAACCAAATTTTGGGCGCCTACCGATGACGAGTACTTGCACGACATCGTCAGTCTCATCTTCGAGCAGATCGGCAAGGAGAACATCAAGGCCTTTTGGCTGGTTGGCCACTCTCAAGGCGGCATGACCTCCAACCGGATCATCCGTACAGACTTCTTCAAGGACAAGGTCGACGGCTGGCTCAGCCTTTCCGGTGGCCGCTTGGGTGGAAACCCGGGAAGAGGCGGCAATTTCGGTCCTCCGCGGGCGCCAGCTCCTCCCGTCTCCACTCCGGCGTCTGGCGACGCAACCGCGCCTGCCGCTAGTGGGCGCCCTGCCATCCCTGCCGGTATCGCTGCTGCAGCAGCCGCGTTGCGCGAACCTCCGGCGAACGACTTCTCGTTCATTTACGAAACCGGGCAGCGCGAAATGGATGACAAAGGCATTCCCGAAAACATCGGAGTGGGCCGCCAAATACGGCTGTGGCGCCCGCGTTCGCCGCCCAGACGTATTGGATAGCGAGGCTGGGTACGTTTACGACAGTACCCGTCAGAATCCGCCAAATCCCGCCTCGGGATTGCTGCCCCGGCCCGGTACGGCTGAAGTTTTCGAGTATCCGCACTGCAAAAACGGCCGCGTCGTAGTCGACGTGGTTCGCATGGATAAAGGCCACACCGAGGGACTCGAACCTCACGTAACCGAACAGTTGATCAAACTGATGCTGTCGGCCAAAAAATAACTCGCCGGAGCAAATTGCGGTCTGAATTATTCCTCGCGCAGGGTGGTCGAAGGATCGATCCGTAACGCGCGCCTGGCCGGAGATAGCGTTGCCAACGCCGCCACCAGCACAAAGCATGCTAGTCCGGCAGCGAACCCGGCGACGTCCACGCCGTCGCGCTGCCGAAGAACGATGACGCTGCGCACTAGCTGCGAAAAAATCAGGGCTAGAATCACACCCGCTACCACACCGGCTGCCGTCGGCTTCGCATTTTGTAACAGGAGCACTCCGAGAATGTGACGGGGTTTCGCGCCGATCGCGATACGAATGCCGAGCTCACGTTTCCTCTGCGCCACCGTGAACGCGACCAGCGCGAACATGCCGGCAGCAGCGAGTGCAGTGGCTACCGCCCCAATCGAGCTTATAAGAGTAATCATTCTCCGCAGTCCAGCCAGGAAATTATCCCGTGAGGCCCGCATGAGCGACACCGAGACAGTTTCATCCGCCGCCGCTGCTGCTGAAACCATACGCAGCAACAGAGCCGGATCATCCAAAGTGTGGAGTATCAGTGCACTACGCTCCACGTCGACTCCTTGGACCGGCACATAGGCCTCGATCGAATCTGCATCGGCAAGGAGGTTTGCCCCGCTGTCTTTGACCACACCCACCACCGTCCGATCCACGCCCGCCAGATTCCAGATCTTGGCCACGGGATCCTGGTTGGGCCAAACGGCTCGCGCGGTGGATTCACTGACAATGACGGCGTTCGATTCTCCAGGCAAGAACGTCCGGCCACGCAGGATGGGCAAATTCATCACTTTGAAATACGAAGACTCGACGATATTCCGATAAACGTGCGGTAATCCCGGCAAACTATCGATCATGACGCGACCGCCGAGGGGTGGGGCCACGGCTGCTGTCACGCCGGTTACGCCAGGCAGGGCGCTCAAACGAGTGGAGAGTGCGTCCAGTTTTTGCTGTGCAACTGAGGCAGGTAAACTGTGCGTGTACAGTTGAGGATCGACTACCACCATGTTCTGGTAATTGAATGCAAGATCGACGGACGCGCTGAGAATTCCGTTATGCGCGAGCACGCCCGAAGTAATCAATAGGAGACAGCTAACGGCCACCTGTACCCCTACCAGACTCTGCCTCAAGCGGATCTTCGGTCGATTCGACCGGACTGTTTGCAGAGCCGCCGGAAGACCGAAGGCCACCGCCGATACGAACGTCAGCACAAATCCGGCCAAAAGGAACGGCCAGCTCATGGAGAGGTGGATGTCAGGCGGGGCGTCCAGAGCATTCATGAGCACACGCGCGGCAAGTGCTCCGAAGGCTAAGCCGGCGGCGGTTCCGAGAATGGCCAGCAGAATATTCTCGGTCATCAATTGCCGTATGAGTCGGGCACGGCTCGCCCCAATCGCTGCGCGGATGCCTATTTCGCGTTGCCGTGCTAATCCTCGGGCGAGCAGCATGTTCCCCAAATTGGCACACGCGGAAAGCAGTATCAAAAGAACCATCACGATGAAAATGGCGATAGCCGGGGCCTGTTCGGCGCGACGAGCGGTTGATTCCTCTACAAGTTCCCCCTGAATCCGTTCATCATCACGAAAATAACGAGGTTGTCTACGAATCAATTCACGAGTGAGCGAAGTGAGTTCTGCCTCGCCGGCGGCCTGTGAAACTCCCGCCCTCAGCTTGCCGAAGAGCCCGTCGGTGGCGCGCGAGAAATCCTGCTGGATAGGAGGACGACCGGCAATCAGCACTGGGCGACTGGCAACTGGCAGCCAAACAGCCGTCAGCCGAGGCGAAATGCCGTCAAAACTGTAAGGCAGCACTCCCACAATTTGCACTGGTTTATTGTTGATGTGAATGAGATGGCCGACTACATGCGGGTCCCCCGCCCAATGGGCCTGCCAATACTGGTAGCCCAACACGACGACCGCTGGTGCGCCGGCTTGCGCATCGCGCGCATCCAGAAGCCGGCCCCACGCTGGAACAATTCCGAGACTGCTGAAATAGTTGGCGGATACAAAGTTCGAACGTAACCCCGATTCAGCTTCAACGGCCAATAACAAGCTCGTATCTTCCGAGACCAACCAGGCAAACGAAGTGGTCTCCGCCCGATAAAGCTCAACTGCGGCGGACGGAAACCCGAGCCGCTCGCCCTGCCGGGAAGCACGGGAAAGCTGAAGCAATGAATTGGCATCCCTAATTGTGAGACGGTGGAAGACGACCGCATCGAAAATCTGAAATTCGGCCAGATTCACACCGACGCCGAGCGCAAGCACCGCAACGGCGCCCAGGGTGAACCCGAGCGCACGGCGCAAGACGCGCGCCCCGTAGGATAGATCCTGCCACAGCTGTTCCAGACCGATCCACGACCATGCTTCACGCGATTCTTCCCGCAATCTCGTCGTGTTCCCGAAATGTGAATCTGGCGGCATCATTTCGCGGTGTACCGCCATTTCTTCCATCAGTTCGCTTTCCAGGCGCCGGCGATGCAACAGGAAGTATACGCGCCTCCATTGCTTACGCAAGATTCGCATCATGCCAACCGAAGAATCGCCTGGATGGCTGCGGTCGCCTGCTCATACTCGTTCAGCTCTCGTTTGAGCTGCGTTACGCCTTCGGGCGTCAATCTGTAGAACCGGACGCGGCGTCCGGTCTCGGACGTGCCCCAGTCGGCGGCAACCCATCCTTCCAGCAGGATGCGTTGAAGTGCCGGATAGAGGGAGCCTTCTTCAGCCCCCAAAACATCGCCCGATAACTGGCGGATTCGTTGTGCGATCGCATAGCCGTGAAGAGGACCTCTACGAAGTACCCGCAGAATCAACATTGCGAGCGCGCCTTTAGGCATAGAAATAGAAGGCATAGAAATTCTATGTATACAACCTTGGTTCGGCGATGTCAATGGAAACTTTGCCGTCAGGTGCCGCTGATCGCGACGCGTGCCCGACGGGTCGTGACTTATTGGTAGCGCAAAGCAATCATGGGATCCACCTGCGTGGCCCGGCGTGCCGGAAAGCAACATGCCAATACACCGGCCACGGTTACAACTGCTACAACCACGCCCAGAGTGATAGGGTCACGAGGTGATACGTTCCAGAGCTGGGTTGCTATGACGCGTGTTACCGCTAAGCTAGCCAGCAGTCCGGCTGCGAGGCCCAATGCGATCAACCGAAGACCCATCCGCAATACCAGGCGAAGGACGTCGCCACGGCCGGCTCCGAGCGCCATGCGGATGCCGATTTCGTGAGTCTGGCGCGACACCGTGTATGCGATTACGCTATAGACGCCGAGCACCACTAAGACCAAGCCGACGCTGGCAAAGATGCCGAGCAGGATCAAACTGAAGCGTGGTCCTGCGTACGAAAACTTCTGAAGATAGTCCTCCAGGCTGCCCGTCAGTGTGAGCGCTACGTTCCGGTCGACGGCCCAGATCTCGCGCCGGACCGCATTCAACATCAACTTAGGATCTTGCGCCGTTCGTACCAGGATGCCGCGCTCGAAAGCGCCGGTAATCGTGTAAGGGATAAACATCTCCGGCTCGGGCGGATCTTGGATACCGCGGTTCTTGGCGTCCGCGACAACGCCGACGATCTCAAACACGGGATCCGTGACTGGGCTATCGGGGCGTTTCTCAAGCATGTTGATTTTGATTCGTTGCCCAATCGGGTCCTGTTGGCCGAAGTAACGATTAGCGAGCGTCTGATTTACGACCATCACTTTGCGCGCGTCATTGACGTCCACGTCCGATAGCAGGCGCCCGCGTTTCAGCGCAATCTGGAGAGTTGGGAAATACCCCTCGCTGCACAATTGAAAGATCGCAGTCCAGCGCTCATTATGGGTCTTGCCGGGAACATCGATGTCGCTGCCGATCCCGCCATAAGGCGGTAGAGTGCTTGTTTCGGTGACTGCTACCACGCCGGGCAGCGCCGCGAGGCGCGGAAGCAACTGCCGGAAGAAACGCTGCTTTTCCGCCGCTGTTTTGTACTGACCTTTCGGGAGGGGCAGGCGCGCGACCAGAATATTGTGTGGGTTGATGCCCAGATCGACCAGTTGGAGACCAACAAAGCTGCGCATGAGCAATCCGGCGCCGGCGAGCAAAACAAGCGACAGCGCCACCTCGACCACCACCAGCGTGGCACGGAGCTTCCCGTGCCGGAATCCACCACTCACGCCCTTACCGGAGTCCTTGAGCGGTTCGACGATGTCCCGCTTGGCCATCTGGATAGCCGGGGCGAGACCGAACAGCAACGCCGTAAACGCCGCCATCCCCAAACTGAATAGCAGCACCGGAATGTTCAACCGGATTACGGCCTCATGCGGAATGGCGCCTTCGGGAATGGCCGCCACCAAACCCTTGAGCCCGGCATAGGCGAATAGGCAGCCGATCAGCGCGCCGCCGAGAGCCAGAAGGAGGCTTTCGATCAGAAGCTGGCGGATCAAGCGCCATCGAGGCGCGCCTAGGGAAGCGCGCACCGCGAATTCTTTCTCGCGCGCGGTGGCTCGGGCGAGCAGCATATTAGCAACGTTGCTGCACGCGATTAAAAGCAACAGACCAACTGCCGCACCAAGAGTGTAGAGGGTCTTGCGAAACTGGCCCACCAGGCTATCGAGCCAAGTCACGATCTGAACGCTGAACCGCTTGGGATAATTATTTGGATAAACGGTAGCGAGCCGGCGAGCAATCACTTCGACGTCGGACTGGGCCTGCTGGACGGTCACGCCGGGCTTCAGTCGCGCTTGGAACATGTAGTAGCGCTCTTTGTTCTCCGGGTCACTGCGAACCAGGTTCACCGCGCGCCAGAGGTCCGAACCCAGCTTCGTGAAACGCTGCGGCATGATCCCGACTAAGGTAGTGGGAATACCGTTTAGCACGAATGTTCGTCCCAAGATTCCGGGGTCGCGATTGAAGCGCGTAGACCACATCTTGTAGCTCATCACGCATACCGGCGGAGCGCCTGGCTTGGCATCATCGGGCAAGAGAATACGGCCGAGTAGCGCCGGGACGCCGAGGAAACGGAAAGTGTTGGAGGTGACTGTGCCACCATCGAACTGTTCCGTACCTTCGCCGCTGGTCATGAGGAGATCTTCAGAGCCGCCACCGATCACCTCATCAAAAACATGATTTTGTTCCTGGTAGTCGAGGAACTCCGCCAACTGGAACGCCGTGCGGCCGCCGGGACGGCTGTTGGTCACGTCATGAATCATGATGGCAACCACGCGCTCCGCGTTCGTGTATGGAAACGGATCGAGCAGGACGTTTTGAATCACGCTGAAAATGGTCGTGGCCGCGCCGGAGCCGAGCGCCAGCGCCAGCACCGCGAGAGCCGTAAAGGATAGCTGGTTTCGCAGGCCGCGCAGTCCGTAACGGAAGTCCTGCCAGACTGAATGCATGATCACTTAGACGATAAAAATCGCCCTTTGTTCCCCATTACAGGGGCGGATTATGACAGGTTCAATACCTGTTCCATCACCAAGCGCGGACCCTGGTCAGGATCCTGCTCCACTCGGCTATCGTTATTGAACAGCATCGTGTCCCGCGACTTGGCTGAATAACCCGGCCACTTCGGCAGCTTCGCCGTGTTCGGATTTCCGGTGCGAGCAAACGCTACCCAGGCCGCGCTCACTTTATCGGCTAGCGCGTAAGCTTCCGGCATTTTCGAAATGAGCGGCCCCGCGATCTTGATGTTGTTAAAGACGAACTGAATCTCGATGGTGTGCGGCGACCTCATATGCCCGCCACCTTCGGGCGTCTCCCAGTCGAAGCGATACAGAAACACCGGCGCGCCGGCTTGTACCGCTTTGCGTTTCGCGAGCTCTCGGGTATAAGCGCCGCGCGGATGCTCGGTGGCAATCAAGATATAGAGATCCCATGGCGTGGCGTCCGGGTGCGCTTTGCGGAAGGCCGCGATCACGCGATCCGGGTCGCCACCGAGTTGCTTCGCCGCGCGCTGCTTCAGTCCGGCTTCATCCAGATTGAGTTTTTCGGGCGTGGGCCGGTCGTACAGCGTCTCCTCGGTATGGGCCCATCCGATTAGTAGCGGAATGGAAGCGGACAGCGCCGGCGCGGCAGGATCCCAGGGATGGGTGGGAAGCGCCCGGCCGTCGACCATGGGCGAGTTCGCCACCATGCCAGGCTCGCGCAAGGCCATTTTCTTGTACACCGCGTCATTGGCGGCCAGCAGCCTCGCCACAGGAACGGTTTGCAACTCACGCGCCTGGCCGGCCTTCAGCCCTAATTCGCTGAGAAGCAGTTCGGTGGTGTGGATCGCGTCTTCAGGAGTGGTTAGCTTTAGTATTGCGCCGCTCTCGATGATGGCGCGATGGTACAGCCCCTTGGCTCCGGGCATCGACATCAATGTTGCCACCTTGCGTCCACCGCCCGATTGTCCAAAGATCGTGACCAGGTTCGGATCACCCCCGAAGTGTCCGATGTTGTCGCGCACCCACTCGAGCGCCGCGACTATGTCCAGTATCCCCGCGCCGCCCGAGAGAGCGAAATCGGAGCCCGCCTGTTCACCCAAGTAGGTAAAGCCGAACACGTTCAGGCGATGATTGATGCTGACCACGACGACGTCGCCGGTGCGCGCCAGGTTGGCGCCCTCGATGATGGGCCCGGAGCCTGACCCAGTGGCAAATCCGCCGCCGTGCAACCATACCATCACCGGCCGATTCTTGCCGCCGGTCAAATCCGGCGTAAACACGTTCAGTACCAGGCAGTCTTCGCTCTCTTCGGTAGATCCCGCCGGAGGTCTTCCGGTCGCGCTGACTTGCGGAGCGCTGGGGCCGTAAGAAAGCGCGTCTCGCACGCCTGTCCAGGGGGCAGGCTTCGCCGGCGGCATGAAACGATTTTTGCCGGCGGTCGTTGCGCCATAAGGAATGCCTTTAAAGATTTTGACGCCATCGACCACGGTCCCGCGGACTTTACCGGCCGACGTTTCGACGATCGCATTGCCGGTGTCGGCTGCCCGCGCGACCCTGAGGAACGAGACCGCCGGCGCACCGGCGACTAGCCAGGATGCCTGCTTAACAAAGCGTCTTCGGGTTGAGATGCTGTCCATAATGCAGCTAAGTTTACTCGATTGGAAACCGCGTTGGGAGGCAGCGCCGCTGACCTGGTTGCTGCAATCAACCAAGCTGGTGGTTTTCAGCCGTCGCCCATGCGGCGATCATTCCTGTCAACAATCACTTGCGAATGGCAGGAGGCTTGCAGCTAGCAAAGCGATGCGACTCCAGAAACCAGCACTTTTCATCGCGCTCCTTTCGCCGATTCTGCTTGCTCCGGCCTATGCTCAACGCGGCGGTGGTCATGGTGGTGGTGGAGGAGGCGGGCACGCAACTGGTGGAGGGGCCCGGGGCGGATTCTCCAGCGGGGGTAGTTACCGAGGCGGAAGCTATGGCGGTGGCTTCCGAGGCGGAAGTTATGGCGGGGGCTTCCGAGGCGGATCCTATGGCGGAGGCTTTCGAGGCGGATATTACGGAGGCCGGGGCTACTTCTATGGGGGTCGTTATTGGGGTCCGGGCTTCTACTTTGGCTTGGGCGGATGGGGGTATCCCTATTATCCGTATTATTATTATTCGGGATATCCGTACTACGGGTACGATCCGTATTATGACAGCTACGATTCTGGCGGCGCGTATTCCACACCACCAGTGACTAGCCAACAGAACTACGGATACCCGTATCCGCCCCAGGGTCAGGGGCCGTCACAACAGCCTCAGTATCCGCCACAAGGTCAGAATGGACCTCCGCCGCAGCCTCAAATGCAATCGCAGCCGTCTAGTGGCAACCAGGGGCAAAACTTCTACTTGATCGCCTTCAACGATCACACCATCCAGGCCGCCACCGCATACAAAGTCGAGGGCGACCAAATCCACTGGATCACGCGCGAGGGGCAGGAGATGCAAGCTCCACTAGCGAGTGTCGACATCCGGTATAGCCAGCAGATCAATCGCGATCGCCACGTGGATTTCCGGATTCCGTAGGGCGTACCGAAAGGGTCGTCGAGAGCGGGATATGGTGGAGGCGGCGGGAGTTGAACCCGCGTCCGAGAAAGTCCGCCATGAAAAGAACTACGTGCGTTTCCGATTCGGTAGTTGTCGGCCGCCGCATTAGAACCGGCAAGAAAACGACGGCTTAGCCCGATTGTCGTCAGCCTACGGCTCCGAGCAGAAGCCTTCGGCCCAATCCTCGAAGATGACGCTCCGTTGATGCCGTCGAGGCCCAACATCCGGAGCGGCTACCTAATTAATTAAGCAGCGTAAGCAAACTGCTGATTGGCAGTTCTAGTTTTCCGATCGTTTAACGGGAGCTCGGAACCCGGCACGCCTTTCCACAACGATTCAATCCCGTCGAATCCGTTGCGCCCCCCCTTTCTTACTCATGATAACACCCGCCTTTGAATTTCCGGGCTCCTGGAGCTTTTTCCTATGATGTTAGTGAGCCATGCCGACCGTTATCACGACTCCGGAAACAAAGCAGAAGACCGAGGACCGGCTGGCGCCCCTCTACAACGTGGTTCTGTTGGATGACGACGAGCACACCTACGAATACGTAGTCGAGATGCTTCAGAAACTGTTCGCTTTCTCCGACGGGGATGCTTGGAATCATGCCGTCGAGGTCGACAGCACGGGAAGAACCGTGGTCCTGACGTGCGAGCTGGAGCAGGCCGAATTTGGCCGGGATCAAATCCACGCTTTCGGCGCAGACTGGCGCATGCCGAAGTCGAAGGGATCAATGTCGGCTATCGTGGAAGCGTGTTCGTAGGTTGGCCTCCCGGGCCGCCCTCCGCCATACGTGCTAACCTAGATTTTATCCGCGTCTGTGGGTTAATTCAGCAGGAGATGACTATGCGTAGTAAGGTAATCTTTGCAGCTATCGTTATCGTAACGTTCACAGCTTCATTGGGGGCACAAAGCAAGCCCAATTTCAGTGGAACCTGGAAACTCAATGTGGAAAAGAGCGACTTTGGCGTTCTTCCGCCTTCCAACAGCCGGACGGATGTAATAGATCACCAGGAACCTAATCTGAAGGACAGCGTCTCGGACGACGGCGCGCAGGGCCAGCAGAACTACACGCTCAGCATGACCACCGACGGCAAAGAGGCGGTCAACAAGCCTGGTGGCTTGGACATGAAGAGTACCGCCGCTTGGGCCGCCAACAGTTTGGTTGTGAATGCAAAGCTGCAGTTTCAGGGCAGCGATGTTGTGATAAAGACCACCTGGGCACTTTCAGACGACGGTAAGATGCTAACCGAGAACGTACACCTGGAAAGTCCCATGGGCGAAACCGACCAGAAGATGGTCTTCGAAAAGCAGGAGGGCGGGGCCACCGCGGTGGCGGGAATGAAGCCGGCGGCGGTTGCAGGCTCAGCCAGCGGCGCTAAGCCCAATTATAGCGGGACATGGAAACTGAACGTGGCGAAAAGCGATTTCGGTCCGATTCCTGGCCCCGATACGCGCACTGATGTGATCGAGCACAACGATCCTACGCTAAAAGTCAGCACAGCACAGGAAGGCGCTCAGGGCAAGCAGGAGTACACCCTCAACATGACTACCGACGGAAAGGAAATGACCAATACGCCGGGCGGTTTGGAAGTCAAGAGCATCGGTGGATGGGAAGCCAACAACCTGGTCATGAACATCAAGCTGAGGGTCCAGGACAACGACGTGGCCGCCAAGACAACCTGGCTCCTATCCGAGGATGGAAAGACCCTGACCCAGAACCAGCACCTCTCGACGGCTATGGGCGAGTTAGATCAGAAGATGGTTTTCGAGAAACAGTAGAAGCTCGGGGGCGAGAGGCTGCCTAATACGGCGTCGGGAAGGTCTTCGAAATATGGTCGTGCCAGGTGAGCGTTTCTTCGTCCACCAAAGCCCACAGTAGTCCGATCCCGGCTGCCAGCAGGCTTAATATTTCGGACGCGAGGCGATAGAGCCGCTGTTTGCGTCGCGGCCTCTGTCCATCGAAATCGACCAACGTAAGACGCGCCCACCGCATGCCGGCCGTATCGCCACCGGCGAGGCACCACAAGATTTCGTAGAAGACTAAAAATACAGCGACAACAGCAACCAGCACGGGCCATGTTCTTGCATTCAGCAGCACCTGGCCCCCAGCCAGGTAGAAAATGATTCCAAAAATGGCAGTGGCGATCAAAATCAGGCTGCCATCCAGCGCTGCCGCCATGGCACGGTGTGCTGGAACAGCAACAGGCGCATCACAATAAATCACTCCCTCTGCGGGCTTAGTGGAGCGTCCAAACTCGAGGTTCTGCTGGCCGGGAATCACCTTGCGATTGCGAATACGCCGTACAGTCGACGACTGCTGACGTAAAGGCCGCGCCACTGAGGGGGCGATCGATTCAAACGGCACCACACGCGGGAGCTCGCGGCCGCTAAACAGCGACGGTTGATAGGTGATGGGCCGGCGCGGCGGCGGTGGAAGCTCGGTTGCAACACGTTCGGCGGAATCGGCCGATGCTCTTTCAATGAATTCGGGGCGCAACGCTGGAACCGCGGCCGACGTCGTGTAGACCGGCGTCAAGCGCAGGCGACGGCCGCAGCGGCGACAACGATGATCATCTTCGGCGTTCGAAGCCTGACAATAGCGACATTCCATGCTGCTCACCAACCTCCTGCGCTTGCGGGATCTAGCAATCCGTGCTACGGTTTTCGGTTGAGGCCGTTTTCGTCACTCTCCGCGGGCCCCAGCTCGCGTCCCAAAATTGACCTTATCTCCTTTCGTAACATATTTGGGCTGAAATGTCACGCACTTTCTTTTGCCTCATGCAGCGGATTGTTGGCGGTGGCCATGTTTTTGGTGACATGGCCGGCGGTCGCGCAGGTTCCGTTTGTGCCTCCTCCGCCGCCTGCGCCAATTCAGCCGGATGCCGTCCCGAACGCCGCGAATCCGAACCAGCGGCTTAAGACCCGGCGGCCAAACGCACCGGGCCCCGATGAGTATATCGTCATCGCCGATACCGAGGAGACTGACGGATCGCTGCGTCACCTGCGGGGACATGTACACCTCGAAACCACCGACAAGAAACTGGAAGCCGACGAAGTAGATTACGACGAAGACACCGGCGACGCCGAGTTTCGGGGCAATGTGCGCTATGAGAATTACGTCGACGGAACCAAGCTAAATTGCGATCATGGAACTTATAACATCAATAGCGAGACGGGGCTCTTTTACGACCTGCGCGGAACGTCAGTGCCCAGGATCATTTCGCGTCCCGGCTTACTGACCACCAACAATCCCTTTTATTTCGAGGGCAAATGGGCGGAGCGGAAGGAAGATCGCTACATCGTCCACGATGGCTTCGTAACGGATTGCAAAGTTCCCAAGCCCTGGTGGCGGCTCACCGGCCCTAAATTCGACATCGTACCCGGCAACCGGGCGATTGCATACCACGCCGTTTTTCATGTCAAGCGGTTGCCGTTATTCTATTTGCCGGCTTATTACAAGTCGCTCAAGAAACTGCCACGCGAGAGCGGATTCCTGGAGCCCAGCTTCGGACGCAGCACGCTGTTCGGTGAATTTTTTGGTCTCGGGTACTTTTGGGCCATCAATCGGAGCTCCGACTTGCTTTATCGGGGCGTGTATTACAGCCTGCGGGGGCTGGCCAGCACAGTTGATTTCCGCTACAAAGTGAAGCCCGGAACCGATATCGGATTCTATCTCTACGGAGTTAATGATAAGGAAAAGCAGGGAGGATTTCAGTTTACACTGAACGGCCGCTCCGATCTCGGCCATGGTTGGGAAGCCATTGGGCAGGTCAACTATCTGAGCTCATTCCTGTTCCGGCAGTCCTTCAGCCAATCGTTCCATGACGCGATTTATTCCGAATCGCACTCGGTGGGATTTATCACCAAACATTGGGACACTTTTGGCTTTTATGTGGTAGCTGATCGCGACGAAGAATTTCAAAGCGTGACGCCGGACGACAAGATTGTGATCCGGAAGCTGCCCGAGGTCGAATTCTTAAGCCGTGACCGGCAGATAGTGGGCGGTGTACTGCCGCTATGGTTTTCGTTCGACAGCAGCGCGGGTTTACTGGACCGCACCGAGCAGGACTTCCAGACCCGGCGTTTTGTGCCGCGGGTCGACGTGAATCCACGGGTCACCACGGCTTTTCACTTCGGGGGTTTCAGCCTGACGCCCAGCTTCGCGATTCGGGAGACAGCCTACGGGTCAAGCGAGGCGAACGGCCAGGTGAGCGGCGATAATGTGGTGCGGAATGCGCGCGAGATTCGCCTGGAGCTGATGTTCCCATCGCTGGAGCGCATCTACAAGTCGCCGAAATGGCTGGGCGGGGAAAAGGTGAAACACGTGATCGAGGCGCGGGCCGAATATGTGCTTGTGGGTGGCGTGGATAACTTTAACCGCATTATTAGATTCGATGGAACCGATCTCCTCTCCGACACCAACCAAGTCACCCTGTCGATTACCAACCGGCTGTTTGTTAAGAACAAGGACGGCAATGTCAACGAGGTGTTGAGCTGGGATCTTTCACAGGCCCGCTATTTCGATCCGACGTTTGGGGGTGCGGTTATCGCGGGTCAGCGTAATGTAGTGGCGAGCTCGGAAGAACTGGACGGGTTCGCATTTCTCAACGGACCGCGCAACTATTCTCCGGTGGTCTCAGCGCTCCGTTTTCAGCAGAAGCTAGGCCTGGAGTGGCGAGTGGACTATGACCCGCTTCTAGGGCACATTAGTAATACCGTTTTCTCGGCCGATTATCGCTTTTCGAAATACCTCATTTCGGTGGGTCACAGCGAGGTTCGGACCGATCCGAATGTGGCGCCCAACTCCGACCAGATCCGTGCCCTGCTGGCCGTCGGCAATCAAAACCGGAAAGGGTGGAACGCTGCCGTTAGTATTTATTACGACTACATGCGCGGCATCCTGGAGTTCGCAACCACCGAAATAACCTACAACACCGACTGCTGCGGGATCAGCGTCGAGTACCGGCGCTTCAATTTTGGGACCCGCGACGATTCGCAATATAAGGTGGCATTCGCGATATCGAACGTCGGAACATTCGGGACGCTGCGGAAACAAGAGAGAATTTATTGAGGATCGTTCCTTGGCGATGCGGCAGAATCGCCTAGAGGGCGTCGGTTCCGATGGCTTCGTCCAGCAGGACGCTAAACTCGCGGGCCTTGTGCTCCACTTTATGCTTGAGCGAAGCGAGTTCGCGTTCGAGCGTATCCAACTCGTCGGCCAGATGCAGGCAAGCGAGCACTGCGGCGCGCGTAGCATCGATATTCCCGCCGCGAGCAGCGATTGAGGACATCAAGTCGTCTATCCGATGAGCTAGTTGTTCGATCCGAGCGGGGTCTTCGCTGGCCACCAGCGAATAAGTCTGGTTGAAAATGGTGACACGGACAGGTTCCGTGTGGGGCATGCTTTAGCTTGCCATCTCTAGGTGGTGCTAAGCAAATCCATCTGGCCGAGCAGTTTCTCGATGCGGGTGCGTACCTGCTTGCGCTCGGAGCGCAGCTCATCCAGTTCCTGCCGATAGGAATCGCGGTCCTCAAAGGCGGCACGCAATTGCGCTTGCAGGTCGGCTTTCTCGGCGCGAAGGTTGGCCACCAACTCGGCCGCGCGCGTGATGCGCTCTTCGAGACTGGCCAGGGGATCGGTTTCCCGTTGATCTGAACTAACCCGTTGATCTGAACTAAGGTGTGGTGCAGGACTCATGTTAAGACCCCGTATGGGCGGCTTTCGCGGTCTGGACGAGCGCGGCAAACGCGGTGGCGTCGTTGGCGGCCATGTCCGCCAGAATTTTCCGGTTCAGGTCGATGCCGGCCTTCTTGAGGCCGCTAATGAATTTACTGTAAGAGATTTCAGCCGCGCGGCAGCCAGCGCCGATGCGGACGATCCACAGCGACCGGAAATCGCGCTTCTTTCGCCGCCGTCCGACGTAGCCGTAACGCAACGCCTTCTCGACGGCCTCTTGCGCGGCCCGATTCAGTTTACTCTTGGTGAGAAAAAAGCCCGAGGCCCGCTCCAGCGTTTTCTTGCGGTAGGCTCTTCTTTTAGTTCCTCGTTTTACTCTCGGCACGTTTCAACTCCTTAATTATTTGGCCGGTCATAACGGTACGTGCTGCACCGTTTCACGCGGCGGGGGTTGTGGGCGCCCACAACCTAATACGGTATCATCCGCTTCAGCTTGGCCTGGTCGGACGGATCGGCCACCACGGCATGTTTGAGCTTGCGCTTGCGCGAGCGCGGCTTAGAGGTCAGAATATGGCGGGAGAAGGAATGGTGACGCACCACTTTGCCTGTCCCGGTCTTCTTGAACCGTTTAGACGCACCCTTATGTGTCTTCAGCTTCGGCATTCAATTTTTCCTGGGTTAGACTGCGACTTTCTTAGTCTACCACAGCGCCTGGGGGCATTAGAGCCCGGTAATGTCCTTTTAGAAGGACACTACCAGAGGCCCTTTCTTAGGGCGACAAAATCAGCCTGTGTTTCAGCGTTGGGATCCGTTAGCCACAAGCTTTTCCACATCGACACAGCCCAAATGCAAGTGCGCCAGCTTGGCTCCCACTTCGGTCAGCTCCAACTTTCCTGGAGTCAGCTGGTGGCAAGCAGTACAACCGAATTCCTGGAACCGTTCCGCCTTCTGTCGCTGCTGAGGCGAGCGCTTGTCCGCAGGTACCTGGACGATTACAGTCATTGCCGTCAGCATCCTAATGCATCCTTCGAATCCCTGCGCCCTTTGCTTGCCTTTCGCAGTGAAACCAAGCTTCCCATCTTGGCCTATGGTGTGGCAGCTCTTGCAACCGCGAGTGTCAAACACATACTGGGCGAGTTCCTGCTGGCTTTTGTGAGCGGCGATCATTCGGTCCAGTGTGGCGCCCGTCTGTTGCGGCGCAGGTTGAGTTTGGGCCTCAGCGGACTGCGACAAGCTGAACGCGATTCCCGCGAACAGGGCCGCGTGACTCAGAACCACCCAGAGGCGATTCCATCGAGGAACGGACCGCCCCAGCCGCATACCATACAGACAAAGTCCGAACAGGACCGCCGTAGCACCGCCCCACCAATGCGGTCCTCCCCGGAAATCGAGATACGCGCTGCCACTCTTCTGCAAATGGACGACCAGCGTGGCCAGCGTATAATCCGACGTGAGCGGCTTCCCGCCCGTGACATCCTGAAGATAGAACGTCAGGCCGTCAGATACCCACAGACCCGTTTGTATTGATCCGCGCGTGCCCATTTGGGTGAACAGGGGACCATTCGGACTACCGACGTGAATTTCGACGACGTCCGCATCCGGTGCGCTCCAACTCAAGGTGGTCACTCCTAGAGTGGCGGCGCCTGTAACCGGTATTGGGTTCGGACTGGCGGTGAACGACGGTCCTGTCGATGGGCAAGGCGCGTTGATCGAGGTCACACAAACGTTGCCTTCGAACGTATTTGCACCGGCGTCGGCCAGGTTCTTAATATCGAAGCCGCTGTTTGCGGTGTGATCCACGGCGACTTGCACGGGAGGGTTGCCTACAATCGTATTTCCACGAAAGGTGTTGCCCTGGACCCCGGTAGTAACAAAGATCCCATTTGCATTGCCGACTATCTCGTTATTTTCGATTGTGTTATCGGTATCGATCGCAGCCGGCATGCCGATTCCAAAATTATTCCCTTGAGCTGCATATCCATTTCCACTTATCCGGTTCGCACGGAGCCGGTTATGGCTTGCGCCCGCCAGTCATATCCCACCGCAGGGAGCACCGAGACTTCCGTTTGCGATTGAGATATTGTTCTCAATCACATTGGAGTCGCCGGCTAACAGAATGCCCGATGAGCAGTTGGTGGATGTGGTCACACCCGTGATATGAGTACCGGTGCTGCCATTGATTATGATTCCGTGAACGCGGAACTGTTGAACAATGCCTGGTCCGCGAACAGTGACGCCAGTTTGCTGAAGGATCCGAATACCCTGCTCGGCTCCCGAGGCGCCGCTGCCTGCGCAGCCAGTTTGTGGACTTGCTTGCCCCGTCATACTGAAGCCGTTTAAGTCAAGCGTCACGTTGGACGCAACTACGTCGAGGCAGGGAGCTCCAGTAACAGTACACGTCACATCCCCGACGAGTTGGCTGTCTTCAGTGATGGCCATCGTGGTCGCGATCGTTCCACTGATCTGTGCTGCTTGGCCCGGTCTCGTTGATATAAGAGCAGCCGCACAAAGAAGCGCGGCAACCCAAACAAATGTCCTTCGAAGTATCACAGTGATCTCCTTTTCTTGTTGGATATTTTCCGTACGCCAGGCAAATGGAAAGACCTATGGGAACTGATACTGGCTGATGTTGCAGAAGCAGAATTCATCGAAACTGCCGTTAGCCAGTTGGTGGAGTCTATCCACCATGTGGTTATGACCACCGGCGAAGGCGTGATAAATCCCCGTCGCTTCCAATATCGTTAGCTCGAAGGTTCCTTCCAAGTAATTCCCACCCATTCCGTCAGGGAAAGGGACGAAACCATTAAAACCGGGAGGCGCTCCCGCTGGAACAGGTTGGAACTGCATTGCAATCGCTCCACCAGGGAGATGGTACGCACACAAATTCCCGTTGAACTGCACATAAAAATCGCCGATAGTCTTATCCTGATCCGTGCTACCCTGAACGCCGAAGATCGGGTAGATTTCCGTTTTCGAGTACGTACCATCACTCAAGTTCACGGAAGACAACCCGAGGTTGGGTCCGTGAACAACCGGCTGATACACTCCCGTCAGCAGGAGGATGAAAGGATTGTTGGGCAATGCGCCGGGTTCGGCTAGCAGACGCCCAGGCGATGCAATGAGCGCCCCCAGCGCCCCGCCGAGGAAGGTTCTTCTGTGTGGGTGGAGTAGTTGTTGTCCATTGCCGCACTTGGTTCGGTTAATCAAGGCTTGCTTGGTGATCATAGGAAACATGGGGTGGCTGTCGAGCATGTAGGTCACTTTCGTGCATTGTGAACGAGGCGTCAAGAATCTTTGTGGTGGTTTTTTGGTTACCGCGCAAGTTACTGAACCTAATAGGTCTCAGGCCGTCGGTTACCGCGCTGCTGCGCTCCCTAAGGCTCGAAGCGTGATAGACTTGATCTTCTCCGAGGCTTGGTTTCATGCATGCGTCATCCAATCCGGACCGCATCATCAGGTTTGGCGTGTTCGAAGTCGACCTGCAGGAAGCTGAGTTGCGCCAGTCGGGCTTGCGGCAAAAGTTGAGTCCACAAGCATTCGAGGTGTTGCGGGCGATGCTAGAACGTCCCGGCGAGCTCATCCCCCGAGAAGAGCTGCGAGAGCGTTTGTGGCCCGGAAATACAACGGTCGACTACGAACTCGGGTTGAAGAAGTGCATCAACCGGATTCGCGAGGTGCTGGGCGATTCTTCAGATCATCCTCGCTTCGTTGAGACGGTACCGCGGCGCGGGTATCGGTTCGTTGCATCCATTCAGGAACATGAGCCGTT
>DATMMD010000051.1:0-78380 GCA_035569875.1 Bryobacteraceae bacterium
GGGGGTGGTGGACCACCGGCTGCATCGCCAGCGGCATCCAGGCGTCCTCAGGAAGCCAGGGCTGAAAACCGACAAATCCGCGCGGGGCAACGCCGACGACCGTTACCGGCAGGTTCTCCACCACAATCTGGCTGCCGAGAACGGATGGGTCGAGATGGAAGCGGTTTCTCCACCATTGCCAGCTGATGACCGCGACGGCAGAAGCGGCGCCGGGGCGATCGTCGGCCGGGCCGATCAGGCGGCCAACGGCGGGTTTCAGTCCCAGAACCGGGAAGTAAGTACCGTCGACGAAGGTGCCGTCGACCGTCTGCTGGTCGGCCGCCGCACCGCGTCCAACAATTGAAAAATGGCGGTATTGGCGCCGATTCCCAAAGCCAGCGACAGCGTAGCAACCGTAAAGAAGCCGGGATTCAGCCGCAGCAGCCGCGCGCCATAGCGAAGGTCCCCAAGTGTGCCCATGTCCTTATTAGAAACGTTTGGACCTAGAAAAAGTTAGCTCGCCGGACTGCTTTTCGTACCCGCTGCAACTCAGTACCGGTAGCCGGGGATACTTTGGAAAACGGGGATCTACCTTGGAAAGTTCACACATATAAAAGATCGACCCGCGATCAGACTCGATCCGCCGAACATTCTTGCAGCTCTCGCACAACCCGACCATTTGTCTTACTCTACCGTGGCGCCGCACCCTGCGTGCCGCATCGACACTCGTGTCTGTGCCAGGACCCGGGTCCTTTTCTGATGTCCCTGGATCTGATTCTGATGTCGCTGGATCTGAAACCAGTTTTCCGAGTCGCACGTGATCTTTCCGCCCTTCGTTGATACGGACACAGCTTACTGGGAACGGTCAACCTTGCTAACCTAGTTGCCTACGCCCAATGCCCGCTCGCACGAGCGAATCCTTCATCCTCCAAACTTACCCGTTCCGTGAATCCGACCTCATCGTTAGCTTCTTCACTCGCGATCAAGGCAAACTCCGCGGCGTCGCCCACCGAGCCCGCCGTCCCAAGAACTCCTTTGGCTCCGGACTCGAACGCCTCTCCCATGCCACCATGTCGTATTATCAAAAGGAGAACCGCGAGCTGGTTAGCCTGAACTCCTGCGAGCTGGTTCATTCGCAATTCGCGCTGGCCTCGAACTACGAAGCGAGCGTCGCGCTCGACTATCTGGCTGAGGTCACGGAGCAATTATTGCCGCCTAACGAAATCAACGAACGCCACTTCCGTCTCCTGATCGCTGTCCTCGACTATCTGCGTTCTAATGCAAACATCTGGCCGGCCGTCACCTATTTCGCGCTTTGGTCGGTGCGCCTCGCCGGACTCCTTCCGGAGCTGCGCGTCAGCGCCGAATCTCGTGAGATCGCCGACGAAATGCTGGTCACGCCCGTACATGCACTGGCTCCGCGTTCCTGGACTGGAGAAACCGCGTCCGACCTGCGCCGCTTGCTCAACCGCATGATCGAAGAACAGGTCGAGCGCAGGCTCCGCACCACTGCGGTCTTGGACAACTTATGAGCGGCCTCACTTTCCAGGACACAGTATTTGCGCTCAAGAAATACTGGTCTCACCGCGGGTGCATCATCCAGGAACCCTACGACGTCGAGGTCGGCGCCGGCACTATGGCGCCCGAAACGTTCCTCCGCGTCCTCGGCCCCCAGCCCTATCGCGTCGCTTATGTCCAGCCCAGCCGCCGTCCTGCCGACGGACGCTATGGCGAGAATCCGAACCGCCTCTACAAACACCAGCAGCTTCAGGTGATCCTGAAGCCATCGCCCGCCGATGTCATCGACCAATACCTCGGCAGCCTCAAGGCCATCGGCATTGACCTTAGCAAGCACGACATCAAGTTTGAAGAGGACAACTGGGAAGCGCCCACACTAGGGGCCTGGGGCATCGGCTGGCAGGTGATGCTCGACGGCATGGAGATCACCCAATTCACTTACTTCCAGCAATGCGGCGGCTTCGATCTCGACCTGGTCCCCGCCGAGCTCACTTATGGTCTGGAGCGCATTGTTGCGTTCCTGCAAAACGTAGAAAGTGTCTACGACATCGAATGGGCCCCTGGCGTCCGTTATAGCGAGGTCCGTTTTGAGGACGAGCGCCAGTTTTCGAAATATAACTTCGAACTCGCCGACGTCGCCATGCTCTGGAAGCTCTTCGACCTGCACGAGGCCGAATGCCAGCGGCTGTTGAAGGCCGCTGAAGTCGTTCTCCCGACCTATGATCAGGTGCTGAAATGCTCGCACATCTTCAATTTGTTGGACGCCCGCGGGGCGATTAGCGTCACCGAGCGGGTCGGCGTCATCGCCCGGGTACGGAAGCTGGCGCTGGGCGTGGCCCAGGCCTGGATGAAACAAAACGAACCCAAGACCGAGGCCGTCGCGTGAGCCTCCCGGTCCTGCTTGAGATTGGCACTGAAGAAATTCCTGACTGGATGATCATCCTTGCATTGAACAGTTTACAGGATATGTTTCAGGGATTACTTGACCAACATGCCCTGGGCGGAAAAGTCATCTCGACCGCTGCCACGCCCCGCCGCTTGGTCCTACGTGCTCAGGGACTCGTCGAGCGCCAAGCTGACGCCGAGGAGCTGGTCCTCGGTCCACCAAAATCGGTCGGGGCAGGAGCTGCCGCTGGATTCGCCAAAAAGATGGGCACTACGCCAGATCAACTGAGGACCGAAACCACCGCCAAGGGCGAATACTTCGCGTTTACCAAACGAACCCAAGGCCAGGCGACGGCGGCCATCCTGGCCCGCGAATTACCGGATCTGATTCTTAAGATTCAGTGGCCTAAGACGATGTATTGGAATGGGAAAGGCAGCGAGCGATTCATACGACCAATCCGCTGGCTTGTCGCTTTGCTCGGCGACGCCGTCATCCCCTTCGAAATTGGCGGCGTCCATTCCGGCAACACGACAAGCGGCCACCGGCTGCTTGGGAAGCCGTCGATCCTGGTGACTATTGAAGACTTCGAGCATCAGTTGAAGTCCAACGGCGTAATCCTATCAGCCGACCAGCGCCGCGCCAAGATCGAGACCGAAATCGCTGGGTTACTGGCAGGCCGCGACCTGAAGGTCAAACCCGATGCCGACCTGTTGCACACTCTCGTCTATATCACCGAGTTCCCTACCGCGATCCTGGGTGGCTTCGATTCGCAATATTTAGAGCTGCCACAGGAGGTGCTCGTAACGGTGATGCGCCATCACCAGAAGTATTTCTCGGTCGAGGACGCGAACGGTAACCTGGCTCCCAATTTCATCGCGGTCATGAACACCAACGCCGATCCCGACGGCCTGGTCCGCCACGGAAATGAGCGCGTGCTGCGGGCGCGGTTCAACGATGCCCGGTTCTTCTGGCAAGTGGATCAAAAGAAGAAGCTTGCGGATCGTGTGGAGGACCTCAAGAACGTCACGTTCCAAGCCAAGGTGGGTTCGTATTTTCAAAAGACCGAGCGCGTCGTCGCGCTGGTGAAGGAATTCGGCGGCGACCTGAACGCCCAGCGCGCGGCTTTGCTCTGCAAGTGCGATCTCACGACCGACATGGTGAAGGAGTTCACGGATCTTCAAGGCATCGTCGGCGGCCTATACGCTAAGGAGCAAGGTGAAGCCGAGGAAGTCTGGCGGGCAGTTTATGAACACTACAAACCTGTCAGCATGGATGGTCCGATTCCTTCCACACGCGAGGGATTGCTGGTGGCGTTTGCAGATAAGTGGGACACTCTAACCTCCTGCTTCAAGGTCGGCCTGATTCCCACCGGCTCCAAAGATCCATTCGCATTGCGCCGCGCCGCGCAGGGGCTGGTGCGGATCGTTGTGGAAGGCAGGCTGCCGGGGCCGATCAAAACGGACGACGCCCAGCTGAGCGAGTTCCTACGCGACCGCGTAGAATACTACTTCCGTGATGTCCGCGGGTTCGCCTATGATGAGGTCCGGGCCTGCATGGCCGCCGGTTGGAACGTTTTGACTGAGTTAGAGGCGCGGCTGAAGCGCGTGCAGACCATTCGTGCTACACCCGACTTCGAACCAATCGCCGCGAGTTTCAAACGAATTAAGAATATTCTGAAGCAGGCGCAGTTCAGTGACTCCGCGGTGCATGCCAGTTTGCTCGAACCTGGGCCAGAGTTTGAGCTATACGAGGAGGGCCGGCGCACCGAGGGCCAACCGCTGGAATCCCGTATCGCCGCGCTGCGGCCCAAAGTCGACCTGTTTTTCGACAAAGTGCTGGTCAACGCACCTGACCCGAACATCCGGCGCAACCGGCTTGCGCTGCTTCAAAGTCTTCTTACGGAATTCTCGGACGTAGCTGATTTCTCCGAGATCGTCACAGAAAGGTAAATCGATATTTATGAAGAAACATGTATACGCATTCGGCGGCGGCAAGGCCGATGGCGACGGCAAGATGAAGGATGTCCTCGGCGGCAAAGGCGCTGGCCTGGCCGAGATGAGCCGCGCAGGCGTGCCTGTGCCGCCCGGCTTCACCATCTCCACCGAAGTCTGCAACATCTATTTTCAGAACAACAACAAACTTCCCAAAGAAATCGAACAAGAGATCTCGCAATCGCGCGCCCAGCTCGAACAGCAGACCGGCAAGAAACTTGGCGATCCGTCGAACCCGCTGCTGCTTAGCGTGCGATCGGGCGCCAAGTTTTCGATGCCCGGTATGATGAACACCATTCTGAATCTCGGCCTGAACGATCAAACTGTCGAAGGGTTGGCTCGCCTCAGCAATAATCCACGCTTTGCCTACGATTGCTACCGCCGCTTCATCCAGATGTTCGGCGAAGTCGCGCTCGACATCGAAATGAGCAAGTTCGATCACATTTTCGATGAACGCAAGAAGAAGGTGAAGGCCAAGCTCGATACCGACCTGAAGGCCGATGACCTGAAGGCGATCATCGACGACTACAAAAAGCTGGTCAAGAAAGAAACAGGCAAGCCGTTCCCGCAGGATGCGCGCGAGCAGCTTGCAATGTCTCGCGACGCCGTGTTCCGCTCCTGGTGGGGCAAGAACGCGGTCACCTACCGCCGCATGGAAAAGATCCCCGATGAGATTGGTACAGCAGCCAATGTGCAGACCATGGTGTTCGGCAATATGGGCGACGATTCCGGTACCGGTGTCGGCTTCACGCGCAACCCTTCCACCGGCGAAAAGGTCTTTTGGGGCGAGTTTTTGATGAATGCGCAAGGCGAGGACGTGGTCGCCGGCATCCGCACGCCGCAACCAATCGCCGATCTCGAAAAGCTCATGCCGGATGCTTACCGGCAGCTCCGCGACATCACATCGAATCTCGAAAAGCACTATCGCGACATGCAGGACTTCGAGTTCACCATCGAAAAAGGCAAGCTATACATGCTGCAAACCCGCAATGGCAAGCGCACCGGCGCGGCCGCCCTTCGCGTCGCAGTGGAGATGACCAAGGAGCGGCTCATTGACAAACGTGAAGCCGTGCTGCGGGTCGCTCCCCAACAGCTCGATCAGTTGCTGCATCCGCTATTCGATCAAGCCTCGCTGAAGTCGCTTACCAAGATCGCTAACGGCATCGATGCTTCACCCGGGGCCGCTGTTGGTCGTGCTTTCTTTACCGCCGACGCCGCCGTGGAGGCGTCCGAAAAGGGTCCTGTAATCCTGATCCGTAAAGAGACCACTCCCGACGATATCCACGGCATGGAAGTCGCAGAGGGCGTGCTGACCGCCGTCGGAGGCAAGTCGAGCCACGCTGCTGTGGTCGCACGCGGCATGGGACTGCCCTGCGTAGTGGGCGCCGGAGCGCTGCACATCGATGAGCATAAGAAACAGTTCACCGTGAAGGTTGGGGTCAAAGACGTAGTCGTCAAAGAAGGCGACTGGATCTCCTTCGATGGGACCACCGCCGACGTTTACCTGGGACAAGCCAAGACCAAGGAGCCGGATCCGAAGTCACCTCTATTCGTCGAGTTCATGACCTGGGCCGACGAGTTCCGAGGCAAGTTTGGCGTGCGCGCCAACGCCGATATTCCGCGCGACGCCATCGCCGCCCGCGAGTTCGGAGCCGAAGGAATTGGTCTCTGTCGCACAGAGCACATGTTTTTCGCCGAAGATCGCATCCCGCACATGCAGGCTATGATTCTGGCCGACGACGAGAAGACCCGTAAGATTGCGCTCGATAAGCTGCTCACTATGCAGCGCAAGGATTTCATCGGACTGTTTGAGGCCATGGACGGTTACCCGGTGATCATCCGTACGCTCGATCCGCCGCTGCACGAGTTTTTGCCCAAACGCGAGAACCTGATGGTGGACATCGCGCGGTTGCCGCACGCCAGCGGAAAAGACAAGAAGCAGATGTCGGAAAGCTATGGCATCCCGGCCGGTGATCTAAAGAAGAGGCTGCCGGTGCTGCTCAAGCGAGTGGAAGATCTGCATGAGTTCAATCCCATGCTAGGCTTCCGCGGTTGCCGGCTCGGCATCGTCCATCCGGAGATCACCGAAATGCAGGCCCGGGCCATCTTTGAAGCCGCTGTCCAGGTGGCCAAAAAGGGCGTGAAGGTGATTCCCGAGGTGATGATTCCGCTAGTCGGTTTCCAGCGCGAGCTAGCGCTGCAGAAAGAGATCGTGGAACGTGTCGCCAAGGAAGTGCTCGAAAAAGCCAAGATGAAAGACCTGAAGTACCTGGTCGGCACCATGATCGAGATCCCGCGCGGCGCTGTGACGGCCGACCAAGTGGCCGAGGTCGCGCAATTCTTCAGCTTCGGCACCAACGATTTGACGCAGACCACGCTCGGCATGTCGCGCGACGACTATACGAAGTTTTCGAAAAAATACGAAGAGCTGAAAATCTTCAAGGCCGATCCCTTCCAGACCATCGACCAGGAAGGCGTGGGCAGCATTATCGAGCAGGCTGTGAAACTGGGCCGCAAGACCAAGCCGAACCTCGAGATCGGAATCTGCGGCGAACATGGCGGCGATCCGAACTCGGTGGAGTTCTGCTATCGCATCGGAATGGACTACGTCTCGTGCTCGCCCTACCGGGTGCCCATCGCGAGGTTGGCGGCGGCGCAGGCGGCCATCAGCGGCGCGGATCGCTCGGAGTCTATGAGGACGGCCTAGAGCGCTTGCTCACGCGCGCGGCTCAGTAACTCTTACTGCTTATCGGGTGGCTTTTCGCCCGGCTTATACAACGACGGCGCCTTGCGCTTGGGCTTACCGTCCTTGGTGTCGGTGTTGTCGGCGGTCTTTTTCTCTTCCTTCTCCTTAGTACCGAGCAAAGCCTGCTTCTCTTCCTTTTCCTTCGTATCTTTCGTGGCCAACTCGGTTGTACGAGTCTTCAGGTCTTCCTGGGAAAGCTCCTCGCTGTCGGATGTGGTGTCGATGGCGGCTTTGAGGGCGAATTCGAAGCGCGGAAGATCCTTGGCATCGGATTCTTCGATCTTGTTCAACGTGGTCAGCATTTCCTTTTCGGCGTCGGCGACGGCTTTCATGCCCACATCGAGAGCGACCTTACGCCGCAGGGCATCGTCGGACACGGTGTCGATGGCTTCGATGATGCGCGTGTAGTCTTCCAGCGCATCGTGTATCAGCGCGGAACGGCCGGCTTTTTCCTTAATGAGGAACTTCTGGATCTCGGCTATTCGCTCTTTGGCAAAGTGGACGTATAGCAGCAAACGGGCGTTAGGCTCTTGAGCCTCGCGAATCTGGTCGACTTCGTCGGCGGTCAGGTAATCCCGCTGCTGTGCAAATCCGCTAACCATCAGCGTTAGTATCACGGCAAAATATCTCATCCTGGCCTCTACTTCTTCTTACTCATAACATCATTAATCAACTGATCGTGCACGTCCGATAGCTTCTTGATCACCGAGTCCACCGACTGGCGGGTGTCGAAGCTAACTTCCTCGCGGAAGCTGGTTAACCGCCGCATGAGCGCGCGCACTTTCAGCTCGGCGTTCTTGTAATACTTACTTCTGCGCGGGTTTTTGTTGCTATGTTCGAGCGCTTCGTAGCATGCCTCCACGAACTGCTGCACCTCTATCAAAGCCGCATGTTGGGCTTGGTCGTTGCCGTTGTTGTAGGCCTGCTTGGCTTCGTCGATGGCGTGATCCGCGCCGGCCAGCGCCAGTTCCGACCGCTTCTCCAGATCCGGCTCCGACTTCACAGCGGTGATGTCGGCGAAAGCGATCAACAATACCAATGCAAACGTCATTACCTGCCAATTTCTCTTTGTAGAATTCGAACTCGCTGGCGCGCCTTAAACTCCTCATCTGGGTTCTGGCCGTTGCTCATAGCCAGGAACTTTTGGTAGCTCTCCAAGGCCGGCTTCACCTGCCTGATTTTATCCAGTACGATCGCCCGCAAGTAAACATGGCCGGGTTTTTCAGCATGCAGGACGGCCAGACGGTCCAGCGCACCCAGTGCTGCCGGATAATCCTCCGACATCACGAGCACGCCTGCGAGCTCACTCCAGGGGTTAGGATAATCCGGTTTCATTTGGGTGGCCCGCGCGAAATCTTGTGCAGCGGCTGCGAACTTACGCTGATCGCGAAGTATCCGGCCGTGCAGCATGCGGATGTCAAAATTATTCGGATCGGCCGACAGTATCGCGTCGGTGACCGGGAGTGCTTTGTCAGGCTCCTTGTTCTTGATGTACGCCTCGGCCAAGGCCGCGCGATTGGCGGTGGTCGGGGATTTCTCGATCGCGGCCTGGAAATGTGTGACTGCATCGGCCGGTTGTCCGGATGAAAGCAGCAACTCACCGAGTCTCTCCTGGGCGCCTGGATTGTCGGGGAACTGCTGATACAGCGCGATCGCTTCCGCCGGCTGCTTCTGTGCTTCATACAAGGCGGCCAGCTCGAGCAGACCGTCGTTATATTTCGGATTCAGCTCGGCGGCTTTCTTAAAATGCGGCGCGGCATCGGTCAGCTTGTTCTGCTTCGACAGTGCATGGGCCAAGCCCAACTCCGCATCGGGTGACTTCGGATCGAGGGTGAGCGCGGTAGCATAGGCCTGCTCGGCCTTCGGGAAATCATCGGAGGCCAGCAGAGCGGCGGCCAGGTAGTAATTGGGCCGGTATTCCCGGGGTTTCTGCTCTACCGCGGCGGCGAGATAAGGCAGCGCGTCGGCAGGCTGCTTGCTGCGCACTAGTGTAATGCCCAGGTTGAGGTCGGCCTGGTAGAGGCCGGGCTTCAACTCCAACACTTTCTTGTACTGGGGAATCGCGTCGACGTCTTTGCCCAACAAGCTATATGCCAGAGCGAGATTAAAGTGCAGAGTATACTCTTGCGGCTCGGCCTCGATGGCTTTGAGAAAATCATCGACCGCCACCTGGTACTGATTCTGATCGAGCGCCTTCAGTCCCTGCTCGTAGTAGTTATTTTGGAAGGCCAGGAAGAGGACCAGTAAAGCGGTCGGCCACATTGGTACTTCTATTTTCTCACTGATTAGCCGATCTCGACACGGCAGATGTATCCCGATGTGGGGCTCTTGTTCTCTGGCCAACCCGGATGGATACCGGCGTCGCAAGTATAGAGAGTCCCATCACGCATGGCGAGGCCATGCGGATCAGGATAGGGCTCAGGGAACTGCACAGTTTCGAGAACGCGGCCGGTAGCGGCATCATACTTAATCAGTCCGGCGCCTTGCTCGTTTCCGGTGACCATCCAGATTGAGCCATTATCCCAGGCCAGGCCGTGCGCTCGAGGCACGTTATAGGGGATCAGATATTCGGGCTCCCACGTCTTTGGATCCACTCGAAGAATCCCGCGCAGCCGGAGCGCCGCGATCCAGAGTTTCCCTTCGGCAAACTCGACACCATGGCAGCCGCCGCCGCCCAGGGGTATCTGGTGATGAGAGATGGTCTTAGAGTTCAGGTCCGTTTGGAAAATTCCCTCGGGAGGAGCGTTGGCGCCCATCCAGATGTAGCCCTCGCCAAAAGCCATCCCGCTGGTGTTCTTCGATTCAGTTTTCACCGTTTTGAGCAGCTTCCCATCTCGATCCACCAGGCAGGCGTTATCGGATTTTTGCTCGCCGATCCACCAGCCCTCCGGCGCCACCGACAGGGCGTTCGGATAACCTTCGGGACTCTTGAAGAGCTTGGTAATTTTCCCCTTGCGAGATGGTACAGGCGGCGCGGCTCGGTTTGTCGCGCCAGGTTGCGTCTGCTGCGAAAAGGCCGATCCTGCGCCCAGCGCCACCAGGCTGGCGCCGATGAATTCTCTTCTTCGACTGTCCATCGTTTTTGCTCCTTCGCTTTAACCCAGCGTGATTATTCTACTCCATGGGGCGATGGGTGAACAGGGCGTGGTAGATGAGGTGGGATGCTGAATCGATCTGGCGTGTCAATTGTGCTCTGGACAATTGAACCGCTTGGGCAGGAAGGACCCAGAAAAACGTGTCCATCGCGTGCGCCAGACCTGAGATATCAACGCTGCTTCGTGCGTCCGGTAGTTGTTCGTCCATGAGCACCAGCAGAACTTGCCGCTTGGAGCGGAAATACTGGTAGAAACCTCCGGCCGCGAGTTTTGCGCGACTAGCAATATCCTCGATCGAAGCGCTCTCAAAGCCTTTTACCAGCAAACAGCGCAAGGCCGGCCGTTTTGAGGCGCGCTAGCTATTCCATTCTTCGCTTTTGGCGCGAATTGGCTGAAAGATCCTCACCGGCTCGCAAATTCGGACGCTTCCCTGCGCCCGCTTTCATGGGCGGATGGTTACGGTGGGCGAGTGCCCGGTCTGCTCTAGCGAGGTCTCTTGCAACGGGCGAGTGGACCGAGCCTAGTACTACGTGTCTATCGTTGGGTGCCCTGGTTGGACTGATCTAGTTTGGGCGGGTAGGGGCCGAAGTGCTCCACCTACGAAGTCGCGGTCGCGCCGTTCACTTCGTCTTCCGTTCGTACCGCCCATTTTTCGATCATCCACGACACAGCCTCTTTGTAAGCCTCCATGTCCATCGGCTTAAGAAAGTATTCGCGAGCGCCCAGGTCCAGTGCCCGCTGTACGTCGGTCGGATTGGAGGAGACGGTGAAGACGACTACCGGAATGTCCTTGCGAGGGTTGCGTTCCAGAACGCTATACCCTGAAATTTTCGGGAGATTCAGGTCAAGAATTACCAGCGCGGCATCGAATTCAGGATCGGAGAGAATTGCCAGCGCCTGTTCACCATCACGAGCCATAGAAATGTTAACCGAGGAAAACGGTGCCGCGATCTGAAGCACAAGTAAAGCGTCACCGGGACTATCTTCAATAAAGAGAATCTGGATTGGCTTCTTCACGCAATTTGATCCCAGCGAATCAATCGTGTTTGTATGACGCGACTCCGGCGGCGATGTTTCAGATGTCAGTGCGTTTAGCCGATATCCAAATGACTTAAACGGAAAGGAATCGCGATGTCCCAGATCTAGCGAGGCAAGGGAGCGGGCGTACGGAGTGCTTTCGTAGAGCCAATCGATTTCGAGGTGTTTGAGCGCGGGGTTAGGAGGATGATCCGGGGCAAACTCAGCAGTGTCTGGGAGCGTAGAAAACAGTCCAAGCAGCCGGATACGATCGGTGCTCACGAGCTTGCCGCGCCCGAACGCGCTTAAATTCACTCCTTGGGACAGATGACTACTACCCAAGGAATTCGAAGCTCCTCACCAGTTCGCCGGTCACTGGGTTTTGTTATTTCAAGCAGTATCAGATCACCGACTGACCCACCGTCCGTCTTTCACGCGGCATGGCTTTTGCTATTCTGCTTCTCGCGAAGCAGCCGTTCTGCTTGGAGCCAATCTTCTTCGGCTTCTCCATCGCCACCGCCGCGTGCTTCCCACAAAGCGTGGGCTAACTGTTCGATCTCGTCATGAGACGGCGCGTTAAGGCTCGCGTCAACGAGCCGAGTTTCTTGGGGTGCGACGTAATCGCTTCGGTTCACAGGTTTCTTTTCGGACATTCTACACTGTTCCTTCCTTCGCTAAGTCGCCACGCTTCTGAACATCCCCGTAGAACATCACGAGTTTTTTATCCCCCACCTGGACATCGACCAGGCGTTTGCCGTCTGGGCGCGAGGCGGTTAGAACGGTCACGGTTTCACCTGCGGCACTCTGACGGCAACTCGATTGTTATCGCCGTTGGTCTCGATTCCAAGAATCTCTACGAGGAGATGGAAACGCTGTCCACTTAGCACTGAGTCTTCAGTGTACATTGGCGTCGCGCCGATCCGGCACTAGGAAAACAACTAGCCGGTACTTGCCCCTGGTAAAGGAAGGGTATCGCCGAAGGACTCGGCTCGAAGGGGCATAGTTCAATCTTTTGCCGTGCATCCTTCGGAAACTAGTCGCATGTCCTCAATCGTCAAACGAAAATCCGGGAAAGCGGTTGCATAAGCGCCGTAAAGTTGCGCCACGCCTGGCACTCCTTTTGGAAGATGTCCATCCGGGATATGTAGGGTGGAATCCACAGCGAACAGGTCGCCCGCTAGAGCGAGGTTTTTCTTGTTCCAATAGTCTTCGATAATCCGGCGCACGACAGCTTGGTTCTGATCGGAGATTCCGTTACTCCTTTCGTGGTTAAACTCAACGCGCAGAGGGTCGCCGGCTGACAAAATTGCAGGCCGGATCAACTGAGGGGGTTGAGGCTGCGGGGAATGATATCATACGGCGCTGTGCGAAGCGTCTCCTTGGTCTCCTGGCTCGCGCCGTCCGCGAAGCTGCCTCGGGCTGGGACGGCGCGGATGTACTTTAGCGCGTGGTCTTGGAGGATGTTCGCGCCGCGAATCGGCGGAAACTTCGTGAAAACCCAGGTGTCGCGGGACCGGCGATTTCCGTGGCGGACAGTCCACCCGCCATTAGTGGCGCGAATTTCCAGTTGCTTGGGCGTGAGCTTCATTCGCCGATCGACGAGAATGTTCGGCGGGTCGAGGAGTCCGGTTCGGCGATCCGGAGTGGGACGGCCAAACACATGTGTTGCTCAGAAGGAGATGCCCAACAGTCCAGCGGCTTCATTTCTGCGAACGTCAAATTGGGCAGTGCCGCCCCAGTATGTGTAACGAAGTTCCGGGGTCACTGCGATGCGGCCGACATGAAAACGGACCCCGGCGGCGACCACCGCGCCAACTCCCACGTTCGAGCGGAAGTGGTACTGGAAGGAATTGAGATGAGAATTACCACTGGCATCGATAACCGTTTCACTGATGTCTTCATGGAATCCGACGGTGCGGAGGGCCCAGCCCGTGCTAAGGAACGGCTGCCAAGGGGCTGTCCGGGGCCGGAAGTAATATTTGCCCAGGAAAGGAAATTCCCAATCATTGCCGCGTTGGCGGTTGATATAAAAACTGGTCGGCGGAACGACATTTAAACCGGCACCAATGCTGGAGAAGTTGAACTCGGACGTATTTCCGAGGCGCCGATAGAGGGCATCAACCTCAATGGCGAACCCGGCGGGCAGGCGAATTTCGACAGATGGGCCGACAATATAGGGCCGCGATTCATCACCACCTTGGTTCGTGTCCAAGAAAGGAACGCCGCCTTTGACGCCGATGGACACCAGTTGTGCGGAAGCAACCTGGTTTGTTGCGATCGTAACAAACACAAATAGAATTGTTTTCATGCAAGGATTGGGAGGCACGTTCCAAGCCATCCTTACGCTGCTTAAATTCGTTGATGTTTGATGGGCGCGAGCGTGAATAGGGCGCACGCGTGTGATTACTTGCCGATCAGGTGGGTCGCGTCTCTTTCGTTATCTAGACAATAGTAATCGAGGAGCTCGGTGTTGAGAACGATGAGCTGATTGAGCTTGATTGTCCAAGGTTGGGTGTACGCTTTTGGGTCGTCGACGGTGACTTCGATTTCAAGGCGTCCGTAGTTGACGCGCCGGAACCGCTCCGTGATTTTGGCGGCGTCGGTCATCGGACTTCCCTTGCGGTCGAGCCAAGTGCCGTCGCGAAGACCGATGGTGTGAGCGGTCAACGTGTCGCCCTCCCAGTTGGCGGTTGAAAACCCATTCCACGACGGGTCGGGATCCTGGGGTAAAGGGCGCCCGTCAGTGAATAACTGACGATAAGTCACGTCGCGCTCGGAAAGGATGACGACCTCTCCAGGAAGTTGGAGGATCTTTCGGGGCGGCGGGAACGTTAGCAGGCGAATGGCGCCGGCCGGCCTGCACCCACCCACAGGATCATCTTTTCCCAGTTGCGTCCATCGCTTCTCGACTAACTCCGCGGCCCAGGGCTGATAGGGCAGACCGCCTTTGAGTCGCGCGCCGAGATCGATGAATTCGGGCGCGGCGGGATAGTCGCCGCAACCTTCGGGCGGGCAGCGCGCCTCCAGTTGCCATATTCCGGAAAGGTCGGGCTTGCCGTCTGAAGCTCGTGGAGCAGGCGCGGAGAGGTTGGGATTCCCGTTTCGCAGGCGGGGAACTCGAGCGGTGGGATAGTTCAGCCACTGAGCGAAGGAAGGCGGGGCTGAGAAGAAAAACGCTGCGATCGCAGCTATGTGGAGAACTTGTTTTGGATTCATATTATTTCCCGGAGACCAAATGGGCGATGCCGAACGCAGCGGCGGCGGCAAGTCCACCGATTACGACGGTCCGGATTGCGCTACCGATGAGCGACATCCCGGTGTAGTGACCTTTTATCGCGCCGAAAATGGCTAGCGCGATCAGGGTGGCGATGACTGACGAGAGAAGAGCCGAATTGGCGTCGGCCACCAGCATGTAAGGGGCGAGCGGGATCAAGCCGCCGGCAATGTAGGCTCCGGCGATCGTCAACGCGCTACGGAGGGCGCGCTTGGGATCCGGCTCTTCCAAGCCGAGCTCGAACCGCATCATGAAATCGATCCACTGCTTGGGGCGGGTGCGCAGAGTGTTGACGATGGGGACGGCTTCTTCGTGGGTGAGCCCATAAGTTTCGAAGACTTCCAGAACCTCGCGCGCCTCCTCATCTGGAATTTCGTTTACCTCCCGCTCTTCGCGACGCAGTTCGCTAGCGTAGTGATCAGCGTCGCTTTTTGCCGCGAGGTATCCACCCAATCCCATGGCGATGGATCCGGCGGCGATCTCGGCCAATCCCGCAACCACGATGATGCGCGTGCTGGTATCGGCGCCCGATAGCCCGGCGGCGAGAGCGAATGGAACGGTCAGACCGTCCGCCATTCCGATGACGATGTCTCGAACGAATTCCGAAGCCGTGAAATGCGTCTCCACGTGCGGCGTTAACGGCATATCTTTTCAAGTATCGCCCAGTGCGGTTATGATTGTGGGATGAGAACGATCCTGCTGGGATGCATGGCTTTTGCCACGTTGTACGCACAGAATAATCTGACGACTGCCGCGGTGCAGCGCTACTTCAATCCGATACGGAGAAACCTAGAGGCGAGCGCCGAGCTGATGCCGGCTGAGAAATATTCGTTCCGGCTCACTCCCGGCCAGAATACTTTCGCCGAATGGATGAATCATTGCTCCGAGCGCAACTACCGGGACTGCTCGACGCTAAGGGGCGAGCCTGAGCCGGAAGCGGCGAAGCGGTTGCCCAGCCTGAAAGAAAAGGCTGAGGTTATGCAGACGTTGAAAGATTCTTTCGCATTCTGCGCAGCCGCGCTGGACAAGATGGACGATCTAAAAGCGGGTTCGTCTCCGGAGATGAGCGCGGCGTTTCTGCACATTATCGTGCACAACAACGAGATCTACGGCAACGTGGTGGGTTATCTGCGATCGAGCGGAATCGTTCCACCGTCGACGGCGGGAATGAGGGGGCAGGGCAAGACGAAATAAGGACGCACCTCAGCTCAGCGTGCTGGAAGAAGGTTTTCAAATTCCTCTTCGAACGCCCGCAAACGCGTGTAGGACATCTTTGAATGCTCCACTTCCCAGAAGAGCCCGGTAAGCATCGAAACGATTTGATATTCACCCCGGACCGTTCGATTCGGTTTACAGAAACCGTGGTATTTGAACGCTAGCATTTCCCCGTCTTGCTGAATGCGGTCAGGCTTCCAACGGAATATTCTGCGCAAAGCTGATGGTATCTGATTTCGGCTTCCAATTGCTGTGCCACGCGTCGTATAGCCGGTAGCAGATCGAATACTCTTCGCGCATTCGATCTTCGATCGTTCGCTCTGCTCTAGCCAAGCACCGCCTCAAACTCGCGTCTCACAGCTTCGGGCGCATCGTCGAAACCGGCTTCGTCGAGAATTTGTTGCTTGTGTCGAGTGTTTTCATTCCAGACCAAGTTTCTGCATTGTGACTAAGTTCGAATCAGAGTTGTGCGTTCTTGCTTACCGCGCGGCATTGGCGGCGGACTCTTTCAGATAGAACCCGGTGTAGGAATTGCGCGCGGCCGCGATCTGTTCGGGCGTGCCTTCGGCGACAATCTGGCCGCCACGATCGCCGCCATCGGGCCCCAAGTCGATGACCCAGTCGGCGCTCCGGATCACATCCAGATTGTGCTCGATGATCAGGATGCTGCCGCCGTTTTCGATCAAGCGTCGGAACGCGGCCAGGAGCTTGGCGATGTCGTCGAAGTGGAGACCAGTGGTGGGCTCGTCGAAAATATACAATGCGCCGTCGCAGGTGGCCTGGCAGAGATGCGCCGCCAGCTTGACGCGTTGAGCCTCGCCGCCGCTCAGTGTAGTCGCAGATTGGCCGAGGCGAAGATAACCAAGACCCACGTCGTCCAGAACCTTAAGCCGGCTGACCAGACGTTTCGATTCCGAAAAGAACGAAAGCGCTTCCTTGACGGTGAGCTGCAGCACTTCATGGATGTTCAAGCCCTTATAACGGATATCCAGGATACCGGTCTTGAAGCGCGTGCCCTTGCATTCTTCGCACATCAGCTCGACGTCGGCCAAGAATTGCATTTCGACGGTTACGGTGCCGTCGCCTTGACAGTTCTCGCAACGGCCGCCGGGTATGTTGAAGGAGAAATGTCCGGAAGTGTAGCCGCGCTTGCGGGCGTCAAGAGTGGAGGCAAAGATCTCACGGATCAGGTCGAAAGCCTTGATGTAGGTGACCGGATTGGAACGCGGAGTACGGCCAATAGGCGACTGATCGACCAGGATGACCTCGCGCAACAAGTCGGCTTTCTCAACCCGGCGGCAGGTTACTTTCTCGACGGCAGGTTGAAGATCTTCAGCTACGCCCTCGGGCGCCGGGAGGCGGAGGCGCTGCTGGAGCGATTGAAAAATCACGTCATGCACGAGCGTTGACTTGCCCGATCCTGAAACACCCGTCACCGCTACCATCATGTTGAGCGGGATGGCGACGTCGATGCCCTTCAGGTTGTGAGCGCGGGCGCCATAGAATCTGACGATGCGTTTGGGATCGATGGGCCGCCGCGACCGATAGCTGGAGGCGTGCAATTCGCCGCGCAAGTATTTCGATGTCAGTGAGCTTGCACCGTCGGCGAGCATGGTGCGGTAAGAACCTTCAAAAATGATGCGGCCGCCGAGTTCTCCCGCGCCGGGACCCAGGTCCACGATATGGTCGGCCGCGCGCATCACGTCGGCATCGTGCTCGACCACTACGATCGTATTGCCGAGGTCGCGAAGTTCTTCCAGGATGCGGATGAGCCGTCCGGTGTCGCGGCTGTGCAGTCCTATGGAAGGCTCGTCTAGAACATAACAAGCTCCCACTAATCGCGAGCCCAGGCAGGTAGCAAGCTGAATGCGCTGCGCCTCGCCACCGGAAAGCGTGGAGGCAAGCCGGTCGAGTGTGAGGTAGTCGAGCCCGACGTCGTTCAGGAACTTGAGCCGCTGCCGGATCTCGACCAGGATTTTGTCGGCGATTTCCAATTCTTCCGGTGAGAGATCTAGCGCTTGAAAGAATTCGTAAGCCTGGGCGATGTTGAGCCTGACCACTTCCGCGATATTCTTGTCGCCGATACGAACGTTGCGGGCCTCGGCGCGCAGCCGAGATCCTCTGCAATCCGGGCATTCGGCATAGCCGCGATAACGGCTGAGGAATACGCGTACATGGACCTTGTACTTCTTAGCTTCCACTTCGGCGAAAAACTTGTAGATATGGTCGTAGACGAGTTTCTGTTCGGCCGCGGTCAGGTCACAGAATGGAATGTTCCAGCGAACTTTCCCGCGCATGGACTTGCGGAAATGCGTCCCGAACCACTCGTATTGCGGCTTGGTCCAGGGCTCGACGGCGCCTTGGTCAAGCGCGAGCCCAGGATCGGGAATCACCAGGTTCATGTCGTAATCGATGATGTTACCGAATCCTTGGCAGCGCGGGCAAGCGCCCATAGGGTTGTTGAAGCTGAACAGGCCAGGCTCCGGAATAACCAGTTCGACACCGCACTGCTTGCACGCGAATTTTTCGCTGAAACGGATGGGAGCGGGAGGCGGGTGGCGTGGGGTGGCTTCTTCGAACAGTACCTCGCCGGATTCGCGGTAACAAATTTCCGTGGTATCGACCAGGCGCTGATGGAGATCGGGCGAGATGACGAAGCGGTCGACCAAAGCAAAGACGGGGTGGTTGAAATCGATATCAAGCAAGGATTCGGGCGTCGAGAATTCGAACACGCGACCGGTCTGATACAAGCGAGTAAAGCCCTTCTTCCGTAACTCAAAGAGATGGTCGCGCAAGGCCTCGGTGGTGCCGCCGCGGACAACGGGAAAGAGCGCGTACCATCGAGAGCCCTCGGGCTGAGTGAGCATAGCATGGGCGACTTGGTCGACGGTATCGCGCTGCACCCGCTGGCCACATTTGGGGCAGTAGCTGCGGCCCACCCGGGCGTAGAGCAGCCGCAAAAAATCGTAAACTTCGGTGGACGTGGCGACAGTCGAGCGGGGATTGCGCGTGGTGTTCTTTTGCCGGATGGCTATGGGCGGGGCGATGCCCGATATTTCATCGACGTCGGGCTTTTCCATACGCTCCAGGAATTGGCGGGCGTAAGAGGAGAGCGATTCAACGTAGCGCCGCTGGCCCTCGGCATAGACCGTATCGAAGACCAGCGAGGATTTGCCGGACCCGGAGACACCGGTGACCACGGTCAGTTGATTGTGTGGAATCGCGAGCGAAATGTTCTTGAGGTTGTGGACTCGCGCGCCACGAATGAATATGGAATCTTCCAAGGTTTCTGGGGAAGCGGGAGGCCCGCTGGCTAAATTGATTATCCCAGATCGGTCAAGCCGTGGTCGAGAAGTTCAGCCCGCTTTGCGTCTGAACAGGAGGACTCGGCTGCGCTTAGTTTGTTGCATGCGAACGGTGGCTGAAGCGATGGCTTCCGAGAGCGGTTCATTCTCGACACCGATGCCGCCCCAGCTAAACAGAACCGTAAAGCTGCCCTGCCCTCGTAGCTGGAAGTTCCACAGTCGCTCGGAGATTTCGTTCAAGCGCCGCTGCGCCTCCCCACCGCGCAGTTCGGGACAGATGATCAGGAACTCGTCATCCCCATTGCGGCAAGCAAAGTCGGACGGGCCCAGCAGTTCCTCAATGAAGGGCTGAGCCGGATGTTCGACGTGCGGCGTGCGGCTGTTTGCAATGCCCACCAAAACCACCAAGCCTGTAAACGGCAGGTCCGCTTCAAAAAGAGGCTGGAGCGCGGCGCGGTCGCACATGCCGGCGGGGATGGAATGAGGATCGCTTCGAGTCAGCTCGATGGGCGCGGGTTTGGGATCCGCCAGGTGGTTCCATAGGAAAGCGTCGGCGAGGTGCTGCCAGAGGAACGCATCCGCGGTAAGGGCTGGCTCAGGTTTGCGTGTCTGGATCGGAATGGGCTTCTCGGTCGCGACGATCGGGGCGGGTTCCTGGGCGCGGCGCTGCAATTCCCGCATGGCTTGCCGAAGCTGTTTGTTCTTCTTTTTCAGTCGGTAGGCCAGCCACACCACCGCCAAAGCGAGGAGGAGAAGAAACCCGCCGGCAGCGGCCTGAATGGCGCCGAATTCCATGCGTCTCTGATTGTAGGTCCTATGCGATGGTTGGCAAATAGCCGGGCAGTAACAAAGACGGCAGTACTAGTTTACTGCCCAGAGAATAGCCCAAAAGTTCCAGTTCGCGTTGTTTAGAGCGGCCAGCGGCGCTGGGAGGATTGCGACTTCCGGCTGGGCAAAGGACCAGGGCCGTCGCTTGGATGGGTCCGTCCCATGGAGTTTGAGAAATCGATATCGGTGGGGGTGAACGAGAGGGGGCGATCCAAAACCATATCCATCGTGGTGCCCTTAGCAAGGATCGCCTCGGGGCCACGGGTGACGAGGACGCCGATCAAGCCGGCGGTAGCTCCGGCCGCAGCGCCGATGCCCGCACCCATCCCTGCATGTCCCGCGGCGGCCCCGGCCAAACCTCCAGCGGTTGCGCCCGCACCGGCGGCTTCGCCTATTACTTTCACGTCGCCCGCCTTATTGCCTTCGCTCTTGATTTTTCCCTCTTCCTTATCGAGTGTCTCGGCAGCGCGTCCATCCAGGCTGCCGATGCGCGCGCGGAAATCCCGAGTCACGCCGTTAGGCAAAGTTAACGAATCGAAGCGGATGTACAGTTCGCCATGACCCTTGAGACGGCCCGGCCGCTTCACATCGGTAACTGTACCGGCTACGTAACTGCCGGGCGGTATCACGATTTTTCCGTTGGCCAGGATGGGGAACACTGTCTCCAGATAAATACGCTCGCCCTCGCTAGCGGTCTTAGTGCTGACGCTGTTGATCATGCTGAGAGGGACTTTGGTGCCGGGCGGAATCAGGAATTGGCCAGCCACGGCGCTATCTTCCCTGGCGGGGCTGAGATTGTCCGCGGGAGGCGGGTTTATAGGAGCTGGTTCCTGCGCGCTAAGCGCAAGACAGGCCGCTAATACCATGGCCGCTAATGTCGGGAATGTTTCGCGCAGGTTCATATATACCCCAGCTATCGGACTTTATCTCCTCTTAGTTTAAACGCATCGTCGAAGACGCGGGTTTCTGCGCTGTGGTCCGAGCCCTCGGCCTTTGAGATTTCGCGGAAGGCTTGGTTTTCGCGGCGCCATGTGTTCGGATATTTACAAGCTGTGGTGGATTAGCCGCCAGAAAGAATGCCAGCAACCCGGCCGGCCATAGTTGCATGACCAGACGTTCCAGCGAAACATTGAGCTGGGTAACGATATCGGGTGGAAACGCCACGTAAGCTACGAATTCGCCGGCCAGCGTCAGGCCCAGGGCCAGGAGCACGGTTGCGAGCGGCGTACGGTCGCATTCTGCGACGTGGAAGCGTACCAGAAACCAGTAAAGCGCGAGGATCAACACCATTGGCAACAGGAAGCCGCCGATCACAAAGAGTACCTTCACCAGTCCTTGGAAAGTGATGATCCAGCGTCCGAAAACCGCGAGGTGGGCGATCAGATCGGAGGGCCGCTGCGCCAGCACATCGTTGGGCGGCGCGAAGTGGATCTTAAAGAAAGCCACCACGGCGACGGGCGGTAACGCACCGGCCGCGAACCGGATGAATTGAGGGCGTAAGACGGCGGGACCCTCGAAGCGCAGGATTGCGATCAGCCGGGCCAGCACTACGGCGCCCAGGAAAAGCCAGCCTTCGTTCTTAGTCCAGGGGGCGAGGCCGGCAGTGAGGCCGGCTGTGAGGCTGAAGCGCAGGTCGCCAGCAAAACGATCCTGCAAGCACAAAAGCGACAGCGCCGCGAGGATATAGAAACTCATCGGAAGGTCGGCATATTGCATGGCGCCGAGTTGCAAGAACGACGCTGCCGCCAGCACGACAATGCCGGCCACGAAGGCTTGCGTTTTGCCGCGCAAGATCCCAATGGACGAGATCAGCAATCCACAAACGCCCAGAGCGAACAGAAAGGCGACGGCGATCGGCGCGGAAATCGATTCCCCGCGCGCCAGCGTCCAGCACATGGCCACGATAGACGGCAACAGAAGCGGATAATCCGGGCGCGAGTTTGGGATTTGCGGGGAAAGCAGGTTCTTCCAACTCTCACCTCCGCGAAACAGGAAGCGCGCCTTGAGATTCCAGATGGACCAGGCATCCCATTCGCCGTGGGGCTTTTCGAGGCAAAGTATAACGAACATACCGGCGGCCATTGCCGCAGCCAGGACCAAGAACCAAGTGAGATAGGCGGGAGTCGCTGGACCGGACGCCCATTCGAGCGCGACGCCCCGATTCTTGGCACTAATGCCGCTGAAGATCGCCGCGGCAACTACGATCGCCCCAAATCCGGCCAGAATCAGTGGGCTAGGCCCGAAGAGCGCGAGGCAGATGAAATAGAGGCAGGATGCGATTCCAATTCCCAGGCCGATTCCAAGCGAAAACAGGAACACGCTGTGCAGGGACCAGCGAAGCGGAGCGGGAAACAGAAAACGAGCGACGCTAAAGCCTGTCAGCCAAACTAGCGCAATACACAGGAAGGTCATCGGGCGTCGTTACGGCAGAGCAATACACCTTTTCCGAAATCGCGAATGGGCGTGAGATGCCGGGAGTGAAGAACCGCCTGATCCGGTGCGCTGCTGTGATAATTCACCGCCACCAACGGCTGATCGATATTCGGCAACACGATCGCGGGCGCCAGGGTGTACTGGGTGAGGTTGAATTCGGACTGGTTACTGGGATCGTTCACCGGGTTGTCGGACAAATAGCCCAGCACGGCGTGAGGCGCCAGAGTCTTTCGAAAGTCGCTGAAACGGTCTTCGAACGACGCCACGCCAAAGGTGGCGGTGCTGCGAGTGTAGTCGGAGAAAAGATCCAGCAGTTGCCAAAAGCCCGAGGCCAAGGCGACCGCCGCCAGTGCGATTACGGCGAATTGATGGCGTGCCAAGCCGTTCAGTTTATCATTGTGGGCTGACGGCAATGTGGAGCCCGGCTACGCTGACGGCAGCGCCGACTGCGATTCGGATTTCGGGATTGGCGCCCGTGGGGGCGGGAAGCGTGACGTTGATCTGATACAGCCCGGAGAAACCTGGGGCGACGCCCGCATAAGCAATATCGCTGGGGTCGACAGTGTTGCCGTCCAATAACACTTCGAAGTCGGAGAGCATAGCCAGGGGTGCAGGAACGCTAGGCAGTTCGCCGTAACTTGCGGGTGGGACGGTTTGGCCGAGCCCGGTGGCAAAGAGAACAACCACATCGCCCGGCTTAGCCGGTGCGGTGGGAGTAATGAGCGACCAGTCGGCGCGGGTGGCGATAACGTTCTGCTGGTCGAGCTGAAAAAGAGCGGGGGCGGTCGCGCCCAGCGTTACCGAAATCGGCGGCCCGGCCAAGCCATCGATGACGAGCTGAACCGTGGTGGGCCCAGGCAGCAGGTTGGGCGGTATCAGAAAATTGATCTGGGTGGGCGAGAGGTAATACAGAGGGGCCACATAGCCGCTGATGTTGACCGTGGCGTCGCCACCCACTGGGGAATTCCCAGGGAGCGTCTGGGTGCCGTAAGCGAGGTTCTTGCCGTACAGGGTCGCGATGGTATTAGGCGCGAGCCAACCCGATTGATTGTCCGCCGCATTGACCAGGCTAGCGGCAGAGTAAATCGGTGCATCTGCCCTTAGGAACGACGCGGCCGAAAGCATCCCCAGGGCGAAGGCCAGAGCGCGCATGCAGGAATGTAGTGCGCCGATGTCCCCGGAAGTTCTCAGGAATAGCGGGGAACGGAGGGGTCGATCTGAAGGCTCCAGCGGTCGATGCCGCCGGCCATGCTTTGGCATCCCGTGACGCCTTGCTCGCGCAGCCAGCTGACGACGTTCAGACTCCGGACGCCGTGATGGCAGTAGACGATCAGTGTGACGTCGTCCGCGGCGGCCTCCAGGTGCTGGAGCTGAGCTGGAACGGTGCGCATCGGAATCAGTTCGGCGCCCAGAATGCGGGCGACCTGGAATTCGGCGGGCTCACGAACGTCGATCAGGAGCAGCTTTTCGCCGGCTGCGATGCGGAGCTGAACATCCTGGGGTGTGATTTCGAGGGGCAACGCGGTTTCAGGCACGCTTCATAGTAGCTCGCGCTTAAGATGGTACCTCGCGCTTAATACGGAAAAGTCGCTGGTCCCAAATGACGGGCCTGGGCGGTGTTACTCGGATTCGCTTGAAGTCGGGATGCTCCTGATTGATGGCGATGTTGCGCTCGGGCCGGGCGACGATGGAGGGTACCAGAAGCACTGCCGTCCGGCCTTCGTCATACCATCGGTCTCCGTAGCGGCGGCTGGCGCGCTGATCGGGTGCGTCCCAACCGGGGATGCCGACGGCATGTGCTTCTTCGATTCGGGTGCCCTTCGGAATCAGAATCTCGATCCAGGACTGCGTCTTTGGAAGTCTGCCTATATTGGCATGGACGAGCGCTTCCAGCATTGCGCCTGCGTAGGTTTCCGCGGCGTAAATAACACGACGGCCAGGCGAGTTCCATCGACCGCCCAAGAGCGACGCGCCCTGGCCATCGAAGATCTTGTGGCGGCGATCGGCGATGCGATAAGCCCGAAGTTCGCCGCCACTACGCGGGAAGGCCATGGAAGATTTTGTCGAGGATCTCTTCCACCTGGCGCGCGCCAAGTTCGGTGAAGGCAGCATCGAGCGGCGCGCGGGTTCCGAGGGCGGGATGAGGCGTGGTCATGAAGCTGCGGGCATCGGAGCGGTCGCCCCACACGAATTCCGCGGCGGCCATGACCCGGGCAATTCGCTCGGTCCGTTCGCTTTCGGGTATGCTCAGCCGATCGCGGCGGCGCTTGAAGGTGGCTTCCGGGACGATGCGATTCATCAACCGGCGCTGTTCGGCGCGGTCCTCAAAGATTCGGCCGGCGGTTTGACGGAGGGCGGCTTTGGGAAGGCCTGTCGACACGGCATCGCTCAAGGCACTAAGCGAGGCCAGACGTCGACCGAGGACAGGTGGTCCGCCCAAGATATCGGCTATGCGGGCTGGGGCAATCATGATGCTGGTATCATTATAGCCTATTTCTCAGCTCAAGTGATACCACAGCTTGGGACACGGATGTTCACGCGGATACGTACGCGGCACGCAACAATGCGTGCGTCACAACTGCAGAGTGCGTGCGCCACGATTAGCTACACGCGCTACAATAACCGCTGGTACTTCTGCCATGACACGAAACATCTCATTAATCATCAACGGAAAGAAGCGCGCCGACGCGGTGGAGCCTCGGATGCTGCTCATCCATTACCTACGCGAAACGGTTGGTCTCACAGGACCGCACATTGCCTGCGAGACCTCTTTATGCGGCGCCTGCACGGTGCATTTGGACGGCAAAGCCATCAAGAGCTGCACTATGTTTGCAATTCAAGCCGATGGACGCGAGCTCCTGACGATTGAAGGCCTGGCCGTCGACGGGAAGCTCGATCCCATGCAGGAAGCATTCTGGAACGAGCACGGGCTGCAGTGTGGATTCTGCACGCCGGGAATGATCATGACGGCGAAGCAGATCGTGGAGCGGAACCCCCAGCCGACCGACGAAGAGATCCGGCATGGCCTGGAAGGCAATCTCTGCCGCTGTACCGGCTACCAGCACATCGTCAACGCAGTCCGGACGGCTGCGGCAAAGGCATAGGAGGATAGCGTGGCGACAACCATCACTAAAACCGAAACTCTGGTTGGCAAGCGAATTCGCAGACGGGAAGACCCGCGCCTGATCACCGGCACGGCCACTTATGTCGATGACATCCAGATGCCGGGCATGCACCATGCCTGCATAGTGCGCAGTCCGCATGGCGCGGCGAAAATCAAATCCATCAATATCAAGCCAGCGCTCGATCTTCCGGGCGTGGCGGCCGTGTACATTGGCAAGGACACCGAAAAATGCGCGCCGGTGCCGTGCGGCGCTTCCCTGCCCGGCCTGCGGGTGCCGCATCATCATCTTTTAGCGCTCGACCGCGTGTACTTTATTGGACATCCAGTGGCGGTGGTGGTGGCGACGGATCGCTATATAGCGCGCGATGCAGCCGATTTGGTTGAGGTGGAGTATGAACCGCTCCCGGCGGTAACCGATCCGGAGAAAGCGTTAGCGCCTGGTGCTCCGCCGGTACACCCGGAATGGCCCGACAACACGGCCTTCACTTTCCATCAGGAAGGCGGCGAAGTAGACAAAGCCTTTGCGGCGGCCGATGTCGTCGTGAAGGAGCGCATCATCAGCCAGCGCCTGATACCCATGTCGATGGAGACGCGCGGCTGCGTGGCGGACTGGCGTTCGGGCGACAAGGCGATGACCATCCACCTTACGACGCAGGCTCCGCACCTGGCACGCACACTGCTGGCGGCTATGTTGGGGCTGCCGGAAAACCACATGCGGGTAGTTACGCCCGAAATCGGCGGCGGCTTCGGGAGCAAGATCCAGGTATACGCCGAAGAAGCGCTAATGGGCTTCGTCGCGATGAAGATCGGCAAGCCGGTCAAATGGATCGAGAGCCGTCGTGAAAACTTCACCGGCACCATTCATGGCCGCGGACATGTCGATTTTTACGAAGTGGCGGCCAAGCGCGATGGAACAATTCTGGCCATCAAGCTGAAGTTGATTCAGGATCTGGGCGCGTTTCATACCCTGCTCACTCCGGCTATTCCGACTTTGTCGGTGCTGATGATGCCCGGTCTTTACAAGTGCCAGAATATCCGCGCCGACATTGTGGGTGCGTTCACCAACTGCATGGCGACGGATGCTTATCGCGGCGCTGGACGTCCGGAAGCTACTCACGGGATCGAGCGCATGGTGGACATCCTGGCGGCGGAATTGAAAATGGATCCGGCCGAGATTCGTTTCAAGAATTTCATCGGCAAAGACGAATTTCCATATGCGACCGCGACCGGACTGAGCTATGACAGCGGCAACTACGCGGCGCCCCTGGAGAAGGCGCTGGGCATTGTCGGCTATAAAGAGGTTCGCGAACAGCAGAAGAAAGCGCGAGCAGAGGGTCGGCTGATGGGCATCGGCATGTCAGCTTATGGTGAGATTTGCGCCTTCGGCCCGTCGCCCGCCACTCCGGCCGGCGGTTGGGAGAGCGCGACAGTGAAGATCGAGCCGGGCGGCACGGTTACGGTGATGACCGGTTGTTCGCCGCATGGGCAGGGCGAGGAGACAACCTTCGCTCAGATCGCCGCAGACGAGCTGGGCGTCGGTATCGACGACGTTATCGTGCTGCATGGCGACACTACCATCGTCCAGTATGGGATCGGAACGTTTGGCAGCCGCGGCACAGCCATCGGTGGAACGGCGATGTATTTTGCGATCCAGGAGCTGAAGGAGAAGATCAAGAAGTACGGAGCGATGCTGCTCGAAACGGATGACGTGTCATTCTCCAATGGGGCATGCGTGGACAATAAGACCGGGAAGTCGGTACGGTTGTCGGAGATTGCCAATGCGACTTACCGCGCGATGAAATTGCCGCCCAATACCGAACCGGGACTGGTGGCGACCTATTTCTGGGAACCGCCGAATTTTACGTTTCCTTTCGGCGCGCACATCGTTATCACCGAAGTGGACAAAGACACGGGAGCGATTGCGTTGAAGCGCTACGTGGCGGTCGACGACTGCGGCAAGATCATCAATCCGCTGATTGTGGACGGGCAAGTGCATGGTGGTGTGGCCCAAGGGCTGGGGCAGGCGCTGTGGGAGCAAGCGGTCTATGACGATACCGGCCAGCTGGTCACAGGCGAGCTGATGGATTACGCTATTCCGAAAGCCAGCATGATGCCTTGGCTAGAGACCAGCCACACGGAGACTCCTTCGCCAGTGAATCCGCTGGGCGTGAAGGGCGTGGGGGAAGCGGGAACCATCGGATGTTCGCCCGCGGTGGTGAATTCGGTGGTGGACGCACTCAGCCCGTTGGGCGTACGCCACATCGATATGCCGATGACGCCCGAAAAAATCTGGAAGCTCATTCAGGCAGGAGGTAAGGCATGATTGCACAGAATTTCGAGTACTCCGCGCCGGCGAGTTTGAAGGACGCGCTGGGCCTGCTGGCCGGCGATGACGTCAAAGTGCTGGCCGGAGGGATGAGCCTGATTCCGCTTATGAAACTCCGGCTCGCGACGCCCGGCCAACTCGTCGATATCGGCCGCATCCCGGATTTGAATTACATACGGGAAGACAAGGGCGTGCTGCGGATCGGCGCAACTACTACGCACTACCAGGTCGAGACTTCGGCGGTGATTCGGTCGAAGTGCCCGCTGCTGGCTGAAGGCGCGGCCCATATCGGTGATATTCAAGTTCGCAACGTGGGGACCATCGGCGGCAGCGTGGCTCATGCGGATCCGGCGGCCGATTATCCGGCGTCGTTGCTGGCGCTCGAAGCGCGGGTAGTCTTGGTCACAGCCAAGGGACAGCGCGAGATTCCGATTGCCGACTTCTTTGTGGACACATTCACAACGGCACTCGAGCCAGGCGAAATCGTCCGCGAGGTAATCGTGCCGGTGGAGGAACAATCCGCCGGTACAAGCTATCAGAAGATGCTACAGCCGGCTTCCGGGTTCGCCATTGTCGGTATCGCCGCGCGGGTTAAGAAGTCGGGGGGCAAGGTTACTATGGCGCGCGTCGGAGTGACTGGACTCAGCGGCAAACCTTATCGGGCTAACGGTGTCGAAAAGGCACTGGAAGGCACGGCGGGCAGCGCTTCCGACGTTCAGAAGGCGGCCGCGGGCGTGGCTGAGGGCGTAGATGCTAATTCCGATCTGCATGCTTCGGCTGAGTACCGCAAGCACCTAGCGCGCATTTACACCATGCGGGCGCTGACGGTGGCTCTCTCGAGGACGGCTTGAAGATCAGCGGTTCTTATACCGTCCCAGTTCCGCGTGAACGCGCTTATCAACTGCTGCAAGATCCCATCATTTTGGCGAAGTGCATGCCGGGCACCGATCATCTCGAAAAGGTCGGCGAGGACGAGTACGAGATGAAAATGAAGATGGCGATCGCCAGCATCGGCGGTTTATTCTTGGGCAAGGTCCGGCTCGCAGATCAGACCCCTCCTGAAAAATTTAAGCTGACGGTGGACGGTACGGGCAAGATCGGTTTCGTAAAGGGCGAAGGGGTGCTTACCCTGGAGCCCGCGGGCGAAGCGACCGATGTAAAGTACGAAGGCGAAGTTCAGGTGGGAGGCACGATCGCCAGCGTCGGCCAACGGCTGCTGGATACGACGGCCAAACTGATCATCAAGAAGTTCTTTGAGAAATTCTCGGAAGCCGCTCAGGCTTAACAACAAAAAGGCGCGGTCCGATAGCTCGAACCGCGCCAACCAGAGGAGGAGAAGGTCGTGACTTACGCTTCTCTGTGTAATAGGACGTACGATGATGCCAGCGGGTTGCCTAGGGTTGCATGTGAGAAAAAACAATGAAGTTGTTACGGCTTATTGTCACGATTGGCATCTCCTTTAGCGGTTTGCTGCTGGGCCAATTCGCCCCTCTCACTATCTCGCCTTCTTCTCTCCCCAACGGCGCATTGGGGAGCAGCTATAACGCTCAGTTAACGGCAAGTAATGGCAGTGGAAACTATCAATGGTCGATCAGCCAGGGTACTTTGCCGCCGGGCTTGTCGCTCGGACCAAGCAGCGGGGCCATTACGGGGACACCCAATACTGGCGGTACGTATCAATTTACCGTCACAGTGATGGACACGCAGACTCAACAATCCACTTCGGCCGGATACACCGTCGGAATTCTGAACATCACGAATTCGTCGCCGCTGCCGAACGGGACCACAGGGACGCCTTATTCAGTGACCTTCAATGCCGCCGACGGACCGTCCGGGACGTATACATGGTTCATTAAACCCGCCCCGCCGGGACTCACTCTGGACTCGGCCACTGGCACGCTGAGCGGCACCCCGACCACCAGTGGGACCTTCAGGTTCACAGTCGGTGTGACTGAGACCCCTCCCCCTGGCACCGCATCGTCTCCGAGTCTTTCAACGTCGAAAGTATTCTCCCTGACGATCCAAGCGGCCGCTCCGTCGAGTCTGACCATCTCTCCACAATCACTGCCATTTGGCGCACTAAACAGTGCTTATAGCGCACAATTGACCGCGAACGGCAGCGGCGCTTATCAGTGGTCGGTCAGCCAGGGAAGCTTGCCGCCTGGTTTAACGCTAGGACCTACGACAGGGACCATTACAGGCACCGCTTCAAGCGGGGGGACCTATCCGTTCGTAGTTTCGGTGACGGACACCAGGAGCCAGGCGACGGGTTCGGCTGGATTCACGATTGGTATCCTGAACATTTCGAATTCGTCTCCGCTGCCGAGTGGAACCACCTCAAATGCTTACTCGGTAACGTTCAACGCCTCCGATGGGCCTAGCGGCGCAGCTACGTGGTCCATTGTTCCGGCCAATACGATACCGCCGGGTCTGGCGCTCAACGGGAACGTTTTGAGCGGCAATCCGAGCGCCACTGGGCCTTTCAATTTCACTGTCACAGTCACAGTCGGTGGGCTTTCGGTGTCGAAGCCTTTTGTTTTGACCATTGGGTCCAGCCTAACGATCACTAATCCTCCAACCCTCCCGGCAGGAGACGTTGGCGTGGGATACGGCTACAGTTTGGCGGCAGTTGGTGGCCCGCCTAAGTTCTTCTGGAGCGTCAGCCAGGGGTCGACCCCTCCTGGAATGATGGTGTTCGATCAAACTGATCCAACGCAATCCACGTTGAAAAACGCACCCACCGCGACCGGTACTTTCACGTTCACGGTGCAAGTACAGGACGGGGCGCAAGACGTCGCGACAAAAACCTTCAGCCTGACGATTAATCCCGCACTCTCGTTCACGACGACGACTCTTCCGGGCGGGACCACGGGGACGGTGTACGCGCGGATCATCGGCGTCACCGGTGGAACGCCGCCATATACTTTCTCGCTAGCTAATGCACCGCCGGGCCTCTCGATCGACCCGAAGACCGGCTTGATCACTGGAAGTCCAACTGCCGCCGGCGCGTTCTCGCCGGTCGTCACGGTAACGGATTTCGCCAGTCTGGGGCTTTTCCCTGGGTCAACCACAAAGACTTTCTCGCTGACCATTGGGAGCACGACGTCGCAGGTGACCGCTGCGCCCCAAAGTCTTGCCTTCACCGGGGCGGCGGGAGGCGATTCGCCACCGGCGGAGGTAATCGTGGCCTTGCCGGTTGGCGTTTCGGCTGCGGCGTTCCAAGTAGTTGTGGATAGTGGCCAAGATGGCTCACCGCCGCCGGGCTGGCTCACAGTCACGCCGACCAGCGGCAACACACCGGCGAGATTAGTGGTCCGGGTGGATCAGGGGTCTATGCCGGCGGGCAACTATTCCGCCCGCATACGTGTGGTCGACAGTTCCAGTAACGCGACCGATGTGCCAGTGACGCTCACGCTCACGAGCGCTGCTTCTCAGTTGAACGCGGTTCCGCGGGTTTTGCATTTCGCCGCCCGAATTCAATCGCCGGGGACGCTGGATCAGATTATTGTGGTTCGCAATAGTGGCGGTGGTGGCCCTCTAAGCTTTAATGCGACGGTGGTTGGCGCGAGCCCGTGGATCTCCAGTGTGACCCCGGCCGCGGGCCAGACCGCGCACAACGCGCCTGTGTTGGTCCACGTGGTTGTCAACACGCAAAGCCTTTCGGTGGGCAGCTATCACGATGTGATCCATATTTCGTCAGCGGCTGGAAATGTTGATGTCAACGTGTCCCTGTTCGTGGCCGCGAGCGGATCGATCCTGGGAGTGGATATCACGGGCGTGACGTTGCAAGGGCAGCAAAGCAGCGGATATTCACATCCCCAAAACGTCAGGGTGTTGAATCTCGGCGATCTGGGGACGATGGTCAACTGGACCGCGGACGTTCCCACCGGCAATACATTGGTATCTCCAAGTCCGGCCAGCGGGACAGCAACACCCGCAAGCCCGGGGACGCTGACTCTGACGCCTAGCGCAAATGCAGTATCGTTGGCCGCGGGCGGCTATTACGCATTGGTTCGGATTTCGGATATGCAGTCGCTGAATTCGCCGCAATACGTGGTGGTGGTGCTGGATCAGCAGAGCGGCTCTGCCGCCGCATCGCCCGATCCCTCGCCGGGAGGACTGTTCTTTACCGCGGCGGCCGGCGGGAGCTCACCGGCTCAGCAAGTCAACATCAACGCCAGCGCTACATCGCCGTTCCAAGCGTCGACGTCGACCACCGACGGCGCCAGCTGGTTGAGCGCCAGTCCCACGTCCGGGAATGCCGCCGGTGAGATCGCGGTCTCGGTGAATACTGCCGGCCTGGCGCCTGGCGTCTATACCGGCGAAGTGGATATTTCGATGTCGGGCGCAGTGGTGTCGGTGGGCGTGACGCTGGTGGTGCGGCCCGCGGGAACAATCGCGTCATTAGAGCATGTTCAGTCGGCAGGCTGTACTCCGAGCAAGCTCGCAATTACGCAAACGGGCCTGGTGAACAATTTCTCGGTCCCGGCCAAGTGGCCTGCTGCGATAGTTGTCAAGCTCAACGACGATTGCGGCGGCGCAGTGACAAATGGGTCGGTAGTGGCGAGTTTCTCCAATGGCGATCCACCGTTGTCCTTGCGGAGCGATGGACAAAGCGGAACATACGCGGCTACCTGGCAGGCCGGCGCGGTGACGCCGAGCATGGTGGTCACTCTCCAAGCGGCGGCAGGGACATTGCAGTCCGCAACCGCGCAGTTGACTGGAGATGTTTCGCAGAATCAAGCACCGGTGTTAGCCAAAGACGGCACGTTGAACAATTTAAATCCGGTCATCGGAGGAGCGTTGGCGCCTGGGACCATTTCTCAGGTCTACGGAAGCGGGCTGGCAGCGAGTACTGTTACGCCCGGGCTGCTGCCTTTGCCAACTTCATTCCAGAACACAACCATGCTCATAGGGGGCTTTAACGCTCCGCTCTATTATCTGAGTGACGGCCAACTGGACGTTCAGATCCCCAGCGGCCTGGCGCCCAACCAGCAGTACGCGACCATTGTGAGCGCTAACGGAGCGCTCACCTTACCTGACCAGATAGATGTCGTTCCGGCCGCTCCCGGCATAGCCGCCACTGCCGATGGCCAGGTCATCGCGCAGCACGGCGTGGATTATTCGTTGGTGGACGCCGCGCATCCAGCTAAGCCAGGCGAGTTCCTGGTCATTTACCTGGTGGGAATGGGCGCGACTAATCCGAATGTGGATTCGGGAGGCATATCGCCGGTAGCTCCAGTAACTTTGCAACCCACACTTACGGTGGATGGCCAGATGGCATCCATTATCTATGCGGGCCTCACTCCCGGTTTCGCCGGACTCTATCAAATTAACTTCCAAGTTCCACCAAGTGCCCAAACGGGCAATTTGCCCCTGTTAGTCACCCAAAATGGAATGGCATCCAACGCTACCAAGTTGCCGGTGTCGCGGTAAGAGACTAAGCAAACCGCACGGGGCGGTACGGGGCGAGGGGCGGCTGCTCAACGCCGTCTAAGATCTCGATCGCGGCCAGTTCCCCGATTATCGGCGCGAGCGTGACTCCGCTGTGCGTCGCGGCCACGTATAGGTTAGGACACTGTTCAGCAAAGCCGATGATCGGGTATTCGTCGGCAGGCATGACGCGATAGCCGAGTGTCACCTGCTCGATCCCTCCGGTAAAGTCCAAGAATGCACCGAGTCTCTGAAAGATTTTCAGTTCGTCGGCTTCGGGCGTTTGCGCGGTGCCGGCGCCGCCGACAATCTGGCCGCCCGCCACGATTCGTCCGTCGAGCTTCTGCCTGAAGTGAACGCCTGGGGCTTGCACGATGCGGTCGACAAGCGGGCGCTGAGGAGTGATGTGGACCAGGATGCCTGGAGCATCTTTGAGCGGCACGTTCACGCCTGCGAGCTGGGCCAGTCGCGGCGAATCCACTCCACAAGCGAGCACCACGGCGCGCCCTTCGATCACTCCTTGGCTCGTATGAACAGCTCGATCAAGGCGAGTTACCTGGCATGGATAACGAATGTCGGCGCCGAATTGACGCGCCTTCTCAAGAAGCACCGACACCGCGTAGATCGGATCCACCGCGCCTTCGGGTTCCGAGAGACAGGCCGCCCCTATCGGGCCTGGTGAAACATGAGGCAGCAATTGACGGACTTCGGCTTCGTCTAAGAACCGCACGGCATAACCCCATTGCCGATGGTGCAGGACATCGCGACGCAATTGTTCGGCGTCGGGCCCAGGAGGAAACCAAGCCACGCTGCCGCCCCATTGGACTTGCAGATCGCCGGCGAGCTCCTGTTCGAGCCGGTGCCAGCCGTCGATGCCGAGCATGCTGAAGTCGAAGTAGGAGCGCGGGCGCTTGGAGAAAGTCGCGTTCAGCCATCCGAAGGACTTCGCCGTTGCCCCCGCGGCCGGATGTTGGGCGTCGACGAGGGTTACGCGGGCTCCACGTTTGGCAAGATGGTAGGCCAGGGATGCGCCGATGATCCCCGCGCCGATGATGACGATGTTTTCGTGGCGATGATGAGCCAATTTAGAAGTGTATATAGTTAAGTAGATGCTTGGAAGCGCGGGAGACCACCACTGTGGCACATCGAGGCAATGAGAAGGCTCGGATCGCGCCGGGTCGTCCTTCGCAAGTGCGGGCAAGAGTTGGCGCGAACAAAGCTTTCGGCATGTGGGAAGACCGGAAGGATTTGCGGAACGTGCCGAAGTTCGTCAAGCGTTGAGACAGACGCGTTTCACATAATCTTCATGCGTCGGTGCAGATCTAGTTTTTACCCGACAATCGTCCACCTGCAACTGAAGAACAGCTTTCGCGTGATCCCACTTAACGAAGCTATGAGCCATCTGGCCCTCACGCTGGTCGAGGAGCATGCTCGAAAAGATGGCCTCGAGAGACGGATGCGTTGATCGCTGCCACAGCACGCCAAACGGTCACTATCCTGGCAACGGGTAACATCCGCCATTTCCGATCGGTGCTTAACTTACAGTTGAAGGCATTGAGCGCGGCTCAATGACTGAGCGGGCCGATGACGCGAAGCAGTCCGTTACGGATGCTAAAATGAGTTCGGGCTAATGGAGCGCGCTGGCAAGTACCTCGCAAAACTGAAGCTTTCCGATGCCATCTCTCCAGATGACTTGGCGCGCGCCGCGTGGCCGGCGGCCGTGGGGAAGCGCATTGCCGCGCATGCGGCGGCGAAATCGCTGGTGCGTGGATCGCTGATCGTCGAAGTGGAAGACGGCATCTGGCAGAAGCAGCTCTTTTATCTTCGCTTTCAAATCCTAGCCAAACTGCAGGAAGTGCTGGGTGCGGGCGTCATCACCGACGTCGAGTTTCGCGTCGCGACGCCGCGCCGTCCGCCACAACCAGCGCTGAGCCTGAGCGATTCGAAGCCGATTGACGAGGCCGACGCAATCGCCGATCCCGGGATGCGCATCGTTTATAAACAGGCGAGGAAAAAGGCGTCGGCGTGAAGATCACCGAACAGGAAGTCCGCTACGTGGCCGACCTCGCAAATCTAAAACTAACTGACCAGGAGATTGGCCGGCTGTCGAAAGATCTGGACGAGATCCTGACCCACATCGATACTCTGAACGAAGTCGACACCTCACAAGTGGAGCCTATGGCGCAAGTGTTGTATGACGCCGAGGAAACCGCCACGCTGCGCGCGGATCAAGAACGCCCGTGTCTTGGCAACGAAGCGGCGCTCGCCAATGCTCCGCTTTCCGGATCGGGCTATTTCAAGGTTCCGAAGGTGATCGAGCGATGAGCGCGCAGGCAGCGAGCGTCCGGACACTCACTGTCGAACAGGTTCGCAAGGGCCTGGCCTCGCGCGAGTTCAGCGCTGTTGAACTGGCGCAATCGGCGCTCGAGTTTGCGAAATCCGAGAATCCGAAAACCAACGCATATTTGCACTTTTGTCCGGAGCGCGCGCTGGCCGCGGCGGAACGAGTTGACAAGAAGCTGGCCGCGGGCGGGGACCCAGGACTATTGGCCGGGGTGCCAGTTGCGGTCAAAGACGTCATCATCACTAAAGGCGTGCGAACGACCTGCGGGTCGCGGTTGTTGGAGCGCTACACTCCCCCGTACGACGCAACCACTGTGGTGCGATTGGAACAAGCCGGAGGCGTCATCATCGGCAAGACGAACTGCGACGAGTTCGCCATGGGATCTTCCAACGAGAATTCCGCGTTTGGACCGGTGAGAAATCCAGCCGCGCTCGATCGCGTGCCGGGAGGGTCCAGTGGCGGCTCAGCAGCAGCGATGGCGCAAGGAACAGCGGTGCTCGCATTAGGATCGGACACCGGCGGATCGGTTCGCCAGCCGGCGTCTTTCTGCGGCGTGGTGGGCGTGACGCCGACCTATGGCCGGGTTTCGCGCTACGGGCTGGTAGCGTTCGCCAGCTCGCTCGACCATATCGGACCGTTCGGGCGCACGGTACGGGATGCCGCACTCTTGCTTCAGACCATCGCCGGCCACGACGAATGCGACTCGACATCCGCTTTTGCTCCGGTGCCCGATTATGTTGCCCAGCTTGACGGCCAGGTGAAGGGTAAGCGAATCGGACTGCCTCGGGAATATTTCGAGGGCTTGGGGAGCGAGTCGGGTGCTCTCATCGCCACAGGCATAGAAGTGCTGAAGAAGCTCGGCTGCGAAGTTCGTGATATTAGCCTGCCGGCGACCAAATACGCAGTACCCTGCTATTACATCATCGCCACCGCCGAAGCGAGCTCAAACCTGGCCAGGTATGACGGTGTTCGCTACACGGTACGCAGCGATTCGGAAACGCTGAGTGATATGTATCGCGCCACGCGCGGTGCTGGATTCGGAGCGGAATGCAAGCGGCGCATTATGCTCGGAACGTACGTTCTGAGCCACGGCTATTACGACGCGTATTACCTGAAGGCACAGCGTGTGCGAGCGCTCATCGCAGAAGATTTTCGAAAAGCTTTCGCGGAGGTGGACGCGGTTGTCGCTCCAGTCTCACCGTTCCCGGCATTCAAGATCGGAGAAAAGATCGATGACCCGCTGGAGATGTATCTGTCCGACATATACACCATCACGGGCGACCTGGCGGGTATCCCTTGCATGAGCGTGCCGTGCGGCAAGACGGCCGCGGGTTTGCCGGTCGGCATGCAAATCATGACACGACATTTCGACGAGGCGGGCATGTTCCGTCTCGCGGATGCATTCGAAAAAGCCGGCGGCACGGCCGGCTAATAACCAACACACTTCTAGAGGAGGATTATGGCATTCACTGTTCCCCCGCTTCCGTACGCGTTCGACGCGTTGGAGCCTTACATCGACAAACAGACCATGGAAATACATCACGACAAGCACCATGGTGCATACGTCACGAACCTGAATAAGGCGCTTGAGTCGGCGCCAGATCTGCAGAACAAGACTATCGAGGAGTTGTTGGCCAACAACTGCGCGATCGTTCCGGAAAACATCCGGACCGCGGTGCGCAACAACGGAGGCGGCCACATCAACCACAGCATGTTCTGGCAGATCATGGCGGCTAAAGCCGGCGGCACACCGTCCGGCAACGTCGCCCAGGCCATCAATAGCACTTTCGGAAGCTTCGATCAGTTCAAAGAAAAACTCAACGCGGCGGGCGTTAGCCGGTTCGGATCCGGTTGGGCTTGGCTGGTGAAAACGGGTGGTAAGGTGGAGATTATCTCGACGGCGAATCAGGACAGCCCGGTAATGGAAGGCAAATTTCCGGTGATGGGCGTGGACGTGTGGGAACACGCCTATTATTTGAAGTATCAAAACCGCCGGCCTGAATACCTCGCGGCCTGGTGGAACGTTGTAAACTGGCCCGAGATCGAGAAGCGGTTTAATTCCGCGAAGTGACCTTGAGCCACCGATAGCACGTAGGAGGCGGATGTACTACTTCGAGCAGTTTTATCTGACGTGCCTGTCACACGCCTCCTACATGCTGGGGTCAGAAGGGGTCGCCGCCGTGGTCGATCCCCAGCGCGACGTCGGGATATATCTCGAAGAGGCTGCCAAGCACGGATTCTCGATCCAGTATGTTATCGAGACGCACCTGCACGCTGATTTCGTTTCGGGGCACCAGGAGCTCGCCGGGCGCACTGGGGCGAAAATTTATCTTGGCGCGAAGGCTGGGGCGACGTTCGCGCATATGCCGATTCATGACGGCGACGAACTCACTTTTGGCAAATGTCATTTGAAGTTCTTAGAAACGCCCGGGCATACCATCGAGAGTGTTTCGGTCCTCGTAACGGATCTCGAAAGGCCGGATCATCCGCTGGCAGTGCTGACCGGGGATACTTTGTTTATCGGCGATGTCGGGCGCCCGGATCTTTCAGGCGACCTGACGCCCCAGCAACTGGCGGGCATGCTTTACGATAGCCTGCATCGCAAACTCCTCCAGCTTCCCGATGATGTGCTGGTGTTTCCCGCGCACGGCGCCGGATCGTTGTGCGGGCGGCAAATGAGTTCCGAGCGCAGCTCTACCATCGGCAACGAGAAGGCGACAAACTATGCATTACGTCCCACCGACCGTTCGGAATTCGTGAAGCTGCTGACCGCCGAGCTTCCAGAGCGGCCCGGCTATTTCGCGCTGGATGTCGAGATCAATCGATCGGGGGCTGCACCCCTGCTTGAGCTGCCGGTACTTCCCGCGTTGTCACCGAACGAGGTTTTGTCGAGACGAGACGGCGGCGCGGTCATTCTAGACACACGTTCGCCGGCGGAATTCGGCGCGGCGCACGTTCCTGGATCGATCCAGATCGGGCTCGCGGGCCAATACGCTTCCTGGGCGGCCATCGTGCTCGGCCTGGACAAGGAGATTGTATTGGTTTCCGACGACCATCAAAAGCTCGCTGAATCGCGGCTGCGGTTGAGTCGCGTGGGCATTGAAAAGGTAACTGGATATCTCGACGAGGGGATCGCCGGCTGGGCCAGCGCGGGACTGCCGATAGAACAGACGTCGCAGATTTCCGTTGAGCAGCTTAACGATTTATTGCTGGAAGACCCGAACGGCATTCAGGTGCTCGATGTACGAAGAGCGTCCGAATGGCAAGCCGGGCGAGCGCGGCACGCGCTGAATAAGCCACTGGACGATTTGACCAGGGCTTTCGGCGACCTCGACAAATCGAAGCCCGTCGCGGTCTACTGCAAAGGCGGCTATCGTAGCGCCATCGCAGCCAGTTTGCTCCAGCGCGCAGGGTTCGAGCAGGTGTTGAATGTGATCGGCGGCTTTGACGCTTGGAGCGCCTGCCGGTTGCCGATCGCCACTGATGAGCCCGTGGTGGCTTCAACCTGACTTGAAAATGCTGACTTGACAATGAAAGTAGTCCTGGAGCTTCGGGAGGTCTCGAAGCATTACGCTACCCATCGCGCCGTCAACGGCATTTCCGTGAGCATTGAGAGAGGCGAGTTTTTTGCACTGCTAGGCCCGTCCGGATGCGGGAAGACCACTACGCTGCGGCTGATCGCCGGGTTCGAAGAGCCAAGCCATGGCGAGATTCGTTTGAGTGGCGCGAACATTCATCACTTGAAACCCTACCAGCGCAATGTCAGCACCGTATTCCAGAACTACGCGCTTTTTCCGCACCTAACCGTGCAGCAGAATGTAGAGTTCGGATTGCAGCGCAGGGCCGAGAATCACATCGGGAAACGAGTCCGCGAAGTTCTGGAGCTGGTGCAGTTGTCGGGCAAAGAATGGCGCTATCCTTCCGAGATTTCCGGTGGCGAACGTCAGAGGGTGGCGTTGGCGCGATCACTGGTGCTAGCGCCTGAGGTCCTGTTGCTGGATGAACCGCTTTCCGCTCTCGATCCGAATTTGCGTAAGCAGGTGCGGGCTGAGCTGAAGGATTTGCAGCGGCGCGTCGGCATCACCTTCCTGTTCGTCACGCACGATCAAGAAGAGGCGCTATCGATGGCGGACCGCCTGGGCGTGATGAATGCCGGCGAACTGCAGCAGGTGGGCACGCCGGAAGAAGTTTACTTGCGGCCGCGGACCCGCTTCGTGGCGTCGTTTCTCGGCGCGATTAATTGGATCGGCGACATCGGCGTGCGGCCGGAAGCGCTGCGCATCACGAAGAGGACGCCAGGGCAAGGAGTCCGTTCCAGCCCGGCGACTGTCGTGCAATCGACTTTTTTGGGAAACTGCGTCCACGTAGAAGCGCGCTTAGCCGACGGCCAGACGGTGGTTGCCCAAGTCTCGCGACTCACGGAGCCGTTCGCGGCGGGCGAGGCCGTTTACGTTTCGTGGGAGCCCGGCGACGAGCAGACATTCGAATGAATCGGCTGCGCGCCTGGTTTCTGGCTCCATCCTGGGCCGTGATGTTGGCGTTGTTCCTGGCGCCGCTCGCGATCATCCTGGCCTATAGCTTTCTGACTCGCGGAACTTACGGCGGCATTTCCCTGCCCTGGACGGCCGAAAGCTATCAGCGCTTGATAGACCCAATCTATCTGGCCATACTTTGGCGCTCGTTTTGGATCGCCGGCGTGTCCACCATCTTCTGCCTGCTGCTCGGATTTCCCCTGGCGCTCTTCATTTCCCGATCAGGCAAACGCAAAGATCTTTATCTCAGCCTGGTGATGCTTCCCTTCTGGACCAGCTTTCTGGTGCGCACTTATGCTTGGATGTTTCTTCTCCGCGACACCGGGCTGATCAATACGTTGCTCCAGAGGCTGGGGCTCATTCATAGTCCGCTTCCGCTGCTCTACAACGACGGCGCTGTGATCCTCGGACTGGTCTACGGCTATCTGCCATTCACGGTGCTGCCGCTTTACGCGACGTTAGAAAGGCTAGACCGCAACCTGCTTGAGGCATCGGCGGATCTGGGCGCGCGACCCTGGGCCACGCTCACGCATGTGATGGTCCCGCTGTGCGCGCCTGGTATCCGCGCCGGCGCGATCCTGGTTTTTATTCCCTGTTTAGGCGCGTATCTGACGCCCGATCTGCTGGGCGGCGGAAAATCCGTGATGATCGGAAACCTCATCCAGAACCAGTTCACAACTGCGCGCGACTGGCCGTTCGGCTCGGCGGTCTCGCTGGCGTTGATGACGGTAGTGATGTTGCTGCTGGCCGTATTCGTACGCCGCGGCGAAGATGGTCTGCTATGAAGCGTCCCGGAGTTGTCGCGTTATCGATCTATGCGCTGGCGGCGTTTCTGTTTCTACACTTGCCGTTGCTGATATTGGCCGCCTTTAGTTTCAATGCATCGCGGTTTACCGTCTGGGAAGGCTTTTCGCTGCGTTGGTACACCGGCGCGTTGCAGGATTCCCAGTTGATTGAGGCATCCTGGAACAGTCTGATTATCGCCATCTTCGCAACCGTGGTCTCCACCATCATCGGAACCCTGTGCGCTTATGGATTGTGGAAGCAAGGCTCGCCAGTGCTCACAGGCTCGCTTTATCTCTCACTAGTGACGCCGGAGATCGTGACCGGCATCTCCCTGCTCGCCTTCTATCAGTGGATCTTTCGATTTCTGCACGTGCAGCTAGGGATGCACACTGTCATCCTGGCTCACATCTCGTTTTCGATCGCCTACGTGGTAATCGTCGTGATGGCGCGTCTGCGAACGGTGGATGCGCAGCTTGAAGAGGCCGCACTCGATCTCGGCGCCAACGAATGGCAAGCGTTTCGTTATGTGACGTTGCCGGCGATTCTTCCAGGCGTGATCGCGGCGGCGCTGCTGGCCTTCACGGTATCGTTCGACGATTATGTCATCACCAGCCTGGTGGCCGGAGTCGATTCCGAGACGCTGCCGATGGTGATTTACGCGATTGCGCGGCGGGGCGTGAATCCCGTAGTGAACGCGATCTCGGCGATGATCGTAGTTGGTTTCGGTGCGCTGATCCTGATTTCCGAGAGGCTCCGGACCACGTGAAGCGCCGGCATTTCCTGATGGCGCCGGCGGGGCTGGCTGTTGCGTGCAGCCGCGATCGAAGGCCGCGCTTGAATGTATTCAATTGGTCGGCTTATATCGATCCTGAAACCGTGCCTAAGTTCGAAGCGGCTTCCGGGGCTCGCGTACGCTACGGGATCTACGAAAGCAATGAAGAGATGCTGGCGCGCGTCATGGGCGGAAATTCCGGTTGGGACATTGTGTTTCCAACCGACTATCTGGTGAAGCCCATGATCGCCAATGGACTGCTGGCGCCGATTCGTCGTGAACTGCTGCCAAATCTGGGCGCGCTCGAGCCGGCCTTCCAACAGCCGGAGTGGGACCCGGAGCTGAAGTGGTCCGTCCCTTACATGGTCACCGCGGCCGGCATCGCCTATAATCGCAAGCTCAACCCGCCTCCCAATGCGTGGGCTGACATGTGGGATGAGCGGCTGCGCGGTAGGATGACCATGCTTGACGATCCCTTCGATACGATCGGCGCTTGTCTCAAGAAGCTGGGGCTATCGGTGAACACCAGCGACGCCCGGGAGCTTCAACGCGCCTCCACCGAAGCAATTCGGCAGAAGCCCCTGCTGCGAGCCTATTTGAATGCGGAGGTTCGCGACCAACTGGTGAGCGGCGATGTGATGGCGGCGCACATGTGGAACACGACTGCGCAACAGGCCATGGATTCATCGCGGGACGTCGGCTTTGTATATCCGGCGGAAGGGTACGCGGTATATCCGGACTGTTCGGTGATCCTGCGTGAGAGCAAACGGCAGGAACTGGCGCATGAGTTCATCAACTTTCTGCTGCGGCCGGACATCGCCGCTGCTAATGCGCTGGCGGCACGGACGACAACCACTAATGCTGGGGCACGGAAGATTTTGCCGGCGGTATTTCGCGATAATCCGACGCTGTATCCCAGCGCGGAGGTGGTTGCGCAAGGTGAATGGGCTCGCACCGTAGATCCTGCGACGCAGCGGCTGCGAGATCGGCTCTGGACCGAGATCAAGTCAGCATAAACTAGGGACAGTTATGAGGGCCGTGATTTTCGACTATGGAAATGTCTTGTGCCAGCCGCAACATTCAGCGGAAGTGGCGGCCATGGCTGCGATCGTGCAGCTGCCGCGCGACCAGTTTGAGCAAATCTACTGGCGCTGTCGCCTCGCGTACGACGAAGCCAAACTCAACCCCGCTAAATACTGGCGCGATTTTGGTCGAGTCACAGCCGCTCAAATCGACCAACTAAATCGGCTGGATGCCATGAGCTGGACCTATCCTGATCCGGTGATGGCGGATTGGGCGCGGCAACTTAGAGAAGCCAAGTTCCAGATCGCGCTGCTTTCCAACATGCCATTCACGGTCCGCGACGCCGTGCTTCGCTGCCAATGGCTGCCTGAATTCGATCAACGGACGTTCTCGTGTGAGCTGGGGATCTCAAAACCGGCGCCTGAAATCTACGAGCACTGCCTACGCGGCCTAGGCATTGATGCCGATGACGCACTTTTCATAGACGACCGGCCTGAAAATGTCCACGGAGCCGAGGCGCTAGGCATGCACGGGCTCGTGTTTACGTCCGCCCGAGACCTCGCGGCCCAACTGGCAGGACGGTTCGACATCCCCCCGCCAGGCATTGCTACATTGAAAGAGGCCGATGAAGAAGACGAATAATGTAGCGGAACTGCAAGCTATCGCCAAACAAATCCGGCGGGAGATCGTGGAGATGATAACGCACGCCAAGTCGGGTCATCCCGGCGGATCGTTATCGGCCGTCGAGATCCTGGTGACGCTATTCTTCGATGTCATGCGGCACGATCCGCAGAATCCCAAATGGCCGGATCGCGACCGATTTATCCTATCAAAAGGGCACGCGGCGCCGGTGCTCTACAGCGTTATGGCCGAATGCGGCTATACGCCCAAAGATCAATTGAACACGCTGCGGAAGCTCGGCTCCATATATCAGGGCCATCCAGATGTGCGCTTCATTCCGGCGCTGGAGGCCTCCACGGGTTCGCTGGGCGAAGGGCTTTCGATTGGGATCGGGATGGCGCTGGCGGCCAAGCTGGATGGACGTCCGTCGCGTAGCTACGTCGTTCTGGGCGACGGTGAAAGCCAGGAGGGGCAAATCTGGGAGGCCGCTATGTTCGGCGGTGACAAGAGCGTCGACAACCTGGTAGCCATCGTCGACTACAACCGTATCCAGCTGGACGGCTTCGTGGATGATATCATGCCGCTCGATCCACTCCCCGAAAAATGGCGCGCTTACAAATGGCACACCATCGAGTTGGACGGACACAGCATCCCGGCTTTGCAGGCCGCGTTTGCGGAGGCAGCCGCGACCAAAGGCAAGCCGACCGCAATCATTGCTCACACGATCAAGGGCAAAGGCGTATCGTTCATGGAAAACAATCCGAAGTTCCACGGTACGGCGCCAACTGAGGAAGAGATGAAAAAAGCATTGGTGGAGCTGGCCTAATGGAAACTAAGACAAAATTCGAACTGAAGCTGGGTGTGGCCACGCGCGAAGCTTTCGGCCAGGCGCTGGTGGAAGCCGGCCGCAAGAATAAGAATGTCATGGCGCTGGACGCGGACCTGTCAAAATCCACGTACACGCATTTTTTCGCCAAAGAGTTTCCCGACCGCTTCGTGGAATGCGGTATCGCCGAGGCCGATATGATCGCCATTGCGGCGGGCCTGGCTTCCAGCGGAAAGATCCCGTTCGCCGCGAGTTTTTCCTGCTTCGCCATGAACAAGGGCTTCGAACAAATGCGAGTTACAATCGCGTTTCCGAACGTAAACGTGAAAGTGGTGGGCACGCACAGCGGCATTTCGATCGGCGAGGATGGTCCGTCGCAGATGAGCATTGAGGATCTGGGACTGGCCTGTTCGCTGCCCGGTTTCACCGTCCTGTCGCCGGCTGACGAGGTAGCTATGCGAGCGCTAGTTCACGCTTCGGTGGCGCACGTTGGTCCTGTGTTCATTCGGGCCGGCCGGCCTAAAGCACCCATAGTGCATGCCGCGGATCAGCACTTCGAGATTGGCAAGTCCATTCAGCTGACCGACGGCAAGGATCTCGCGATTCTGGCTCACGGGCTGCTGGTGGCCGAAGCCATTCGCGCGCAGGAGTCTTTGGAAGTGGAAGGCATTTCTGCGAGAGTGATCGACATGTACTCCATCAAACCACTCGATCGGGAAGCCATTGAGCGGGCCGCGGCCGATACGCGAGCCATCGTTGTAGCCGAAGAGCATCTGGTGGCAACCGGGCTGGGCGTTCGCGTAGCCCAGGTGGTCGCAGAGACACGACCCTGCGCGATGGAGTTTGTGGGCATTCAGGACACATATGCAGAGTCGGGTACCGGCGAAGAGTTGATGAAGAAGTATGGTCTGACCGCAAGTAACATCGTGACAGCCGCGAAACGCGTCTTAGCCCGCAAATAGGCCCTTTGGCAGCCAGTCGGCCTTTCCCGAGCAGCCTTGCGGCGCAGGTACAAAACAATTCCCTACTTTCTTGTTGCGTTGGGGCCCAAAATCATGCATCATGAGCGATAAGCCTAGTAGGCCCAATACCTATTATGAAAGGCAAAGGGGTGGCGCCCCCACAGCCTGCGCTTGCCCAGATGTTATTCGCGGCAGTCAGCGAACACGAAGCTGCGCTGGGACGAGTTTCGCGGCTGTTACATGATGATGTAAGCCAGGTCTTGAGCGCCGTTGGGCTCCAGCTGGACGCCATGCGGATGGATTTCCGGGCCGAAGCTCCCGGAATTGAGGAGCGTGCCGCCGAGATTCAAAACATGCTCGAGCAGGTGATCGAACAGTTGCGCGATATCAGTAACGAATTGAACCCGTCGGTGGTAGAGCGCGCGGGATTGCAGTTCGCGCTGGACCGTCTGGCCGGCAAGGTTCGCGCGAATTTTTCTGGCACGCTTCGGTTGCACTTCGATCCGAGCGTCCATGTCCCGACTACTATCGCCAAGACCTTTTACAAAATCGCCGAGTGCGCGGTGGATAATGCACTGGCTCGCCCGAAATGCACGACGATTGAGATTCAAGTCAAGAGAGCGCGGGGAGAATGTGTTCTCGAAGTGCATGATAATGGATACCTGGATACTACCGACTCCATCACGGCGCCCTTGGGGCAGATGCTTATGGACTATTACGCTAGCAAGAGCGAGGTGTCTTTAAAGGTGAAAGGATCCGCTGAGGAAGGCACCGTGGTGCGTGCTAGTTATCCTCTGTCTATACTATCCGGGAGCGCCATTTAGCTACTATGCCTTTTCAGGTTCTTCTCGTCGACGATCATAAGATCATGAGAGATGGGATTAAAGCCATTCTGCGCCACAGCGAAGAGTTCGAGGTGATTGGCGAAGCTGAGAGCGGGACCGAAGCAGTACAGCTTTGCAAGAAGAAGCGCCCCGACATCATTTTGATGGACATTGGGCTGCCTGGCCTGAACGGAATCGAAACCACCACCGAGATTCTGCGCCACAACCCCGAAGCCAAGATTATCATTCTCTCGATGTACGACGATGAGCATTCGGTGGTAAGTGCGATTCGCTCCGGCGCGCGTGCATTTGTATTGAAAAAAGCTTCCGACGACGATCTGGTGGACGCACTGCGCACCGTTGCCAAGGGCGGCTCCTATCTGAGTCCGCAGGTGTCTGACCGCCTGCTACAGCGCATCCAGCGCGGCGATCTAGAATCCAAGCCCACTGCCTCGGCGCTGTCTGATCTCTCGCCTCGTGAGTTGCAAGTGCTCCGGTTGGTAGCGGAAGGAAAAACCAGCAAAGAGATAGCGGTCATGCTCGATCTGGGTCTTCAAACCGTGCGCAGTTATCGCAAAACCATGATGAAGAAGCTGAACGTCAATAACGTCGCAGGTCTCACCCAGGTAGCGCTCGCCGCCGGCATCACTCGTTTTCCAGTGCCAGTACCGGACCAGCAAGGCCAGTGATGGAGACGCCCTGGGGCGCTCTGGCCGTATCGGACGCCCATGTCCATTTCTTTTCACATCGGTTTTTCGCCACGCTAGCGGACCAGAAAAATGCGCCAGTGGACTCACTCGCGCCGCTGCTCGGATGGCAACTGCCCTCCGATGACCCCGAACATCTGGCCGCTGCCTGGGTTCAGGAGCTGGATCGTAATGGCGTCAGCAGAGCAGCCTTGATTGCGAGCGTGCCGGGTGATCAGGAATCGGTTATCACTGCGGTCCGCGCGTTTCCTCAGCGATTTTACGGCTACATGATGGTGAATCCGGTGGCGCCTTCCCCGGCAGCTGATATCCAGCGAGCACTCGTGAGCGGCCATATCCACGGCTTGTGCTTCTTCCCGGCGATGCATCGTTACTCAATCCAGGACGACCGAGTGGCGGCAGTGCTGGATCTTTTGGCGAACAGCCCGCGCACAATCGCGTTTGTACATTGCGGAGTGCTGAGCGTCGGCGTCCGAAAGAAGCTCGGTTTGCCGTCGCCCTTCGACATGCGCTTTTCCAATCCAGTCGACGTCCACGCCATGGCTCTCCGATATCCGCAGATTCGGTTCGTAATCCCTCATTTTGGCGCAGGATATCTCCGGGAAGCGCTCATGCTGTGTGATCTATGCCCCAACGTATACCTCGACACATCGAGCAGCAATAGGTGGATGCGTTACGAAGATGCTGATGTTGATTTGCGCGTGGTGTTCCGCCGGGCACTTGACGTGGCCGGACCCAGACGGCTTTTTTTCGGCACCGATTCCTCTTATTTTCCGCGAGGTTGGAACCAGGAGATCTTCGAGGCACAGACCAAGGCGTTGTACGAGATTGGCATCACCGAGGAAACGGCGCGGCTAATTTTCCACGAGAATTTGATGCAGTTGTTTTCCTGAGACAATCGCAGTTCGAGCAGCACTTCATTGGCGGAAACCGCCATGATTGTACGTATCAAGTTGCAGCGCCGCAAAAACGGCGCTCGATTCGTTCACCCGATGGATCCCATGCCTCGCACCGCTATTCTGGCGCCTGGCTTTCGAGAAACCAAGCTGACGCGTGTCTTTCCGGCCGGCTGGAATGAGGCTGCCTATCGTTTTCAGCCAACCTCGATCGCCGGACCACCGGATCAGTTGCGCAGGCTCGCTCGCGAAGGGGTTCAACCGCAGCATTCGGTCGTAGCCTTCAGTTATGACGGACAAGAAGGGCTTACCACTTCGGATCGCGAGTTGTTCTGGAAAGCGTTCGGCGTTCCCGTATTCGAGCAGCTTCTCAGCGCCGCTAATGAACTGATCGCGATGGAGTGTGATGTGCACGATGGCCTGCATCTGGTCGGCGATTTCAAAGATCTCAAGGCCGGCATAAGCAAGTGCCCATGTGGAAATCCAGCGCCCAGGCTGGCACGGCCGCGCCGCATCGAAGAGTTGGCGGGTTTACTGGCATAAACCTGTTCCTCTGTCCTGAATCTGAATTGGTATCCTAAGTCTGAAGCGAGTCGTGCGCGCGAACGTGGCGGAACTGGCAGACGCACCAGACTTAGGATCTGGCGGCCGAAAGGCCATGGGAGTTCGACCCTCCCCGTTCGCACCACATTAAAATAATCCATTACTGCTTGAATAAATTCGGGCCCGCCGATTTGACCCTTCCAGGTGGCGCACTTGACCCGGCAAGGCCACGATTGAAAATTGACGCAATCGTCTTCCGCACCAGGAAACTGCCGTCCGAACCTGGTCGATGATTTCCGACCCTCTGTGCTCCTTCGTACTGGAAGTCTCCGTTAGGCTTCCCTCCCCTGCTTAATAGACCTGTCTAGTACTTCGGTAGGATACCAGCCAAAAAATACGAGAGCCATCATAGTTTTTAGCACCGACTGTACAGGAGGAGTGAAAGTGTCAAAAAAACACGCACAGACAACTTATGGGATGATCTTCGGCGGAATCATGGCACTCTTCTTCTCTTGCACTATGACGGCTTCCACTATAAATGTCTCGGGTAATTTGCCAAGCGGTAACCCGAATGCCCTGATCGAGATCCCATTCACGGCAAATTCCAATGATCTTGTCATCCAGACCGACAGTTGGGGAACATCCGGTGGGTTTGACCCTGTTTTGTGGCTGTTCGATTCAGCTGGCGCAATTCAACTGGACAAAGACGATGATATTTGCAACGGTGCAAATTTCCCAGCTGGTTGTGGCGTGGTTGTGAACAGAAATGCCATGATTCCAAACCCTGGGGATTCACGGGGTGGCGCGTTCAGCTTCAGCAGTGGGACTTCATACCTGCTTATTCTTTCCGCATTCGACCAACATTACTGTACGGCGAGCACGCTGTGTGAGGGGGTTGTGTACCCGAATACCGGCTGGACCAATGGTGGCAGCTTTAACGGACTTGGTACGAACTATGACATCGTATTCAACGCCACGAATGCTCCCACGTTCATCAACCCTCCACCACAGGGGCAGCAATATTCGCCGGTGACCAATTACCCGCTCGCGGGTATTCCAGAACCTGGTTCAGCAGGCTTCATTTTGATCGGCGGCGTGTTCCTCATCTGGCGCGGTTCTTCCCGATACCTTTAGAGAGCGTGAATCAGACCGATCGCGCATCGGCGCCACGACACGAATCACGAAGCTGAACGATTATACGTTCAGAAAGAGCGCTAATGATAGTTGGTGCCGATTGTGTATGGCAGCGGTAAAAACACGCGTCACTTCCCGCATACCTTCTCGATAAAGGCACGCAGTTCTAAAGCCTGTGAAACTGTCCCTCCCCTTGCCATGAAAATCCTGATGACGTGAACTTGAGCCCAACAATGGACCCACATTGGAATCAGCCGCTCACTAGTCCGCAAGCCCTTTTCGGCCAACGCGGTGCTCCAGATCGCACATCCAGTACGCCGGGTATCATATAATCACCTTCGGTCTTAATAGGAGGCAGCGAATGTCTATTATCGGATTCATCGGCCTTGGAATTATGGGTCGACCTATGGCGAGAAATTTGCTCAAGGCTGGGCACCAGCTCATCGTTCACGATGTCGTGCGCGGCTCCGTCGACGACGCCGTAACCAGTGGCGCCGCGCGTGGCGAATCAGGCTCGGATGTAGCTTCGAAATCAGAAATCGTGATCACGATGTTACCGGATGGTCCGGACGTCGAAGCCGCCGTGCTCGGCCCGGATGGTGTCTTAGAAGGAGCGCGCAAGGGATGCATTTTGGTGGATATGAGCTCCATCAGTCCGATGGTTTCGCAAAAACTTGGAGCAGCGTGCGCCGCAAAGGGAGTCGGGTTCTTGGATGCGCCGGTCAGCGGCGGAGAGCCCAAAGCCATCGACGGTACGCTGGCGATCATGGTCGGCGGGGAAGCCCGTGCGTTCGAAACCGTCAAACCTGTTCTTGAAAAGATGGGCTCGAGCGTACTGCTGACCGGCCCGGTGGGCGCTGGCAACGTTACGAAACTCGCCAACCAGATCATGGTGGCATGCAACATCGCCGCGATGGGCGAGGCCTTGGTCTTAGCCACTCGAGCCGGCCTCGATCCCGAGGTCGTATTCAATGCGGTCAAGGGAGGCTTAGCTGGCAGTACGGTCCTCAATGCCAAAGCCCCCATGGTGATTGGGAGGAATTTCAAGCCCGGTTTCAGGATCCGGCTCCATCAAAAGGACCTGCGCAATGCATTGCTGGCCGGTGAATCGATGAAGGTACCCTTGCCGCTGACCAGCCTGGTGCAACAGATGTTGATCACGCTCATGAATGAGGGAAAAGGCGATCTCGATCATTCCGCCATCGTGAACTACATTGAACAGGGCGCGGGCACCGAAGTAGAAAGACCGCGGACTGTGAGCGCGTGACGCGGATCTACGCCGAAACCGTGCCGGTCTGAACGCTACTGGCCGGCAAGGAGATCACCTGGTCGCGAATGGCGCGATTCAGGGCGCTAGTGATGGCGTTCAACGACGCCGTCAGAATGTTTCGATGCATGCCGACACCGATCACCGGATCACTCTCTCCGGCGCGCAGTTCCACGAATGAAACCGCTGTTGCATCCGCGCCGCTTCCCACCGCGTGCTCGCCGTAATCCAGAATTCGAACCGCGAAGCCAAACTCCTTGTTTAGAGCTTGGACAAATGCGTCGATCGGGCCGTTGCCGTCGCCGAAAATGACGCGTTCGGTCGAGCCGTCGCTGACAGTGGCCGTCAACTGGCCGCTATCGCCGGCGGAATGTTCCGAATGAGCGCGGATCGAAAACGGCGCCTGTTGTTCGATGTATTCGGCCTGAAAGGCCTGCCAGATCTCCGCCGACGTAACTTCGCAGCCGGTCGTGTCGGTAATCTGCTGGATGACCCGGCTGAATTCGATTTGCAGTCTCCGAGGCATTTTGATGCCGTAATCCCGCTCCAACAGGAATGAAACGCCGCCTTTGCCGGATTGGCTGTTCACTCGAATGATGGGCTCGTAACTGCGTCCCAGGTCCTTGGGATCGATTGGCAGATAAGGGACCTCCCAGAGAGCGCCCTCCTGCTGTGCCCCGAAGCCCTTCTTAATTGCGTCTTGATGCGAACCGGAGAATGCCGTAAACACCAGGTCTCCAGCGTAGGGATGGCGAGGATGCACAGGCAATTGGTTGCAGAATTCCGCGCATTCGATTACGTCGTTGATGCGTGAAATATCCAGCCCCGGGTGCAGGCCTTGAGAATACATGTTCAACGCGAGCGTGACCAAATCGACGTTCCCGGTGCGCTCTCCGTTGCCGAACAAAGTTCCCTCCACCCGCTCGGCGCCCGCCAGCATTGCCAGCTCCGCGGCCGCCACCGCCGTGCCTCGGTCATTGTGCGGATGCACGCTAAGAATGATGGAGTTCCGATTCTTCACTTGACGGCCGAACCATTCGATCTGATCGGCGTAGATGTTCGGCGTGGCGAGTTCGACGGTCGCGGGCAGGTTGATGATTATCTTGTTTTCCGAGGATTGCCAGACCTCCATAACCGCTTCAGAGACCTCCAGCGCGTAGTCCAGTTCCGTAGCCGTGAAGCTTTCGGGAGAATACTGAAACACCCATTCGGTTTCCGGGAACTGTTCCGCGCATTCACGGACGGCGTGAGCGCCGGTTAGGGCGATCTCTTTCACACCGCTCCGATCCATCCCGAACACTACGCGGCGTTGCACTGTCGACGTGGAGTTATAGAGGTGCACAATGGCGCGGCGCACCCCTCGTACCGCCTCGAAAGTACGCTCGATGAACGACTCTCGGGCCTGCACCAATACCTGCACCGTCACATCATCAGGGATCTGGTTGCGCTCAATCAGCTCGCGGCAGAAGTCAAAATCGGTTTGCGATGCCGATGGAAACCCAATCTCGATTTCCTTGAATCCGATGTCCACCAGCTTAAGGAATAGTCGGGTTTTGCGGGCCGAATCCATCGGCTCGATTAATGCTTGATTTCCGTCGCGCAGGTCTACGCTGCACCACACAGGCGGCTTCTCAATGACGCGGGACGGCCATTGACGATCCCCCAGTTCAATCTGGGGAAAGGCCCTGTATTTCTTCGAAGGATCGCTCAACATAAATCTTCACTATTTCCCGACCAGGTGCACAATGTCCTTCTCGTTTTCTACACAATAGTAGTCCAGAAACTCGGTGTTGAGGACTATAGTCTGGATCAGCTTCACCGTCCAGGGCGCTGTGTAGGCCTTAGAATCGTCCACGGTCAGTTCGATTTCAAGTCGTCCGTAATTCGGCCGCCGAAACTTTTCGGTGATCTTAGCGGCATCAGTTATTGGGCTGCCGCTGCGGTCCAGCCACATCCCGTCGCGGAAACCATTCGATTCCACCACCAAAGTGTCCCCCACCCACTTGCCCGTCGAGTACCCATTCCAGGTCGGGTCCGGATCAACCGGAAGGGGCCGGCCATCGGTAAATATTTGCCGGAAGTTCATGTTGCGCTCATTCAGGATCACCAGCAAACCGGGCGTTTGGATCATCTTCTTGAGCAGCGCCGCGGTGTGCAGCTTCACGATACCCGTCGGCAGGCAGTGTGAGCCTGGATCGTCTTTCCCGTTTTCGGCCATCCGCGCCTTCCTGACATCCGCCGCCCACTCTTGATAAGGCAGGCCGCCCTTGATTCCCCAACCAATGTTCGTGAACTCCTGCGGCGTCTGGAAGTCCGCGCAACCTTCACGCGGGCATGGCTTGTTCTTCAGCGGCTCCCACATTCCAGAGAAATCCGGTTTGCCATCGGTGGTCTTAGGCGTGGGCGCAGTCAAATCCGGCTGGCCTTTGGCATTCTTGGGGACGCCGGCGGTGGGGTAGTTTAGCCACTGCGCCAGAACTGGCGTTGAGATCACGAACAGGACGGCGGCCACTCGCATGCATCCCTCCAGACTTATGCTCTCCAGGCTTGGTTTAGATTATCTCAAAACGTTGCCAGCGCGTTGAACGAAGTGGCTGTACGGCCGGGGAGCCGCGTGAACTGAACCGTCGTTGTCCACTAGCGCCACACCCATTATGGCAATCGTCAGGGTATGAACCGGAAGTCCGGCGGCTTCACCAGTTCCAACCACCCCGGACGGCTGGACGTCGTTCACGCCATGGCCACCCAGCAGCGAAATGTCCCGCTGCTTGATCCACGGCATGGTCGAAGCAGCAGGCCAGCAGCCTCGCGGCCGACATTCCGGGCTCCCATTTTCGGCGCGACGCGCTCACCGGCCGGTGTGGATGAACAGAGCGTCACCATTGCCGGTCTTGACGTGCGCGTACTTTTCCCACGCCTCGGGATCGGACACGTAAATCGGTCCATACCGTCGGCTTTGCATCCCTTCGTGTCCTACTTCTGCGGATGACCGTTGAACACTTCCCACCGTCCATCGCGCATCAAGCGATAGTGACACAGCGCGTCCAGATGAGAATTGGTACCGTCGTGAATCCCGAACGTAATAATATCCAGGGCGAAGCGCGGCACGCCGTCCTTCACCAGACGAGCCGCCTGCACTTCGTTTTGTGAGGTATAGCAACCGCCGGGTGCTTGGAATCCGGCTTGGCTTGCGCCCGCGCGAACAGACCAGACGCCGGCCAGACCTGCGATCACAGCACCCAGCAAGATTACAACCGGCAAGCGTCTCATCTATTTCCTCGTTATGGCGTGGAAGGCGGTAGCGCGCGCCTCTTTGTAGCCTGCTCAAATGCATAAGCAAGCTCGATCAATTTCGGTTCGCTGCATGCCATGCCGGTGAAGCTGACGCCGAACGGCTGCGGTTTGGCATCGAAGCCCGCCGGGAACGGAGGCGTCGGGGCATTCGGCACCATTCCGAACGGCACGATCACGGTGGGATAACCGGGCTTTGCGGCAATAGCGGCGCCGCTAGCACCCGGAAACAGCAGCGCATCCAGATTGTTGGCCTTCATTGCCTCATCGATACCATGCGTTCCCGCCAGCTCGATGTCCTTGGCGCGATCAGCCTCGTACCGCGGGCGATCCGCCTCCACATCCATTTCGTCCGAGACGTCGAGGTTCGACTGGCCGTATCGAATCGCCCCAGCTTGGGTGTGCGTAATGTTCCACTCCCGCAGCTCCGTGAGCGATTTCACGGGCGCGGCCGGCCCGACCGTAGCGAGAAACTTGTTGAAGTCGCGCTTCATCCCGTACTTGAGTACTACGGAGCAGTTCGCGTCCCTGCCCTTGGCGCCGGTGTTGCCGCCGCATTGACCCCACAGCAGAAAATTCTTGTCCGGATCTTTGGTGACGATACTGGGAATGTCGGCTGGATCGACAATGATAGCGCCTTGCTGTTTCAGAATCGCAATAGCTTCCGTCATCGCGGCGGTCTGTTCGGGGTTAAGACCACCCCTGCCACTATCAGAACCTCCCCTCCCTCCACCGCCGCCGCCCCGCCCTTCCTGCTGTGGTCCAGGCGGCGTGATTTTGTCATAGAAAAATGCCCGCGGAATCCCGATGCGAGCGCCCTTCAGGCCGCCGGCATTCAAAAATCTAGTGTAGTCCCGGCCCGGAGGAGGCGTACACTTTTGAGTGGCCGGATCATTCGGATCGGGCTGTGGGCTTTCGAGTACGCCGAACATAATAGCGACATCGGCTACAAACTTCGCCATCGGACCAGCGGTGTCTTGATCGGCCGTGATCGGTATCACGCCGTAGCGGCTGATACGCCCGACCGTCGGCTTAATACCCGCAAGCATGTTCTGGTTGGACGGGCTCAATATCGAACCCGATGTCTCGCTTCCAATGTTTCCCGCCCAGAAATTGGCCGCCGTGCCCACGCCCGAGCTCGACCCGCCCGTCTGCAGCGCCGGCCGTCCGTCATTGGTTCCTTCGCGCGGATCGTGCCGCGGATCATAGGGATTGAAACCGAATCCGCGAACCGCATTGTAGTTGCCGGGCATCGGCGTCGGCGCGCCGGCCACCCAATTAGCCAGTTCCGAAAGGCCTGTCTTTGCGACGATAACAGCGCCAGCGGCGCGAAGATTGACCACCAGCGTCGCGTCGTAGGGCGGCGTAAATCCGTCGAATGCGAGCGCGCCCCCGGTAGTCACGATGTCGTGTGTTAGCACGTTGTCCTTCAGCGCGATCGGAATGCCGTGAAGCGGACCCCGGATCCGGCCCTGCGCGCGTTCACGGTCGCGGTCGTCGGCTTCCTGCAGCACGTGCGGATTCACGGTAATAATGCAATGGAGCTTGTCCTCATAGAGCGCGATCCGGCTGAGATACAGCATCACCAGATCGTGCGACGATATGCGTCCCTTTTCCATGGCAGCCCGCATGTCGGAGATACTCGCTTCAACCACCGTAAACTGCCGCTCCGCCCCCGCTGCGGCGACCACACTCAACAAAAGTGAAAGAATCAGACGCTTCACTGAACCCTCATTCCAGTAAGCGCAACGGGCTCGGAGGAAGGAGCCTTCTCCCAGGTATAGGCGCGCTTCATGGCTTGCGACTCGAACCAATCGAGCTCGGCGTTCATCTTGAACAGGATGTGTCGCAGCTCCTGCCAACCGTGAGGTTCGCGCGGCGCGACATAGAGGTGCGTAGGAACTCCATTGCTCTTAAGCGCGCGATACATCTCGATCGACTGCGGCTCCGGCACGCGCTGGTCGTTCTGGCCCACCAGGAAAATGGTGGGCGTGGTGACGTTGGCGACATCCTTGAGCGGAGAGTTGTTCCAATACACGCTGATGGGCGCGTCCTTCTGCCAGGGTGTTCCGCCGAACCAGGGAGTCCGGAATGCGCGGGTATCGCTCTGCGCGTACATCGAAACCCAGTCGGCGGCGCCCGCGCCGGAAGAGGCGGCTTTAAAGCGATTGGTAAATGTAATGAGCTTGTTGGTCATGTGCCCGCCGCCGCTCCAGCCCATTTTGATCATGTGATCGGGATCCGCGATGCCCGCCTTAATCAGGTAATCCACGCCGGCCATGACATCCAGATGCGCGTTTTGAAAATAATGTCCGACCATATCGCGCAAGAACGCATCGCCATAGCCGGTACTGCCGCGATAATTCGGCTGCAGCACCACATAACCCTTGGCCGCGAGCACCGGCACATAATTCTGAGTGCCGCCGAAGCCGAACTTGTCGGACGCTTGTGGACCACCGTGCGTCTGAACCACCAGCGGATAACGCTGTCCCTGGACGTAATCGATGGGGTAGTAGACCAAACCTTCAACCGTGGTCCCGTCCGCACCCTTCCATTCCACGCGCTCCTGGCGGGGAAGCCGGAAATCGCGAGTGAGGTATTCAAACACAGACGTCACTTTGCGCGGTGAAGACCCAGCGGCATCGAGTATCCACACTTCGCCCGGACTCGTCATCTCATGCGACGTGAAGGCGTGCTGATTCGGCCCATCTGCCAGGTTCCACTCGGTGATGGCATGTTTCCCGTTGGTAAGCTGTCGCGGTTTCCCACCCCCTGCGCTCACCTCGAACAGCTCTGCGTGTACGCCCATGTTCGCCAGGAAGAAGATCGACTTCCCGTCTTTGGACCACGTCGCGCGCTCTACTTCGTAAGGCAAATCGGGGATTAGGGCCTTCGCTTCGCCGCCGCTCGCCGGCGCGATGAAAAGCTTGCTATTGAAATAGTTCTCAAACTTCTGGTCGGCCTGCGCGGTGAACAGAATCTGGGAGCCGTCCGGAGAAATCGCCGCCCCGCCCTCCGACACTTTGTTGTGTGTTATCTGCCGCGCGCCTCCGCCACCGGAATCCATCACCCAGATTTCGCTTTGGTCCATGTCCTCCAGCAGCGGCGTGGGAGCGCGATGAAACGCGATCTTGCGCCCGTCACGCGCTAACTGATAGCTCATCAATGAATAATTGCCGTCGGTGAGCCGATGTTCCGCCCGGCTCGAAACCGAAACACTCCAGAGATGTTGCTGCTGATAGTCTTCGTCAAACAGAAAGACGTCGTCTTTCAATTTCTCTCGGGCTTTCTGCTGCTCGGTCTTTGGATCGGGCGCCCGGAAATAAATAAGTGACCCGTCCGGCGACCACGTGATGTTAGATACGGCGGCGGCGTGGTTGGTGAGCGGACGCGCCTCTCCTCCACCATTCGAGAGCAGATAGATCTGATTGAATTCCGCATCCGCGCGCTTCGCCACAAAAGCGATGGTCTTACCATCCGGGGACCAGCGCGGGTCCGCTTCGCCATCGGGGCCAGTTGTCAGCTCTATCAGCCCCGAACCGTCGGCATTGATCTTCCAGATATGGCTGACGCGTTTATTCGCTTTCCAGTTCGATTCGGCCAGCACGTACAGAATCTGGCGGCCATCCGGAGAAAGCTGGGGGTCCCTAACCTGCGGAACGTTGAGAACATCGACCAGAGTCATTGGCCGGGGGCTTTGGGCCAGCGAAACACCTACGGTAAGAACGCAGGCGATCAATTGCGAAGATTTCAGCATTGCGGCTCCTAATCAATTGTGAAAAAAGATACTATCGCTAAATTTTACACGTCCCCATCTCGTGCTGTGCGGGCGTAGCAGCCTTATGGTACGCTCCATCAAGGAGAATCGATATGAAGAGGAACCCTGTCTTTGCAGCCTTGGCTCTATCCATACTCAGCTCGTCCCTGGCGCTCGCGCAGCAGCAAAAAGGACCACCGCCACCAATGTCTTTCTTTGTGACCAGCACCGGTTCCGGCAAAGGGGCCGACTTGGGTGGCTTGGCCGGCGCAGACGCGATCTGCCAACGGCTAGCGCAAGCGGCGGGCGCCGGTAACCGGACCTGGCATGCTTATCTCAGCACCAGCGGTCCCAGCGCAGTCAATGCACGCGATCGCATCGGGCAAGGCCCCTGGTACAACGCCAAGGGCGGCCGCGTGGCTCAAAACCTTTCAGATTTGCATGGAGACACGCTCGATCAGGCGCGCGTCGGCAACACGCTGACGAAAGCGACCGCGCTCACCGAAAAGGGCGACACCGTGAAGGGCTTCGGCGACACACCGAATCAACACGACATGCTTACGGGTTCGCAGCCGGACGGCCGCGCCTATACCGACGGCGCCGACCATACGTGTCAAAACTGGACCAGCAGCAGCGACGGCACAGCGCAACTTGGCCATTTTGATCGAACCGGCGGTCCGAATACATCCTGGAACTCGGCGCATCCCAGCCGAGGCTGCAGCCAGGAAAACCTGGTAAGTACAGGTGGCGCCGGATTGTTTTATTGCTTCGCGGTGCAGTAAACGCGGACGGCTTACTGCGTTTTCTTTTGCGCGGCTGCCGCCTTCTCTTTGGCGCGCGCGCCCGCAAGAATATCCTGCAGTGCGTAATTGCCCTCGTGGCAGGCGTATTCATAGATGGGACCGTCAGTTCGCTCCATAGGGACTGATGCGGTCCACGGCCGGGTATATGTAGTTGGGTCGTCCACTGTATACGTGTAGTCGATTGTGTTTGCATCCACGCGCTTGAAGCGTTCGATCACGTGCAGGCCCGAACCGGACCCCGGACAGCAGTTGAAATTGTTGGAAACGATCTGGTCTTTGTAATTAGTAGTATCAACCACCAGTATTTCGCCCTCCCAATGGCCCCGCGAGTCACCCATCCACAGGCGGATGTTCTGATCGACATGCGGGCGGCCATCTAGCGGGATGATGCGAGCCTCGTGTATCATTTCCTGCATAATTATCACGTATCCGCCGCTTTGCACAATTTGAAAATTGTTGTTGTAGCCGCCGGGTAGCTTGGGAGCGCCGCGCGTCAGACAACGCTCGGCCAGATTGCGATCCAGCCAAGAGTCCGCAGGATCGGGGCCGCGACGACGCCTATCTTCAGCTCGCGCCGCCGCTTTCTTTTGACCTTCTGGAGTCAGCGGGGGAAGCCGGCCATCCGACGGATCGATAATCAGCGACGTTCGTTGCAACACCTTTCCGCGCTCGCGCCACAGCTCGTTGTAAGACCGCCCGACGTCGGCTTCGGCGCCCCCATCCCGGCGATCGGTACTCAGTTCTTCGAGCAGCCGCTTTTCCCGCGCCGCCGCTTCTTGCTCCGTCAGAAATTCCTTGCCCGCCAGATCGCGAGGACGTTCCAACGGCGTTAAGGTTGCATTGGTCCAGATGCCCTCGAGATCGGGATGGCCGTCCGCCGTGCGAGGCGCTGTCCAGACCTTCGCCGCGGGCGCACCCATCGCCTTGGCCGCGACTATCGGGGCCTGAGCAGCGGCGGACAGCGAAAGAATAACCACAAGCGCGATCAAACGCATGGAACCTCCCTGTCAACCGCCAAGGTACCTTCGATTCATGACGGTGTCAAGGCGTTATGGCAACCTCGATTGTCACCGATGCCTGAATAACCACCATTCCGGTCTCGATAGGAGTGCTGGCCCCGCCTGCGATGGGCGAAACCCCCGTTGGATACGCCGTGTTTACACCCTCGCTCGCATGTAGCACCGCACCGGTGTGAACATTGAGACCCGAGGCGATTGCAGCAGCTTGCGAGAGCGCGCTCGACGCGGCCGTTTTCAACGCCTGCGCCACTGACGCTGTATTGTCCTGGACGCCGAACGAGACGCCTTGTACGCGATTGGCGCCGCTCTGAATTGCCGTATCGATCACCTTACCCACCAGAGTTAGATCGGTCAGCCTGGCCTCCACGATATTTGTGACAAGATATCCAATGATGGTGGCATTCTGTCCTCCGCCTGGATTGTTGTAAACCGGCGACACCGAGTAACTGATGGTCTTGATACTCGCGGTCGTCCCCAGTAAGGCTTGCAAAGCGGTGATGACTGCGCCCGCTTGCACCGCGTTTTGCTGGCTGGCGTCCTGCGCTGTAGCCGCTTGGGTAGCAACGCCCAGGTCCACCAGCGCCATGTCCGGAGTGACGGAGACGCTGGCCTGCCCCACGGCTGTGATGGAGGCGACACGCATAGGTGTCTGTGCGTAAAGTACCGATATAAACGCAAAGCCGGTCAGCAGCTTGCCGATTTTCATGATGGCCCTCCTCGCCAGTTCCGCCCGTCTTATTGAACTTTATAACAAATGCTGGCTGCCGTCCGAGGGGAGTTGTCTACCGAAGCCGCGGTTTTCAGCGCAATTCAGCGGTTTGACCGCTATGGCTCGCGGCAGATGCCCGAAACCATCCTGACGAAAAGAATTTCGGCTTAAATCGATACAAACTGGACTCGATGCTGCCGCCACTACAGAACTCCGCGATCTTCACGCACTCGGCGAGAGTTCGGCGCTTGGCGGCCGCCGGATTGAATTCGGATGCATCGAACAGATTTTCATCCACAGGGATGTCCGCAATCCGGCTGCTCTCGATTTCTTCGCATGCGCCACGCGGAATCGTCTGGCCATCCAACCTGCGATTGAGAATGTACTTTACGTGCGACGCGCCTACACCCCGTTGCTCCAGATCGTGACGTCTGCGAGCCGCGAGAAACAACGAGGGCACCGAAGGCGTCGTCACTACCAGCACCGCCCTGGCAGTTCGGACCACCACTTCGGTTGCCTCGTTCACCACTTCCGGCAGGTCGCAGATTATGAGATCGTAGCGGCTGCGCGCGAACGCTAACAGTCTATGGTAGGCCCATGACGAAACGCGACGAACACCCTGTTGGCTCACCGAAGGCAAAACGTCGATGCCATCCACTCTGGTCGCCAGACGCTGCCACCTTTCATCGGTCAGCCGATGTGACTCTTCCAAAGCGTCCATGATCGAATATTGAGGCCGGATGTCATACAACATGGATACTGGTCCAGCATGCAAGTCACATTCCAGCAGCAGAACCTTCTTGTGGACCATCTTGCATAAGATGTTTGTCACAAATAAGGCAGCCGTCGTTGCCCCGCTCCCAGCTTTGGCCGGCAGGAAGGCGAAGACTGGCGCGTTCTTCTCGCTGGTTCGTGCCTGCAGCGCTCGATGCACCGTTTCACTGAATTTCTCTCGTTCACACGGCAGATGCAAAACCTGAAACGTACCGTAACCGTTTTGCCGCTTCGACTGATTCTCGGGGCGGCAGGAGACCCGGACAATCGTCGTGCCTGGATTAAAACTTCGCGTGTCCAACTCGATCGTCATGGCCGCTTCCTCATCGTCGATATCGAGAAACAAGAGCTGCGGCGCAAAGGAATTGAGGAGTTGGAGGGCTTCGCGCGCCTGCGGATAGCGGTCCAAGCTCCGATAAAGCGATATGTCAAGTGCTTCGGAGCACAGTCGATTCACGCACGACACGACATGCGCATTCGCGCCGAAGATCATCGCAGTCAACATGCCCACTGGCAATGCAATCCCGTGGCCACCAATCCGGACGTTCAAAACACTACGCCTACGATTATTCCGAAGCGTCAGGCTGCGCCACGATTTTGGCGACGCGCCATCAACCTGACAGACCCTCTCCACGCAGGCCCCCCTCCTGCGAAAGAGTACAATTAGCAAAACAGATCCAATATGCCGGCCAGCCGAACGGTTTTTCTCTTTGACGTCGACAACACGCTGCTAGATAATGATCGCGTCACCGCCGATTTGAAACGCCATCTCGATTCTAAAGTCGGTCCCGAGCGGGCGCAACGCTATTGGCAGCTCTTCGAAACCATCCGGTCGGAGCTCGGATACGCGGATTATCTGGGAGCACTGCAGCGTTACCGCATCGATTACCCGCATGATCCCAACTTGCTCGCGGTCTCCTACTTTCTCATGGAATACCCCTTCGCGAATCGGCTCTTTCCAAATTCAGTCGACGCCGTCGAGTACGTCGCACCCTGGGGACCCGCGGTTATTCTCTCCGATGGCGATGTCGTCTTCCAACCGCACAAGGTCTATCGTTCGGGGCTATACGAGAGATTCCAAGGCAACGTCCTTATTTACGTCCACAAAGAGCAAGAGCTCGCCGATGTAGAGCGGCGCTATCCGGCCGAGCATTACGTGGTGGTGGACGATAAGCTGCGTATCCTGCAGGCCATCAAGGAAATCTGGAAATCCCGGGTTACCACCGTATTCGTGCGCCAAGGGCACTATGCCTACGATCCGGCGACGCTAGCGAAATATCCACCGGCCGACATCAGCCTGGACCGCATCGGCGATCTGCTGGATTGCGAAATCGCCGCACTAAGCACAACCGCCGTGCAAAGCTAGGCCTTCGACCCGACCGCCCCCAATACCGTCCCTACGATCTCCTCTGCTTCCTCCTGAATTCGCCGCAAGTGTTCCGCACTTCGAAAACTCTCGGCATAAATCTTGTAGACGTCCTCGGTGCCGGACGGCCTTGCGGCGAACCATCCGCTTCCGGCAATTACCTTGATGCCTCCGATCGGACTTCCATCGCCGGGAGCGGCCGTTTGGACTTGCTGGATTCTCTCGCCGGCCAGCTCGGTTGCCGCGATGTCCTTCGGCGACAATTTCGCGAGTCCGGCGCGTTGCTCGGCGTTGGCCGGCGCGTCGATGCGTTCGTAGAAAGACGGCCCGTGCTCCCGTGACAATTCTGTATATATTTCCCCGGGGTCGCGCCCCGTGCGCGCGGTGATTTCAGCGGAGAGCAGCGCCGCGATAATCCCATCTTTATCCGTGCTCCACGCCGACCCGTCGCGCGCCAGGAACGACGCTCCAGCACTTTCCTCTCCGGCGAATCCTAGCATCCCATCCAGCAGCCCCTCCACAAACCACTTGAAGCCCACCGGCACTTCAAACAATTTTCGGCCGAGCTTCGCGGCAACCCGATCGATCATGGCGCTGCTGACCACAGTCTTTCCCACCGCTAGCTCTTTCCGCCATCCTGGCCGATTGTCGTAAAGATAGTGGATGCACACTGCCAGATAGTGGTTGGGAGGAAGCAGCCCGGAACTTGGGGTGACGATGCCATGCCGGTCATGATCGGTATCGCAAGCGACTGTAATCTTGAACTTGTCTTTCCGTTCGATCAGCCGGCGCATCGCGTATGGCGATGATGGATCCATTCGTATCCGGCCGTCCCAGTCCAGCGTCATGAACCTGAATGTCGGATCGACGGCATCATTAACTATCGTGAGATTCAACCCGTAGCGTTCCCCGATCGGCCCCCAATAGTTGACTCCCGCGCCGCCCAACGGGTCGACGCCCAGTTGGATCTTGGAACTGCGGATGGCGTCGACATCAATCACCTTGGCAAGGTCACCAACGTATTCGTTTATGAAATCATGCTCACGCGTAGTCGCTGCTCGCAGAGCGCGCTCGAAAGGAATGCGCCTGACGCCGTCCAGGCCGTTTTCCAAGAACTCGTTCGCCTTTCCTTGGATGAAACCAGTCGTTTGACTATCGGCCGGCCCGCCATGCGGCGGATTGTATTTGAAGCCGCCATCCTCGGGAGGATTGTGCGATGGAGTCACGACGATGCCATCGGCCAGTCCGGCAGGTTTGCTTTTGTTGTAATTCAGAATTGCGTGCGACACGACCGGAGTCGGCGTGTATTCCCTTCCCCGCGCGATCATCACAGCAACATCGTTCGCCGCCAACACTTCCAGCGCGCTCGCGAAGGCCGGCTCGGAAAGCGCATGCGTGTCGATCCCAAGAAACAGCGGTCCCTCTATTCCCTTCTGCTTCCGATAAACACAGATAGCCTGACTGATGGCTAGAATGTGGCACTCGTTGAAGGATCGATGGAGCGATGAGCCGCGATGACCTGAGGTTCCGAACGAAACTCTCTGGCTCGCCACGTGCGCATCCGGGCGATCGGAAAAATAGGACGTCACCAGACGCGGCACGTTCACGAGGTCGGACTGCCGCGCAGGCTGCCCTGCCAATGCACTTAGAGCCATAACTTGATTTTCTCGTCCCTTCCTAGATCTTCTCAGGCCGCTCAGTCGACGCACGCGCCCCAGGCCCTGGCAGCGCTGCCTTCCGCCGCGCCCGCTCCTCCTCTTCCAATAAGACACTTTCGTTTGGATAAGGGTAAATGGTCGGAGCATGATTCATCATCAGCCCGCCTGTATCCGCCGTTGGCCCATAAGTGCTGTGCAGATCGTGTTTCAGCATCCGGAGCAACGCGGTCTGTTGTCCCCGATGATGCGCCGTGTGGGTCAGTCGCCTCGTCATGATCCAAAGTCGCGTCCGCCGCACGTCGAAAAACGCTGTCTCACCCTCCCACCAGGCCTCACTGTTTGCAGAAATCGCGGCTAGCCTTAAGCGGCTATTCCGCGCATAAGCTTGCATAAAGCCGAGCCTTGTCTCCTGTGCCGGCAAAGGATTCTCGGTTACCGCTATGCCCAGCATGGTTTTGAACCAGATGTCCTCGCTTACCGATTGATGCACCATATGTTCGAGTAGATTCCGTCCACGGTTGTCATCAGAGCGCGGCCTCTGCCGCAGATCCGCATCGTCGAACATGCTCCAAACGCCCAGGACTTTGACAATTTCGGTCTCGTAGGTATCCATTAGGAATCGGTATCGCATCGGTTGTTACCGAAAGGTTAACGTACTCCGTGACTAATAGTGAATCCGGCACGGCGATTGCACTCTAGTAACAGCATGCGGTGCCAACTCATAGCAATCTTGGTGTTGCTCGCCGCGCCGGCACAATCCGCCGAAAAGACTCAACATCCCTACCGCTCCAAGTACGTAAAAGATACCTTCGGCAAACGCGCCGCTGTTCGCACCGGGGCCAGCGCGGGGATCCAACAGCTTCGTAATAGCCCCCACGAATGGGGCAAAGGAGGCGCGGGATTTGGGAAGCGAGTTGGTTCAGCCTTCGGACAGCACCTCATCAAGAATTCGATCCAGTATCCCATCGCGGCCATCCGGCATGAAGAACTGAGTTATCGTCCTTCCGGAAAGAAAGGTTTTGGACCCAGGCTGGGTTACGCACTCACGAGCACGGTTATCACCCACAAAACCACCACCGGGAAGAAAACTGTCGCAGCAGGGCGAATTTCAGGAGCCATGGGCAGCGGATTCATCTCGCGAGCTTGGCAGCCCGCTCGGCTGCACACCTTCTCTAGCGGAGCCGCATCGGGCGGCATCATGCTCGGCGTCGACGCCGGCAACAATGTGGTCCGCGAGTTCTGGCCGGAAATCCGTCACCCGCATAAACACTGACCCGGCTCTAGCGGTGCGCTCCGTTGCCGTTGCCGTTTTGCTCCACCACCACCTCTACAACGTCGCGAACAGCCTCTTTTACGGCTTCTTTTACCGCATCCTTGACGGCTTCCTCCACTTGTTGGGGATCGAGGTCAAATTCCATATTGTTCCCTACCAGCTCTTTGACAACTACTTCCACAACTGGCGCAACCGGAGGCAATTCCTTAGCTACCGCCTTGGCGACTTTCTTCGCGACCTTGAGGGCCGGTTCCGGCGCCGCTTCTTGGTCCGCGGCTTGAGCCGTGGGACGTTGGATCGCTTCCCAGTCTTCTGTGAAGGTCTTCATCAATTGGCTTACGATCTTGTGATCGCGGAAGATAATGCCTATTTCGCGCCGTGCGCCAAGTTCCAACTCCCGCAAACTCTGGCTTCCGACAAAGGCCTGCATGCCATCCCGTATGATGGTTCGCGTGTGCAACCGCATGGTGGAGAGTTTATGCACTTGCAACCTCTCACTCTTTCTAGTCAACCGGCCAATGATTCTGATTTCTACTCCTTCTTTAGCCCGATCTTCCAGAATGCGGATCATGGGCTGGTCGCTTATCTCTGGATCGTAGATGAGAAGCTGTTTTTTCGCGCCCTGCAGAAAAGCAGAGAGCTGTTTGCGCGCGTTCACGGGACTGACTACAAAGTTCGGCTGGCCTCCGGAGTAAGGCTGCCGCTTCGTGTCGGCTTCGAACAGTTTGACAGCCTCCGCCACGAGTTTCTTGTTTCCCGTAACGACGCCGAAGGCCCGGCTGTGATCCATGTCCAAATACGTGAAGTTAAAGGCCAGTACGTAAAGCTCACGCCGGTCGATGATCATCATTTTCCCGTGGTAGCGGACTAAATCGTCGGCCGTGCGACCCACGGTCACACCCTGCGCAAGCAGCCGCATCTCCAGCTTTCTCAGGTTCTTCTCCCCTCCGCGGTTGGTGTAGGCAATGAGAGCGTGGACAAAGACACCTCGGCCCACCGCCGTGACCAACGCTTTTTCAATCTCGTTGCGGTCGAAACGAAAGATGACGATTTCCACGCGGTGTTTGGCTTTATTAATCGCCTTGACCAAGGGCATCACCCCGTCGGCCGGTTGCACCATCATTTTCACAACCCCACCCCCTAAGTTGAGACGTTCCAGCCGGCTGCGAAGAGTCACGCTGTGTACCGTGGCATCGCTTTTGCTTAATCAGGATGGTGACCATTTAAGACGGGTGAATTGTATGCTCAACAAGAGTAAGAGAGTTACGCTATTCCTGACCGCTGTCCTCATATGCCTTCCTGCCGCCCAGGCCGCGAAAAAAAAGCCGAAGGCAGCCCGCGCGGATGCAGAAATTACCGGCACTGTGCGTACCATGCTCTGGCGAGAGCCCAAGAATATAAGGGGCTTAAACCTGTACTTTGGCCCCGGCGGCGTCGAACATGCGCCCCACGGTCCAGTCACTTTCTTAAAAGAAGACCGTAAGGGCTCCAATCCGAAGTTCGATGTTGAAGATGACAGCGGCGTCAAATGGAAGGTAAAGCTGGGCTCGGAAGCCCGCCCGGAGACCGTCGCGGCGCGGCTGGTCTGGGCGGCCGGGTATTTCGCTAACGAGGATTATTATGTCCCCGTCTTGCATACCCGAGAGATGCCTTTCCCCCTGCACCGTGGCGGCCCGTTGATCAACCCCGACGGCACTGCCTACGATACCCGGCTAAAGAGAGAGCTAAAAGGCGAGAAAAAGATCGGAGTCTGGCATTGGCGCAGCGATCCCTTTGCCGGCACTCGAGAATGGAACGGTCTTCGGGTGCTCATGGCTCTCATTAACAATTGGGATTTGAAAGACGAGAATAACGCCATCTACGAGGAAGAGCGCAACCAGGATTCCGATGAGCTACGTCGCATCTACATGGTTACCGATCTGGGCGCCAGTTTCGGCGAAGTGAAGCTAACCCGCTCCCGTCAGATCTCCAAGGGCAACCTGGAAATGTACCAGCAGTCCAAGTTTATCGACCGCATTGGCGCCGATTATGTGGATTTTGAAGTGCCCCACCGCCCTTCCGCCGCGGTATTAGTAAACCCTCACGAATACTTCAGTCGTGTTCGAATCGACTGGATCGGCAAGCATGTACCGCGCGCTGACGCCCATTGGATCGGACAAGTGCTGGCGCAACTCTCTCCTAATCAGATCCGCGATGCTTTCCGCGCCGCCGGCTACACGCCCCAAGTTGTAGAAGGATACGCGGCTATGGTCGAATCCAGAATCGCTGAGCTGAACCGTCTATAAAACATTCACGACCTTATGACAGGCCTACGGTCTGTTTCTCGGCTTCCTCTTCGACACTGAACTGAATCTTATAGAGCTGCGCATATAAGCCCCCGGCCTTCAAAAGCTCATCGTGTTCGCCACGCTCGATGATCGCGCCGTCTTGGATTACAAAAATGATGTTGGCCCGGCGAATGGTGGACAGCCGGTGCGCGCTGACGATCGATGTCCTGCCCTCCATCAGGCGGCCCAAAGCTTCGAAAACCAGCTTTTCGGAAGCAGCATCGAGGCCCGAGCTCGGCTCGTCGAGAAGCATGATGGGAGTGTTGCGTATGATCGCGCGAGCGATCGCAATTCGCTGTCGCTGGCCGCCGGAAAGCGTCACGCCGCGCTCCCCAACCATGGTGTTGTAGCCCTCCGGAAGCTTCTCGATAAACTCGTGGGCGTTGGCCATTTCGGCCGCGCGTATAATTTCCCGCCGCTTCGCTTCGGGTTTCCCGTAAGCAATGTTGTACCAGATAGTCCCATGAAAAAGCAGCGTTTCCTGCAGCACAAAACTCATTTCTTGGCGAAGGGATTTCTGCTGAAACCTCCGAACGTCCTGACCATCGATCTTCACCACGCCGGAGGTCGGATCGTAGAAGCGCGGAATCAGGCTGATGATGGTCGACTTGCCGGCACCCGTAGGGCCCACTAGCGCCGCGACCTGTCCTGGCTCGATTTTGAAGCTGATGTCGCGAAGGATCGGCCGATCGGCGTCGTAGCCGAAATTCACATCATCGAACTCAATGTTCCCTTTGAATCTGGGGGCCCGCCGGGCGCCCGGCAAATCCTTGATTTCACCATCGGTATCGATTATCTCTTGAATCCGCTCGTATCCGACGGAGGCTTTCGAATAGGTATCGGTCATTTTCGAGAGCTCTTGCATGGGCTTGTACATCTTCGAAAGATACATGATGAAGACCACCAGTGATCCGGCCGACAGGCCCGGACCGGACAAGGCCATGCGTCCTCCAAACCACAGCACCATGGCAGTGCCCGACGCCACGATTAGCCCGACTAAAGGTGAAAGCTTCGCCTTAAGACTTCTGGCCCGCATCGCGATCTCGACGCTTTCCAGGCTTTCCTCTTCCAGCCGCCGTTCTTCATACTCTTCGCGCGCGAAGGCCTTGACGACCCGGATGGATGACAGCACCTCCTGCATCACCGACACCATTTCGCCTTCTTTTTTTCTTACCTCGCGCGAAGCCTTCTTGATGCGGCGAGTGTAGCTATAGACCACCACAAAAAGCAGAGGAGCAATCGATAGGGCGATCAAAGTGAATCGCCAGTTAAGGTAAAGCATCACCCCCACCATTCCGAACAAGGTCAGACAGTTGACCAAAGCACCCAGCAGACCGGAAGTGATGAAAGTCTGAATGGAGTCGATGTCGTTGGTCGCCCGGCTGATCAGATCGCCGGTCTGTTTACTGTCATGGTAGGCCAGCGATAAACGCTGGATGTGGTGGTACAACATTCGACGCAGATCGTGCATCACCCATTGGCCCACGCTGGTGGTGACATATTTCTCGCTATACGTGCAAATCGCGTCCACCATCGCGATGGCCAGCACCGCAAAGGCGGCAAATTTCAAGATGGCAAGTTTGTCGCCGCCGACTGTCGACAGAATGAGGGGACTCAACCATCCATGGATCTGGCGGGACTGTAACACGTTGTCCAGAACGATCTTCAGGGGCCAGGGTTGCAGAAGATCGGCCACCCCTTCGCCGATGACCGCCGCCAGCCCCACCATCAAGAGCTTGATATGAGGCCTCAGCAGACTTTTGATGTTGAGCCGGCTGGGTTTAGATGCAGCCTTATCCATGAATTGGTCCAAGGGGTTACAACCCTCACCCTATAGATGCTCGGCGCGGCCGAAAGTTCACCTGCAGTCACCTGATGATGGGAAAAGATTGGGATAGTAGGCGTGCAGGTCCCGGCCTGCCAGTATTCAGATGGATCTTACTGGGTTTTTGCGAACATCCCGTAGGCAGGCACAGTCACGCCCGTACTAGCCGCTCTGGCCAGCGGTAGAGTTATGCGTTCCGACGTGGCCGTCGCAATTCCCTGCTCGAGGGCATAGCGCGTCAGCTCGGCCGTAGTGCGAAGGCCCAGCTTGTCCATGATGGCCATCTTGTGAAAGACCGCCGTCTTGACCGACAGCTTCAGAACATTGGCAATCTCTTTGGCCGTGCATCCCTCCGCCACCAGTTGCAGCACTTCTCGTTGGCGGGAAGTTAGCGCCGGGCCCGGTCTCACAGATCCCCGCGCGGCTTCTACGGCTCGATCGGCCACCAGAGGCGTGACATAAGTGTGCCCATCCAACACCTGCCGGATCGCGTTTACCAACTCGGAGAGCGCGCAGCGTTTCAGAACGAATCCAGTCGCCCCAGCTCGAAAGGCTTCCACTACGTATTGCGGCTCGTTGTGCGCCGTCACCATCACCACCTTGGTGGATGGCGAAGTTTTGCTTAAGCGTCGCGTAGCTTCAATACCGTTCAGCAGCGGCATGCCGATGTCCAGCAAAACTACGTCGGGCTTCCATGCCGCGGCTATATCCAAAAGCTGCCTTCCGTTTGCTACCGTTTGGACCGATTCAAATTCACACTCAAGCAGCTTTCTGAGGCCTTCCGCCATCAGGGTATGATCTTCAGCTATAACGACCCGGGTTTTACAATCCATTTTCTTCCCACGTTTGACTAACTTCAGCCGATCTTTGTTACAAACAATTTGTGAGACGCCCGTCGGAAAGAAATACTGGCCCTTTCTTCCGATTGTGGTACTTCCGCTCATCGGTGTTGTCGAAGTTCCTTCAAATATGCACCACTAGCGGGCTCCGCAAATGGTGACCGACTTGCTCGTATCCAAAGGTAACGTCCCGACGTTTGGGACGTCGCTAATGGTTACACGGAAGTTATGCGAGTTCGCCGGGCTCGCTGCAATAACAGACACTTGAAGCGACGAAAGGAGTCGTATGGGAAAGAATACGGCTGTATTTGGCATTTACCCCAGCCAGGCGGACGCCGAGAACGCTGTCAACGGGCTGAAGCTGGCTGGCTTTCGCAACACCGACATCTCCATCCTGGTTCCCGAGAATGAGGGAAGCAAGGACCTGGGCCTGGAAAAGAATACCAAAGCTCCGGAAGGCACTGCCGCGGGGGCTGGTTCCGGGGCGGTCATTGGGGGAATTGTGGGTTGGCTGGTGGGTGCCGGAGCGCTGGTAATCCCTGGCTTGGGGTTATTCGTCGCCGCTGGGCCCATCATGGGATTGCTGAGCGGCCTGGGCGTGGGCGGTGCGCTGGGCGGCATCACAGGAGCCCTCGTTGGACTAGGTATTCCCGAGTACGAGGCTAAACGCTATGAAGGCCGGGTCCGCCGGGGCGGTATTCTGCTCTCGGTGCATTGCGACGACTCCGACTGGGTCAAAACCGCCAAGACCATTTTGGACCAGACCGGCGCCGAAGACGTATCGGCCACTACCGAATCCAAGGCCGATTTCGCCGCGAGCGACCGTCCCAGATCGCGGACCATTGAGTCCACCTAACCTGCGGCTTAAGTGCTGGCGCTTTAAGAACGGTGAACCAATGTGCTTCGAACGATGGAGCTGAAGAACTCCCGCGTCAGGCGGAAATGAAATGCGCGAGCCGCCCTGATTGGAACGGTTTCGAACGTTTCGAACTGCAAGGGACTTTCCGCTACGAGGCGTTCGAATTTGCGAATGCTCATTTGATTCAACCCGCCGGCAACTTCGTGAAACCGCTTCGCCCCATCGTGTTTATAGATCGAGCGCCACTTCATTAGCGAATTTTCCGTTAACAATAGATGCGCCCAAACAAAAAGCGGGAAGTGCCCGCCCCTGGGATGGTACCAGGGAGGGCCGAACGATACGATCACCTTGCCCTCGCGCCTCAACAATCTCGACATTTCTTTCAGTACGGCATCTGGGTACCTGAAATGTTCGAAAGAGTCAATCGAGAGAATGACGTCCGCCTGCGAATCGAACCGCTGAACGAAAGTGCAATTCGAGACACCAGCGGCCGCTTGCCGCGCGCGTGCGGTCACCAAATGCTTTTCCTGAATGTCGAGGCCGATTACTTCCTTAGCGCCATGCCGGGCCACTTCGATAGCCTCAAGGCCGGGGCCACAGCCGAAATCGAGAACGGTTTTGCCAGCGATTTGATCCCATATGCCGGCCCCAAATAAAGCCTCGATTTTGCCACTGCCCTCATAACCTGCGGGCGCTTCTACGTCGTGCCATTTAAATCTGTTTAGAATCGCCGCTGCCAATCGGCCGCCTACCAGCGCCACTTGCTCACCCCTATCGCAAACTTTAACATAGCTCCCTTTTGGCGACCGGGCCGAAATTGAGCCTTTATGCGATTGCTCGGCTATTTTGACGCGACTGGTTACTGGACTGCCTGCTGCTCGCCGCCCGAATAGGTTTTAGCGCGAACGACGACGCGTAGGTGAAGTGGTGTCCCGTCCGGGCGTTCAAATACCATGTCGTATTGGCCTAGGAACACAGGCGCCAGTTGCCAATAGAACACGCCATCCTGGAGGGTGGAACCGATAGGCAACGGCTGCCTCTCGCCATTGGCGACGATGTATCCGGAGATCGCTCCGAGCGGCACTTCGATGCGATCCATCTCTTGCACGTCCAAGGAAAGCGGGCTATTGGCGATAGGCGCCAGCCGGTCGGCGGCTTGGCTGGAACCGCTGGCTGGCGGTGCGTTGATGAGCTCGCTCGACGTGGAGGAACCTGACGTCGTCGGGGTTCCGACGTTAAGCACCTTAAAAAATCTGCTCCCCACGCCGTTGCCGCGCAACTGGTTGTCCCATACGTTCCAACTGATACTGTGAAGTCCATTCGAGAACTTGGTGGTATCGATATACGCGAAGCCAATCGCTCCATTGCTGTTGGCGTAGCCTGGAAACACAGTTGCGATATCCCCGCGGAACTGGTTGTAGGTGGGGTGCGCCACCGTGACCCCGTCTATGTTCACCGTGATCGTGGTTCCATCGGTGGAAATGGCGGCTGGCATGGGTGTCAGCGCCCAGCCAAAGTTGACATAGGCGTTTCCCCAAACGGTACCACCCTGAGCAGGCGTGTCGATGGTCCCGAACGGTTGAGTTGCGTCCGCGTTGTCAACCATGATGGTCCGCGCTCCCAGATCGACCACTGCGCCCCCCTGATTGTGGGCTAAGGCGTGAAGGATATATGTCCCATTTCCCGATCCTAGCTTGTAGTTGGCATTCGGCAGGAAGTTAGTGAGCATCAAGTAGCCCCAGCCGGCCACGGTCGCATTGGGATAGGTTGAAAAGGCTCGTGCCACGTCCGGTCGTGCACCCGGCACGAACACAGCATCACCGATATACACCAGGCCGGCCGGCTCGGAACCTATTGGTTCCCGCCAAATGTCCACCTTGCTGATTCCAATGGAATCCAGCGCCCAGCCAGTCACAGGAACGGCAGCCGAAACCTTGGCAGCATTAAGCGGAGTGTCAAAGCTGCCGAAGGGTCCCTTCACATTGGCTGTACTTATTTGGACTTGAATCGCTTGCGGCGAATTCGCCGCGCCCGGTGCATTTACAGTAACCACACCGCTCGATCCCGCGCTCACGCTGATTTGCAAGATTACGTTTCCAACACCTGACGCGGGCGAAACCACAATGTTGGGCACACTCGATGTAGCCGTCCAACTCGCATTGCCCCCGCCTGCAAAACTAAGACTCACTTGTTGGGGTGTGGTGATCAGAGTCCCATTCGTTCCTAAGACTAGCGAGTTGGGGAAAAGAGTCATACTTACGGTTGACACAGTTCCCGACTGGTTTATGGTCACAGTCTCACCCGCCACACTCAAGGATCCAGTCCTGCTCTGCGAACCGCTGTTGCCGCTGACCGTCCAGTCGACCGTATTTCCCGAAGCAGTTGCGGTTGCCCAAGACACATTCGAGCTCGCCGTTGGACTTCCGCAGGTAGTTGCGCTGGGTGTGACGGTTATCGTTCCGGAGCCCCCTGTAGCCGTAACATCTAAGCTGTTCGTGTTAAGCGTGTAAGTACAGGCAGATACAATTGGAGGCGATCCAAATCCGGTTTCAGCAATCACGACCCGATGATTGGCTGGATTGCCGAAGTTCGAATCCCACAAAACCATGCTTCCATCATTGGATATGCAAGCCCGAGGCGTGTCCCAATAATTAACCCGGACGCTGCGGTGCTCCGCCACACGCCGCGCCTCAACTCCGTTGCCGCGTATCACAATCACTTCATCCTCGAAGGGTGTTCTTCCGTCGCGGATTTGGTTCGGAAGGTTCGCAGCTGGCAAGTCGGTCGAGACCACGCAAAACGCGTTCGCGGACTTGGCGCATCCAAAGTGAAGATCCGACCACGTCACACCACACTTGAACAGCGTGAAAAAGATTTTTCGACCTCCACCCGCATCCACGGACGTGAGCATGTTGATGCCCTTCGATATCTGGAGACTTACCAAGTCATCCTCGCAGGTAGGTAGATCTTGACCAGAGTCCACTAGGATATACTGCCTTCCGTTGTCTTGAAACACATCCGCGTGGGGGTTACCGAAACAGTCCTCGCCGGGATCACAAATACCGTCATGATTGTGCGGCCCGTTATCGCCTCCCATAATGCCCGCGGGCATCTCGGGCCCGCGAAACTCAAAATCGAGGTTGCCGGTCTGCTCATTGACGGAATAGACCCCCATGGCCGGCTGCGCCATCAGAAGCACATAACGCTTATTGGTGTCGACGTCTACTCCTTTTGTAATGGTGACGTAATCGATAAAGTTCCAACCCACTCGGTTATTTGGATTTGACGCGGTGTAATCAGCGCAGAAAGTTTTTACTCGGTTTAGATCAACAGCGCAGACCTGATGCTCGTTTTGCGCCCAGAAAGCCGCCCAGTTATCCGCCGATAGATCGCCTGTGCTGCCGTTTTGGATGTTGGTAAAGTGGTGTCCGTCTTTGGCGTAGTCGACGACGATGCTTTTCGTGGCAGTCGATACTTGATACTTAGTGATTTGTGTTCGGACCGGGTCATCACCAAGACCGTACAATACGTCGTCATCCACAGGACTCCAAAGGGCGGCCCAGTAATCAATCTTGAACGACAGGTCCGCCACGATGTTGGCGGTGGCAGTGTTGACAACGCGCGTACTTCCATCCACCTTGGCCAGCAAGACGTACTTTCCGGTCGCGCTAAATGCCGACGGCGTCGAATACTGATGAAGGCTGTCGGTGGTTCCATCGGTAAGTAGCCGGACCTTTGCGCCAAAGTTCCGGTCGACATAGAAACCGTTTATGGGAGGTATCGGAAAACTTGCCAACGGAAGTTCGCCCGGAGCCGTACAGAATGCCGGAACCGTGTAGCCGTACTCTGCCAGGCAGAAGTTGGGTCCGCTAATATATGTGAAAATTGAGCTCCCGTTTTGGCTTAAACCATTGATAGCTAAAGAAATAGCTAACGACACGAAGAGTAGGATTCGACGATTCATTGGAAGTATACCCGTTCTACTCATCGTCAAGGAGTAGTACTAGCTTTAGGCGAGTCCTGATGCCGTTCTATGCTAAAAACACCGAGAAAGCGTCGGCTGTAATCTGAGATGCGCCACGAATGGGGTTTAAATACAACGGAAGCGGATCAGGGGGTTGTTATGGGGGCCGCTCTACGGCAATCGAGCAGCTCCGCGAGGTCGCAGCAACTTAGACCCACAAGTGAACCGCAGAGTCTTTGCAGCGTTGGTAGGCAGCCATCACGACCATCATTTTCGGGCGATTGGGCATTCCTCTTCTCCAGGTTCTATCGTAGCCCAACCCCCGAAATAGCTCTTCTACGGCGCCTTTTCAGGAATCACCGCGGGGTTCTGCTCTTCGGCTCTTCAAGCAAGCCTGCTGTAAACATAAACCGAGGAGTGCCACGTACAGCGGGTCCGAGGGCACGGCATACCTGTTGTTTTCGAAACTAGACAGAAAGTTGGTGGTGAGAACGATATAGGCAATGTTGAGAATGAGAAAGACCAGCAGACCAACCTGAGGCGGAGACAACGTCCGGCGGCGACTACCACGCACCAGATAGATAAGCCCCCAAAAAAACAGGAAGGGAAAACCGATTATAAGAAATATGCCGGTATAGAGCGCCAGGGAAATACTATGGCCCTGGCTCCTCAGGACGCGCAATTCCTTATTATTGGCCTCATGCAACTGCCCGAAGAAAACTAGATTAAACATTCGATCGAAACGTCGGATAGGCGCGCGGCTACCCTCGAACTGGAAGAAATCGGTTGGCGGCCGAAAATAGGCAAACCAGGCGATCACCAGCGACCTAAGGTAAGCGACCGGGTAGTATCGAAGGACCTGCAGAGCCGCCTTTCGATAGGCGAGATCAGCCTTCAGGTACAGCATGTTGTTAGTGTTCACGTCTCCGCTGGACTTTACTTCCTGATCGAGCACCGGGATGCCTGTCGGCTTTACATCCGGAAAGAAGGGCCGGTAATCAGCAACGGGAGCTCCGGTTTCAACCCTGGCAATCGGTGGCAATTTCTTTTGCTCGATTAAGCTGGTCTTCTCGGAATCAGTAAGCTGGTGAATTGTAACCGTCAATAAGTTCTGACCCAGCCATGAGCTGCTGGAGAAGAGGCCGAAGACAACCAGGTTCTTGAGGAACAATGCAAGGATGGTCGCGAAAGGAAATGACGCTGCTGTCAAGACCATGTTCCTTTGTTTCGGCATGTAGAATGCCAGAGCCACCGCAATTACCAGTATGTAAAGAAGATGATACAGGTTGCGTATCCAGGCCAGCGCGGCTAACAAAGAAAAGAAAGTAAATGCGCGCCAGAAAGTCGGCCGCAGAATGAATTTATACAAGACTACGCTGGATGCGAGCAGCAAGTACATGATGAGGTACTCGTACATCGGATAGTTTTCGTAGAGAACGGCGGCGGGACTAACCACAAACAGAATCGTAAGTCCGGCGGACAGTTTCGGATCTACATACAGTCGCCTCATGATTATGTAAAGGAGGATCGCGGAACTCAGCCCCGCGACAAGGTAAAGTGCGTGGAGGGCGGCGCCATAATCATCAGGAAAGGCCTTAATCGCCATTCCAACTAAGAGATTCAGCAGGGGCGGCTGCATATGGAAATAGAAGAGGCTTTCGAACAGCCGGGTTCTTAACAATTGGAGATCGATGAACTGAAAATTGGAAGCAAGGATGTGCGTGTCGAACCGAATTCCTGCCCAATAATAGAGGGCCCGCGACAGCACAAATGCAACTGTGATCCAGAAGTAGGGAGAATAAAAGAGACTGCCCCGCCGTCTGTTCGAGAGATCGTGATTTTCAGCCTGCTGGTCAGAGGGAACCATGGCTCTTGTTAAATGCACTTCGTCCTCGGTAACAACACCCAGCTGATGCCTTAGGACATTACTTTCATGGACTGCAGCCGCCGTTCCGCAATCGCCCCAATGATCTTCCGCAGGTCATACTCCAAATGCCATTCAGGAAAGTGGGAGCGGATCTTAGACAAATCGGATATGTAGCAGATGTGATCACCAACGCGATTCGTTGGATTATAAGTGTGCCTCAGCGCGAATCCCATGTCCGATAAGAGATCTATCGTCTCTAAAATCGAGAGGCTGTTCTGACGTCCTCCACCCAGGTTGTAAACTTCGCCACATCTCGGCTTTCGGTAAAAGGCCAAGAAAAGATTGGCCACGTCACGGCAATGAATCTGGTCACGGACTTGCTTCGTTTTGTATCCGTAGACCGTGTATTCCCTACCCATGATGGCGCACAGAACAATGTAAGCCAGGTATCCGTGCAATTCAACCGCGGAGTGCTGGGGCCCCGTCAGACAGCCTCCACGGAAGACTCCCACAGGCATTTGAAAATATCGGCCGAACTCCTGGGCCATCACGTCCGCCGCTACCTTAGATGCTCCAAACAACGAGTGCAGGCACTGATCGATTGACATGCTCTCGTCGATTCCTTCCCGGCCGTCAGCGAAATCGTAGCGTTTCTCCAGCTCCACTAAGGGCAGCAAGTTGGGAGCGTCGCCGTAGACTTTGTTGGTGCTCGTAAAGCACAGCGGAGACTCCCGGCAGAAGTCCCGCGCTGCAACCAGAACGTTCATCGTTCCTACCGCATTTACATCGAAATCTTCGTAAGGAATGGAGGCTGCTTTATCGTGAGATGGCTGCGCGGCGGTGTGAATGATAAACTCCGGCCGCTCCTCCCGAAACAGATCGCGAACGCCTTCGCGATTCCGGATGTCCAGAATCACGTGGCGGTAACTTGGGAGTGTGGAGCGGAGTTCATCAACTACGGGACGCGTCGTACCCTGCTCGCCGAAGAACTCCCGACGCATGTCGTTGTCGACACCCACGACGGTCCAACCCTGCTCGCACAGCAAGCGCACGCATTCCGAGCCAATCAATCCCCCCGACCCAGTCACTACGGCTTTCATTTGCTCCTCCGAGTTGCGACTATCTAGTATAACAACGGTCTTACGCTTTTCAGTATGTGAAAACTTAGACCATTCGTCAGGCCTTCAAACGCCTCCATGCCCCCCAGCAAATCGCCAGCATTCGTATACCATTGGAAAACACCCTGGTCATCTTCGTGACACCGTATATCCTCTCCTGATAATGCACCGGGAGATCCCGAATCGGAAGGTGCAGTTTACTGGCGCCGAAAAGCAATTCGTAATCGCCCCAGCGATCCTGAATGCCCCAATTACCAAGGTCGGGTTCTATTCTTTGCCAGTCCTTGCGCCACAGCACCTTGGTGCCGCACAGGGTATCTTTGATCCGCTGGTCCAGCAGGTAGGAGAACAGGGCGCCAAAAACTTTGTTTCCAACCATATTGGAGAACTTCATGGCGAGTTCGGGAATAGGGTAGACCAGCCGGCTGCCGTTTATGAACTCGCCCGTGCCGGCCGTGAGAGCGTCCAGAAAGTAGGGGAGCTCTTCGGGCATAACGGCCAGATCGCCATCCAGGATCATCAGC
>DATMMD010000052.1:0-11275 GCA_035569875.1 Bryobacteraceae bacterium
GAGATAAGCCGCGAACGCGTTGCTGATCGCCGCTATGGAAGTGAGCCGGGCCAGCAATAGCATCCAGCCGATCTCAAATCCTACCAAGCCGCCGAAAGCCGCTCGAGCGTATAGATACGGGCCCCCGGAGCGATCGAAGAGCGTCGCCACTTCGGCAAAGCACAAAACAATCAAGCACATCGCCAAGGCCGCGATCACATACGCCGCCAGACCCGCGGAACCAAGAAACTTCGCCACCTGCGCCGGTAGCACGAAGATCCCCGAACCGACTGTGCCGTTCACGGCGATGGAAGTGAGACTGAACAGACCAACAGCGCGGATGAGATGTGGGCGGGAAGGGCTGGTCATGTTTGTAGGGCAGTGCGGGGGCGACTGGTGACCGGGCCGCCAGGCAAGGACGATTCTATCCCACACACCTACCTGTAGGCTAAGTAGTCCCCCTTAGGTCTGCTCGTAGGTGACCGATTTGTCTAACCAGAAATAGGTCATCTGCCATCTGGGGTGGAAGCGCGTCACAGCCGTAATGATAAGTGGGTAGTCAGGATTTCCATGCGATGTCGCTACTGTAATAAACGGTTGAACCTCTTCAAGTCGCTGGGCGGATCGTCCTTCTGTTCTCAAGAGCACCAGAAGCTGTACGAAGAAGCGGAAGCAAATAAGAGTCTCGAGCGGCTGCTGCAATTCGTAGAAAAGGATCCGAAATCCGGCCCGGCCAAGCCCACCGTGGCTCCGGCTTCCTCCCCGTTTACGAAGCCCGGCCAACAAGAAGCGACACCGCCGTCAGCGCCAATTCCGCCGGCGGCACCGGCGCCACAGATCATCGCAGCCAATACTTCAGATACGCCGGGTGAGCCGCCGATAGCAGAATTTCTATTTGATCCGATTGCTCCAGCAGTAACCGCTTTGGCGAGTCTAAATGCAAATTTTGAAATTCCGGAAGCGGGATTTCAGGCAGACCCTCCCGCGCTGCCTGCCTTCAGATTTGCCATCGCCGCGGCAGATCTCCAGCCGCCGGCGGATGGAACGCCTCCGCCGCTGGCGTCCTGGTCAACCCCTTCGGTTTCCGCAATCGATGCAGCCCGGGCATCTGCCGAAGTACCCAGCGTGAGTTCGGTCCGTCCCCGTGCTATTGAATTCGCGTTGCCTTCGCCCGATAAACGTACGCCCGCGCCCGTAGGTCCCTCTTTTTCGTGTTCCAGTGATGTTGCCGGGCTCCAGCTTGCGATTCAAGCCGTCTTCGACACCCGGGGCTTCGCAAATTTGGCTCGGCTGAGCCCGCTTCCACGGGAGGTGCGAGCCGCCGCCGAAACAGGCCAGCCTGCAGCTGGGAAGTCAGACGTGGCGGTTTTGCCCAGCGCGAACGCCCTGGAATTGTGTGAGCTTCCACAGGCGAAGTACCCTAGCGGCGACGTGATCATCGGCATGAGTGGAGCGATGACTCGGACCGGTGTGGGCAGGAATGTGTCAGCACCACCCGTGCGCGCTCCGCAATTGCTGGGCACGCTCGGCTTGGGCGCAGTTTCACGCACGATGGCTGATGGGGCTCCAGAAGCACTACGTGTTAGCCAGCCCGAAATTCGGATGCACGGCGCTGTGACACGGGCCGGCGCCACAAGGGATGTCCGACAACCCCAGGGGCGGACTCTCCGATTAATGGGCACGCTTAGTTCAAACAAGCCGCTGAACAGAATATCCGCTGACGTACAAAACACACTGGCTTCGCCGGATTGCGCGATTTCGCGGGCCATGCACGCTCAGCGGCAATGTGTTGTGCCGCCGGTCGAGTCAACCGCGCCGGAGGTCGCGGCCAGATTAGAGCCCGCGACAGCGCTCCGGAATCTGACGATTCGCGCGAGAGATGCCGCGCTGGCTGTTGGAATCACCGACGCCGAGAAGCCGGCCGATATTTCGAGCCCTCTTTTTATCCCCGCTGCGCCCGCTAGGCTGCACTTGCTCACTATCGGTATCAACCGGAGGGTTCGAGAAATTTTGGTTGCGGTCCAAGCTCTCGGCAGGTCCCAGACGTGCCCAATTTGTCCGTCCAGGCAAGCGTTGCGAGACTGTCTGCGCCCTGTTATTCCATGGTATCCTGAAACGCGGCTCGGATCCTCGATCGCTTACGAAGGTTGGTTTCATCCAAGCGATCGCGCCGTCGAAGCCTTGACGGCCATGGCGCCCGCCTCGCGCGTATTTTCCATCCGATTCGAACCCAAGCCGTTCTCCATGGACATGCCTACGCTACGATTCGACCGCGCTCTGCGCCGCCCGGCGTTCGAAGCCCACGAAGGCCGGGGAGCGGAAGGCCAGCGAGATGTTCAGAGATTGGCAATCTCGCGGTCATCGCGGACCAGCCCTTTGTCGCTGGTCACGATACCGCAGCCGCTCGCGACGCGACTTGCGGTTCGCTATATTGCCAAACTCAATCGGTTCACTAGCATCGTCAATGTGGCCGCCAACGGCGTCCTCCCATCGGCTGCGGCCTCCGCTTCGCCCGACGAGCATCAGCCTACGTTGGCGCTTCCACAGGTTGCTGCCTCAGGAATGTCCTTAATGTTTCGCTTGTCGACCCAAGGGGCGCTGAAGCCACCGCCCATCGAGGCCGCCGGCCAAAAGAAGACAGACGCCGCGTCGCGGTCTCATCCTTCCCCCCTTCGAGTTCAGCCTGCGTCCATGCTGGTCTTGCCGTGCTTCTCTAGTCCTGTTAACGGTATCCGATGGCGGCCCCGTAGCCAATGGGCTATGGTTGCCTCCTCCAGCCTTGCCAAGCAAGGCGGTGTTGAGGTGTCGGCGAGCATCGAGACCAAAGTCTCATCGCTGCGCTCGTTATATGATGCACTCCGAATCGATTCAGGGGTGATAGAAGGGTCCGCGACTCTGCGTTTGGATCCGAAGCCACCGGCTATCTCGTTGGATTTAGGCGACCAAACCTTGGCTCCCGGAGTTGTATCGGCGAACGCTTTGCCTAGGCGCAGTGGGCCGAAGCTGCCGGTGGTCAGTTCGAAGCTGGGGGGCTTGCTGGTCTCCGGCCGCTAAGAGGCTGCCAAAAAGGTAAGGCCAACTATGAAGAGAATGCCTTAGGAGGCCGATTAATTGACTTAGTACCTCAACGAGAGCGAATTTCGCTTGACTTGAGGAATAGAGGTGTATTGATGTTCAAAAAAACCAAGACCGGGGAAGGCGCAATAGCCGAGGTCGATATCCACGCTGAAGCACCAGGAGCCGCGGAACCCGGCTCGTCATTGCGCCGTCTGGCGCGGGCGGTTTCCTTGCACATGAAGGGTGAGCGCGAAGAGGCTCTCAAGGTCCTGGAGGGTGCCGAAGCCGATGCCGACGCCAGTGACTTGGCCGAGATTACCGCGGCTCGGGGACACATCCAGCTGGAGCTCAACCGTCATGAGGACGCGGCCGCCAGTTATATTCAGCTGGCTAGAATCCGGCCAGATAGCGCGGAGATCCGTTTCAATCTCGGTCTCTGCTTGCAAAATCTGGGACGCTACACCGAGGCAGTGGATAGTTTCCGGGCGGCGCTGCCACTGGGCGGAAAGCAGCTCGAAACGCAATTGGCTATCGGAGCATGTTTGCTGCATCTCAACAAGCAACAAGAGGCGCGCGAGGCTTTTGACGCCGCTCTGGCTCAGTCGCCTGAGTCGGAGGCAGCACTGTTCGGTAAAGCTGTCGCGCTGCAGATGGGTTGGGAATTTGACGAAGCGGCGCTGCTCTACGAGCGAATCCTGCAGCTGAATCCGAAAGCCGAAGACTCGCTGGTGAACATGATCAGCCTCTCGATGCAGCGTAAGGACTACAAGATGGTTCGAGGCTACGCCGGCCGACTGCTGTCGATTCGGCCCGATGCCGCGGCCGCGCTGGAAGGGCTGGCTTCGGCGGCCTTCGCGCATGACGATTTCGCGGAAGCGGCGAAGCATACTCTGCGTCTCACCGAGCTAGCGCCCAGCGTATACGATAACTGGTTCAACCTAGGGGTCGCCTATCAAAAGTTGGGCCGGCTTCCGGACGCCATTCAGGCTTATCAGCGGGCACGTGAGATACGGGATGATGCGATCTACGCGCATATCAACCTGGGCGTGGTCCACCAGGAACTCGGAGAACTGAAACAGGCTCGCGGTGCCTTCGAGCGAGCGGCGCAAATTGCTCCCGACCGGGACGACTTGAAGTTTCAGGTAGCCTGGATTGCCGAGCGTCAGGACTCTGCCAGCGAGGCCGAAGCCTTGTATGCAAAATTAGTGGAGAAGAATCCGACCTTGGAAAACGCCTGGTTCCGTCTGGGCTATCTGCGGCTTCGGCGCGATGACGCCAGCGGTAGTGTCGCGGCCTTCGAGGCTTGCCTCGCCAAACAACCGGACTGGCCGGAAGCCGAGGTCAACCTGAGCATCGGATACTCCAAAGCCGGCCAGTATGACCGGGCGGAAGCGACTTTGGAAAAACTACTCTCCCGTCATCCGGAGTCGGTGGAGGCGTTGAAAGGCCTGGCCGCAACGGCCCTCAAGCGGGACGACCAGGCAAAAGCCTTAATCTATCATCAGCGGTTGATCGAGGCCGGCCAATCCACTCCCGAAATTCTATACAACTGCGGGCTGCTTGCGCAGCAGCTCAACAAGCTGGAAGATGCCGTCCGGTTTTACCGCTCCGCTATTGAGACACAGCCGCAATTCCCGGAAGCCATGCTGAACCTAGGCCACGCCCTAGAAGCGTTGGGCAAAAAGGAAGAAGCACGCACCTTCTGGGCACAGGCCTTGGAATCGAAACCCGACTTGGCGCGCGGTTATTTCCACCCAGCCAAGTAAAGCGCGGTGCCTGCGCGCCAACCGGGAGCCGAATTAAGCCACGGGCTGCGCGGCTTCCGGCTTGAGCGCTGCCTCGATCCTATGGATGAAGTCCGGCAGTGCTTCGCCAGAGTGGCGCTCGATGACGGCGACGGCTGCCTGGGCTTCTACCTTCCAAACAATCCCGTCCACCACCGCGGAATATTTGCTCGAAAGCCAGTCCGCGATCTTGACTGACCGCGCCGCAGCCTCTTCTCCCGCACATTCAAAAATTACGGCCAGTTGGTCCTGGCTCCAGCGGTAAACGACGTCGCGCGGCCGGACCAGCGTTATGAGACGGTCGCCCAGCGCTTTGAGAATCTGATCGGCGCCGGAGCGGCCAAATTGTGGCGGAACGCTGCGCGCTTCGGTCCACTCAAACAGCAGCACACAGAAAGGCTTGTCTCGTTTCAGGTAAGCCAACAGCTGCCGCTCCGCTTCCGGCCGATTTAGAAGCCCGGTAAGCGAATCGATTATGTTAGACGGACTTGCGCTCCCCAGCCATTCAGCTAACGCTTCGGCGCGGTGCTGCAGCTCGCTCAATGCCGGCGGCTGTTCCTTTTTCCTGCGGTGAACATACGAGCGAAGCCCGCTGGCATAGCGTTTGAGGGCGGTGCGCACTTGCGTGGCATCGTCCACTTCGGCGGAAATCTCCATTTGCTCGGCCAGCTCTTCCATCATCGCGGCATGCAATTCGTCGGTGTGACCATCGTTGTCCGTGACTTTCCCGGCAGCGGCCAGGATTTCGTGCGCAAGTTCGACTCCGGCGTTGACCCAGGCGCTGGCTGCCTGCCCATATTCGGCAACATCGGCTTCAACGGCTTCGCGGCTGGCGGCCAAAGCTTGGGGCGTAGCATCGAAACCCAGACGACGAGGTAATCGGAGTAACCGATGGTTATAGACCAAGCCCACTCTGGGGCAAACCTCAGCCATGCATTTCGCGATCGCTAAGATGGCGCTCTGATAACAAGTTAGCGCCGATTGTTGCTCCCCTTGCTCGTTGACCAGAAGTGTCGCGTCAGTAGATGTCATTACTTATTCTGAATATCGACAACCAGAGGGCATTCGACGCTAGGGTGCAAACCTTAGCACCTTCGATCGGGGGGTGGTAGAGGCGACGGGCGGCGAGACCACTAATCTCGCCGCCTCGTTCAACTTAACCGTTCAACTTAGCGATGATGGACCGGAGCGCTCCTCATTGCTTCATCATTGATCTTGGTCTCGGCCAACTGGGTGAGTTTTTTATCGGCCTTTTTCTCCTCTTCCAATGTTTGCTCCAACAGCGAAACGGCCGAGGTGAGCCCCAGGGTCTGCGCGAAAGAGCGGGCCGATCCATAGGCAGCCATTTCATAGTGCTCCACGCGATTGGCGGCGGCGATGATACCCGCATCGCGCAGTGGCGACTGATCCGTATTGCTGATCATCTCTTCGCCTTCTTCGATCAAGCCTTTGATGGCCTGGCAGGTTTCGGCTTTGGGCTGCTTACCCATTTCGGAAAAGACTCTTTCAAGCCGTTCCACGTGGCCTTGTGTTTCCTGCAGGTGCGATTCGAAAGCCTGGCGCAGTTGAGGAGACGTGGACGCCTTGGCCATCTTCGGCAACGCCTTGGTCAGCCGTTTTTCACAATCATACAGGTCTTCAATCTCTGCCAGAAAAAGATCTTCCATTGATTCTATTTTCATTTAAATGATGCTCCTTGTTTCGAGGAATAATTGGGAGGCACAAGCTCCCGTTGTTAGACCGCAGGGCGGGCCAAGGTGTTTTTTATTTTTTTTGATGCCAAGACGTTCCTAACGCCCTGCAGATCGGCAACGAATTTACGATACTCCTGGTGACGCTGCTCCGCGTCGGGCGCGCGGAGTACAGCCGAAGGATGGATTGTAGCCGTTACAAGCGGCGCCAAGGGGTGCTCGACGAACTTGCCCCGCTCTTTCGTCAGACGATACTTCGATCCAAGAAGCGCCTGCGCGGCTGTCGCTCCCAGGCACACAATCACCTCTGGTTTAATGAACGACATCTCAGCCTCGAGCCACGGCTTACACGCCTTGACTTCCGACATGCTCGGCTTCTTGTGCAGGCGCCGTTTCCCGCGCTCCTCGAATTTGAAATGCTTCACTGCGTTAGTCACGTAAACAGCCGACCGGTCGATGCCCGCCTCCTCCAGCGCTTTGTTCAACAGCTTACCAGCGGGTCCCACGAAGGGATGTCCCTGCTGATCCTCTTCGTCGCCGGGCTGCTCGCCCACCAGGGCGACACGCGCTGACCGGGGTCCTTCGCCAAACACCGCTTGGGTCGCGCAACGGTAAAGCTCACATCCCCGGCAGCGCTGAACCTCCTCCCGAAGGGCCCGAAGCGTGAGGTGCTCGGGTAGGAACTCGGCCGCGCCCGCCGCTTTTTCCGCCATCACGTTATGGGACGCAATTGGCCGACCGAATCTATCGTGTCTTCCGCTTGAAACTAATGCCGCCGAAGCCAGTCTAGACGTTATGAATAGAACCGCTTCCGATGTCCTGATCGAGACCATACACGCCTGGGGAGTGGACGTAGTATTCGGGCTTCCAGGCGACGGCATTAATGGTGTCATGGAAGCTCTTCGCAAGCGGCAGGATAAGGTCAGATTCGTTCAAGTGCGGCACGAAGAATCGGCCGCCTTCATGGCCTGTGGTTATGCAAAACACACTGGCCGTCTGGGCTGTTGCCTGGCCACCTCGGGTCCGGGAGGCATTCATCTGTTGAATGGTCTGTATGATGCAAAACTGGATGGGCAGCCGGTGCTGGCCATTACGGGGATGCAGTTCCACGATCTGTCAGATACACGCAGCCAACAGGATGTGGAGCTGGACAAGCTTTTCATGGATGTGTGCGTCTACAACGCGCGCTGCATGGGGGCCGATCATATAGAGAATATCGCCGAGCTGGCTTGCCGCACGGCGCTGGCCTATCGTGGCGTCTCGCATATCTGTATTCCAGTGGACTTCCAGGAACTCGAAGTCAGGAGCAAGGGAAATGGCCGCAGTGACCGGAACATTCCGAACCATGTTTCTAACGCGCAGGCCGATAGCGCGCGCCTCCCTTGCGAGGATGATCTGCGACGTGCAGCGGAGATCTTGAACTCCGGCAAACGCACGGTGATACTTGCCGGCCGCGGAGCTTTGCGCGCTACCGACGAGCTGGAGCAGACGGCCGAAAGACTCGCCGCGCCGATTGTGAAAGCGCTCCTTGGCAAAGCGGCTGTGCCGGATGACAGCCCCTATACCACCGGCTCGATCGGTCTGTTGGGTACGCTGCCGTCCCAGGAAGCGATGGAAGACTGCGACACAATTCTCATCGCGGGCAGCTCTTTTCCTTACATCGAATTCTTGCCGAAGCCTGGTCAAGCCCGGGGCGTACAGATCGAACTCGATCCGGCGCGCATCGGACTTCGATACCCGGTCGAAGTCGGTCTGGTGGGAGACTGCCGGCGATCGCTACAGGCGTTGTTGCCATTCTTGAAGACGAAGAGCAAGAAAAATTTCCTGTCACAGGCCCAGTCCGGCATGAAGGACTGGAGAAAGCTGATGGAGAAGCAGGCCACCGCGAGCAGCATCCCCATGAAACCGCAAGTGGTGGCCGCCGAGTTAGGCAAGCGCTTGCCCGCCAATGCAATTGTTAATTGCGATAGCGGGACCATTGCCACCTGGTGGGCCCGCCACATTCCCGCCAAGCGAGGCCAGATGCATACAGTCTCCGGCAACCTCGCGTCCATGGCCTGCGGCTTGCCGTACGCTATCGCCGCGCAGATCGCTTATCCGAATCGACTGTGCGTGGCGTTTGTGGGTGATGGTGGATTTACGATGTTGATGGGCGACTTTGTGACGGCGGTCCGGTACAAGCTGCCTATTAAAGTAGTCATCATGAAGAACAACTCGCTGGGGCAGATCAAATGGGAACAGATGGTGTTTCTCGGCAACCCCGAATTTGGGTGCGACTTAACGCCCATCGATTTCGCCGCTTTTGCGCGAGCCTGCGGCGCCCAAGGCTACACCATAAAGGAACCAGGGGAGTGCGGTGACGTTCTAGATGAGGCGTTGAGAACTGACGGTCCGGCGGTGATCGAAGCAATTGTAGATCCCAACGAGCCGCCCATGCCGCCTCGCATAACGGCACGGCAGGCGGCCCATTTTGCGGAGTCGCTCGCCAAGGGCACGCCCGATCGCAGGAAAATTATCAACGACATTTTGGAAGATAAAATTCGGGAGCTGGTCTAATTTAGCGCTCACGTTCGAAAATGAAATCGAAACTATTGGAGCCCTATGGGCCGAAAAACTTCGCCCTGGTTTTTGACACCGGCGACGAGGCAATGTCCGGTCTGATCTCCTTTGCTAAAGAGCACAGGCTCGTGGGCGCCCACTTCACCGGCATCGGAGCTTTTTCTCACGTTGTCCTGGGCTACTACGATTGGGAAAAGAAAGAGTACTTGAAGATCCCGATCGACGAGCAGGTGGAACTGGTCTCGCTGATCGGCGATGTGCCTCTTGAAAAAGATCAACCGAAGATTCATGCCCACGTGGTGGTTGGAAAAAGGAATGGAGTTACTGCGGGCGGTCACCTGCTGGAGGGTTACGTTCGGCCCACACTGGAGATCGTGCTAACGGAATCACCGGCCCATCTGAGAAGGGAATTCGATCCAGTCAGCGGCTTGGCGCTCATCCGGCTGTAGACAAAACAGCGGCTCCCCGGCGCTCATGCCGTGGGAGCCGCTTGCACCTCACTATTTCATCTGGGGCTGCTGTTGCTGGGATTGCCGGGACTGATTGTACCGATCAGGATTCTGATCGAACTTGTTCTTGCAATCCTGACTGCAGAAGGCATAACGTTCACCGTTATGCATACTAGTGGCCGCAGCCTTCTTCTCATCTACTTGCATACCGCAAACTGGGTCTTTCTGCATGGTTGGATGACTCCTTTCAAAAGGGCCGCACGAAACCCGGCCCCGAGCATTAGACCCTTCGCCTCGCCAGGTGTTTCCGCGAGTAGCGGTGACACTAGCGATTAGCGCTGGCTTTCGAAGGATAGTGGTTCAGTTCCGCGTATAACCGCTCAGCCGCTGCAGGCGGGGTCACACGGCCATGCAGGATTTCCTGCGGCGTCACATTAGCTCGATAAAGCGCTTGATTGTCATCCTTATCAGGCCGCAGCGTTGCGCCCTCAAGCGAGATGCCGGCAAATACTCCGCGCGAACGTGAGTAAGACAAAATCTCGGCATGCATCATGGCGTCGGTCTGGGCTTCCGCTGACCGTCCCACTGGACCCGCCATAACGCTGGCATCGCCGCCCAGGGTGAACTTATCCTCCATGAGTCTATTCATTCCGCGTTCGTTCATTACCAGGAACACCACGTCGGTCTCACCGGCCCCGATCTGGAGGCCGATGCTTCCGCCTTCGATCCGGACTACTTCCGGCGCGCTCCAGCCGCCACTGGTGCGGCAGGTTACGACACCCTTACCGTATTTGGCGCCCACAATGAAGCCGGCTCGCTTCAGGTTGGGGATGACACCCACGCATTGTGCTTTTTCCAACAGGTCCTCTGGGATCCCCCTGTCTTTGGCGCTCATAATTTCGCTCAAAACGGCGGCCGATTCGCGAATGTGCTTCTCGGGACTATTGTCCGCGGCACCGCACCACATGGCCGTCGTAAACATTAACAGCAGACTTGCACCGTATTTCATGTCCTTCACTCCTTTTGAAGACGTTACATCTATACCTTACGATCCCCGCCCACGTTGTAAGGCAGTTTTGCTTCCAACGCGCGGGGCGTGCCTCGGTCCCGTGGAATCGAATGAGCGGACGCGACTTAAGGGTTCGGTGTTAGGTCTTTAACAATTGGGACGAACGTCAGGTATCGGCAGGTTTTTCGCGGTCGGCAATACTTTCGCGCCTTATTCATGACGGAAAATCTATTGCGAACATCCGGCCAGAACTCCTGGAAGGCCTTGCTGCTCAAGCCTCCAGCGAAGCCAGCAAAGTGCGTAGCGACGCATGGCCTCGCTCTTGGGCACTCCAGGTGTTCGAGATAAAGTTGTTGCCCGGGATCGCGATGTAGCGGGCGCAGGCGGGCATTAGTTGGCCCTGTCGATCCAGCGCCAGTAGAGTCATCTTGACGACGTGGCCGAAGCGGCTATGCCGTTGCTTCGTTGTCGGCGGAGAGCCAAGATCCGGACATTTGTCCAGCTCGACACATAGGTAACAGAACGTACCGGAGACATGGGTTACACTTTTTCCTCTGGAAGGGGGCGGAAAAGTGGGATGCCATGGAAGGAAAGTTCTGTTATGGACGAACGCATACGCTTCGTGATTCGGCTCAAAGACGGCGAGAGCATGGCCGCGCTGTGTCGAGAGTTCGGAATCTCTCGCAAGACCGGCTACAAGATCGTCGACCGCTATGAGGAATGCGGATTGGAGGGGCTCACGGATCG
>DATMMD010000053.1:0-4658 GCA_035569875.1 Bryobacteraceae bacterium
CAAACCGATTAGCGTCTGGACCGCGGCGGGGATCGCGGGCGTGATACTGTTCGGCGATCCGCAACACTGGCCTAAAGACCTGTCCGCAAAGTATTTTCCGCGCGAGGCAGTACGTCAGTTCGCACCGCAGCTGATCGCTTCACGAGTATTCACAACAGATCAGTGGGGAGACTACTTGCTGTGGACCGGATATCCCCGGCAAAGGGTTTTTATCGACGGCCGGAGCGACTTCTTCGGTGAGCAGATTGGGCGGGACTATGTGACGGTTCTTGAAGGACGGCCGGGCTGGCGCGCCGCGCTGGACCGCTACCAGATCAACATGGTCCTGGTCCCACCCGAAACCCCGCTCATCGAACTGCTCTCCTCATCGGGCGCGTGGAGAGTCCTCAACCGCGACAAACAGTCTGTGTTGTTGGCGGTTTACTGATGTTCCAGGGCGACGGTTGCCGGCCGCTCGGTTGGTCGCTCTTTGCCAGCGAATCGGTGGCACTCGCTAGCGATTTCCCATTCCTCTTGCGCGCGGATCACGAGCACGCGGACGCGTGAATCAGACGCGGCGATGTCTTGATCCGCGCTCGGTCGCGCGTTCTTAGCCGCCTCCAGCTTTAAACCCAGAAACCCCAGGTTGGCGCACACACTCTCTCGAAGCGGCACGGAGTTTTCGCCCACGCCGCCCGTAAAGATAATGGCATCCACACCGCCCAGGACAGCCAGCATGGCGCCCAGTTCGCGAAGGAGACGATGAATGTATACATCGAAGGCGAGCTGGGCTCTAAGGTTGCCGCTGTCGCTGGCAGCTTCAATCTTTCGCATATCGCCGGAGATGCCCGATACTCCCAGCAAGCCCGATTTCTGGTTGAGGATTTTGTCCAAGTCCTCGGCACTAGCGCCGCGGTGACGAATCAAATAGATCAGGATACCGGGATCGATCGAGCCGCAACGCGTGCCCATCATCAGACCTTCGAGCGGTGTGAACCCCATGGTTGTGTCCACGCTCTTTCCACCGCGCACAGCGGCCAACGACGCTCCGTTCCCGAGGTGGCAGATGATCAGCCGCAGCGATGCCGGGTCAGCGCCGAGCAGCTCGGCCGCGCGGCGGGACGCGTACTGATGGTTGATTCCATGGAAACCATATCGCCGAATACCTTGATCCAGCCATTCGTAGGGCCCGGGATAAACATAAGCGTCTGGAGTCAAGGTGGAATGAAAGCCGGTATCGAAGACCGCAATCTGAAGAACGCCGGGTCCAAGAAACTGATCGACCGCCTGTACCGCTTCCAACTCAAACCGGTTGTGAGCCGGCGCGAATTCGATTTCTTTGGCGATGGCCGCACGCACTTCGGCGGTCAGTGCAGCGGTTTGCCGGTAAACTGGGCCGCCATGCACGATACGATGACCCACCACGTCCACCGGACCGGGCACGGACTTCAAGACCGGTTCTAAAACCGCGGCGACACTGGATCCCTGATCCCAGTCCACTCGTTTTTCCCAGACTGGCGTAGACGGAGCGGTAGGTAATGGACCCTCCGGCAGATCGTCGAGCCGGCACTTGAAGCTGCTGGATCCACCATTAAGGACCAGAATTCTCATGACGCCGGCCAGTGCCAGTCGCGGATCTGCGGCATGTCGTCGCCATGCTCGTTGATGTAGAGCTTGTGTTCGATGAGCTGATTGCGCAGCCACTGTTTTTCGTGACCCGCGACGCCTTGAAGCCGGGGAACACGGTCGAGTACATCGCCCGCCAAGTGAAACCGGTCGAGATCATTCAGTACGGTCATGTCGAAGGGCGTGGTTGTAGTTCCCTCTTCCTTGTAACCGCGAACGTGCAGATTGTCGTGATTGGTACGCCGGTAAGTCAGACGATGAATGAGATATGGATAACCATGGAAGGCAAAAACGATGGGCTTATTAGCGGTGAAGATGGCATCGAAATCGCGATCGGATAAACCGTGCGGATGTTCATTAGCGGGCTGCAGCGTCATTAGATCGACCACGTTGACCACTCGGATTTTGACATCGGATACGCGTTGCCGCAGCAGATCCACGGCGGCCAGTGTCTCGAGCGTGGGGACGTCGCCGCAGCAGGCCATGACGACATCCGGATCTCCGCCCTGATCGTTGCTGGCCCATTCCCAGATTCCGATGCCGGCCGTGCAATGCTGGATCGCAGCGTCCATATCGAGATACTGCAAAGCCGGCTGTTTTCCGGCCACGATGACATTAACGTAATGCCTGCTGCGCAGGCAGTGATCGGCAACCGACAAAAGGCAATTCGCATCCGGAGGCAAGTACACGCGCACGATGTCGGCTTTCTTGTTGACCACCAGGTCGATGAAGCCCGGATCCTGATGACTGAAGCCGTTGTGGTCCTGGCGCCAGACGTGCGATGTCAGCAGATAGTTCAGCGAAGCGATGGGGCGGCGCCACGGGATTTCGCGCGAGGATTTCAGCCATTTGGCGTGCTGATTGAACATCGAGTCGACAATGTGAATGAAGGCTTCGTAGCAGGAGAAAAAGCCGTGCCGGCCAGTGAGGAGATAACCTTCGAGCCAGCCTTGGCACATATGCTCGCTCAACACCTCGAGGACGCGGCCATCGGACGCGACATGATCGTCGGTTGGCAGGATAGTCGCCGCCGACATGCGATCGGTCACCTCAAAGAGCGCCTCCAGACGGTTCGAGCTGGTTTCATCCGGTCCGAACACCCGAAAATTGCGCGACTCCATATTCATCTTCATTGTGTCCCGCAGCATCTTTCCAAGGACGCGCGTGGCTTCGGCGGTCGTAGTTCCCGGTTTTGAAACCTCCACCGCGTACTTGCGAAAATCGGGGAGCCGGAGATCCTTGAGCAGCAACCCTCCATTAGCATTCGGGTTGGCGCCCATGCGGCGCTGTCCTTTGGGGGCGAGCGCGGCCAGCTCAGGAATCAAAGCACCTTTCTCGTCGAAAAGTTCTTCGGGTTTGTAGCTTTTCATCCAGTCTTCGAGGATCTTCAAGTGCCCGGGCTTGGTGGCGATTTCAGTGAGCGGGACCTGGTGGGCACGAAAAGTACCCTCGATCTGGATTCCATCCACCACCTTCGGGCCGGTCCAGCCCTTGGGGGATTCTAAAACGATCATGGGCCATTCCGGGCGGCGCGAAAATCCTTTGGTGCGCGCCTCGCTTTGAATGGCGCGTATGTCGTTCAGCACTGTCTCGAACGCCGCGGCCATGGACTGGTGCATGATCTCCGGTTCGTGCCCCGACACAAAATAGGTGCGATAGCCATAGCCTCGCAACAGCTTGGATAATTCGTCCTTGGGAATTCGGGCCAGGACCGTAGGACCGGCGATCTTATAGCCGTTCAGATGCAGGATGGGAATCACTGCGCCGTCGCGGATTGGATTCAGGAATTTGTTGGAGTGCCAACTGGTCGCGAGCGGTCCCGTTTCCGCTTCGCCGTCGCCGATGACGCAGCATGCGATCAGGTCGGGATTGTCAAAGACCGCTCCATAGGCATGCAGGAGCGAGTATCCCAGCTCGCCTCCCTCGTTGATCGAGCCAGGCGTTTCCGGGGCAGCATGACTTGGGATCCCGCCCGGGAAAGAGAACTGCTTGAAGAGCCGCTTCAGGCCCTCCACGTCGCGTGCAATATTGGGGAATAATTCGCCGTAGGTGCCCTCCAGGTAGGTATTCGCGACCATGCCGGGGCCGCCGTGGCCGGGCCCGCAAATGTAAATCATATTGAGGTCATATTTCTTGATCACGCGATTGCAGTGCGCGTAAATGAAGTTAAGACCTGGCGTGGTGCCCCAGTGGCCGAGCAGACGTGGTTTGATGTGCTCCAGCCGCAAAGGCTCGGTGAGCAGCGGATTGTCGTAGAGATAAATCTGTCCGACCGAAAGATAGTTGGCTGCATGCCAATAGGCGTTGATCTTACGAAGTTCGTCGGCGGACAACGGACTCTGGGAGAGGCTGGCACTCTCACTAGGGCTGGCACTTTCAGCAGGAGTGGTTGCTTGCATGAATAGCTCCGGAGGGGATTTACTTCTTCTATCATGACTCTTTTCCAGGTCAGGCAGTCTCCCTTTTATCACGCCACCAGACGCACTCCTCCTTGGGTCTCGCCGCTAAGCCCGGCGACCGTGCACGTACTGCGCGATCCAACGCACGGCGGACTGGCGACTGAGATTGGCGGTGCGCGTATCTTAGATCTGCCGTTCGTCGAGCGACTGCCCCGCATCTGCTGAGGATGGATTCTCCGGTAGCTTCCGGCGCTCGAAGTCATGGTGCGACCTTAGGGCTTGTTACCATAAACATTTCGCATGTTAAATCGAAATTTGACGCTAATGCTCCTATCGGGCGCCGGCCTGCTCGCACAGCCACAGCCGACCCCGGAAGAAATCACTCGCAAGCAGCTTGCTTACACGCTCGCCCATTACACCAAGTACGAGTACAAAATTCCTATGCGCGACGGCGTCAGGCTCTTCGCGGCTGTGTATGTTCCGAAGGACGACAGCCAGCCGTACCCGATGATCATGACTCGGACGCCCTATAACGTTGCTCCGTACGGGATCGACAATTACCGCGCGCAGCTTGGCCCTTCCGAAGCAGCCGAGAAAGAAGGATTCATCTTCGTCTACGAAGACGTGCGGGGCCGCTATATGTCGGAAGGCGCC
>DATMMD010000054.1:0-3574 GCA_035569875.1 Bryobacteraceae bacterium
GAAGCCGGGCAGTTCGCTCCAGATGGAAATTACAATCGAAGCGATGCGCCTCAAAACGAACGTAAAGGTTACGACCCTCCCATTCTTCAACCCGCCCAGAAAGACCGCTACGCCGGAGTAGTCGAAAAAGGGATGCTGCGAGCAACGTCTTTATCGCCAATCAATCGAAGAAACATAGCTGGCTAGGTCTGACTCCGGCCTTCAGACCGGAGGCTAGGTGATGCCGCCGTACGCTCCCGAAACAAAGCCGGGCCGGTCCCAGAACGTGGCATGGCATTCCAGGCATATCCACTGGAAGCCATTGCTGTAGCCGACGCCGTGGTGGTCCTCTGACTCAAACAAGTCCCATCCGCAGATCACGCAATGATCTTTCTTCCAGCCGGCCTTGATGACCTCGAAATTGGCGGAGTCGTCATCCAGTGTCAGCTCGAACGACCGCTTACCGGTTTTGCGATTCACTGCCATGCGTGGTTGCCAGAGTGCTCTCTGCCAGTGCCAGTTGTGTTTATGGCAGCGTTTGACAGCATCGCGAGTGTCCTTTCCGTTGCAACCAGCGTCCAACTTTATTGCGAATCGTGGCAGGTTGTGCCTGGGGTAGCCAGCGGCTGCACAAGAGTTTTTCCCCGCACCAGTCCTGGCAAGAGGTGTCCGGCACCGATCACCGGCGACCCAAACTGGCTCGCCTCGTAGCGCGCGAAGAAAATTACTCGCCGCGTTTTCTCGCTGTACGCCTCAAACATCGGCTACTCCAGCGCTGCAGCCTTCCGGTTGCTCCGCTTCCAATACAAATATCCCGGCACACCGATCACAACGATCGCGGTTCCCCAGAACGCCTGCGTGGGTCGTGTGATAATCGTATTCAGCGTCCACGCCGTACCGATCAGTACGTAGATCGCCGGCAGCCACGGATAGCCCGTGCATCGATACGGCCGCGGAATCTCCGGCCGCTTCCATCGCAACAGGAACATGCCGATCACCGTCAGCGTGTACGACAGCACCATGCCGTAAATCACATACGTATAAAGCTGGTCGTATCGCCCGCTCAGAGTGAGGGCGGCCGCCCAAATTCCTTGTCCGATCAGGCTGAAAGCCGGAGTCCGCCACTTGGGATGGATCACCGCCATGCGTTTGAAGAACACGCCGTCCTGCGCCATCGCCAGATACACGCGAGCGCCCGAGAGCGTGCACGTGGCCGCCGCGCTGAAACACGAAACCGCGATCATTAGCGACAACCAAACCGCCGCCTGAGGCGAGAACAGCGAAGCAGCCGCCGTGTACACAATAGCCTCGTGGGCTGCGATTTCCTTGAGCGGCAGCGCGTACATGTAAGTCAAATTCATCGCGATGTAGATCACTCCGACCGCGACCACGCCCAGCACCATGGCTAAGGGAACGTTCCGACGCGGTTCCTTCACTTCGCCCGCGACCCACGTGATGTATACCCATCCGTCGTAAGCCCAGAAGACCGCAATCAAGCCAACGCCGAGCGTCGAGATCAATTGCCCTGGCCCGAGTCCCATCGTTAAGCCCACGCCGTGTGGCCGAAAGTTGGACCAGTGCCCGTTTCCGATAGCGAATCCCAGCACCACGAAGGCCGACATGGCCGTAAACTTCGTCCAGGTGGAGATGTTCTGCAGCAGGGTGCCCCACCGCAGCCCCGCGACGTTCACCCAGGTGAGAATAGCGATCAGAATGAGCCCGAATAGGTGTGCTCGCGTAAGCATGATGGAGGCAGGACTCCAGACGAGATGACCTTCGAGCAATGCCATCCACGGCAGGCGCACGGTCGCAACAACATGATCTTGCGACACGATGGGGAAGACTTGGCCCGCATACGCCGCCGATGCGACCGAAAGCGCGGCAATGGTTCCTCCATTGGCGACGCTGAATAGCATCCAGCCATAGAGAAACGCGATCAGATCGCCATAGGCCTCGCGCAGGTAGATGTACTGTCCCCCAGAGGCAGGGAACATCGAACCTAGCTCGGCAAAGGCGAAGCAGGCGCAAAGCGAGATCAGAGCCCCCAACAGCCATACCAGCAGGAACAGAACGGGCTGAGGCAACGGCCCGGCGATATCTTTCGCCGTCAAAAAAATCGATGATCCAATGATGCCGCTAACCAGCAGCAGCACGGAATCAAGCAGCCCGAGTCCACGGACCAACGATGGCTTCGCGTCAGACGGATTCGATCCCGCGGATCCTGAGTCAGCCGATCCTGCGTCCGACAAAGACGCGTCGTTATCCGGCAAAATCGGGACGGGCTCCATTATCCGATTCCGAGTTCGTCGGAAGATTCGAGCGCCGTGCCACAACGCCGGCAGATCACCGAAGAGCAGTCGCCGCAGGTCAGCGGATCGGTAACCTCCTCCGCGCAATTCGGACAGTAGAGCGACCCGGGTTCGGCGTCGGGTGATGGATTCTGAGGATGTGTCGCCATGAAGAGGAAAACTGTAGCATAGAGTGGGCTTTCGCGTCGCGGTTGCGAAGCGCCGTCGGGCTTTCTGGGTTTATCGCTACCGGCTCAACGGGACCACGTCCAATCATGAAAAACGCAAGTGGGAAGTCGAAACGAGAAGTCGTCAGCGCGGAACGATTCAAAGCGGCCGTGGTGCAAGCCGCGCCGGTAATATTTGATCGAGAACGAACGCTCAAAAAGGTCGATGGACTTGCAGGAGAGGCTGCCAGCCAAGGGGCGCGGCTGGTGGTGTTTCCCGAGGCATTTGTTTCCGCGTATCCGCGGGGAATGGATTTCGGGGCGGTCTTTGGATCTCGCTCGGAAGCAGGACGCGAGCAGTTCCGGCGTTACTGGGAAAGTAGTGTGGACGTCCCCGGCCCAGCGGTCGACGCACTTCGGCGAACCGCGAAACGCTCGCGCATCTACCTCGTGATCGGCGTGATCGAACGCGACCGCGGCACTCTCTATTGCACGGTATTGTTCTTGGCGCCGGATGGCGCCTACCTGGGCAAGCACCGAAAAATCATGCCGACGGCATCAGAACGACTGGTCTGGGGCTTCGGGGATGGCTCAACCATGCCTGTTTTCGATACACCGCTGGGGAAGATGGGCGCCGTTATCTGTTGGGAGAACTACTTGCCCCTCATGCGGGCCGCAATGTATGCGAAGGGAATCGAGCTGTATTGCGCGCCGACGGCAGATCCGCGCGATTCCTGGATTGCTTCGATGCGCCACATTGCGGTCGAAGGACGTTGCTTCGTCCTTTCCTCGAACCAGTTCAATCGGCGACGCGACTTTCCGGCGGACTATCCTGCGGCATTGAGTGACGATCCGAATGCGGTTGTCACGCGGGGCGGAAGTTGCATCGTCGATCCGTTTGGGAATTTTCTCGCCGGGCCCAACACAGAAGGCGAGGTGATTTTGACCGCCGAGATCGATCGTGCGCAAATCGTCCGCGGAAAATTTGACCTGGATGTTGTCGGCCACTATGCGCGGCCGGATATCTTTCAACTGCAAGTCGACGAGCGGCCCAAGAAGCCGGTCATAACTAGAGACTCTGTAATTCCTAACTCCGCAACCAGGAACCGCCATGCCTGACAAACCTCAGACTCCCGATGA
>DATMMD010000055.1:0-2172 GCA_035569875.1 Bryobacteraceae bacterium
GTCGCGGGAGAAAGTTTGGCGCGGTTCACCGTGACTAGTTGAGCCTTCATGCCGGACAACTCGACCGTCTGGCTGCCATCGTTGGTCACCACAACGAAGATGGGAAGGAACCCGAGCTCGCTGTAGTGAATGGAAAAGATGGTTGTTTTTTCCGCCAGATCGTAGGGATCCACGGCGACTGTGACCGTCTCAGCCGGATGCTGGTCGTGCGCAGGATAGGTTTTGGCGGGCTCGGCCTGCGGCATGACGAATTCTTTTGCCGCCAGACACAGCAGAGGACTTAGGGCGATGGCGGCCATCGCCACTGCCGGGCTTACGTATATCTTCAAAGCTCCTCTTAACATGATGATCGATTATAAGATGCTCCCGGCTTACATACTGGTGCCTTGCCCGGTGCAGCTTGCGGTTAGAATGTCTCTTCCTTCATGTACTTGCTCTATAGCGCGCTGCTGGCAGTTGGCCTGTTGGCCAGCCTGCCCTATTGGATGTTGGGCACGCGGCGCCATGGCAAGTACCGCGAAGGACTGGGCGAACGCCTGGGGAAAGTTCCGTCTCGGCTGCAGACTCAGTCCACGCCAGCAATTTGGGTACACGCGGTCTCGGTCGGCGAGGTATTGGCGGTCAGCGAGTTGGTAAGTCAGTTGCGTCAGCGTTTCCAAAACGATCGAGTGGTGGTCTCGACTACGACGTCCACTGGCCGGAAGCTGGCGGCAAAGCACTTTGGAGAAGAGAACGTCTTCTACTTCCCCCTGGATTTCGCATTTGCAATCCGACCCTATTTATCCTTATTGCGGCCGCGGCTGATTGTTCTGGCGGAAACTGAATTCTGGCCAAATTTCCTGCGGCTCGCTCATTCCGGCGGCGTCCGCGTTGCCGTGGTGAATGCGCGTATTTCCGATCGTTCCCTGCCCGGATACCGTCGCTTTCGGCGCATCCTGAAGAGAGTTCTCTTGAACGTTGATTTGTTTCTGGCACAAACCGCCGAGGATGCCTCCCGGTTGCGCGACATCGGCGCGCCCGGCGACCGCGTGCAGGTCAGCGGCAATTTGAAATTCGATGTGAACGCGCCGGATCCTCCGCCGATCGTCGGGAGCCTGCGATCGAATTTTCAGCATACCGGCGCCGGGCCGGTGGTGGTCTGCGGCAGCACGGTCGAAGGGGAAGAAGGGCTGCTGCTGCGCGCCTTCGAGAACGTACTCGCCAGCCATCCTCGGGCGGTAATGATCCTGGCGCCGCGCCGTCCCGAACGGTTCGGTGAAGTTGCTCAACTGCTGGAACAGCTTGGCATCCGTTTCTGGCGCCGCTCCTTGTGGAGCGGCGATGCCATCGCGGGCGGCGTTTTTCTGGTGGACACCATCGGCGAGCTCGCGTCCCTTTATGCGCTGGCCGACGTGGCGTTCGTGGGTGGAAGCCTGGTCCCTCGCGGCGGACACAATATCATCGAACCGGCGCAGCACGGGGTGGCCATCATGGTCGGCAATCACACAGAAAATTTCCGTGACATCGTCGGTATGTTTCAAAGACGGAATGGTGTCCGCGTAGTCGGAGCTGCGGAATTTCCCCTCGTTTTGATGGAGCTCTTGTCCAATGAAGGAGAGCGAATCGCGCTGGGCCGTCGTGGATCCGAAACCTTGCGATCGCAAATGGGCGCAACGGAAAGGACGCTGAGGGCACTGGAACAATTGTAGGAAGCCTCATCAGAACGTGCGGAAGCGGGTCTCTGACCCGCCCTAGGCATGGCGAGGCCATGCAGAGGTTGGATCGCCACGACCTGATACACACTTCTAGCCGCGGGCCGGACAGGGTAGAACCCCGTCGCCACGCATTCTGTGGCAACGAACAAGAATGAATCTGCTTAGCTCACTCTTCGGGCTCGGTGTTCGAGCGCGGAACGCGTTCTATGATCGCGGCCTGGCTCGTGCCCAGAGACTCAGCGGCCCGGTGGTGAGTATCGGAAACCTCTCCGTCGGCGGATCGGGCAAAACGCCTTTTGTACTGCTGCTGGGTGAGCTGCTGAAAGCGCGCGGCCTGAAATTCGATATCCTCTCGCGTGGGTATGGACGCAAGACTCGAGGCGTAGCCCTCGTGGAGCCCCTCGGTTCACCTCATGATTTCGGCGATGAACCCCTGCTGCTGGCTCGGCGTCTGAGTGTTCCGGTCATTGTTGGAGAA
>DATMMD010000056.1:0-99518 GCA_035569875.1 Bryobacteraceae bacterium
GAAAATCATCGGTAAGCTGCCCATCCAGTGGACCAAAGAACAAATCACAACGGGGGACCGCACGGTGGATGCCTCCACTCACCTACCGGTCCTTATCTTTCCGAACCCGCTAAACCCCCGCCATTACGTGGTGATCAACAGCGGTCACACTTTTAGTGAGGACGATTGGCGCGGTACCAATGCGAATCTCTATCCGCATCTCGGCGACTACGCCGTGATTAGCGTGAATAAAGGCGAGGTTATACATTCCGGTTTCTTTGACGATCATTGGAAGTAGATTCCTGAGGAATTGGTGCGATGAAGATCTCAACAGGGTAAGACGCCGTGCACTCGCCTGCCTGGTTTTGTCGGGTCCTACAAAAAAAGGGGAAACTTCCCCGCCAAATTGCCCAGCAGAGCCTGTGGTCCGAACGAACTGGACCTTGGCCGGCTCGTCGCATTGATTGCCCCGTTCCCGCAGCGCCCTATTGGCTGAGAATCTGTTTCTCCGGAAGCTGTTGGCGCTTTTCCAGGAGCGGAGGGTTAAACCCAGCCAGGCCCACGATTCCACGCGCTGCAAGTCGAAGCCGACCCGAAGACCTCGCTTGCCCAAGAAGCTCCAGGAGTTTATCCGGAGAATGTCAGCTGAGAACCCCAGCTGGCGACAAGAACGGATCGCTACTGAACTGATGCTGAAGCTCGGAATCCAGGTCTCGCCCCGGACCCTGCATAAGTACCCGAACACGCCAGGCCTAAACAGCGACGGCGATCGGAAGCAACGTTGGCTGACCTTTGTCCGGAATCATGCCAACGCCATCGTGGCGTCGGACTTCTTTGTCGTCGTCACGACCCAGTTCCGTATCCTTTATGTATTCGTGTGCCTCGACCTGGGTGTCCGGCGAATTCTCCACTACGACGTGACGGCCCATCCGACTGCGGAGTGAACGTTGCAGCAATTCCGTGAGGCGCTACCCCGTGCTACACTTCCTTTGGATGCGGCGACGCAGTCTCCTGCAATTGATTTCGGTGGGCGCGCTGTCGCCGGGATTTGACGCGCTACGCGCGATGGAAGTCTGTCGCGCGATTCACGCGGGCCCGGCGGAGGCGTATCAATTGCGGTTCTTTCGCCCCGACGAGAATGAGCTCCTGGACGCTCTGATGGAGATGATCATTCCTGCGGACGCGCATTCGCCCGGCGCCCGCGAAGCCAAAGTCAGCCTGTTTGCCGACTGGATGGTTTCGCATGACCCTGCAGCCATTCAGCAGGAATGGCGAACCGGCTTGCAGCGGATGAACGAAGAAGCCAGAAACATGTCGCGGGCCGATGTACTGGCCAAAGCCGCGGCGGGCGAAGCGCATCCCGAGTCCGACCTTGACCGGTTCTTCATCCGGCTAAAGCAGATGACCGTCGACGGCTATTACACATCCGAAATTGGGCTGCATCAGGATCTGCAATACCAGGGTAACGAACACCTGCTGAGTTTTCCCGCCTGCACCCACGCGGAACACAAAGCTTAGAGGCCCGGTTACAGTTCTCTGCGTTTCCGCAGTTCACCGATCCGCTCCGCCGCCCGCGTCGACAGCGCCATGATAGTGAGCGTCGGATTCTTTTCGCTGGAAGTAGTGAAGCAACTTCCGTCGGTGACGAAGAGATTTTTCACGTCGTGCGACTGGCAGTAGCCGTTGAGCGCCGATGTTTTAGGATCGCGACCCATGCGAACGGTGCCGACTTCGTGGCTGGCGAATCCTCGCGGCTGGTCTCCTAAGTGATCAAAGACGGTGCCCTTCAGGCGTTCGCAGATCTCCTGCGCGCCGCTTCGCATGGAGCGGAAAAGCGCTACGTCGCTCTCGTCGAATCGGAAGCGTACCACCGGAATCGGAATGCCGTGGGCGTCGGGGCGGTTCGGGTCTACGGTGATCCGGTTATCGGGCTTGGCCCGGACTTTCCCGAATCCGCCGAGCATCAGGAAGCCGGGCTGCATGCTGCGCACTGCGGTCTTGAATCCAGCCCCATACCCCATGACCGACCGGGCATTGTGCGGGAACATGTAGTTCTCGTAATTGATCTGAAATCCGAACGCGCCGTCGTTGGTTTTGGTTCGATAACGTGGGATGTAAACGTGATCGGTGGCGCCGTCCTGATTGAAAGGCGGCACGCCCGCCAGATCTTCCAGGTAAACATGGACCTGTCCGCTGAGATGGCCATGGAGATAACGGCCGACGACGCCACTCGAGTTTCCGAGGCCTGCCGGATGATAGCGCGATCGTGAATTGAGTAGGAGCCGGGCGGATTCCACGGTGGCACAACACACCACCATGACGCGCGCTTTGATCTCTTCTTCCTTACCGGTCTGGCGGTCGACGATGGAGACCGCGCGTGCCAGGCCCTCCTTGTCGACCAGGATCTCACGCGCCAATGCATTCTCACGTAGCGTGAAATTTCCGGTGGCGCGCGCCTTGGGCAGCATGCTCCCCGGAGTGGAGAAGATCGCCGAGACATCGCAGCCATCCATGCAGTGGCCGCAGTAATGACAGGCGGGACGCCGATCGTAAGGACGCGTGAGCACGGCCTTACGAACCGGGATCACCGGCACGCCCAGGGGCTCGCACGCTCTTTTCAGAATCTCCTCGCTGCAGCGAAATGGAAGCGGCGGCAGATAGTGTTTGCCGGCGGGGAGAATCTCCAGCCCGTCGTCGTTGCCGCACACGCCGATGGTCTGCTCCACGCGTTCGTAGTAGGGCGCGAGTTCCTCGTAACTAATCGGCCAGTCGTCTTCGATGCCGCGTTCGGAGCGTTCGCGAAAGTCCGCCGCCGCGTAGCGCAGCACCACCGCGTTCCAGTGCAGCGTGCGGCCGCCGACGACGCGGATGCGGTCCACCCCGACACCGCTGTCGGAGTCCTCGAAACGAATGGAGTTTTTCAGATCTGGCGGATAGAACGGCTCCTGCTTTTCGCCGCGCAAGCCGCGGAACTCCATATCGTAGGGCCAGCAATGCGACCGGAATTGGCCGGGGGCGACTTTCTGGCCGGCCTCCAGCAGAATGACCTTGGCGCCGGCCTCGCACAGCTCCTTGGCCATCACACCGCCGGCCGCCCCGGAACCGATCACGCAAGCATCGTAGGTAACGCTCATGCCATATGCCTCCTGAGGAACTTCACGCCTTCGAAAGCGATCGATTCCGGAGTGGGCGCGATGTCGCGCCAGATCGACGCTGCGGCGGACAGCTCACCCAGCGCAAAGCCGAAACTCTCAATGGTGAGCCAGCGATCGTACTTCACGGCACGTAGGGCTTCAAATACATCGTTCCACTCGACATGACCCGTCCCCGGAATGCCGCGATCGTTTTCGCAGGTATGAACATGCTTAAGGTGCGGTCCGACTTTTCGAAATGCATCGCCGAGCTTCTTCTCCTCAATGTTGGCATGGAAGGTATCGAATAGAATGCCGACGCGCGGGTGGTGAATGGCCTCGCACAGCGCCACCGCGTCTTCCGCGGTATTTAGGAAGTAGGTCTCGAAGCGATTCAGCGGTTCGATGGCGATCTCGACGCCGTGACTGTCGAGCACGGGGCCGAGCTGCTGATAACACTCCACTGCCCAATTCCATTCGTCGGCGGTTCTGCGGCGTCCCGGCAGGTATCCTACGGGCGAATACAGCGGGCCGGCGATCAGTTCCGCTCCCACGTCGGCGGCCGCCTTCACGCAGTCCTTCATGTGTGAGAGCGTCTTGCAGCGAACGGCGGCGTCTTCTGAAATGATGCTGAGGCCTCCGGTAAGCACCGAGCAGATGGTGCATTCGAGGGCGTTCTCCCGCAGGCCCCGGCGGATGTCAGCGGCGGCGAAATCCACCGGCCGGAACAGCGAAACTTCAATTCCGTCAAAGCCGTGCTCTTTGATCGAAGGCAGCAAGGGCAGGTGAGAGCGGTCAAAGCTGGCCGTCCAGATGAAGGTATTGACCCCGAATTTCATCGCAGCCGCTTCTTGGTAAGGTTCTCAAACAAAAATAGCCCGCTCTTTCCGCCGACCACGAAATCGAGATCGCCGTCGCCATCGATGTCTGCCACCGCGATCTGCATGCCGCTGCCGGTGCGGGAACCATAGTCGACCACGTGTTTCACCCACTGGATACTTTTTCCGTCGTCCGCTTTCAAATATTCGTACCAGTAAATGCCAAGCGGCTCGCGCTCCCCGGGATCGCGCCCGTTGTGGGCCATGTATCGTTTACCAGTGACGAAATCCATCTTGCCGTCCTGATTCAGGTCAACCATGGTCATGGCGTGCGATTGCGACCAGCTATCGTCGATCATGTGCTTGGTCCATTTGCCGCCCTCGCCCTGCTCCAGCCAGAAAATGCCGTAGTCATGGGCCATCGACGTGACGATATCGTTCCGGCCGTCGCCATTTACATCCAGCACATACATGAAACCCACGGCGCCCAGGTTGAAATCCGGATGCCACTTCCAAACCCCGTTGCGTGGATCGGCGGGCGCTTCAAACCATCCCTGCGGTGTGAGGATATCGTTGCGGCCATCTCCATTGACATCGCCCGCGCCAATCCCGTGACCGTAACTCTTGGGGCTGACGATGTGTTTCACGAAGGCGCCATTGCGGATCTCATACCACGCCAGTGGGGCTTCGGTCTGCCCGAATTGCGGAAGCAATTCACGCTTCTTGCCGTCGTTGTCGAGATCCACCAGGAACGCGAATTCCACCGAATAGCCGTTCTCGATGGCGTGTTCCTTCCACTCACCCAGTCCCTTTCCAGGATTCTCCATCCAATAGAGCTTGCGCGTGAAATAGGAGCAACTGACGATATCAACGTTGCCGTCGCCGTTGACGTCGATGGCGAGATCGCTAAAGTTGTCGATGTAATTATCGGCAAAGCTGATGGAGCGGAACTTGTGCTTGATCCAGCGGGGGCCCTCGTACCAGTTTTCGCCGGAGACGATGTCGAGCTTGCCGTCGCCGTTGATGTCGGCGAGAGTGCAGGCTTCATTCGCGCCTAGGTCGATCAAGTGCTTCTCGAAGGGGATGTCTTCGGTGCGGCCGATGGTCCAGGCGACGCCTGCACACAGCAGCAGCACAGCGGCCGCGATCAGTCGAGAGCCCATCGTGAACAGCCTACAGTGGACTATGTTCGCACGTTTTCAGTGTCCGGATATTATGATGAACCGCGACCAGAAGACTTGCGGTGCCCAACATGTCTACCGGTTGGATGGCAAGTGGCCTTGATGTGTAGGATCCTGGGTGCACCCCACTCCGGATTCTCTTCCGCCATGCAGCTAATCAAGGCTTGAATCTCGGCGGTGATCTTCCGGCCTTCCGCATGAGCTTGCACGCGAGAGCGCCATCGCCAGTTGAGCCGGAACCCGGTTCGATGCCAGCGCACCACGGTGTCCGGCTTAACAATAATGAGGGCCGTTGCCCAGCCCCGCCAGATGCGGCGCCAGTTGGTCCAGAACAATCGGTCAGGAGCACAAGTTCGGCCGCGGATGTTTTCGTTTGAATATTGCGAGTCGTTGACGCAGGGCGAGGATCTCCAGGGGCGTTATCGCGGCGACCCGCGGAAGGCGTCAGTGTGTCGCAGGCGTCGCGTGATGTATGCAAGCCGATTCGCCGAACGATTGCAAGGCGTTGAAGGCGCATCAGTCCGGTTCGGATGCAGTTATGGCTACGCACAATGCGCGCTTCGGCAAACTGCGCCACTCCCGAGTCTCTCGGAGTTCTTGGGTCAGTCGAGACGTGGGACTGACTGGAATGCTTCCGTCCCCGTCGCGGTCGTCACCGCGGCGCCTCAATGACGATTCTTCGCGGCCACTGCGAATTGTCCTCGCGATTACTTACCAGTCTCTCCCGCATCTCATCATGTGTCGGCTGAATGTCCCCGCGCGTGTTAATTGCCCTTGAAACGAGGATGTGTTCTCCCGCCGCAGGCTTCCTCCATGGCGTCGACCACAGTACCCAAGCGGCATCGCCTGCCCGTTGATCAATGCTCGCGCGTAGCCATACGCCGCCATCGATCTGCACCTCGATGCGGTCGATCCTCGCCGGGCCTCCCCACGCCGCTCCCGCGATCTTGTACTCAAATCGCTCCGCAACTGTGCGTCGCGTGACTCGCGCGATAACCGATTTCAGATTGTTCCGCGAAATGGAGCTGTCGAGCCACAGAGTCCCCTCCAGCGATTTCACCGCGCGAAGACTTTGATAGTTCCGCGCCATGTGCCGCCCCTCGTAAGGCCGATCGGTCACTTCAATCCGCGTCAGCCATTTGATCTGCGACATGCCATACCAGCCCGGCATCACGAGTCGCAGCGGAAAGCCATGTTCCAGCGGCAGCGGCGTCCCGTTCATCGCGAACGCAAGGAGATTGTCAGGAGCGAGCGCATCCTGCAGGTATAGACTCCAACCGTGCGGCGAGAGGTAGCTGGCATTACCAGCCTCCCACTTCTTGTCCTCTTCCGAGTCCATTCCGAGAAAAACGACTTCCCGTGCCTCGGGCAGCACCGAGCACTCCTTCAGCACGTCGGCCAGCCCGACACCCGACCAGACCGCATTACTCACCAGCCCGTTCATCACCCGCGGATCGCCCGTATTCCCCGAGCATTCGATAGTCACCACCCGCTCCCGCCGGTCGGCGCGGCTGCGCAGATTGTCGAGTGAGAGCTCGACCGGCTGCTTCACCAGCCCGCCAATCCTCAGCCGCCATTTAGCCGCGTCCGCCTCAACCGTCTTGGTTTGATGGAACGCAAAAAACTCCGCGGCGGGAGTCGTCAAAGAGGTCAGCTTGCGCAGATCGAAAGCCTTCACCCGAGGGTTCTCGGTTTGAGCGTCCGCGCGAAACTCCGGTGGATAGTCGCTGAACCGGATCAGCTCTTCGTCAGAAGCAAGGGCGAGCGCCGAAAGCGGGATTCCGGCGCTGGATCGAAGAAAACCTCGCCGGGACCATCGCTTCACTTCCAGCGCTCCCTGATCGCACGAAACGTCAGAACGTAAGCCGAAGGCTGCCCTGGTACAAGCGGTTCGGGTTGATCTGAACAGACTGGGTGCCATGGGCCGTAGTCACCTGACCGAATTGAGGATCACTCAATATGGCGTCAGGCGGATCTGGCTCCTTGGTGTTAGTCACATTATATGATTCGGCGCGAAACTCTAGCTTGAATCGTTCAGTAATATCGAAGCGGCGGAATACCGAGGCGTTGATTGCGAACAGATGCGGCCCATGCAGTATGTTGCGCCCGACATTCCCGATAGTTCCCGCGGTTGCCGGCGCAAAGGACGACTTTGTAAACCAGTAACCAGGTGCGACGTTGCCTAGAATCTGCACTGGTGCGACCTGCTCGGGCCACTGCTGGTTCCCCGGAGCGTTCAGACTAGCGGCGGAAGTCTTTGTCGGATCGAAATATAGCGGGAGCCCGCTCTCCCACGTCCACAGGCCGTTGACCTGCCAGCCGCCCAGCACGGCTTTCCCGATGCCGCTGGTAGCCATCTTCTTACCTTGTCCGAACGGCAGCTCGTACGTTGCGCTGTAAGTGAAAATATCGCGCCGGTCGTATTTCGCCAATCCCGGGTAGTTTACGAGACCAAGCACATTGTACCCGGAGAAGTCGATGGACTTACCAAATGCGTAGGACGTGTTCATCAAGAAGCCGTTCGAGAACCGGCGATTCAGCTTCATCTGAAACGCGTCGTAGTGAGAGCCCTCGAACCATGGATAAGTAGTGTTGGCCGTGCGGCCAAAAAGAATATTCTCCGGCTCACTCGCAGTACCCTGACCCGCAATGGTGGCGGCATTGATGTTGATGGGCCCGTTGTTTACGTTGGTGTTCGAAAGACCAATGGCATGGTTGCCCACATATGCCAATTCCAACGCAAGGTTACCGGGCAACGAACGCTGAACGGCGAAATTCCAAGTCTCCGCGTACGGCACCGGAACCTTGGTAGGAGTGATGGCGAAGTTCTGGTTCGGTGCAGGCGTGATAATGCCGTTGGAGGGAATCACGATCGGTAATGGATCTGGAAAACCCTTTGCCATGGATCCAGCAGCGACAAAGGAGTTGGGCGCTACTAGCTGCTGCGCCTGCTTCACCGGGAACTGCCAATTCACCGTATACCGGTAGAAACTACTCATGCCGAAGCCGGCTCGAATTACGGTCTTGTCATTTAATCGGTATGCGATACCGATTCTCGGGTAGATGTTCCTGGGGTAATTCTTAACGCCAAGATCCATCGGAGTACTACCATAACCGGCCAGCAGCAAGCTGTTTGTATTGGGGTTGTAGTTGACGGATCCGCCAGGGAATTGCGGATAGGAAGCCGGCCAGTATTCCCAACGTGCGCCTAAATCAAGCGTCAACTTTTGCGACACCTGCCACTTGTCCTGGAAATATAACGCGTAAACTTTGTCACGGCGGGTCGGTTCGAATTCAGCCAGGTCGCGGCCGATTCCGTTGGGAAGATCCAGCAAGAATGATGCGAATGCATTGGCGAAGCCGTTGGGCGGTGCACCCGGGGCATTGAGCGCTGTCGGACCCTGCGTGAACGTGAACCGACCGCGCGGGCTGTAGGTCGCAGTTTGCAACAGGAAGTACTGCTCGTAGCGGCCGTCAAAGCCCCACTTGATAACGTGGTTGCCTTTGATCTTGGTCCAGTTATTAGCGACCTCGAAATTTGTCGACGAGCGGCGCCAGGGCAGGCAACCGTTGACGCCAATCATCGGCGTATCGTAACCGTTCACAAAGACCTCGGCCAGCCCGCTGGTCCATGCATCGCCGAGATTGCCGTTGCGAATGCCGAGCTTTTGTGAAAGATTCTGGCCCGTGTCCACGTTGGTCGCGTTGTTGCGGTTGCGTACTATACCGAGACGCACTTCGGTAATCAGCGTGGGGCTGAAGATGTGGTTGTAGTTGATGCCGGGGCTTTGATTCAGAGACGGTCCGGTAGCGTCGAATCCGGCGTTCGACGGCCCTCCATAAATCCCCAGGCCAGGTCCATACAATCCAGGATTGGTCACCGTGATGTGGGAAAGACTGTAGCGGACGAACATCTTATCTTTCGGGCTGATGACGTAATCGATCTTAGCGTCGAACGCGTCGATGTTCTTGGTTTGATCCGTCGCAATATCAGTGTTGTTGGCCAGGCCGGAAAGCGTCGGTGCCGGCAGAAAGCTCAAGTACTGCCGCGCAATGGAGCTGATGCTACTAGCCGGAATCATCTGGCCTGGGAAGGGTGTGCGTCCGGCGCCCGTCGCGGTGTTTCCAGTGGTTGGATCGTAGATTATGGTCGGTGATGCCGTGAAGTCTCCTCCGCGCATCGCCATGGTGGGAATGGTCGGCGTCGCTATTTGACCGACCAGATCGCGGCTGCCCTGCCAGTCGGCGAAGTAGAAGAGCTTATCCCGCTTGATGTGGCCTCCCGCCGAGGCGCCATACTGGTTATGCACGCCGTGCGGAACGCTGGTGGCGAAAACGTTGCGGGATTGCAGGTCGCTGTCGTTGTGGTATTCGAAGAGGCTCCCATGAAACGCGTTGCTACCCGATTTCATGATCACGTTGACTACCGCGCCGCCTGCGCGACCCATTTCGGGATCGTACGCCGAGGTACTCACGTCGACGGCGGCGATGGCATCGGCGGGCAGAACGATGGCCGTTAGGTTATTGTCCTGTTCTATGTTATTGTCGAGCCCTTCGATCATGAAGTTGTTTAACCGATCCAGCCCATTAACCGGAACCTGCAGTGATTCCTGCGAGTTGAAGAAGGGTGAGTTGGAGCGATAGCCCGCTGCGGCGCCCGGAAGAGTCACAATCGTGTTTTGATAGTTGCGGTTGTTGAGCATCGGCAACGTGTTGAGTTGCGTGCTCCCGATCGTGCCGCCAGTATCGGCGCGGTCGGTTTGCAGGACAGACACATCCGCGGTGACATCCACCGTTTGCGTAACGTCCCCCGGCTGAAGTTCCAGATCTGTGCGCACCGTGGTGTTCGCCTCCAATTCAATTCCGGTGCGGGCCATCTTCCGGAATCCGCTCTGCTCCACATCAATGCGATACGTGCCGGGATCGAGATTGGCGAACGCGAAGAAGCCGCTTTCGTTGGTGGTTTCCGTGCGGCGGAAGTTGGTATTGACCTCGGTAAGGTTGACGGCAACCGCGGGAATGACCGCATGGGAAGCGTCGGTTATGGTACCAAGGATGGTCCCCTTGAGGGTCTGTCCCAAGACGGGAGAGACCGGCAGCAACAAGACCACAAAGACAGGTAGAACGGTGGCTGAAAACGTCTTAAAATACATCCCAAGCCCCCTCTTTATCGCTATCGTTCTGATTACTATATCCGGGATTCGAGTTTCTGTCAATCAGCGACGACGCATCCCGCGCCTATTGGAAATACGGAGCGTGAGACATTGGCGACGGCAGACCGTCGGCCGTATCAGCTTCCATAAACTCCGTGCGCGTGCCGTCCGGATCGAAGAAGTTGCCCTGCCATTTGTGGTTAACTCCGACGTGGCTTTCCTGCTGGGCCGCCCGAGCGTAATCCTTCCATGCCGCTTTGGCCTTGACGAATACCACCGCCTTAGCCATATCAGGCACCAGCAGCGCAATGTGTCCGCCGCCAACCGCAGGGCCCCCTGCGCCGCGGCCGCCATTGCCGGCGTTATTGGCCGGCGCGGCGTCGGCCGGTCGTGCATGGACCAGACTCCACTCGATGTAATCGTCGGCTTCCGGCAACTTCAAGTTGGAGAGGCTCGCCAGCACTGGACCGCTGGTGGGCGTAGGCCTGGCCCGTCCTGGCGCCGTCATGGTGGGATCGGCGCGCCAGAACTCCCGCAGCAAAAAATCCTTCAAATAGAAGTCAGCCGTCTCTTGTTTGCTAATCGAAATTCCCACGTGCAGGATGCGCGTCGAGGCCCGGTCGTCGTTCAGGAACTTCCCGAAGGTCTGCACACTCAGGCTCTCCGGTGTGTACTGCATAATTTCATACGAGTTTCCGTCTGGGTCCTTGATGTGGAACGCGAGATCGAAAGTGGGCGTTTTCTCGACCTTATCAGGCACGGCGTAGCCCATCGATTTTAGAAATGTCCTCATCCCCTCGGCGTTGTCGGTTTCAATGGCAGTATCCACGTAGCGCGGTTGTTCCGGCGATGTTTCGGGCATCACAACGATATACTGCCGGTTGTTGACCTTAAAGAAAACCGCGCTGACCTGATCCTGCGAAAGACCGCCATTCACCACGGCGGTTTGATCCTTGCGGATTGTGAAAGCCTCCTGGTAGCCCAGGAGATCGCCGTAGAAATGGCGCGCTGCGTTCAGGTCCTTCACCCGCACCGCTATGTGCGACAAGCCCACCAAGCGCGGCCGCTGCTGCGCCCATCCGAAAGCCGTTAATAATATTCCTGCCAAAACAAGCTTTTTCATATTTTTCCTCTATCTTCTTTACTCTGACCACTCAACCGTGGAGCTGCCGGAAATACTGCAGGTCCTTCTGCGCAAAATCGAGCAGGTCGTTGCCCTCGCGCTGGACCAAAAATAGACCGTCGGTCCTCTGGATCAGATAAAACTGAAGCCCGCCCTTCGCCTCGGCGGCACTGAAAATCTCCTTCCAGCGGGCCTGACCTTTGTAATCTTGAACCAAAAGCGACTGTATGCGTCCCGGGCATTGTTGGATAAAGGCGATGGGATCGCCGCCCGCCTGCAGACACAAGCCAATGTTTAGATGAAACGATGTGATGTCCTGGTTCGCGGCGAGAATGTCAATCGGTCGCGTGCCTTCAACCGGTTGGAATTCGATTCCATGGTTATGGAAGCCCAGGGTCATTTTGGCGCCGCGAATCTGGCCGGCGGCCTGGCTGAGCTGCTCGCTAAATCGCTTCCAGGCATCGAGCGGGGGTGGTGCTGCCGGTGTGCCTCCGCGCGCGGCAAGTCCGCCTGGCCCTCTCACCGATACAAGCGTGTCCGAGCCGAGAATCTGATTTAACTCGATCGATTTCGATAACCCGTCGCCGGAGAAGGAGACGATCTCGTTGTGGGTTGATCGGCACTTGAGATTGATCTCGTCAAGCAGAGCGCGAACCTCGCGGGCCTGAGCGGGGGTCCAGTTCATGAACGACCCCGCTGAGAACTCGATGAGATCGTAACCCATCTTTGCTACAGCGCGGAGTGTGCCGTTCAGGTCTTGCTGGATATTGCGGCCGACGGCCGTTTGCTGCAGTCCAATAGGAAACTGCGTCTTAGCTAGTGCGTTCAACCCGGCCGCGAACGCCGCGGCAAGCACGGAGAACTGCCGTCGGGATAGCAAGGAATGAATGGTTCTGTCCCGCATGGCCCTCAAATGATATCATCCACACCGAGCCGTCTAACAAATCTACGGGGGTTTTCCCGTGCCCTGCCGGAGTATGATCAGCGAATCCGCTCGCACCTGGTCCCACTTTTCTTTTGAACCGTCGGGCCACTCCACTAGCACTTGAGCCTTTGGATTCTGTCCAAGGCCGAAGTGCACACGAACATCGCTAGCGCTCAAATAACTGCCGTCGGTATGAGCGCGGCCCCACAGAGGCTTTTGTCCTTCGCGAAGCACCGCCACTCTGGCCCCGATTCCGTCGCGGTTGCACTTCACTCCCTGGAGGCGGATCTCCAGCCAGTGACCTTTCGGAGTAGTTTCATTCAGCAGCAGCCGCGCCGGCCCATTGTTGTTCGCAACCACGATGTCGATCCGCCCATCGTTGTCGATGTCGCCAAAAGCCGCCCCGCGTGCGACTTCGGAAAGCTGAAACGCGGGCCCCGCCTCGCCGCTCGTCTCCCGAAATCGAGCCCCCTCGTTGTGCAGCAGCAGGTTCTTTTGATGATACGGATAGGGCGTGCCCCGAAGGCTCTCAACGATGGTTACCGCGCCGTTGGCAATGTACAGATCCGGCCGGCCGTCATTATCGTAATCAAACCAGTGGACTCCAAACCCGGTGTAGGGAAAGGTCGGCTGGTAAAGGCCGAATTCTCTCGTGGCATCCGTAAACTCGGCGTGGCCTTTGTTGCGGAACAGGCCGGCCCCTTCCCTGGTCAGATTCGTGACAAAGATGCTCTCGTTGCCGGTCTCATCGAAGTCGCCGGCCGTCACCCCCATGCCTGCTCGCGCCACGCCGTCCTCGGAGTATGCAGCACCAGAGAGTAGCGCGGCTTCGCGAAACGCTCCGTTGCCGTTATTCAGCCACAGTAAATTCGCCGCACCGTCGTTCGCCGCATAAATGTCCGGCCAACCGTCACCATTGAAATCCGCGCAGATAACCCCCAGACCCGGGCCAACAGCGGCGTCGATGCCCGCGGCTTGGGTCACATCCTGAAACTTGCCGTTACCCATGTTTCGGTAGAGCCGGTGCAACACGGGCTTGTAGGCAGAAGGCGGACAATAATCACGTTCCCCTGCCGGATCGAAGCATTCCCTGTTTCCGCGAACAGTGAAATCGAGGTAATGGGTGACATACAAGTCCAGGTAGCCATCCCGGTCATAATCGACGAAGGCGGCGCTGGCGCTCCATCCTGCATCCGCCAAACCGGCTTCTCGGGTGACATCCGTGAATGTTCCGTTCCCGTTGTTCCGGTACAGAATGTTCGAGCCGAAGTTAGTCACGAATAGATCGGGATACCCGTCGTTGTTGTAGTCGCCCACTGCGACGCCCATGCCATAGCCCACGTCGTAATCCACATGGTTCAAGCCGGCTTGATCGGTCACATCCACGAATTGCAGCTTTCCCGTTTCCTTCAGCATGTTGCGGAACAGGCGGTTTCCCGGTTTCCAACCGGCGGGCGGCGGGAAGCGCGCATCGCTCACACTCTTGCCTGGCTCCAGAACCGTTCCCTGCACCAGAAAAACATCCAAGTCTCCATCTCCGTCGTAATCGAGCAGGGCGACGCCGGAGCCCATGATCTCGGGAAGGTAAAACTGTCCAGTCGCTCCGGTGAAATGCTGAAACCGCAGTCCTGTCTCGGCTGCCGCCTCCCGGAATTTTGGGCCCGGATGCTCGATTGCCGTCCGGGGCGAGCAGGCCAGTAAAAAGCAAAAAGCTGGAATGCTGAACAGACGCCGGGATTTCAACGTCCAGTCCTCTCCGACACTTTGCGAAGAGTTGTTTCAATCTGTCCGAGTAGCAGGTTTTGTCCCAAGGAAGTGGCTCGCTGACTCGCATCCTGGAGGTAACGCTCCGCGCTCGCGTAGTTACCGGCTTCTGCGTAGGCCACTCCGAGCGCGTACATACAGCGCGGTGTGTCTCCGTCCTCCGGCCCGATCGTCTGCGAAAGCTGGGCGATCGCTTCGCTGGTTCGCTTCTTCATCAGCAGTAGGCGCCCCAGTTGGAAGTGTGCCATCCGGTAATTCGGTTTGCCATCGACGGCCGCCTGGTAGTGCTGGATGGCTTCCTCGGATTTTCCACGAAGCTCCAGCATCGCGCCTAAGTTGCTGTGCGCTTCCGCATAATTCGGGCTGCTCTCCAGCGCCTTACGAAAAGCATCTTCGGCTTCGCGGTAGCGCCGCTGATTCACCAGAAGAACACCGTAATCGTAGTGGCTTTGGGGAAGGTTGGGGTTGATTCTGACCGTGGCCCGATACTCCGCCTCAGCCTTGTCTGCACGGCCGGCGCGCGCATAGAGAGCGATCAAGTTTGCGTGGGCCTGGGCGAGCTTCGGGTCCTGCTTCACAGCTTCCTCATGCTCGGTGATGGCGCCATCCACCTGCCCGGCGTTTTCCAGATCCACTCCCTTCATCAGATGCGCCAGTGCTGTATTATCGAGCGACCGGACCGCTTCCAGTTGAGGATCTTCAGGCTGCGGGTCACCATCCGCTTTGTATTTCTGGTAAGCAGCCATGTGCTGCTGCGCCTCTGCCTTCGCGCCCGTTCCCTGGTAAGCCAGCGCCAGGGCATAGTGGGCGGTGCCATAACTTGGCCACAATTGACAAGCTTTGCGGTACTGTTCAATGGAGGCCGGAACGTTGCCTTTGGCGGCATCCACTCGCCCCAACCAGTAATAAGCCGGAGCAAACTGCGGATCGTCCTTGGCGATGGACTCCCCGATCTTTTGGCTTTCGTCCAAGCGGCCCAGTGTTAAAAACACTTCGGCCAGCTTCATTCGGGCCGGAAGATATTGCGGATCCAGAAGTGTAGCATCCTGCAAAGTCCGCGAGGCCTCCTCGTTCTTTCCATCCAGCGACTGAGTAAGGCCGAGGTAGTAAGCCCATTGAAACTTCTTGGGATCGAGAATTCGCGCCCGCTGATAGCAAAGCTCGGCCGACTCGAATTGCGAGAATGCTTGCAAAAGCATCCCCATGCGGCCGTTGGATTCCGCGTCCTTGGGTCTGGCTTTGACATCGTCATAGGCCCTTTGCACTCGGTCTCGGATCTGCGGACGGAAGTTGCCGATGGTCAAGCGCGGCAGGTCGGGCAAGTCCCGCTCATGCCGAGCCGAGCAAGCCCCCAGCACCAGGATCGCAACCAGACAGAGCGAAGAGCGACAACCCACCATATCAATTATGATATTGTTCCTATCCATGGCTACTAGAGAATCCATTTCACGCCGAGGCTTCCTTGCGTTGGCAGCTTCCACATCCGCTGTGTATGCGGAACATAGCAAACATATTCCGGTCGGACTGCTCATTTACGCGGTCATAGCCGATTGGAAAAAGGATTTCAATGGAACGCTGACGGCGGTTGCACAGATGGGTTATGAGGGCGTCGAGCTCACCCAATATGAGAGCTGGACGCCGGCACGTGCCAAGGAAGTTCGAGCGTTGCTGGATTCCATAAAACTGAAGGTTCTGGCAACTCATACCGAACCACAGTTCTTTTTACCCGGGGACCAGATGAAAGCCATGATCGAGCTGAATCAGATTCTCGGCGCGCAAACAGTCTGTTGCGTCAGAGGACTGGCAACCACGCCAACCGGCATCGGCTACCACGCCAAGGCATCGTTGGACGCCGACGCCTGGAAGGAGCTGACAGACGTGCTCCAGCGTGCGTCTGAGACTCTGAAACGAAGTAAAATGGCGTGCAGCTTTCACAACCACGCTGTAGAGTTTCAGACCAAAGACGGGCTGAGGCCGATCGACATTCTGGCCCAATCGAAAGACTTGGTCTTCCACGTGGACGTTGAGGTTTGCCGCCGGGCCGGCACCGATCCGGTGGCGTTCATGAAACAGTATCCGGGAAAGACTGAATGCCTGCTCCTCACAGAAGGTCCTCTCGATTCGAATCGGCAAGCGCCGGCCCTCGGCAAAGGCGACACGCCCTGGAAGGACGTCTTTACCACCGCCGAAAGTGTGGGCGGAGTGAAGTACTATCTGCTGACGCACGGTGCAACCGAATTGACGCCACTGGAAACGGTCAAGAGAGATCTGGACCAATATAAGTTGATCCACGGTTAGGAGTTCATCGCTATGCTAGGGGACTTGCGCAAATTGGCATTGTTGATAGCGGTCGGCGCCGGGACTTGTTCGGCGCAAACCTCCGGCGCGAAAGACAAGGCTCAGCAACTTCCCGGACATCCCGACTTTCATCCCGCTCCCGAAGTACCGGCCATGCCGAAAGCCCTGATGAAACTTCCCAGGACCGAGATTACTCGAGCCAAGTTTCCCGTCCTCGATATCCACCTCCACGCAGGCTCTCTTAAAACCGACGCCGACTATCGGAAAATGATCAGTCTCATGGATCAGACTGGCATTGGCGTCATCTGCAATATGGATGGTGGTTTCGGAAAGACGTTCGACCAGAACATGAAGATGAGCGAACCCTATCGGGATCGCATCATTGAATTCGCGAGGATCAATTGGGAAGGAATAAACGATCCGGGCTGGTCAGAACGAACTACACGGGAGTTGGAACGCTGCTTTCGCGCGGGAGCTCAAGGACTGAAGATTTGGAAAGATCTGGGCCTCGAATTCAAAAATCACGATGGCTCTTACATCCAGGCCGACGACCCGCGGCTAGATCCAGTCTGGGAGATGTGTGCCCGCTACAACAAGCCCGTGATGATTCACCTCAGTGATTCGATTGGCCGCTTCCTTCCCATCGGCCCGGAGAACGAGCGCTATGAAGCTGGTCTGTGGCGGAGTAGCCCGGAGGGAAACTACTACCACACCGGCCATCCGACCAACGATGTGATAGAGAAGGCTCGCGAAAACATGCACGCCCGGCACCCCAACACCCGCTTCATCAACGCGCATATGGCAATGCTGTACTATGACATGGACAAAGTCGCCGCGTTGTTGGATAAATATCCTAATGCCGACGTCGAGTTGTCCGCCACGGTTCAGGACCTCGGCCGTGCGCCCCTGATGATCCGCAAGTTTTTCTTGAAGTATCAAGATCGCATTTTATTTGGCTCCGACGGAAATCCTAACCGTGGAATCGACGAGTTCTGGATTCCGCATTGGAGGTTTCTTGAGACCTTAGACGAACACTTCGATCATCCCGCGCAGTTGCGCTCGGAGACTGGCGCTCCGCTGCATGGCCGCTGGAGAATCTCCGGCATCGGCCTGCCTGATGACGTGCTTCGCAAAGTCTACTACGCCAACGCCCTGCGATATGTGCCGTCGGCTCGCGCTTCGATCGATAAGCAACTCGCAGCACTGGAGCGTTAGAACCTGACCGCTCCCCTATCTCCGCGAAGCAGGTCCACGCGGTTCCGCTGGTGGATCGCGACGCTCCTGTTCGCCTCGACCACCATCAATTACATCGATCGCCAGACGCTGAGCGTGCTGGCGCCATATTTGAAGCGTGAATTCGTGTGGTCGAACTCCGACTTCGCGCTCCTGGTCATCGCGTTCCGGGCGGCCTACGCGATTTTTCAACCAGTCTCCGGAAGACTGCTCGACCGGCTGGGCACCAGGCGTGGGTTGTCTTTAGCGGTGCTCTGGTATTCGGCTGTCGCTGTGGCGACCTCGCTGGCGACAGGTCTCAGGAGTTTCGCCGCCTTCCGGTTTCTATTAGGCGCCGGCGAGGCAGCCAACTGGCCCGGCGCAACTAAGGCCGTCTCGGAGTGGTTTCCGAAATCGGAGCGTGGTTTGGCTGTCGCCATCTTCGACAGTGGCTCGGCCGTCGGCGGCGCTGTCGCTCCAGTCATGGTGATCTGGTTGTATTCGGTGTCTGGAAGCTGGAGGCCGGCGTTCGTCGTCACCGGAGTTTTGGGAATCGTGTGGCTGGTGGTGTGGCGCCTGGTTTATCCAACCGGTCCGATCCCCGTGGTCCGCGCAGATGATTTTGGGGAGGACCATTTCGAGGAAGACCGAGGACACTCCTGGGCAGCGTTGCTGCGTCGAAAAGAAACCTGGGGCATCGTGCTCGGCAAAGCCCTGACCGATCCGGTGTGGTTCTTCGTCACGGACTGGTTCGCCATCTACCTCGTGTCGAAAGGCTTCAAACTGGAGGATACACTTTTAGGCTTTTGGATCCCCTTTCTCGCGGCTGATCTCGGGAATTTCGCCGGCGGTGGACTCTCCAGCTATTGCATTCGGCGGGGCTGGCCCGTATTAAGAGCGCGCAAGCTGGTGGTGCTGCTGGGTGGAATAGGCATGACCCTGCTGATCCCGGCCGTTGCCATATCGAATTTCACGGTAATAATCGCTCTCTTTGCCGCTGCGACGTTCTCTTATGCGGCCTGGTCCACCATGGGCCTGACCTTCCCGGCGGATCTTTACCCTAGCAACGCCGTGGCCACGGTTAGCGGAATGAGCGGCGCCGCCGCAGGCATCGGAACAATCATTTCTACTTTTCTAATTGGCAAGGTGACAGATCGCTATTCGTTCGAGCCAGTGCTGATAGGCGCGAGTCTTCTACCGGTGGTCGCGACTGTTTTGGTCTTAGTGCTGATTCGACCCTCAGCGAACCCTACGAAGTCTTGAGGCTCTCGATGGTGATAATTTCGCCTTCGGTCTTGCCGGTGATGATCACCTTCTGACCGTAGGTCTCTGATGTGACCTTATCCTGGTTGGAGATCTGGAACACTTTTCCTTCCTCGGTCACCAGTACAACCTTGTCTCCATCCCGAATACACCGCTCGACGCAGGCCACGTCGGTCCACATTCCTTTGCCTCGAGCCGCGCATCTTTGATCGACGATGTAGCCGGCCACCGCGCCAGGAGGTAAAGCAACGGCTACCGTAGCTGCGGGCGCCTGTCCGCCGCGTCCACGGCCCGGAGCGCCGGGAGGCTCCAGGGTGGCCAGTGTGTCGAATTTATAGATTTCTCCGAGTCTGTTTAGAGCGGTCCGGATCTGATCCCAGTCGCTTTGCAACGGATCTGGAAACCTTTGGCTCGCCATGGCGAGATTGACTTGCTTGGCCGCGGCCAGCGTCTTGTCCACCTGGTTTCGAAAGTCGCCGTTGGTAAGGAGATCTTTGGAACTGCTTAGCGACGCTAATTGTTTGACTGCATCGCCCAGGTCGCTAGGGCCTGCCTTGGCGCTTTCCGATAGTTTGCTGGAATCCCGAGGGGGCTGCAGGAGCGCTGAATAAAACTGGCGAGGGAATCCCTTAGTCCATTGATCGAGCTCCTGCACGAGAAACTGAACATACTCACGCGCATAAGTATCGCGGTCGTATTTTTCCTGTGGTGCCGCACTTGGAAGTATTCCGAACAAGCACGCAAAACACACCACCAAACAAGCGATGGCGAAATGACGTACACGCATATTCCTCCTTACACTACTTTGAGACTAACTTAAATCAGTTACCGCGTGCCAGGCAATATCTTTCCAAACTTGGGCACGAGTACCTTATTGGTATAGTCATCATGCTGTTTCAGGTCGTCCATCGCCTCCTTCAAGTGCATTTGCTTGATGATGGCGATCAGCTGGACCTGGCCTTGCTTGCCCCACTCTTCACGTTCGGCCGGATTAGCCGGCAAAACCGGTTTCCCGTTCCCATGCGCCATCACGTCGGGAACCCATGACCCCAGCGTCAGACTTCCCGAATAACCTAGTTTGGACAACCCTGCTAACCCGGTATTTTCGGGAATCGGTCCTGCAGGCTCGGACTCTGATTCGCCGTAATCGCCCTTGCAAGGGATGTCGATAATTCGTCCCGCTATATAGTGCGTGCCGTACATAAGTTTGCTCCTCGTGTCGGGAGCCAGTTTAAGCTTTGGCAGGTAAGCATCCATGTCAATGTATAGAATCGGCACGTGCTCCTCGTCATAGAATTCCCGGACCAGCGTCCCCGCCGTTAATGGCGCCGGCCCTTGACCCATCGAAATGTAGACCTGTCGCCTGAAACCTTGACGCAAAAGCGATTTCGCAACTCCTCTCAGAAAATCAACTCCTTGTGTCGGCGAAATATTGACCGTGGCGGGAGCAATCATCGTGGTGCCGGGATATGACCAAACCAGACCGGGCATGTACAATGCATCGAGCTCGTCCGCCATCGCAATCGACACCCCCAGCGGCGAGACGTAATCGCGATCGCTAGGCATGATCCCATTGGTCTCAACCGCACCAAGGGGAACGAAAACAATATCGCTGCGCTTCAGGTAATTGGCCACTTGGACCTGGCTGAGCCGCGTCAGATCGCGCGTGTGAAGAGGGCGAACCTGCCCCCACAAGGGTGCGATCTGCAAGGCCACGAAGCCGGTAATCCCAAGAGTCATCAGCCGCGTCATTTTTGTGTTCGTGGATCGTCGTTGTCCAAACATTTGAATCCCTTCCTCGGGGAAGTATACCTTAGCCCTGGATGACTGCGGCGGAAAACGCCAACAGATCGCCGTGTTCACGGGCGAGTTTTCGTAACTGTCGATAGTCACCTGCCATCTGACATAGCTGGATGGCCGATGCGCAACTCAGCGGCGCGGTGCACGAATTCGGAAAGAATTCCAGGGAGGCCTGGATGGCTTCCGCGTACCGCCCCAAACGGATCAGGAGTTCAATCAATACCTCGGCTGGCGTCGTGTCGCTGGAGGCAGCGACTGCGTCAGTCACTTTCTTTCGGAAGTGGGCTATGGCATGGTCTACTTCTTCACCGAGCAGCGCCCGCAGATAAACGGCATGGTCCACGTAGGTGTCCTCGAACGGCGGGTCGCCGCGGAAATGAAACATCGGCGCCAGGCGGCAGCCATAATCCGCCATCTCAGCGGCCATTCGAAGACTCGCGCCGTTCTCGAGCTCGGGCGTGAATCGCAGAATTGCAGTCAAATGCGTGCTGTCGACATAGCTGCTGTTCCCTTCGAACAGCCATGTACGGCCTGCGATCAGCTCTGCCAGGCTGGTACTATTGGGCGCAACACGCTCCACCGAGCCGATGGTCTCCTTTAGACCAGCTGTCAATTGCCCGTATAGGGAGCTCACGAGCAACTGCAGACAATGCTGGCGGCTCGCGTAATCCCGGATCGCACCGAACAAAGTAATAGCACGACAAATACCATGGTGTTCCAATATCAGTTCAAAACCCTTGCGCGGGTTCACTCCTTCGTGGTAAGCAATCTCAATTACGCGATCGATCTGCTCCCCACGGTCTGTTTTTTCGATTGCCGCGGCAACCGGAGCCGGGTCGCCTAGAGCCTTAAAGTATGTCCAGGCGCTCACGATGTCGCCGGCCGCCAGAAGGAGCTCTCCGGCCTCGCGTGCTGCTTTGTTGAGCGCACTCTCATACGACGACAGTTGCTCGCCAGCGAGATTGATGGTCGGTTCGGTCTCGATCAGCGGGAGCCCCAGGCCGTGCCGGGCCTGCATCAGCCGCGCCCCAAACAGCAGACGATAATCCTTCGTTTCGAGGGCGGTGCGTATCAGCCGATCGAAAACCGCTGCCGGACCGGCGGACCGAAATGATTGCTCCAGCTCTTCGAAAGTGGCGTCTTCCATCAATGGGGATGCTATCAAAATCCTGTTGCGCACTGTTACGGTTGTACGTTACGGTGTAGCGCTACGTTTTCTCGGCACGATACGCGCTTGCAAAATAGAGGCTTGCGCACGCTCGTCGATTGTTGCAGAATTAACCCGGATGCAGCTGTTGCGTAAACATAGGGGCGGCGAAACGCGCGTCGCTGCTCCCGCGCGCGGGCTGGACGAACTCATCACACGAGTCGTCGAGAGCGATACATTCCGAACCGCCCCGATGATGCGTACGTTGCTGCTGTACCTTTGGAAGCACCAAGGCGAACCAATCAGCGAGTACGCCATTGCGGTAGACGCGCTCGGGCGATCGCCGGATTTTGATCCAAAAACAGATTCCACGGTGCGAGTCCAAGTTGCGCGGCTTCGCGCCAAGCTTAAGGAATTCTCCGAAGCGGCCGGCGACTCTTTTCCTTTGCGGTTAACCATCCCGCTGGGCCGTCATGAGTTGCACTGGGTTTACGAACCGCCCCAAATTTCTCCGGTATCGCCTCTGGCGGCGGTGCCGAGACGTTACCTTTGGACCGCGGGCGGGCTCATAGCTGGCTTGCTGCTTCTCTGTCTAGCTCTGCTCATTCAAAACCGTGTGCTACGGGCAAGCTTCCCTGCCCCTCCACCTCCGCTGCCAAGGTTCTGGAAATCATTTCTGGTGGCCGGAAAACCGACCGTCATTGTCCTTCCGAGCCCGCTATATTTCTTCTGGCCTGATCATAATGTGTTCGTCCGGGACCTGAAAATCTCGGAATTTGAGAATTGGCAGACATCCCCCGTGGTCCGGGATATGGCGCAGAAATGGGGACCTCCAACACTGGCCCAAACCTATGTGGGCGCGATGGAGATGACTGCGGGGGTTAGAGTACTGCAATACCTGCAGCAAGGCGGACAACAGGTACAACTAATTGAGTCGCGCAAGTTTCCAGCCGATTCCTTTGCCGCTCAGAACACGATCTTCCTCGGAATGCCGCGCACGGCGGTATATCTCGATCGCCTGGTGAAGAAAACAAACTTCTACATCGCGCAGGTCGAGCCCGATCTTGTTGGGAATCGGAATCCGAAGCCTGGGGAACCGGCGGAGTATCGGGAAGTAGACTATTCCTCGGACCGCAAGATCTTTCCGGCGATCGTTGTTTTGTTGCCGACCAGGCCGGAACACACCCGGTCGCTTCTGCTCATGGGCCGGACTCTCACGAGTATGACGACTATGCTGTTATCGCTGGACGGCTTGAAACTCCTGGACGAACAGTGGATCAAAGGCGGCTCTCCGGAATCGTGGGAGATGGTGATTGAAGCCGAGGTCTACCGCGATACGGTCTTGAAGGTCTGGCCGGTATCGTTCCGCGCCATCCCCGATACGTTCTGGAAGTAGGCAAATACGGAGTCACTCAATGCTTAAGTGCATTTCAGCTTTACTCGTGGCTAGTTCATTGTTCCTGACGACAGCGTGGGGCCAACAAGCGCCTCGGCCGATGCGTACACGCTATTTCACCCAGTTGACGAATCCAGAGATCGAAGACTACCTCAAGCGAAACGACGTAATCATCATTCCCGTGGGCACGGTGGAATCGATGGGTGCGTTTCCCACCGATCTCGAGTACACCATGGCCGAGGCTTATGCGCTGAAGATGGCGGAGGAGGCGGACGGGCTGGTGCTGCCACACGTCATGTACTTCTACCCGGGCGTTACGATCACCGGCCGGGGCAGCGTTTATGTTTCGCAGGATGTCGGGCTGGCTTACTTGAAGGAGATCGCGCGTTCATTGCTGCGCCAGGGATTCCGGCGGCAGATCTACACCTCGGCGCATGGTCCGTCGAATCAATACGTGGGCGCACTGGTTCGAGAGTTCTTCGAGGAGACCAAGGATCCCATCCTCTACGTCGAAACCGGCCGGCTCCTGCAAAATGCTCAGGCGGCGGGTGCCGCGCCGCGAGCCACTGAATCGAATAATTTTCGCGCGGTAGGTTATGGCGCGTATCAAATCGTCGGCCGGCTCAGTGAGGTTCCGCTCAGTCTGGCTCTTCCGATTCCATCGGCTCCCGCGCTGCCCAAGCCGCCCGACAGCATTCGGAAACTTACTACGCTCGGTCCGGGCAGCAGTGCAGTGGGCACGTATGAGCCAGATGGGAATCACGCCAGCGTGAGGCCATTAGATACCAAGATCACAGCGGAGGAGCGGGAGCGGCTCGGCAGACAGGGCGCGGCGCTCATTGAAGCGGCAGTGAAAGCCATGGATGTCAAAGGCGTCATTCAGGCGCTTCGAGACGAAGATAAGTACGTGAAAGAGGTTATCATCCCGAAATATGGCGACATCTTACCGAAGTGACAGTATTACTCGCCGCACCTTCATTGGTTCGTCTCTAGCGCTTACCTCAGCTATGCCGTCCTCGACCGGCCGCCGGTGGCCACTAGGAATCAACACGTATTGCCTCCGTTTCTTGAGTTGGAACGACCGGCAATTGTTGGACTACTGCGTCAAGCACAAGCTGGACGCGGTATTTCTTCAAGATTCCCTGGACCCCGCCGTAATGGACCCCAAACACTGGGCAGAGGTGCGAGCCTGGTCGAAAGATCTGGGATTCCATCTCGAAACGGGCGGCGGGGCGCTGCTGCCCAAAAAGCCAGGCGATTACCCGCGATCCGTGGCTGAGCTCCGTAAGAGCGTGGAGCGTGCGAATGCCATGGGATCACCCATCGTCCGTGCCCTACTCGCGGGCGACCGATATAGCATGCCAGACAATGGGCCAGTGGAACCGCACATGGAAACTGGGATCAAGATACTGCGCGAAGTCCGCAGCCAAGTGATGGATGCAGGGCTCAAGATCGCCATTGAAAATCACAAGGACCTGATGGCGTGGCAGACCCGTCAAGTCATCGAAACTGCCGGCAAAGAGTTCGTCGGGTCATACCTCGATACCGGCAATCCTGTTTTCGTCGCTGAGGATCCAATGACGACGGTGGAAGAGCTTGGGCCACTTGCAGTTACCTTCCACCTGCGCGATTCTGTCGTCTATGAGCATCCGAATGGAATTGCGGTCCAGTGGGTGCCGTTGGGGGAAGGGACCATCGATTTCAAAGCATTGGTCGCTCGCGCCGCTCAGCTCATGCCGCAGGTCTTCGTCTATTGCAAGCCGATTACGGCTCGGCCGCCGGTCGTTCTTCCGGTTTACACCGATGAATTCTGGACGAAGTGGTTCCCGAAAGGGCGTTCTCGTGACTTTGAACGCTTTCTCGCCTTGGCCCGACGCGGCCGTTCTTATGACAAGCCGCATCTGATGGCGGATCTTCCCGAAGTCCGCGACCGCTACATCGAAGCGCTTAAAGCTCAGCAGCTGGATCACATGGAACGAAGCCTGACGTATTGCCGCAAGGCGCTCGATTTGGGCATTCGATGGAGAAGCGCCTCATGATAGCGCAATTTATACACCACAACAAAGTGGTGCTGTTAAAGTTAACTGCGGCAGCGGCACAGGCTATAAATAGCGGATCAAAAGCAACGTAACAGCCCGCAACAGACGCTTTGAAACTTGTTTGTTGACGAAAGAGGTGATGAAATAAATGCTGCGAGTACCTGTGTCGGGAGGAGTCTAATGTCACGTTCTGAAGGAAGACGGGGCCGGCTATCCGGGCTGTGCCTGGGGATCGCGCTCGTGGCGATCGCCGGACCGGCGGCCGCGCAGCGTGCGCCCCTTTTCAAGAGCGAGATCATGCCGGTTCTGGAAAAGAACTGCGTGATGTGTCACGGTGACAAGCAGAAAATGGCCGGGCTCGATCTCAGTTCGTTCTCCGGCATGATGGCCGGAAGCTCCAGCGGCCCGGTGATCGCTCCCGGCAAGCCAGAGCGCAGCATGTTGTGGAAAATGATCGAAAACGGTCAGATGCCGCAGGGCGGTAAGCTGACGGCTGGCGATAAGCAACTCATTCGCTCCTACATCGAACTGGGCCGTTTCCCGGCGGCATCCGACTCAGAGGCCGCTACTTTGGCGCGTGAAGCCGCCAAAATCACCCCCCAACGTCGCGAATGGTGGTCCTTCCGCAAACCCGTAAAAGCAACCCCGCCGGCTGTGAAGAACAAAGACCAGGTTCGGACCCCGATTGACGCCTTCGTGCTCGCCAAACTTGAACAAAAGGGCTGGAAGATGCAGCCTGAGGCCGACCGCGTTACGCTGGTCCGGCGCGCCTATTTCGACCTAACCGGCTTATCGCCCACCCCCGCCGAGGTGAAAGCTTTCATCGAGGACAAATCCCCCAACGCGTGGGAGTCGCTCATCGATCGATTGCTAGCCTCGCCGCACTACGGTGAGCAATGGGGCCGACATTGGCTGGACGTTGCAGGTTATTCGGACTCCCGCGGCGACGCCGGGGATACCGATCGCGAAGTTTCCTGGAAATATCGCGACTACGTGATAAACGCTTTTAATAAGAACAAGCCGATTGACCTGTTTTTGATCGAGCAAATGGCCGGCGATCAATTGGTCAATTACAAGCCGGGCTCGCGGCCCACGCCAGACCAGATCGAGCCTTTGACCGCGACAGGTTTCCTGAGGACGACCGCCGACATCACAGACAATCAGACCATTTACGAAGTTGACAAGTACTTCGACGCGCAACAAAAGGCGATGGAAACGAGCCTGTCGGCAACGATGGGCGTGACCATTGGTTGCGCGCGCTGCCATGACCACAAGTTCGATCCTATCCTCCAGCGGGATTACTACAAACTGATGTCGGTCTATCAAGCAGTCTGGGACCCTGAGAACTGGGTGGCGGGCTCTCTGAATTTCGGGCCCTGGCCAAGCCGCATGGTCCTGGACATGGACGACGCTTCCCGCGCCAGTTGGATTAAGGACGTAACCAGCAACGATGCCAAAGCCATCCGCCGCATGGACGATCTGCTGGAAGCGACCTACCAGAGATACCGGGCAGAAGTGAAAGCCGGTAGCACCATGACGCCTGAACTTCGGGCGCAAATGCGGAAAGACATTGAAGCCGATCCCGATCTTGACGTCGACCGCAACGCTCCCAAGGATGGCATCACAGACCAGGAAATGGAGAAGCGGTTCCCCGAATTGGCGCGCTGGAAAGATGAAATTAATATCATGCGCTACAACCGTAAGAACAAATCCAAGTCGGGGGGAGCCAATTACATCGAAGCCGCTTGGGATGTCTCAAAGACCCCATCACCCACCTACATTCTGCAGCGAGGCAATTATCTGTCGCCCGGCGCAGAGGTGCAGCCCGGTATTCCGTTGGTTCTGGACAATCCCCAAAGTCCGTTCAAATTCCCCGACCCGAAGGATCATCCGGATTGGAACAGCACCAATCGCCGTTTGACCCTCGCGAAATGGATGGTTTCATCGGAAAATCCACTGGTGCCTCGGGTTTTTGTGAACCGCGCGTGGCAATGGCATTTCGGGGAAGGCATCGTTCGTTCGGTGGACGATTTCGGCGTTCAAGGCACAGCCCCAACTCATCCGGAGTTGCTGGATTACCTTACAGTTAGTTTCGAGGAACATAACTGGGACCTAAAGTGGTTGACCAAGCAGATCATGATGTCTCAGGTATATCGCCAGGGTTCAGCCGAGGTCGCTCAAAACATGACAGCAGATCCTTCCGACAAGCTGCTGTGGCGGAAAGCTCCCGTCCGGCTCGAAGCCGAGACCATTCGAGATTCGATGTTGAAGGTGAGCGGTCTGTTGAACGACAAGATGTTCGGGAAACAGGAGCCAATCAAGCGCGGGCCCGACGGACAGTGGCTCGAAGACGATAAGAAGGGCTCCGGCGTCACCCGCCGTAGTCTCTATTTGGCCCAGACGAGGACGCGGTCGGTTGCATTCCTGCATGTATTCGACTGCCCCGACATGACCTCCGATAATCAAGCCCAACGGTTTCGAGCGTCGCTGCCCACTCAGTCGCTGGCGCTGTTGAACAATCCTCTGGTATTCCGCACCACCCAGGCGTTAACGCAGCAGGTGCTCGAGCGCAGCAATAACAATTACGATCAAGCTGTGAAGCTAGCATTCGACGAGGCCTACAATAGACCACCGTCCGCCGAGGAGTTAGGCATTGCGAAAGAGGCCATCGCAGGCGACTCTGACCCGAAAGAAGGGCTCCGCCTGTTCATTCAGGCGATGTTTGGGGCCAATGATTTTCTGTATAGTCATTAGAGGTTCTGGGCATAGCTATTAGGGAATAGTCATAAGGGAGACTAGAAGCCATGAAGAGATTTCTGTCGCGCAGAGAAGTGCTGCAGGATGTAGCAGTCGGTTTTGGCGCTATGGCGCTGAATTCGATGTTGCAGACCGAGCGCGCATTTGGCGCGGAGTCCGCAATGCCAGCGGCGTACGACCTCAGGCCGAAACTGCCAAACTTCCCGGCCCGGGCCAAGAACGTCATCTTCATCTACATTGGCGGCGGCCCCAGCACAATCGACATGTTCGATCCCAAGCCGGCTCTCCTGAAGTACGACGGAAAGCCTGCGCCGTTTGAGATCAAAGGACGTGCTCTGAATGGCTCGCAGCAGATCATGGCCAGCCCGTGGCCATTCACTAAGTGCGGCGAGAGCGGTCGTGAGGTCTCCAACCTGCTGCCCCATTTCCAGAAAGTCGTCGACAAAGTGACGTTCGTCCGCTCGATGACAACCGATCGTATCGATCACTCGACGGCCCAATTCACGTTTGTCACCGGACGCGGCGCCACTGGCTTCCCGGCCATCGGCTCGTGGGTGAGCTATGCGCTCGGTACCGAGAATCAGAACCTTCCGGCCTACATCGCTCTCGGAGAGGGTGCGACCATCGGCGCCCGCGCGCATTCCTCGGCCTGGCTTCCTCCCATTTACAACGGCACCTCCATGCGAGCGGATGCACAATCGCCCATCTACGACATCAAGCGTCCCGAAAATATGACGCTCGAGCAACAGCGGCGCTTGCTGAAGATGGTGGAAGGGTTGAACCGTCATCAGAACCAGGCTTATCCCCTGGATCAGGATCTGGAATCGCGCATCGCGAATTATGAGTTGGCGGCCCGGATGCAAGTGGAAGCTTTGAAGGTGGCTGACCTTTCCGAAGAGAGCGAAGCAACCAAGAAGCTTTACGGCGTCGATGAGAAGGTCGCTGGACCGTTCAGCAAGCTGTGCCTGATGGCTCGCCGCTTGACGGAGCGCGGCGTGCGTTTCGTCCAGGTTTATGGTGGTGGAGGCGGCAATTGGGACACTCACAATAACATCGAAGGCCAGCTCCCCGGTCTTTGCCAGTACATCGATCAGGGCATGTCCGGACTGCTGACTGACCTCGAACAGCGCGGCATGCTAAAGGACACGCTTGTAGTCTGGTCTGGTGAATTCGGCCGGCTGCCGACCATCGAAGCGAAGAATTCCAAGCCCGGCCGCGACCACAATCCCTACGGCTTCAGTATGTGGATGGCTGGCGCGGGCATGAAGCCCGGCTTCGACTTTGGGCAATCGGATGACCTCGGATATGCAGCGGTCAAGGAATACAAGGTTGGACACAGCGACATTCATGCGACCGTCCAGCACATGTTGGGTATCGACTTCCAAAAGAACACGTTCCCCTATGAGGGCCGCAACGAATCGCTGGTAGGTGTGACTCCTGCTCGCGTTCTGACCGAGCTATTCGCGTAAAGGCTGACGAGATTTGCAAGCTGGGCTTAGACCGGCGCGCGCGTAGCAACCTGCCAGAAATCACTTGAGCTAACCACCCGCGCAACGGCTTCGCAAGTGGGCTCAGACGCTCAGCTTCTTTTCCGACAGGCCGGGATGGTCCAAAAAGGCGCTCACAATTCTCGACGACACATCCGAGTGATGCCTGCCCAGGTCGTGCCCAGCGCCCTCGATTTCAAGCAAGCTCACATAAACGGGAATCAATGCGATTGCACTCGTCAACTCGCCGCTGGTGGCAAAAGGATCGCGCACGCCATGCACGAACAGGGCGGGAGTTCGAAGATTAGGGAAATGCTCCGTTCGCAGTTCTTGGGGCTTGCGCGGTGGATGCAACGGATAGGAAAGCAGCAAGAGAGCATCCACCAGCCCAGGCGCTTCGGCGGCAAGCATACTCGACTGCCGGCCGCCATAAGAATGACCGCCCAGCCATACACGCTCCGGCTTCTTGTCGCGAATCTTGAGGATTTGTTCGCGCAATCCCTCCCGGTCTCGCGCCGCATCGCCAGGCCGCGGCGGGCCATTCGGCCGTTCCTGGCGAAAAGAGAGATCGTAGCGCAGCACCTCGATGTTCGCTGCGTGAAAAGCGTTCTCCAACGCTACCAGAAGTGGCGCATTCCGATTCGATCCAGCGCCGTGCGTGAGAAGTAAGAAGTTCAATCCTGTAGATGATACGCGCGAACACAACAAAAAGGCCGCCTGCGCTGGGCGGCCCAACAGTCGATTTCTTGAGACTCTTAAGGTCGCATTACATTCTCGGCCTGCAGGCCCTTGGGGCCATGCTTCACCTCGAACTCCACCTCCGAACCTTCTTCCAGTGTCCGATAGCCGTTCATCTGGATTGCTGAGAAGTGAACAAACACATCATCGCCGTTGGAGCGCTGGATAAAGCCATAGCCCTTGGCGGCGTTAAACCATTTCACGATACCTTTTTCTCTCACTACTCATTTCTCCTAACATCTGGTGCTGCGCATTCTTCCTCAAAACGGCCAGAACGTGACGCTACGAAAATGTTCGCAGCTCTCGCCATTTCTCCGGCGCCAAATGCACAGGCTAATTGAAAACTGGACCATAATATCACAGGACCTCCCGGCTTCCGCAAGAGAAGAATGCGTCTGGAATCATACAATTGGAGTTGAAGTTGAGCGGGCGGCAGGCAGCCGGAGCTGATCCAATAGGATGCGAAAACGTCTTCGATCACGCCTTTTCGCCTGGTGGTATTTCACTATCGCCGCCGGATTCCTGCTCTTAGGCATTAACCGTTGGCTCCTCGGCGAGCGGCTTTGGCTGGTGATACTCCGCTTCGGGATTGCGGCCGGATTCTTCGTGCTCGGCTATCTCACATGGCGGTTCAAGGATTCAAATTAGTACCAGTACTCTTTCACCAAGACATGGACCGGTTGGCTAACCTCGGGCCGCATTGTCGTCGGTTAAACTGATCGGGTCACGGAGGAAATACGGATGAAACTTCTTGCTCTCAGCATTGTTACTGGCCTTTGCCTGGCAAACTCTATCTTCGCGCTCGAGGCCCCGGCGCAAACACCGGAGCCAGGTACGATATTGCTCCTCGGGGGCGGCTTGGTCGCAGTTGGCGCGGCGGCCTGGCGCAAGAACCGCAAGAAATAATCAGTCCCAATCAGCGTTTTTCGCGATTGAGGCCGAGCGCGCGAATTCGTTTGTGCAGATTTGTGCGCTCCATGCCCAAAGCGCGCGCTGCTCCCGAAACGTTCCAACTGGATTCTTCCAGCGCCCGAAGGATGTGCTCGCGTTCGGCCGAATCTCGAGCCTCCTTCAAATTGGAACGCGGCGCGGCTTCCTGCGCCAGACGGATCTCCACCGGGACCGCATCCGAAGTAAGGCGATTTCCGGACGTCAGAATGGCCATGCGCTCAATGATATTGCGCAATTCGCGGGCATTCCCGGGCCAGGCGTAAGCCTCCAGCAACTCGTAAGCTTCCTCATCTATCTGCTTGGAATGAAAATTGTTACGACTGCAGAATTCCTCTAGGAAATACTCTGCGAGCGGTGTAATGTCGTTCACTCGCTCACGCAGGGCTGGCACACGGATCGGCACTACGCAGAGCCGGTAGTAAAGGTCCTCACGGAATTTCTGTTGACCCACCAGGTCCGCCAGATTCCGGTTGGTGGCTGAAACCACCCGCACCGCCACGCGAATGGGTTGCTCACCGCCAACGCGATGAAACTCGCCCTCCTGCAACACACGCAGCAGCTTGGCCTGCGAGCCGGAATGCAGATCTCCCACTTCGTCCAGGAAGATAGTTCCGCCATCGGCGAGTTCGAACTTGCCCTTGCGGTTGGAAATCGCGCCGGTGAACGCACCCTTTTCGTGCCCGAATAGCTCGCTCTCAAGCAGTTCGGAAGGAATGGCGGCACAGTTCACCTTAACGAAGGGCCCGCCCGCGAAAGGACTCTCGCGATGAATGTGCGCAGCCAGCAGCTCTTTTCCAGTGCCCGATTCGCCCATGATCAGAATGCGAGCGTCAGATCGGGCCGCCATGCTGGCCTGCTCAACCACTCTGGTGAAGACCGGACTGGTTCCGATCATCTTCGCCCCGGCGCCCACCAGTTCGCGCAGACGTTCATTCTCTCGCCGCAGGCTGGCCTGCTCGAGGGCATTCTTGACCGATAGCAGCACTTTGTCCCGGCTGAGCGGCTTCTCGAGAAAATCGAAAGCCCCCGCACGCGTAGCCTCCACCGCATCGGCGATGGTGGCGTGCCCGGAGATCATGATGGCCGGCGCGGGATGATCGCGCTCGCGCAACTGCCGCAGCAGATCGATTCCACTGCCATCGGGGAGCCGGACATCCACCAGCAGTACGTCAGCACGGTCGGCTGCCGCCTTGGCTTCGGTTAGCGTGCGCGCGACAGTGACAGCGAAGCCTTCGCGCTCCAGAATCAGACGCAGAGAGCTGCCGATGTTCGGCTCATCATCCAGAATGAGTATTCGTTTCCCGGAAATCACAATGCCGCCCTATGCCAATGGGAGCAGAACACGAAAAGCCGCTCCTCCCAGTTCTCCCTGCACCAACAAGATGTCGCCCCCGGCCAGCAGAGCGCTCTTACGAGCGATGGAGAGGCCCAAGCCCATTCCTCCTCGCTTGAAAGAGATGGTCGGCTCGAACAAAGTGCGGCGAGCCTGCGGGTTAAGGCCGGGACCGGAATCGTGCACCTCGATCGCTACGCGGTCAGTCGCAGCCGTCGTAACACCCAGCACCACACCGCCCGGTTCCGCGGCCTGCGCGGCGTTTTCCAGCAAGTTTGTAAGCATGCCTTTGACCAGGTCTTCGTCGGCATACGCGGTGGGATGGTCGGGCGCCAGGCGCGTGCTATAAATCACGTCCGGATGCGCGGCCTTCAGAAGCGCGATGCGCTCCTCCAGCAGCGAGTTGATGTCAATCGCTTTGGGTGCGATCTCCGGATCACTTGCAAACTCGGAGAAGGCCCGGACGCGACGCTCCAGGCTCATCACTTCGTCGACCACGATTTGCGCAGCCTGCTCAAAAAACTCGCGACCCGGGCCGGACTGCCGGGCAGCGATCTCTTCCATGGTTAGCCGGATGGGCGTGAGCGAGTTCTTTACCTCATGCGCCATCTTGCGCGCCAGCGCCTGCCAGCTTTCCAGACGAGCAACATACACCAGGTGCTCCTGCGATTGCTTCAATTCGTCGGCCATTCGATTGAAGGTTTGAATGGCCGCGCCAATCTCGTCATCGCCGGCGGATGGAACGCGATAATCGAGTCGACCAGCCGCGACTTCCGACAGGCCGGTGGTTAGATTCTGGATGGGCCGGCTGATGCGGTTGGCGAAGTAGATCAAAGCCAGGAAGGCTACGATCCAGATTGCGGCGGTGAGCAGGAGGAACGTGTACGTAAATCCGCGTCGTAAATCGCGGGCGACCAGCGCACGCGAGCGCGCAAATTGATCCGATATTTCCTTCATCCCCACGCCATGCAGGGAAGTGGAATAAATCCACACGTTGTCGCCGTGCCGGACCAGATAGTCGAGCCGATCGCCATTGGTTCCAGACAGGGCAAAGCGGTCCGCGTCATTACTCGCCCAGAACTCCTGCACGGCAGCGGGCCAGCTATTGCGTTCCGGGCTTCGAAACTGTTGTGGGTTTAAGCGGCCGAGCGCGGCATCGGTTTTCACCGATTCTCGGGCGCGCTGATAAAGCTCTTTTCCGGTCTTTTCGAGCGACTTGGAGACTTGATCTAACTCTCGGGTCGGAGCCAGCGAAAGGTCCAGTAAAGAAATCGAAATCCAGGCGGTTACCAGGAGTGGGGCCAGCGTGGCGAACCCGAAAACCAGGATCAGGCGGTTGCGCAAGCGGTTCATGGCTTCAAATCCGCAAGACGAAACGCGGCGGATTCGAACGCCCAATGGTCCTGCGCGGGCTTCGGCGGGCGACTGAAGATGCCGATCAAAGTGGTGATGCTGATCCCCGGGTCGGCATAAAGGAAAGATGACGGCTCCTTGGGCTCGGCGCTACGTATCTCCAGACGTGCCCAAAGTTCCCTACCCCCTAGAGTCGAGGCACGCGCCAGAAGATTCTCCAGGCACCAGGATTCGGCCGCGTTGGCTGAAAGGTTCGAAGCCGATTTGCGGAAATCGCGCGGCCGCACCACGGAAAATTTCTCCTCCCAGACGTCATAACTCACGGTGAATCGCTCGAAGGCGCGTTCGACGACGTTGCTCTTGACCCCGGCGGCGATACCAAGTTGGAAATCAAAGGGAACAATCGCGCCGTCGTGCAGCCGCTGCAGCGATTTTCCAGTGAGGAAGTGCAGGCGTGGAGCAATAACATGGATGTAGTCGCCGGAGCGCCGGGGAACGAGTTCTTCGTTAGAGACACTCATCGCGCGGACTCCCAAAGAAATCAGCGCGAGTAAAAATGACCCCGCTACCAGCGAGTGTATCCGGCTAACGGATCTCAATAATTCATTCCTGCTATAAACACCGGATCGGCGCGGCCCTGCCGGATCGGGAAGGCCACGGCCAGTAAAAAAGCGCCTTTCTGGAAAAGCCCTAGGCCGCTCGATATTCCAATACCGGTCGAGTGTCTGGCCTCCGGCGACTTCCCCTGGTCCCAAACTGATCCGGCATCGTAGAAAACCCGCATAATATGATACCCATACGTGACGGAACTGTGCACGACCCGGTTTCCGCCAAGAGGGTCCAGATCGTACTTATTCCACCCGCGCAACGTGGTGCTATCGCCCAAAATGAAGCGCTCAAACAAGGGCGCGTTACCGTAAATCATTCCTGCCGTTAGGGTTACTTCGACGGACTGCTGCTGGTGCCGGTATTTGTAGCGAACATTCACCAGATGTCGCGTATATGTGAGGTCGCTGCCGAGCAAGGTGGTGGCCGCGCGCAGGTTATAGCCTGCATCCAGCTCCTGGTTGTTGGCGTCCGAACTTTCCCAACTGCGGTGATAGCGCAGAGTATTTACCACCGTGTTAGCGGATTCGGAACGCGCGGCCGAAACTTGAGGCGCCAATTCTTCGAAGCTCATGCCCAAGGTGAGCGTCAACGGCTTCGCCAGAATAAAGGTGGCGCTGGGCTCAAAGTTCGTTCGTGAACGATAAGCTCCAGCGCCGAGGGAAGAAGATTGACCGGTACCGAGAGCGACCAAGGTTGCCCGATCATATAGCTCGTGATAGCTATCGAATTCGAACGCCAGACGTATCCGGTCCGTTCCGAGCGACAGTCGATCGTACCTGAGCTTGAAACCGGTATAACGCTCCGCCAGCGTATCGCCATCACTTACCGCACCGGCAGTGAAGGTATTGCCACCGATTGTCGTAGCGGCTTCGGCTAGGCCGGTCCAGCCTTGCCGGGAGTTGTATGAAAACGTTGGGATCGAAAGGTCGAAGTTGCTCTTGCGGTTGTCGACATCGAGCAACACCTTCACGTGATTGGCTTCTCCGCCGCGCGTCAGCTTAAAAGTAACTTCGGCGGCGCGAAGTTCGCCGCGAATGCGCCGCGCCAGGCGATTTAGGGCTTCGGTGCTGAGCTTGGCCCCAATCAAGCGGTGCATTTCATCGCGTGCCGCGGTGCTGAGCCGGTAGTGATGCTGGCCCACAAAACTTATGCTTTCCACCGTGTAGCGGGAATTAATGTTCAGCTCGGGGGCCGGGATCTGATCTGGCAAGCCGACCGCGGGGTCGGTGGATTGGGCAAAAAGTACGGCTGCCGCCAGCATCGGGAGGAGGACTAACTTCATGCGCGCTCAACAAAGCAACCCGGCTGCCAACTGTAAGCTATTGTGAAGATAGAAGTTCGCTTGTCGCCGGGTGTGCTCAACCGGCACAGGTGTAGTTTGGGTCGTGGCTGATAGCTATGCAATAGCGTGGGGTCTCCTGGCACATTCGAAAATGACGCAACGTCTTCAATTGAAACCCGAACTCCGGGTGGACATAGACCAAAACGATCTCTCGGGGATCCTGCTCAAACGACGCATCGAGCCTTCGAAAAACTTGGCCCATGATCTCCGCGCTGAATGGATTGAAGAGATAAACTACCAGTTTTCCCGCTGGGAAGTCATAGTGCGTAGCGTCAACAAGCCGGCAATCGATCCGGGAAGTTTGGGCTGTGGGGTGCCGGTATCGGCGCACATTCTCCATCGCCTGGTCATGCAGATCCACGCGCATTTCGACACCTACGACCTTGCGAAAAGGAAATTCGGATGCGATCAATAGCATTCTTCCTTTACCCGAGCCGAGATCGACAAAAGTGTAGTCGGAAGGATCGCCTATGGGCAGAGACCGAATCACTCGCCTGGCCGTGTTAGGGCGTATGGGCAGGTAAGGAAAACCAGCGGTCCAATCCCGAAGATCCTCGAGGGGGTCCGCTCGCGTTTGAACGTTGTGCCGCCAATCGTACCAGCGAGCTTCGGCGGAGATCACCGATAGGCGTAATAGGCGTACCGCGGGCAGTTCTTTGATCGTGTTGGTCAATGTGCCACTCACAAGAAAATAGGCGTTCCATAATCGGACGCTGTTCTTATGTCTTTTGTTACCCGAAGTGACCTTGAAGAGTTATGAGCTGCAGGAACGCATTGCAGGTCGCTTCTCGCGTGTGATTAGGAAACTTTGGCCGCCCGCGTTCGCTGATCGGCGGCGGCCAGAATGCCCTCCACCGACGGTACGATCAGTTGACGGCGCCCCAAGCGGATGATTCCGCGGCGGGCGAGAGCGTTGAGAGTGGTGGAAGTTGTTTCTCGCGTAGCGCCAATCAGGCTCGCAAGTTCACCCTGCGAAAGAGGGATCGAATACTCCGACGCGTTCGATCTTGCGCCAAAGGTCTTGGCCAGCTCGGCCATATAGTAGAGAATGCGATACTCCACGTCGTGCAGGCAGAGCAGCTCGATCTTTTTCTCCAATTCACGTTTGCGCACGGTTAGAAGTCCGGAAAGCTCACGCCACAACTCCGGCCGCTTTTCACAAACACGCAGGAATAAATCGCGTGGAACAACATAAATCACGCCCTCTTGGAGCACTTCGGCGGAAATCATCCGGCTTTGCTCTGTCCCTAGGGCTTGCTCGCCAAACAGTTCGCCCGCGCCGACTATCTGGAGAATGATTTCCTTGTTATCCGGGCCGCGCTTATAGATCTTTACCAGGCCGGATTCGATGAAGAAGAGTGTGTCCGCGGGTCCGCCTTCGGCATAGACAGTCGCGAAACGCCGGTTGGGAGAGAATTTGGTAACCCCATCCAGGTTAATCAAATCACTCCGCAGAATGCCGGCCAGGGAAGTAGATTGCGAGTCCATTGGTCCTGCTTATTATAGTCCTAATGTCAAGCAAATTGTCACACAGGAGAATCCTAGGGTACTAGTGACAATTAAGAAGGACCTCTTACCTCGGTTGCGAAATGTGCGCCCTGTTCAAAATGGTCTCGCATGATTGCTGCGTCTATGGTCTGACGAAGCTCTTCTAGCTTGGCGATGTAAGCTCGCAGCGCTTGTTCGATCGGGGCCCGATTAGTTGCCAAAATGTCCCCCCATACATCGAAGGAACTCAAGGCCAACCTGGTGCTGTCAACCAGCGCAGGACCGAAGACACGCGACTGAGGTTCTTCGCGACCATTCAATAACGCTGCCAGGGCCGTGGAAACGAGTTGTGGGAGGTGCGAAGTATAAGCCACGATCGCGTCGTGTTTTTCCGGTCCTAAGATGACTGGCAGTGCACCTATCCTGCCAATCCAGTCCAGCAGTTCCCGGGCATTACTGGTTTCGAGTTCCGACTGCGACTGCGGAGTCAGCACATAGGGCCTTCCTTCGAACAAGCCAGCTTCAGCCGCTTCCACGCCGCGTTGCTCTCGCCCCGCCATGGGGTGGCCGCCCAAAAACTGGCATCGCGAAATGACGCTTCGAGCTTTCGCGACAATAGTACTTTTTGTGCTCCCCGCATCGGTGATCAACGCCTGGGGTTGCACGCAGTCGTTCAAATCCGGAAGGATTTCGAGGATGCGGAGAATCGGCTGCGAGAGATAGATTAAGTCAGCAGCCTGAGCTGCTTCGCGAGCAGGCAGGCCCTCATCGATGACACGCAGATCGAGAGCGCTTTGAAGCGTGGCGGAAGAGCTGACGCCGAGGATTCGTCCGGAAAAACCGGCCCGCCGGAGAGCTAACGCGAAAGAGCCCCCAATCAGGCCGACGCCAAAGATTGCGACGGTCTTCATCCCAGACGCATCCTAGACCGAGCGCTCCACGGCCCGGGCGATCATGCGCAATTGCTCCATAAGTTCGGTGAACTGCTGCGGGCGCAGCGATTGCGCGCCGTCGCTGAGCGCATGATCGGGATCGTGGTGCACTTCCACCAACAGACCGTCCGCTCCCGCCGCCACCGCTGCTCGGGCCATCGGCAGCACCTTATCTCTGCGGCCCGTTCCATGCGAAGGATCGGCCACGATGGGCAGATGCGACAGCGATTTCACTACCGGAATAGCCGATATGTCCATGGTGTTGCGTGTAGAGTTCTCGAAGGTACGAATCCCGCGCTCGCACAGAATCACTTCGTAGTTACCGCCTGACATGATATATTCGGCGCTCAGCAGAAGTTCCTCTATGGTCGCGGAAATTCCGCGTTTCAGCAGGATCGGCTTGCGCACCTGCCCCAGTTCACGCAACAGGTTGAAGTTCTGCATATTGCGCGCGCCCACTTGCAAGATATCGGCGTAAGCAGAAAGCACGGGGATCTGGGTTTGATCCATCACCTCGCTCACGACCAGTAAGTTGTGGCGATCAGCCGCTTCGCGCATCATCTTCAAGCCATCTTCGCCAAGGCCCTGAAAGCTGTAAGGCGATGAGCGGGGCTTGAAAGCGCCGCCTCGGATAACCTTCGCGCCCCCGCGCGCAACTACTTCGGCGATCTGCTCGATCTGGTCGCGTGTCTCCACACTGCAGGGACCGGCCATCACCACGACTTGATTTCCGCCGATCTCCACGTCGCGGATCTTGACCACCGTGCCGCCTGGCCGGAAGTGCCTGCTAGCCAGCTTATAAGGCGACACAATGCGATGGCATTCCTTGACGCCTTCCATCACTTCGAACTCAATTGGATCGACATCGCCGACTGGCCCAACGCCCCCTAAGACGGTGTGCATCACCCCGGAGGAGCGATGGACGATAAAGCCCATGGAGACCAGCCGATCGATGACCTTTTGGATTTGGGACTCCTCGGCCCCCTCTTGCATGACGACAAGCATGAAAAACAATTGTGGCACAGCGCGGCTAGGCGGCACGAGGGCGGAAAACTTAAGTGGCGTAAGAACATTCGAAGGCGTGGTCGTAGCGCCGGTTGCCGTGGATGTAGGTGATGATATCTTCGTTTGAAAAAACGAAGCCATGCTTGACATTATTCGTGCGTTTTCAGCAGGATGGGCACCTCGTGAAGTTGGTGGCGCTCACAGCGGCGGCGCTCGTCCTGGACTTGGCGGCACGATGGGCGCCGCGGTCGTGGCCGTTGGAAATATCAGGCATTGGAAATGTCACACATCGGAAAATCTCCTTCGGTTCAGGAATATCACGTGGAATGAGGCGCGAAGCAGAAGCTGTCGAGGAAGTTGTTGAGACACTGGGAAAGAACGCGGGTGGAAAGTTGGTGACTCATCGTGCGATCGGCGCGGTAATCGAATCAGTCCGCGCTTTCATCATCCGCTCCATTCTCCGGCTGAGTGCTGCTGGTTTTCGTCCGCCACTCAGCAATCACCTGCCGCGGCTCAAGCGACAGATCACGTGTGAATTGGACCGGACAACTCACATTCTAACGACAATAGGTGTACGGGGCCCTTGCAATGCGCGCCACCTGGCCGTATACTCCTCAGTACAAGGAAAACTTGTTGAGCCGCCCCTGTGGGTTATTTAGGGCTCTCTTTTAGGCGGATTCGCGGTAAGCTCCGTACCGTCTGCCTCCATATCTGCCGTGTTGATGCGCGTTTGACTGCCCGCCGGGTGATCGGGCTGCTGAGAATTGCGCGCTCCTTTCGGCAACCTACGGAACTTTCAACGAGCCGGTTTGTCTAAACAGGCTCTCCAGGGAGATAGCAACTATGACTACGTTTTACGCTCGGAAGCTCATCAAATCAGGAATTGCCGCGGCAGTTCTCGCCGTTAGCATCCCAACTGTATGCACCGCACAAGCCAGCGGTCCTACCTGGCTCAGATTTCAGACTACGCGGGTCAGGCCGGAAATGCGGCAAGAGTTTGAAGGTTATATGAAGCAGATCGCCGCGGGCTACAAGAAAAGCTCCGTGCCCTTCTTTGTCACATATCAAAATGTCGCGGGGGATATGACTGAATATACATCCGTCATGCCACTTATGAAGTTCGCTGAGATGGATGGCCCCCCTCCGCTAATCAAGACACTGGGCGAGGAGGCTTTTGGAAACCTGGTGCGAGGCGCCCAGCGCTGCGAGATTTCGCAGATTCGGTATTTTTCGCTGGCAATGAATGACCTCATGATCAACAAAGGGGCCATGGGCACGCTGTGGACCATGACTCGAACCTTTCTCAACCCGGGAAAGTTCCCGGAATACGAAGCTTGGTTGAAGAGTGACTGGAAGCCCGCGATGGAAAAGGCGGGAGTGACCCAGCTTCGGGTTTCGCGCCCCATTTTTGGCCTGCCAGCAGGGGAAGTTCAAACCGTCCGCTTGATGAAGAGCTTCGCTGAGATCGACGGAGGCCCCTTCCTGACCCAGAAGTTGGGTGCGGATGGCGCCCGCGCCTTGAATGCGAAGACCACCGGCATGGTTCGAGCCAGCACCATGACGATTATCCGGATCCGGGACGATATGAGTTACCAGCCGCCAATGCCCACGGGCACTCACTAGAGTCCCGCGGCATTCACATTCAGCTCTGGTTCGCGCCGGATGTTTTGGTTTGACTATTTTCCTGCGCTTCTAGGAGGCACGCCCGGAGTTTGTCCGCCATTAAGTGAACATTCGGGTCCAGGAACATGTCGATGTGGTTCCCCGGTACTTCATAGATTTCGAGCTGCGTAGCCAAGCCGCCCCAGCCGTACTCAGGATCGCGGTACTGTCCGGTCGGCCGATCTCTGCGCCGGAACAACAACACGCGGCCGTCATATGGTCGAGGCTGGTAGTTCTGGGAAGCGAAGACCGACACGTACTCGATATTGTGCAGCCCGTGATGGAAGGACCAACCAGCGCGCAAGTGGATACGGTAAGCCGCGCCCCACACCAGACCTTTGAGCCAAGCTAGCCTGAAAGCCAGACGCCGGCGCACCTGCGCGGCTCGTTCCCGCGGCTTAAGACGCCACAACGCGCGGATCTGGAGTCTCACCCACTGGCTCAGGAAATGAGCGCGTATCCGCAGGGATGCAAATAACGATGAGGTATTCGGACGATGGGCTTGGTTCTCAGCGTCGAACAGAACCACCAGTGCCACGGTCTGGCCCCGCTCACGGAGTTGCCGAGCCATTTCATAAGCCATCACGCCCGCGTCGCTCCAACCACCCAGAAAATACGGCCCTTCGGGCTGCACCTGCAGCAAGGTCTGAACGCAATGCGCGGCGATATCTTCCATACAATAGGGTGCCGGCAAAGCATTTATGTCCGGCAACGGCACGCCCAGAAATGGCTGATCGATTCCCAAACTATTCGCCAGGGTGCGAAACAACGGGCCGGCTCCCACACAGAAGAAGGGGGGCCGGAACCCACGGGGCTGGATGCCGAAGACCTGCGGGCGCTTGAGAGAGTTGGGATCGCGGAGCATGCCGGCCAGCCGCTCAATGGTTGGAGCAAACATCAGAGTAGCCAGTGTGATCTTGGTGTTCAGTATTTTCTCAACGCGTGCCAGCATGCGAATGGCTAGCAGTGAGTTTCCGCCGAGCTCGAAGAAATCTTCTTTGATGCCGATGGGCTTGGCGCGCAGAACTTCTTCCCAGACCTTTACCAGCTGAAGTTCTAAAGCGTCCCGAGGCGCTTCCAATGACCCCGCCCGAGTTTTGTCGCGTTGGCCCAGAGCCGGAAGCGCGCGGCGATCTACCTTTCCGTTGGATGTCAGGGGCAAGGAGTCCAGGAAAATAAACCTGGCAGGCAGCATATAATCCGGCAACTTCTGTTTCAAGAAGTCGCGGACCTGCAATTCAGTTAGCGTAATGGCTTGACGAGGAACCACGTACGCCACCAGGCGCCGGTCACCGGGGACCTCCTCGCTCGCGATGACCGCAGCCTCACGAATGCCCGGGTGTCCCACTAGCGCAGCTTCGATCTCGTTCAACTCGACCCGGAATCCTCGGATCTTGACCTGATGATCCAGCCTGCCCAGGAACACCAGGTTGCCGTCAGGCCGGTAACGCACCAGGTCGCCGGTCTTGTACATGCGTGTATCTGCATCGGAACTGAAAGGATCCTGGATGAATCGCTCGGCCGTGAGTTCTGGACGCCGATGGTAGCCCAAGGCTAATCCGTCGCCGGCAATATACAATTCACCCGGCACGCCAATGGGAACCGGTTGTAAGTTGCGATCCAAAACATAGAGCCTGACATTGGCGATGGGGCGCCCGATCGGGACAGCAGAGGCGGGAACCATTCCGGCGGGAACCTCGTATACGCAGCAACCCACCGTGGCTTCGGTGGGTCCGTACTCGTTGACCAAACGAACACTCGGATTCTGTTTGCGCCAGTAGCCAAGCGTCTCACCCAGTAGCGCCTCGCCGCCGATGACGAACGTTCGGGTCAACAGTCCCGAGTGCTCGGAAGGAACTTTATGGCTGAGCGCCTCCAGATGCGCGGGGGTGAGCTTCACCAGGCTAAAATCACCTTCGCGAAGGGCTGCCGTTAAAGTTTCCAGCGTCGGATCTTCGCGCACGAGAACTGCCGACCGGCCAACCAGCAGCGGCGGGAAAAGACTGGTGATCGTCAAATCGAAGCCAATCGGAGTGTGTACTGGCGAACCGCGACCTTGGTCGGCCGAATAGGCGGCCGTGCACCAGCTCAGATAGTTGACCAAAGCCCGGTGGGGAATCAACACGCCCTTGGGCTGTCCGGTGGAGCCCGACGTGTAGAGTACATATGCCAAATTGTCCGGCTTGGCCTCGGACACCGGATTCTCCGGACTCTGGTGAGCGGTGATGTGATGCCACTCATCAACTGGGAGGACCGCGCCGGTGTATTGCGGCAGCGCGTCGGCCACCGCCCGATTCCGGCATAACAATACCTGCGCCTGCAGGTCGTCGAGCATGAACGCCAGACGCTCCTTAGGATAGACAGGGTCGAGCGGCGCATATGCTCCCCCGGCCTTGAGAATGGCCAACAATCCCACCACCATCTCCACGGAGCGCTCGATGCAAAGGCCCACCATCACATTGGGCACAACGCCGAGATTCCTCAGAGCATGGGCCAGGCGATTGGCGGCCGTGTTCAGTTCGGCATAGGTTAGTTGGCGATCTTCGTAGACCAGGGCAATGGCATCGGGCGTTCGCAATACCTGTTCCTCAAATAGTCGATGCACACAGGTTCGCGGATAATCGGTCCGAGTGTCGTTCCATTCCACTAAAACCCGGCGCCGCTCGGCCGCGGTGAGAATGGGGAGCAGCGACACCCGCTCGGCAGGATTCTCGGTTATCGCCTCCAGGATGGTTTGGTAATGGTCCAGCATGCGGTGGACGGTTTCCGCCTCAAACAGGTCGGGGCTGTAGTGTAGCATGCAATGCCAGTCATGGGAGCCAAACTTGACATCCATATTCAGATCATTTAGATCGAATTCCGTACTAGGCAGGCTACTCTCCCCATACTGGAACGTCACCTGAGCAGCCGGGGCGCCGTTATAGGCTGGATCGGGAACGAGCGCTCGGATCTCATTGTTAACACAGGCCTTCCGAAGGTTTTCGCAGACCTGGCCCAACAACTCCCGAAACGCTGGATCGCCCGAGACGTCGGTGCGCACCAGGATCATCGCTCTAGCGGTTTGTCGCGAGGCAGGACTACCGGTCGCGATCTCCGGGCTTCCCGTATAACGGTGGAGCAGCGCCTGGTAGGCGCTGAACAGGACTTCAGGCAGGGTGGCGCGCTCTTTATCCGCGAGCGATGTCAGCTTTTCCAGAAGTGAGTCGGGTATTCTTCGGGCCTGTAGTCCTCTTCGCTTTGTCCGGTAGGCCGGTCGCGGCCGATCGATCGGCAGGTCAAGCAGATCATAACGAGCAGCCAGGTGACCGTCCAGCTTCGAAAGTTGTTCGACCAAGTTGTCGCCCAGAACCCGCAGTTTGGGCTCGGCCGGGCGCAGCCTCGGCTCGCCTCCGGTCTGTATGTAAGTGCTCACGCTTCCCCGATACCGCAGCGTTGCAATTCTCACCCCGATAGCCTGCGTGCTTAGGCAGCCTATGGCCACTCAGGCTTACATCAGTAGACGCCCCTACGGAAAAAATTAATCATTTCACCGCAACTTTTCCGAGCTTGTCTGCTTGCCAATAGAATCAATAGGATACCTGGGTGAATGCTGTTTCGAGATCAGTATTGCATTCCACTAGCGTTTAGTCAATTGACTCGCGCCGCAAGCGGGCTTCGATCAACTCGTACGGCTCCTCTGCGGGGGCGAAGACCTCGTTGTTGTTCTCCAGCCCGAACAGCCCCAGATCCACCAGCCGGCAGTCTTTGTTCGGCAGCCACAAATGGATCTCCGCGATATCGGCATAGCGCTCTAGCACCGCTTCCGCCATGGCGTGCAGGGTGAATTGCAGCGACCGGCTCTCGTGCTCCACGAAAGTGTCAAGAATGGCTTGCCGGACGCCATGCCAGTATACCGAGAACGGAATCTCGTTGTCCGAATAGAGCCAGTTGGCCTTCACTGCGGCAGATAGAATCCGGTCGGTGGTCTCTTTCAGCGTAGTAAACGGATCGTGGACGTAACCTTCAAAACCGGAGCCGGTGGTCTTAACGATCTGCAGATTCTCGATGCCCGATTCGATCAGGACTGTATCGCGGGTGCCCGTTACCGCCGTGGTCCGGCGTTCCGGCCCGGCCGGAGTGAACGACCATGGATGCGGCTTGCCACCGAAAGGGATGCGCGTCCACAGATATTCGGCGATCCTTACCCCGACCTTTCGCACTTGGGGATTGTCGGTGAGAAAATGATTGATTAGCTGTTGCGCGAAGTCCTCAATCTGTTCGATGGGGTAGAGCTTAGCCAAAGCGTAGACCGTGTTCTTGATAGTGTCGGCCGGCAGGATACTGCGGTTGTCCCCACTCGTGTAGCTGCTTTCGAACTCGCCTTCTAATTGGATACTGACGGAAAGCTCTTTGAGGTCGTGCCGATCCTGTTGGCGATGCACTTTGATCAAGCGCACGCGCGAAGCACCGTAATTGTGATCGAGCAGGGTCGTGGACATCGGCTCAGGAACTCTGAGCCTACTATAACTGGACAGCGAAGTATCCGAGATATCCGATCAAGGTTCCGATCAATGCCCCCGCGATGACGTCGCTGAGAAAATGCATGCCCAGCAGGATGCGCGAGATCGCAACGCTGAACGCACAGAACAACAGCCCGGCCGTCAGGTCGGGGTAGAATAGCGCCATCGGAATCGTTACAGCAAAGGCGGTCATCGTGTGGCCGGAAGGAAACGAAAACTGATCGGGAGGAAGCAGGGTGGCCCAACAGTGCGGTTCGATCTGGCACGGCCGTGAACGGCCTGCGAGCCGCTTCAGGCAGAGAAACAGAAGAACACTGAGAGTGGCCGCGATTATCGCCGCGCCCAGCGCCTCAAAGCGATGCTCGCCTCCAAACAGAAGGATCGCTACGCCTATCGCGTACCATAGCCAACCATCGCCGCCGCGCGTCGAGCTGATGGCGTAGGCACGCACCCATCTTGGCGCAACCCAATTGTTAGCCCTGCGCATCACACTGTAGTCGCTCCTGGTGATGAGGTTAGGCATGCTTCCTACTTTAAATATACCGCTCTACATGTTACATTCTGTTGAACAATTGTTTAGGACAAAATGAAGCGAATTGATTTAATCTATTTCGAGGCAGGCGGCGGGCATCGGGCGGCGGCCACGGCTCTCAAAGCGGTGATCGATCAGCAGCAGCGCGGCTGGGAAGTTAAGTTGGTGAACCTGCAGGAGATCCTCGATCCGCTCGACATATTTCGCAAGTACACCGGGATACGGATGCAGGATATTTACAACCTTTTGCTGAAAAAGGGTTGGACGCTTGGTTCGCCTCAATTAACCGTCGCGATGCATGTCCTGATTCGCCTATACCATCGTGGACAAGTCCGGCTGTTGAAGAAATATTGGGCGCAAGGCGAGCGCGATCTGGCGGTGTCCCTGATACCGAATTTCAATCGAGCGTTGCGCGAAAGTCTTTCGGACACGTCGCTGGTTACTATTCTTACGGACCTCGCGGATTATCCGCCGCATTTCTGGATTGAGGAACGGCAGGAGCAGTATTTCATCTGCGGCACTGACAAGGCGGTCCAGCAGGCGCTGGCGCTAGGCCATCCCCAGGAGCGTGTGTTCCAGACGTCAGGCATGATCCTGAGGCCGAAATTTTACGACCCAATTAAGATCGATCGCGAAGAGGGCCGTGACCAACTCGGTCTGGATCCCGACCTTCCGACAGGCTTGGTTCTCTTCGGGGGCGAAGGTTCCAGCGTGATGCTAGAAATCGCAAGGCGAATTACCGCGCGGGCGCAATTCATCTTTATTTGTGGCAAAAACCAAAAGCTCGCTGAGCGGCTGCGTCGCTTGCCGACCACCTTTCCCAAATACGTCGAAGGATTCACCAGCGAGATTCCATACTACATGCAGGTGTCGGATTTTTTTATCGGCAAGCCCGGGCCGGGAAGCATCAGCGAAGCATTGGCCATGCATCTTCCCGTAATAGTCGAATGCAACGCCTGGACGCTCCCGCAGGAACGCTACAACACGGAGTGGGTCCGCGAGAAGGATGTAGGCTTGGTTTTGAAGTCATTCCGTGAAATCGACAGCGGCCTACGCACTTTGCTGGAACCAACCAACTTCGATCGTTTTCGCGCGAACGCCGCCGCTATTAAGAATCGTGCGGTTTTCGAGATCCCGGATATGCTCGACGCCATGCTGCAACAAAAAAGCTTATCAGCGCGATGAATTCGCCCACAAGGAACAGTGGCCAGTTGAATGGATTCGGCAGACCGCCAGCCATCATGTTGCGGTAGTCCCAAACGAACGAAAGGATCACGATGATTCCGCCTGCGATCATCGCCATCCATTCCCGCGATCGCGCTGGTATTCCCCCGAGACGAAGCGAGATCAGGCCGCAAGCCACCAAGGTCAGCGCAATGATTACGGGAGCGAGCACCGGGCCGACCCACGGGAGCGGAATCAGAAACAAGATATCCCACGTGAAAAGCGACTGGGGCCAATGGATCATCAGTCTCAAAAACACGTAGAAGAAAATATCCCAAAGACCGAATACCACGGCGAATGCCGCCATGCGCTGATTGAAATTCCGGCCGGCTGCCATACCAAAAGCCGCCAGCATGGCTATGGTGGATGCTTCGCGGCCGATCTCGATCAGTAACCGGCGCGGATTCTCGGAACCGGCGGCAGCCAACTCCTGCGGCGAAATGAGCGGAAACAACTCGTCAGGGCCGCGGCCGGGATGAAGCCGGTGCCGGATCGGATCGTAAATGGCGCGCAGATAAACGACCACCGCAGCTTCCAGATATCCGAACGAGATGCCGAACAACAAGAGTGCCGCTACCGTACGCATCATGAGTTTTTTCTAGCATACGGATCTTCGGGCCAGGCGTGCTTGGGGTAGCGCCGGCTCAACTCCCGTCGAACTTGCGGATAGAGCCGCTGCCAGAATCCGGCGAGGTCAGTGGTGGTTTGGACGGGGCGCTGGTTCGGCGCCAGCAGATGCACGACCAAGGGAACGTGGCCGCTCGCGATGCGCGGCGTCTCCCGCATACCGAAGAAGTCCTGCAGCCGCGACGCGATCCAGGGCGGTTTCCCGGCATCGTAATGCACCGGCGTTTGGCGTCCGCCGGGCAGGCGAATCCGGCTGGGCGCGACTTCGTTCAACAATCGGGATTGCGCGTGTTGTTCCAGCGATGGAATTAGCGATTGCGCCGCGGCCTTTAACTCTGAGAAGCTCTTCAGGCCACTGCATAGCGTGCGGAATGTGGATTCGACGTCGATCTTAGGAATCGCCGCATGATCGGACGCGAATGCTACTCGGGCCAGAAATTGATCCAGTTCCTCGCGATCAACAAAGCGTTCCACTCCGGCTTCGAGGGCTTTCTGCGCCAGAAGCTCCGCAGCTTGCTCGAGATCGGGCGCGCCACCGCGTGTTTCTTCGATTACCAGATCGTCATAGAGCAACGCGCTAACGGCTTCGACGCGCTCGGCGGTACGGTTCCATTCAACACCGGAGCGCTCGCGGACGCGATTCGGAAACAGATCCACCAGCCACGCGGGCTCGATCGGGCAATAGAGCCGGACCAGCGGCAATGCGTGCTCGCTGCGATCTTCAATGTCGACGGCGGCCAGGAAATCGGCTCGGGTGTCGCACGCCAGTTTGGCCGAACCGCCTGAGGCGAGCAGCAGCTCGTTCTCCTTGCGGCGGCGCGCTACTCGATCGGGAAAAGCGGCGAGTATCGATAATGGCAATGCGGCCGGGTCGTGCTTTTGTTGTTTGGGTGGGCGGACAATTCTGAGGATCTGTTCGAAATGCTGTTTGGTGCGAGAGTCCATTTGCGAATCGACCAAGCGCAATAGGTCGCAGGATTCCGACCGCGCAGCGGCACTTAGGACTGCGGCAGCAGCGCAGCCTTCAATGCCGGCTCCCCGCTCGACGGCTTCTATCACCAGCCTCGCCAGACGCGGATGCAACGGGTAGCGCGCCATCCGCCGGGCTTTTTCACGGCTTGCTCCCAATTCACCCGTCGCGCCCAATCGCTCCAGTAATTCCTCGGCGCGCGCGACGGCTGCGTCGGGCGGCCGCTCCAGCCAGGCTAGCTCCGAAGGATGTGCGATTCCCATTGCACGCAAGTGCAGACATAGTTCCGAAAGCTCGCGGCGTGTGATCTCCGGAGCATCCTGATCGGGCCGGCGTTGGAAATCTTCGAGCGTGTACAATCGCACGACGCGTCCAGGCGCAGTGCGGGCGGCGCGCCCGGCCCGTTGTGTCGCTGATGCTTTGCTGACGCGCCGGACTTCGAGCGTTGGCAGGCCGGTCCACGGTGAGTCACTCGCGATGCGCGCCAGCCCGCTGTCGATTACGGCCGTCACGCCTTCGATGGTAATCGAGCTTTCGGCGACGTTGGTCGATAGAATCACCTTTTGTTGCGTGGCCCGCGAAACGGCGCGATCCTGATCCGCGGGTGAAAGATCGCCGTGCAGAGGCAGAACCAGCAAATCGTACCTGGACGCCAAGGGCTCACACTCGCGCGCCGCACGTCGGATCTCGGCCGCGCCAGGCAGAAAAACCAAGATATCGCCGATGTGCTTTTCAGCCAGCAGACTTTCGACCACATTTGCAACCTGTTTTTCCAACGGCAAAGCCAAATAAGGTTGATGAGTGACGGTGAGATCGAACAACCGGCCTTCCGAGCGGAGAATCGGGCAGTCGCCCAAGTAACGCGCCACTGGACCGGTATCGAGCGTCGCCGACATCACTATCAGGCGCAAACCCGGCCGCCGCGTGAATTGCAATCTGCGTAGAAGTGCCAGCGCCAAGTCGCTCTCGAGATGGCGCTCGTGAAATTCGTCCAGCACGACTGCGTCAACGCCCGTCAGTTGCGGATCGGAAATCAGCCTTCTACTAAGAATGCCTTCCGTCAGAAATCGCAGCCGGGTGTTCGCGCCGGCGACCTCTTCGAACCGGACCTGATATCCGACGGTATCGCCCAGCCGTTCGCCGCGCTCCTCGGCAACACGGCGCGCCGCCAAACGTACGGCCAAGCGGCGCGGTTCCAGCACCAGCACCTGTCCACTCACGATATCAAGCAGTGCCGGAGGAACGCGTGTAGTTTTGCCCGCCCCTGGCGGCGCTTCGATGACGAGGTTAGGGCATACGCACAACGACTCGATGATCGCAGGCAGCAGATCATCTATCGGAAGACTCAAAATTCAATCTTGCGGAAGGCTAAAAATTTAATCTTTGCCTACTGCTTCTTGGGCGCCGGCGGAGGCGTCTTTCCCGGATCCTTCGCTGGATCCTCTGCGTCGCCGTATTTGATGGTGACGTCGCTCTTGAACTGCTTGTAGTCCGCGTACTTCACGGTCATCTTCATGCGCTGGTCATTTTCTTTGAAATGCAGCGTGGCATTGGCGATGGTGTAAGTCGGAAACCAGTACTTCCCATCGATCTGCTCGCGGTAGGTTTCGAATTTCCCATACTGGTTGTCGCCTTTCCGCTGGCCGACGCCGCGTCCATAAGACTTCACGATCTGCAAGTCGTGATCGTCCACCCAGACCTCGCCTTCAAAGTACCGCTGGCCCGATTCAAGCTTCTTGGGTTTTACAGCGAAGACGTAGGTCGAGATCTCGTCCACCTGTTCCCGGCCGAGATAACGGATATAGTATTTCGGCAGCTCGGCGGTAGTAAGGACGAACGGCTGCACGTCGCGGAGATCCTGGATATCGCCCGGATCGAGCTGAAAGGCGGTCAATGTGCTCATCGGAGCGCGAACCACTTTTTCGGTGCGCTTCCCATCCTGAGTGAACACCACATCGGTGACTTCTTGCCACTTGCCGGTGACACCTCCGCCATCATCGAGCGACATGACACTGGCGTCCTGGCGGTAAGTGTAATTGCCCCGAGCCCTCTGAAAATCAGCTTCCTTGGCCGCAAACTTCGCGATGATACCTTCGATCTGATCCGGTGTGGGATCGGCCACAGTTGCGGCGCTGGCCGCACCAACCAGGAAAACAAACGCAGCGACGAGACGCATAATTCCTTTCCTCGTTTCCTATACCAGTTTACCGCTCGACTTTATCGCTCGCCCAGGATCTGTTTGGCAATGGTCAGCTTCTGCATGTTGCTGGTGCCCTCGTAGATCCTGCCGATTTTGGCATCCCGGTAGAGCTTCTCCACCGGGTAATCTTTCGTGAATCCAACGCCGCCGAAAATCTCCACCGCCCGCGAGGCCGTGCTCTCGGCGATTTGAGAAGCAAAATACTTCGCCATGGCCGCTTCAGTTACAAAGGGCAGGCCCGCGTCGCGCATGCGAGCGCCGTTATAGACCAGCAGCCGGGCGGCTTCAACATCGGTGGCCATCTGCGCCAGTTCGAACTGTACGCCCTGAAAATCGGCTATGGCCTTGCCGAACTGCTGCCTCTCTTTGGAGTACGCGATGGCATGATCGAGTGCGCCCTGCGCCAGTCCGGTCATCTGCGCTCCAATCGCGATGCGTCCTTCGTTCAGCGTTTCGATGGCGATCTTATAGCCTTTGCCAACCTCGCCGAGTATATTTTCGGCCGGCACCCGGCATTCATCCAAAATCAGCTCGCAAGTTGACGACGCACGAATTCCCAGCTTGTCTTCTTTCTTGCCGACCTGAAATCCGGGAAAGTTGCGCTCGATCAAAAAACAAGTGATACCGCGATAACCGGCCTCCGGATTGGCATTAGCGAACACCAGATACAGCCCGGCTTCGGCCGCGTTAGTGATCCATAGCTTGCGGCCGGTGATGGAGTAATGATCGCCGTGTTTGGCCGCGCGCGTAGAGAGCGAAAATGCATCTGAGCCGGCGCCGGCTTCGGAAAGACCGAATGATGCCACCGTATCGCGGGCCAGCTTCGGCAAATACTGCCGCTTCTGTTCCTCATTGCCCCAGCGGATGATCACGTTATTTGCGATGGTATTTTGCACATCCACGATCACGGCGGCAGAAGGGTCCACTGCGGCCAACGCCTCGACCGCCAGGACCGCTTGAAAGAAATTTCCCCCTTGACCGCCGTGCTCCTCGGGAATTTCGATCCCCATGAGACCCAGCTCGAACATCTCGTGCAGCAGATCCTTGCGGAATACGCCCGCTTCATCCATCTCGCGGACGTGCGGGCCGATACGCTCGCGAGCGAACCTGCGAACGGTGGATTGGAACATCTTCTCTTCATCGCTAAGGACGGTGAGCGGCGTGGGGGCCAGATGAGTGGTTTCGGCAACTATAGGCATTCGATTTCTCCTGGGGTTCTGTTCTCAGTCTACTACCGCGAACCTATGAGACGCTTCACTCCTTCGGCCGCACATCGTCGAGTGAAATCGCTGGAAAATATAACCCCCGCGCCCTTCGCGTCCACCAATCTCCAGTCTGGCGACGGGTCGAAAAATCAGTGAAGCGATAATCGAATGACAGCGCCCGTACGTACTTCGGCGCCCGTCCGGCGAACGGATCTTTGGCGAGCAGACCACGCACCTCGGGCGAGCCTTGCAACAAACGCACCATGAAATTGTCAAACCAAGCCGCGCCCTGAGGACCAGACAGCGCCGCGAACCACATCTGCCAATCCAAGCGAGGCTGGTGAGGCGCCACCCAGCGCGGCGCTCTTCGCAAATCGCCGGGCTTGTATTTGAATTCGTAATCCAGCCAAGTCCGGCCGTCATTAGAGCCTTGTACGATGATCTCGGGCCGTGTGGTGGTCATCACCGCGAACAGCCCGTAGGTATTGACGATGCCGAACGGCGCCGCTAGCCGGACCAGTGCATTCCCCTCGCCAGAAGTGGAACCGAAGAACATGCCCCACAGCTCAGACACGCTCAATATCACAACGATTACCGCGACCGTCATAGCCAGGGCTGGCTTGATCCGCACCTGTCGAATTCTGAGGCGGAGTTTGGCCAGCGCGGCGTCATCGAACAAAAACAGGCAGAGCGCCATGGTCAGCAGGTTGAAGAAGGTGTAGTTTCCCGTAAGGAAAATCAATGTCTGCAGAAACAGCAAAGAGTATGCTCCCAAGAAGCGCCACGGGCGCGGCGCAAAAAACAGGAACGGAACAACCAGTTCGATGACGAATACCATGGCGGTAGAAAACCGCTGGAACCAGAACGGCAGTTGATTCGCATACCAAGCCAGCGGAGTCGGCAGCGGCTGCGTCCAAAAGTGATAGCTCATGGCGGTGAGGTTGCGCCAAGTTGGATCATGGCTCATCACCTTCACCGCTCCAGACAAAAAGGTCAAGCGGAATACCAGCCATCGAAACAAATACACGACCAGTTTCGAATTGCCTAGAAAGATGGCAAGAAATCCGGTTTCGAGCAGCAGGAAGTCCCATTGAAACGACAGGAACTCCTGACCGGCAGTGCATAGCGATAGATACAAGACGTATAGGCAGACCAGCGCCGTCCGTTCGAAGTACCCCATAATCAACACGATCGACATCAGTGCTCCGGCGCCGCATACCGCTTGCAGAACGCCGTCGCCGTGCCCGAGCCAAAAGACCGTCGGCAGTATGCGATAGCCTCGCGCGCCGAAGTTTTGAGACACAGCGGCCAGAAAGCGTCCCAGCGGCGCGATTCCGCGCTCGCCGATCAAACCGGTCACCTGCACTCCAACGGAAGTAAACGCGATGAAGTAGATGGCCGCTAGAATCCGCAGAAAGATCCATTCGACGCCCGCGTAACGCAACAATAAAATGCGCCGCCCGAACGTGAGGCGAGTCAGGTGATAAAAGAGCGTCCGATTCGCGGCGATCAGCCGGTAGGCCGCTTCTGAGAAGGGAGCGAATCCCGGAAAATGGTTATAAAGCCAGAGCAACCAAGCCATCCCGGGCGCGAACGTCAGAGTGGTGTAAACCGCTCGCGCGCCGGCGACCAATTGTCCATCCGGCATCACCAACTGAACCGCCTGACCGAAATTTTCGGGCGGGATCTGGGGGAACCTATCGCCGGCATCTTGGGAGGGGGCATAGTCCAGTCGATCCTCCGTCAGTTGGTTCCAGTACCGGATCCAGATCCGGCAGAACCCACACTTGCCGTCATATAGCACGAGAGGATTGTCGAACATGCTTCACATAGTGTATGGTGGTGGAGGAGCCCACCCCAATCCCAATTTTCATAGCAACTTGACAGATTTATGGAAGTGATAGAATTAAGAAGGGATCTAGTGCAACCTTTGCGGAGCGTGGGAGCGTCTATTTGTTGAGCGTAGTTGAGGCCTAGAAACATGTCTGCTCACGACGAACCTATGGCTTATCATGGTGGAACAAACCCTCCAGGAGGAACAAACAATCCTCCACCGGTTCCGGGAGGAACGAACCCTGGAGCGGCTTCCGAGGCCGACATCCACCTGCAAAGACTCCTGGCAGGCGACGTCGAACAGCCCTTTTTTCGTTCGCTCTTCCAGAACATCAAAGAATTTATTAACCCTCCCAAGCTGCCTCCATTGGAGGTAACTTCACAACCCGTCCCAGTCAAAGATATCTGGGGCTTTTATGGCGGTCAGGAAAAGCGCGCCGGACTGGGGTCCCTGCTAATCCACATGGCGGCGATTGGTCTTTTGTTGATCATCGGCACCAATAAAGCGGTTCAACAAGCGGTGAAGCAGGTAATCCCGCTGATCGCTCCCGACCTCGCGCCCTACAAACCCACAGTGAAGAAAGACCCGATGGGTGGCGGTGGCGGCGGTGGCGATCGCTCGCCCACTCCTGCCAGCAAAGGCAAACTGCCCCGGTTGTCGGATAAGCAGTTTGTTCCACCGATGGCCGTCGTTCACAATCCGGATCCGAAGTTGGTCATGGAGCCGACCTTGGTCATCCAACCCGATGCCAATATCCCCAAAGTCAACATGGACGTCCTAGGCGATCCCCTCGCAAAATCGATGATCGCGTCCAACGGTCCCGGTTCTGGCGCAGGAATCGGCAGCGGTTCCCATGGCGGAGTCGGATCGGGTAACGGCGCGGGCTTCGGTCCTGGCTCTGGCGGCAACATGGGTGGGGGCGCGTATCGAATCGGTGGCGGTGTATCGCCGCCTTCGGTGATTTTCAAGGTTGAGCCGGAATATTCCGAGGAAGCGCGCAAAGCGAAATTCCAGGGGACTGTCGTTCTCTTCGTGGTCGTCGACGAGAAAGGCAATCCGCGGGATCTCAAGGTCATCCGCCCGCTAGGCCTGGGCCTCGATCAAAAGGCTATCGAAGCCGTCGAGAAGTGGCGCTTCAAGCCTGGCATGAAGGACGGTAGAGCCGTCCCAGTGCAGGCCACCATCGAAGTTAATTTCCGGCTACTCTAGCCATAACGTTCTCAACTTTCCGCGCCGCCGCTGTAGTAGCATTATTGTAGAATGCTCGTCGAATTCGAGTGCCCAGGTGATGTGTGCATCCTCCGGCTTCACGGACGGTTCGCCACCGGCCAGGATTCCGCTTATTTGCGCGGCCGGACCGAGGACATCAAGAAGTCCGGCGCCTCGAAAGTTCTGGCCGACTTCAGCCAGGTGGATTACATCGACTCCACCGGCATCGGTTTCCTGATTGGGATTTTCACCAGCGTCATGAAGAGTCCCGATGGCCGCTTCGTTTTGTGCAATCTGAATCGCCGCGTGCGGGAAGTGCTGGAACTCACCCGGCTCGCGAATGTCATGGCCATTTACGCCAGTGAAGAGGCCGCCATGCGCGCGTTGCAGGAAGGTCAGAAGCTCTCGGCGCCCCAGGCGAGCTGATTCACTAAGCCGCCCGCTACTTTTTCTTGGGCGGATACTTTTCTACCGACTTGCGAACCATGTCGTGGAGCTTGCCCACCAACTGAGTCGCATCGCTCTTTTCATCAGTGGCGATCGCCCGCCAAACCAACGACCGCGTGGCCGGATCCCGGAGATCAATAACCAGAGTGCCCCGCGCGTACGGAACCCTCACAATTCGCGTGCCCATCCCGCGCCAGCCCGCCGGATAAGCCTCCGTTTCGACATTACGCCGCGTGCCGAGCGTATAGCGAATGTTAAGATCCGAGGGGCCGGTTACTTTTGTCAGTCCTTTGGCGCTCAGGGTGCTTGCGATATCAGCCTCGATCTGCCTCTTAACCAATTCGCTGTTCAGGGCCGGATTCGGGCTATTCAACCGCCCGGCGCGGATGGCAAAAGTCCTGTACCTGCTGAAGTCGGCCGCCTGATCGAACTCGATCGTGATTTTTTGCGCGCAGGCGCTGAACGCGAGGAGTAATCCAAAGGCCAAGCGATTCATCTTGTCCCCTCATGTATTATATATCGTAGCTTCGAAGACCATACCACTAAATATAGCTGTCGACCCGCTTTACTTTCCAGTAAAGCGCGGTTACTATGGGACCATCCCCCGAGACGATAATAGGAGGGGAAGGCATTTTGTTAAAACTGAAGCGGGTTGAAATTCAGGGCTTCAAGTCCTTCTTTGATCGGACGGAAATGAAGTTCACCGGTGCGGGGATCGCTGCGATCGTCGGACCGAATGGCTGTGGAAAATCCAATCTGAGCGACGCCATTAGCTGGGTTTTGGGTGAACAGTCGGCTAAGACACTACGCGGTGCCCGGATGGAGGATGTGATCTTCGCCGGAACGCGGGATCGCAAGCCTCTCAGCATGGCTGCAGTCACCATGACGTTGGTGGATCCGTCCGCCGAGCACAGCCACCATTCGCACGAAACGAATGGCCACGGCAATGGCAATGGAAACGGTCAGCCGGATCACAAACCGAGCGAGATCACCATCACGCGCCGCCTGTTCCGGTCCGGCGAGAGCGAATACCTGATTGACGGCAAGTTGGCCAGGCTGCGCGATATCCAAGATCTGTTTATCGGCACGGGACTTGGGCCGGAAAGCTACGCCATCATCGAGCAGGGCCGCATCGGCCAGATCCTGAGTAATAAGCCGCAGGATCGTCGCGCCATCATCGAAGAAGCGGCCGGCATAGGAAAATTCAAGACCAAGAAGCGGCTGGCGGAGGCCAAGCTCGAAGGGGCCAAGCAGAATCTGGCTCGTGTATTCGACATCCTCGAAGAAGTTAGCCGGCAGGTGAATTCTCTCAAGCGGCAGGCTTCCAAGGCGCGGCGCTATGAGGAACTGAAGCGCGAGATGGTAGAGCACCTGCGCAAGTCGCTCACTGGCCGGTTTCGCATGCTGGAGCGCGACGCTGCCAAGACGGCGCTCGATTTGAATCTTGCAAACACCGAATACCAGAATCTTTCGAGCCAGGTTACGGATCGCGAGAAAGAACACGCGGCGCTGCAGGAGACCTGCTATCGCAACGACCATGAACTGACTCAAGCGCGGCAGCGCCTGGCTGATCTGCAACTGGAACAGGAGCGGACCCGCGGACGGTTGGATTCACAGGCCAAACAGATCGGGTCGATCGAAGAGCGGCTCACGCAAGGTGAAACGGAAACTCAGGAGCTCGAAAAGCGGCAGGCGCACTTGCGGCAGGAGCTAGAGATCCATTTGCAGTCGCTAGCGGAACTGGAGGCCCAGACCGAGTCGGCTCGCGAACGTTTGGCGGCAAAGAGCGCCGAGCGTGAACAGCTTCAACTCGCTTTGCAGGACCGAACCAAGACGCTGGAGAGCGGCCGGCAGAACGTATTGCGTCTCTTAGGCGAGGCTTCCGCGCTGAAGAACCAACTGGTCCAGATCAGCGAGTATTTATCGGCCATTGACCGCGACTCTGCCCGCAACCAGCGCGAGGAGCAAACCGCGAACGAGGATCTCAGGCGGCTGGAATCCGTCAAGACGGCGCTGTCGGAGAGGATGGCGGCGCGCCAGATGGAGCTTGAATCCACGGCCGATCGCAAACGCAGAGTGGAAGAGGAACTGGGGTCCCGCAAGGCCAACGCGGCCGAAGCGCGGCGCAATCTCGATCAACTCCGAACCGATGCGTCGCGTCTCAAGGCTCGTAAGGATTCGCTCGAGGAAATCCTTTCGCACCGCGCGTATACAACGGAGAGCGTCAAGCGTTTGTTTACCACGGTTGAACGGGGTGAATCGGAAGGATTTGTTCCCGCTGGCGTGCTGGCGGATTTCATCGAGGTCGATTCGGCCTACGAGAAAGCCGCGGAGGATTTCCTGCACGAAGAGCTCGAATACGTCGTCGTTGGCGATTGGAATGAGGCCGAGCGCGGCATCGACATTATGCGAACCGATCTCGACGGCCGGGCAACATTCCTGGTTCATCCGCGGGCCGATGCACGGCTTGGCGAGGCCGACGATCTGGCCGGGGCCGATGGCGTGGTTGGCCGGTTGAGCGACCATCTTCGTTTCACCAACGGATTCGCGACGGCTCCGGCGCACCTTCTGCCGAGGCTCGCGCGCTGCTATCTCGCGCGGGATCGCGCCGCCGCTCAGAGATTGGCGGTCGAACATCCGGATGCATTCTTCCTCTTGCCGGAGGGCGTCAGCTACCACGGCCATGCGGTCAGCGGGGGCAAGAAAACTGGCAGCGGACCGCTGGCTCTCAAGCGCGAGCTGCGAGAGCTTATTGGCGAAGTCCAGGCGAAGCACAAGGCCGTGGATGAAACCGCCGCGCTGCTGGCGCAACTCGAGGGCGAGATTCACACTTTCAGCGAAGATCTGGAGAGCCTCCGGACGCTGCAGCAGAATCAGGAGAAAGAAGCGCTGGCTCTGGATCATGAGCACCGCAAGCTGGCCGAAGAGTTCGCCCGCGCTCAATCGCAACTATCGGTGGCGCGTCTGGAACTGGAGCGCTTGCGACAGGAGGGCGGCCGGGCGCGGTTGCAGCAGGAGCGCGATCAGCAATCGCTCGAAGAAAAAGAGACAGCCCGTTCGATCGAAGAGCAGGTGCTGGAGCAGTCCCGCGCAGATTTCGAGGAGTTGCAGGCGGAAGCGCACAAGTTGATTGAGGAACATGGAGCGCTGCGCGCGGAACTGGCCGGATTCGAGGAACGCCGGCGCGCCGAGCAAGCCACCGAAGCGCGCTACCAGGCCCAGATCGGGCAAATCACCTCACGCGGCAAGGAAATCGCCGCCGAAATAGATCGGCTCGGAGTGGAGCGCGCCCGTCTGCTGGTCGATAACATCGAGCTGGACCGCCGGGCCGGCGAGTTGGTGGACCATATCCGTGTGGTCGAAGAAGCAGTCGCAAAGCTATCCGCGCAGGAGACTGATCTGCGCGGGAATTTGGCGGCGCTCGAAGAAGCGCTCCGTCAACTGCGCGTCGATGTGCAGACTTCGCAAGAGAAGCGCTCGCAGATCGAGGTGGAACTGGTGAAGAAGCAAGCCGAGCTAAAATACCTCGACGAAACCAGCCGCAAGGAGCTCAACGCGCCGCTGGAAGAATTAGCGGCCGGCGAAGAGGCAGTTCTGGATGAAGCGGGCTTGGCCGATGCCGAACAGAAGTATCAAGAAGTGAAGTCGCGCATCGAAGCATTAGGCCCGGTGAATCCTCAGGCGCTCGAAGAATTCCAGGAAGCGCAGCAGCGCTACGATTTCTTGAACGCCCAGCGCCAGGATCTGCTCGATTCGATCCGCGATACCGAGAAAGCGATCCACGATATCGATATCGAATCCCGCCGTCGCTTCACCGACGCGTTCGAGGCGATCAACGGCCATTTCCGCAAGATCTTCCAAACGCTATTCGGCGGCGGCACAGGCGAAATGCGGCTCACCGATGAGAGCAACATCGCCGAATCGGGCATCGATATCGTCGCCTCGCCTCCGGGTAAGCGGTTACAGAACGTGCTGCTTCTATCTGGTGGCGAGAAATCGCTAACAGCCATGGCGCTGCTCATGTCCATCTTCCATTACACGCCCAGTCCGTTCTGTATTCTGGACGAAGTGGACGCGCCGCTGGATGAGCCGAACATCGAGCGGCTCACCCGACTGCTGCGAGAAATGTCCACTCAGACGCAGTTTATCGTGATCACGCACGCCAAGCGGACCATGGAAGCCGCCCAGTCGCTCTATGGCGTCACCATGCAGGAGCCCGGCGTTTCGAAGCTGGTTTCGGTTCGCTTCGGGCAGCCCGCGCCGGCCCCCGAGCCGGTCAACGAGATGGCGTTACAAGGGGCTGCTGGTTGACAAGGAAACCTTCCCGGTAGATCACGCCGCCCTTCATCACGAACCCGACCTTTTCGAGCACGCTGATGTCTTCGAGCGGATTGCCCGGCACTGCGATCACATCGGCGAAATAACCCGGCTTTAGCGCGCCGATTTGCCCCTCCCAGCCGAGCGCTTTCGCGCCGTTGACGATGCCGGCCTGGATGGCGGCCAGCGGCTTCATACCGTACTTGACCATCAGAACGAACTCCCGGGCTTGCGTGCCGTGGGGAAACGGACCAACGTCGGAACCCACAGCGAATGGCACACCAGCGGCCATCTGCTTGCGAAACTCCTGGGCGTGATAGTCAAGCGCGCCTCGCCGCGCCGCGGTTGCCTCGGCTGAGCCGGCATGATCGGCGAAATATTCTGAAATGGCGAAGGTTGGCACAGCAAAGATCTGTTTTTCGCGCATCACCCGCATGGTTTCGTCGCTCAATTGGTCGGCATGATCGATGGTTACCATGCCTGCACGCGCGGCATACAGCGTGCCAGGCTCACCAGTGGCATGGACCGCAACGCGCTTGCCCACCCGAGCCGCCTCCTCCACCGCGGCGCGAAGCTCTGCTTCCGTATATTGATACGGAGTCGAAAACTTGCCATCGCGGAAAGAATCGCGCCCGGTCTCGTAGATCTTGATGAAATCGGCGCCCAGCTTGAACTGTTCGCGGATCACGCTCACTAGTTCGGCGGCGTTATTGGCGTAAGTCGCGTTCGACAGCACGTGTTGATCCGGATTGAAGCGGTTTGCGTCTTCATGTCCGCCTAGGATATCGACCGCATTACCGCTGATGCGGAGGCGTGGGCCGGGAATCAGGCCCTGGTTTATGGCGTTGCGGACCGCGGTGTCGGCCGCGCCCGCGCCTTCGGTCCCCATATCGCGCTCGGCGGTGAAACCCGCCATCAGGTCGTCACGAGCGGCCAGCGTCGCGATGATGGTCCGCTGCGGCACCGATTCTTCGACTGTCTGCAAATCTTCGGCGCCGGGATGCAGAAATAGATGCACGTGGACATCGATCAAGCCGGGCATCAGCGTTTGGTTTCCCAGATCGATCGTTTTCGCACCGGGCGGGTGCGTCACCGAGACTCCGGCTTCGACAATGCGTTGCCCTTGGACCAAAACTTCGCCGGGGCTGAGAAGTTTTCCGCTTTCGACATCCAGCAGCCGGGCGGCGTGCAACACCACGGGCTGCTGCTGAGCGAAGATCGCGCACGCCCCCAGAACGATCAGAATCGCCAGGCGTTTCACACGCCCACCCCACGTTTGGTGTCTTCCAGTATCTCTTCCACCTCGGCTTGGTATTGCTTCAGCAGATGTTCGTTGGCGGCTTCAAAGCGCATCACCAAGACAGGCTGAGTATTGGAGGCGCGGAGCAACCCCCAGCCTTCGGGGAAAATCACGCGGACTCCGTCGATATCGATGGTCTTATACTTTGCTTTCAAATGCCCGGCCACACGACGCACCAGGTCGAACTTCATCTCATCTGGGCAGTCGATGCGGATTTCGGGAGTCGAGACCATCTTGGGAAGGCTGGCGAGCAGGGCCGATAATGGCTTGCCGGATTTGGCGACGATCTCGATCAGGCGGCAGGCGGCATAGAGCGCGTCATCGTAGCCACGGTAACGATCGCCGAAGAACATGTGGCCCGACATTTCGCCCGCAAGCTCGGCGTGTTCCTCCTTCATCTTGGCCTTTATGAGCGAGTGTCCAGTCTTGTACATAATGGCGTTTCCGCCCAGCCTGCCGATTTCGTCATACATCACTTGCGAGCACTTCACCTCGCCGATGAAAGTAGCTCCCGGCTTGCGCGCGAGGATCTCGCGCGCGTAAATGAGCATTAGCAGGTCGCCATAGATCACGTTGCCGTGCTCGTCCACCGCGCCGATGCGGTCGGCGTCGCCGTCGAATGCAATACCCAGTTCAGCGCCTGTCTGTCGTACTCTTTCGATCAGGTGGAACAGGTTGGCGGGAACCGTGGGATCGGGGTGATGATTCGGGAACTTGCCATCCATTTCGAAGAACAGCTCGGTGACGTCGACATTGATCTTCTCAAAGATTCGATGGATCACCGGTCCGGCCGTGCCGTTGCCTGCGTCAGCCACCAGCTTTATACGCCGTTTCAGATTGAACTGGGAAGCAATTTCGTCCACGTAAGGCGTAACAACATCGGCTTTCCCCGCCCTCCCTGATCCGCGCTCGAAATCCTGCCGCTCGATCAACCGCCGGACTTCCTGAATCGTGTCCCCATGTAGCGTGCCTGAGCCGCAGACTGTCTTGAAGCCGTTATACTCCGGTGGATTGTGGCTGCCGGTAATCATGACGGCGCCGTCGGCCTTCAACTGCTGGGCGGAATAATAGAGCACCGGTGTGGGAACGACTCCAATATCGGTGACGTCGCAACCGGCGGCGAGCAAACCTTTGGCCAACGCATCACGCAGGCGCGTGGAGCTCAGGCGGCAGTCGCGGCCAACATTGATCTTGGGGCCACTCTGCCGGCGCAGATATGTGCCCAGTCCAAGTCCGAGCTTTTCGACATCGGTGCTAAGGAGTTCCGATTCGGCCACGCCCCGGATGTCATACTCGCGAAAGATGTTGGGCTTGAGCATCCTTCAATTTTAGCCGTCTGCTACGAGACGTGTGGCTACCGGCTCACGAATCGATTTCCCGCAATTATGAACCGCAGCGGCCAATCGGCGCAGTGCGTGATCCCAACCCTGGGCGTCACCGCTACTTCGATGGCCGGTTCGTCACGCAGACCACGGACTTGCAGCGCGCTCTTAGTCAGGTCCGCCCCGTTTTGTTTGCGCGTGATTCCCAGCGCGAGCGTGAGCTTTCCCGGGCCGGATGTCAGATCTTCCAAGCGTTTGGCAGCGGGACGGCGCCGGCGCATGGCCGCGATTCCTGCCATCGGTTCCAGCGCGCGGATCAGAACGCAACCCGCTTGCCCCTCAGGTTCCGCAACGAAGTTGAGACACTCGTACATACCGTAGATGAAATACACATAAGCGTGGCCGGGGGGACCGAAGATCACGCGCGTGCGATCCGTCATTCCACGCCAGGCATGCGCCGCGCGATCTTCCACCCCCAGATAGGCCTCCGTTTCGACGATGCGCCCAGCGGTCTTGCCATGTATCAAGATCTTGCCGAGGCAGTCGCGGGCGACCTCGACAGCAGGCCGCGCGTAAAAATCTCGATCGAGCACATTGGACTGAGTCAACAACTCTGCAAAAGAAACAATCAATTCTTTTTGTATCCTAGGAGGTTAGCATGCGGCTATTCACGGGGATCGATCTTCCGGAAGATGTTCGGGAGAGGTTGGAGCGGTTGCTCATGCACCTGCGTCCCGCGGCGCATCTGAAATGGAGCCCGGTGTATAACCTGCATGTGACGCTCAAGTTCATCGGCGAGTGGCCCGAAGAAAAGCTTCCGCAACTCGAAGCCGCGCTGCGCTCTATCGCTCCGCGGGCCGAGATACCGGTGGAGGTAAAGAGCCTGGGCTGGTTTCCGAATGCGCATCATCCGCGAGTGTTTTGGGCGGGAGTGCTCGGCGGCGATGCGCTGGCGGCGCTGGCTCGCGATACCGATGACGTGGTTAGCCCTTTAGGTATCCCGAAAGAAGACCGCGCGTTCACCGCACACTTGACCTTAGCCCGGATCAAAGAGGCGGTGCCGTTACAAGCATTACGTGGCGCCATTGAGCAGTTAGAGTCGGTCGAATTCGGCAATTTCCTGGCCGATCGTTTCTATCTGTTCCGCAGCCAGCCGGGCCCGGCGGGCTCCATCTATACCAAACTTTCGGAGTATCCATTTCGGGCGAAATGATGCCACTCGTCGCGCTGGTGGTCGCGTATCTGATCGGTGGCATCCCGTTCGGCTATCTGTTGGTGCGTCTCAAGACCGGCGAGGACGTGCGCTCCATGGGCAGCGGCAACATTGGAGCTACCAACGTACTGCGGACCAGCGGGCGTGCCGTCGCCGTCGCGACCCTGCTGCTCGACATCGCGAAAGGATTCTTTGCCGTCTGGCTCGCCGCCAGACTCACTGGCGATTCCGTTGGCTGGACCAGCTTAGCTGCTCTGGCCGTGATGGCTGGGCACGCCTTTCCAGTCTTCTTGAAATTCCGGGGTGGCAAAGCGGTAGCCAGTTTCATCGGAGCATTTTTGTATCTTACGCCCATCCCGCTGCTGGCAACTCTGGTGCTGTTTGTGATTGTGGTGGCGGCCACCCACCACATTTCGATGGGTTCGATTATCGCGGCCGCTTCCCTTCCCCTGGCGACTTGGCTCATCATGCATCCGCCGGCGCCGGTTATTCTCGTGTCGCTCATCGCGGGCGTCTTCGTGGTGGCTCGACATCACGCCAACATACAAAGGATTCGAGCTGGTAAAGAACATGTCTTTCGGTTCCAATAACCGCGGATAACCAATGAAAGGCTCGATCTGAAAGGCTCGATCGCGATCATCGGCGCCGGGGGTTGGGGCACCGCGCTGAGTATAGTGCTGGCCTCGCGCTTTGAACGTATACGGCTGTGGGCGTACGAGACCGACCTGGTAAGCCGCTTGGCTGCCACGCGCGTGAATGATGTCTTCTTGTCCGGCTTTCACTTGCCTCCCAATGTCCAGCCGACGTCGGACCTGGCATTCGCGCTCGATGGGGCTGAGATAGTCCTGGGCGTGATGCCTTCGCGGTTTGCGCGCGTGCTTTACACCGCGATGTTGCCACACTTGAATTCCGGGATGCGCTTCGTTAGCGCCACCAAAGGTTTGGAGAACGGTACGCTGTTGCGCATGTCTGAAGTCGCGCACCAGGTGATTAGCGTCCAATTCCAGCCCAGGATCGCGGTTCTTTCCGGACCGACATTCGCGAAGGAAGTGGCGCGCGGCGAGCCGACCGCAGTGGTGATTTCGTCCGAGGACCAGGCTCTGGCGGCGTCCATCCAACGCGAGTTCTCGGGCCCGACCTTTCGACTCTACACCAACGACGATCCTGCTGGCGTTGAGATCGGCGCGGCGCTGAAGAACACTATCGCGATCGGCGCGGGAATTTGCCAGGGACTCGGCCTGGGAAACAATTCCATCGCGGCTCTGATCACGCGTGGACTGGCCGAGATCACTCGCCTGGCCGTGGCGATTGGCGGCCAACCCCGCACACTGTCTGGGCTGGCAGGCTTAGGGGACCTGGTACTGACGTGCACAGGTGAACTAAGCAGGAATCGGAGCGTCGGCATTCAACTGGCTAAAGGGCAAAAGCTGGCTGAAATCGTAAGCGCGATGACAATGATCGCCGAAGGCATCGAGACCACCTCGGCGGCCGTCGACCTGGCTCGTAAGTTTAACGTAGATATGCCCATCACGGAGCAAATGGGTTCGATTTTGAGAGACGGTAGGGCGCCGCGAGATGCGATTCGCGAGCTTATGGACCGTACGCTTAAGAACGAGTAATGTAAACCTGTGTAAACCGAACCCTCTCAACACTCGTTGTGAGCAACGGGCTAAGTGAATGAATCCTGAGGGCGTGAACACCCCGGCCGCGCAACCTTCCTGGTCTGGCCGGGTTAACAGTCATAGAGCGGCGGATGGGTCCCTGGAACGGGATGCCGAGTTAATGCTGCGCGTCCGGGACGGGGATCAGGCCAGTTTCGGCCTGCTGCTGGAAAAACATCGTAGTCCGGTGATCCATTTCCTGGATCGGATGGTGCAGAATCAAGCTGTTGCAGAGGAGTTGGCCCAGGAGGCGTTCCTGCGTGTTTACAAGTCGCGGGTTAGGTACGAGCCCACAGCGAAGTTTACGACGTGGCTATTCCGAATCGCGACCCATGTAGCTCTGAACTGGTTACGCGATGGGCGCAACGAGAAGCACCAAGCGAGCTTGGACCAAGAGAGTTGGGATGGAACAGCCAGGCAAGTGCCGGATCGGTCGAGGACGGCGGAGCAGGAGTTGGTTTATCAGGTCAAGCTCAGGGAGGTGCGTCAGGCGATCAAGAGCTTGCCGGCAAAACAAAAGGCCGCGGTAATGATGCACAAATATCAAGAAATGGAGTATGCGCAGATCGCAGATGTGTTAAGTTGTTCCGAGTCGGCTGTGAAGTCACTGCTGTTCCGGGCGTACGAATCGCTGAGGGTGCGACTAGCGCATATGGCATAAGAGGGAGGATTCGATGGAGTGCCCAAAGAATAGTGATGGCGCCGAGTTGATCGTCGCTTATGCGGCCGGAATGCTGGACTCCGGCGACCAAGCTGCGTTTGAACGGCACCTGAAATCGTGCGCGAGTTGCCGCCAAATGGCTGCCGCACAGCAAGCTGTATGGTCGGCGCTGGATGAATTGTCCCCCCTCCCGGTCTCATCCAATTTCGATGCCAAGCTATATCAACGGATCGCGGAAGAACAGCAGCTCGGGTGGTGGCAGCACGGGTGGTTCCGGGCCGATTGGTCGTGGCGGCCTGCGATGCCGGTGGCTGCCGCTTGCGTGGTTCTGATCATTGCGTTTCTAGTGAAGAACTCAGGACCCGTGATCACCCAACAAGAGCAGGTCCAACCCAAGCTCCAGATCGAGCAAGTGGAACGAGCGCTGGACGACATGGATATGTTGAAGCAGGCCGGCGTCGAGTTCGCCTTCGAAAAAACCACACCACGAGAGCAGATCTAGGCGGAGCGATGCGCTGGCGTTGGTCCATTCTGGCGCTTTGCGCTCTGACCTCTGGCATGATCTTCGAGTCAACCGCGCGGGCGCAAGGCCGCCGTAGCGCGGCCTCCCGTCCACCCGGTTCCGCGCGGCAAGGCAAGGGCCCCGTCCAAACACCGATCGAGGAGTTCGAGACCATGTCGCCCGCGGAACAACAGAAGGCTCTGAATCGTCTGCCGCCGCAACAACGGCAAAAGCTGCAGGAACGGCTACAAAGGTTCAATCAGCTTCCTCCCGAACAACAGCAAGCGCTCAAGAACCTCTATAACCGGCTACACCAGCTTCCAGCCGAGCGGCAGGATGCCGTGCGAAAGTCGATCAGCAAGATGTCTCAGCAGCCCCCGGAGCGCCAGCAGGCAATGCGCCAGGAGTTGAGAAGCATGGCGAACATGTCCCGCGACGAGCGCCAGGCTCACTTATCGGGTCCAGAATTCCGTGGAAGGTTCAACAAGAAAGAACAGGAAATCGTCCGCGACATGTCGGAGGTATTACCGCCGCGGTGACCGCTATGGCAGGGCACCTGCCGTTCCTGTTGTAGGAAGCAACTCGCGTATGGGTCTGCCGGGTAACGACGGCGTTTCGCGAGGAAAACCCATGAGCTCGAGGATGGTGGGCACGAAACTCAGGCTGTCGTAGGGTTCTTCAATCACCATCCCGCGTGGAGTCCCGCTTTCCGATCCGCCCGCCAGCATCAATACCGAATGGGTGGAGATGCGGAGCAAGGATCCGTGATTGCCGCCCGGATTGAATCCCCGCACGTTAAAATTCCAATGGTTATTAGCAAAAAGCAGTAAATCCGGTTCCGCTAAACGCCGTCTGCGCGCCTGGAATCTCCTTACCAGATATGAATCGCCGGCCGGATCGGACGCGCACGCTTCTCGCAAGAACTGTTCATGCAGAGCCAGGATGCCGTCCGAATATTTCGTCTTGTGAACGGCATGCAGCCAATCCAACTCGGAATGCCAGGAGTTCAGCCACGCGGATCTTTCGCCTTCCGTCACGCCTAGTTCCGGATCTTCGAACAGACGCAGCGGAAGATCCGTGATCAGGCCGGCAGGCTGTAGATGAAGATTACCTTCCACGTCCTGATGCAACCCGCGCACCGGCAAGTAGCGGAGCTGCAGGCCGTCGCCCGGATCCTGCCGTGAAAGAATCAAAATCTGATGGTCTTGGTCACCGTATAGCCAGACGGCGTCTTCATTGGGCCGGTTATCGGGCGGCAAAGCCGGAGCAAGGATCGCATTCGGAATACGAACGGCGATTAAGTCCACCGGATGCGATCCCACATCCGCCTGCACATTATTTTTCACCGAGAGCGCGGCAAGGCGAGGAAAATAGTCGATCTTCTGGAAGCTATGCTCCATATCCAGCGAGCCGTCAACGGCGAGCACCAGCCCGTCCCGCACCGGTCCGACCACGTAATTCTGGAGCTCATGAATTGTGTTGGCGTCGCCCATCGCGCGTTTAGGAATCAGGTCGGATGCCGAAGGCGAATGCTTGTCGAAGTTTGATGGCGACAGGGCCAGCAGTTTACCCAGAGCGCTTATGTACTCCGAATAATTGTGCTCCTCTTCACGCCAAGCATCCAGTTGGATGGCAAGTCTTCGCGCGGCTTTATCGAGACCGCCATCCCGCTGGGCGGTGGTCCACTTTTTCGGCTGTTCGGCAACCTTAATGCGCTGGGCTTCGATGGCGCGATGCAGTGCGGCCAGCTCTTCGCCCAACTCCGCGATGGTGGCCTGCCAATCCGCACGGTGGCGATCCAGAATCTGAAAGAACGCGGCGATGGCTGCGCGCTTCACGTCTGGCCGCTGTGACGGGCGTCCGATCTCCTCCAGCAGAATATGGAGCGCATTAAGATCCGAATTACGCAGGTAGACCGAGGCTCGCTCATTCCCGTCCAGATCCAGCAGCGCAGTCGGATACTGGCCGCTCGCGCTTTTCAGGTATAACGAGTCTTCCGAAGGCGTGACAACTTCGGACACAAACGGATCCAGACCTTTTAGCTTGAATTCCGTCAGGGGGTGGCGGTTGGTCACGACATGATGCGCGCCACCCTCCCGGCTGTTGAAAAATTGAACCAGATCGTAGCCCTGGCTGTAAACGCCGGGCTGTGTATTCATTCCGTGATCGGAGACTATCGCAAGGACCGTTTGGGTCGCTTCGGGGCTGGCTTCGATCGCCGTCCAAACTCGTCCTACCAGGGCATCGATGCGCTGTAGCGCCTGCCGTTGAGCGGCCGGATCGGGAGTGCTGTGCGCGACGTGATCGTAATCGCCGGTAAAGTAATCCAGGTAGCGGATTTGTGGATCGGCCAGCTTCTCGATTAGCTCCCGTTCTGTCTGATCTTCAACGCTCGATCCGAGCTCGAGTCCCATGGTCCACTCATCCAGAAGGTCGCGCGCCGAACGCGATGTGAAGCGGCGCTGGAAGCTGTGCCGCAGCGTCTTCCATCGAACTCCGCGCTGGTATAACTGAAAGCTTTGGTAGCTTGCCTGGTATGGAAAACGATCGATCAGAAGAGGAATTCCCAAATCGTCCAGGACCTCCACGCCGGGCATGTCCACTCGGTGGGAAAGGGCGTAACCGAGGTAGAACGGAAAAAAGTTCAGGTAATCGTAGATGTGGTAGGTATAGCGATCGAACTCCGCATTGCCATGAATTTGAAGGTGCTGGCCGGTATCGAGCAGCGACCAGGAAGGCGCAGAGAGGCTAATGGCGCGAACATAGAAATTCGCCAAACGGGTGCCCTCTTGTCTGAATACGCGATCCATCCACGGAAGCGCGCTCTTATGCTTGCCTGGATCGGTGCGGCGCAGTTCTCGATCGAGCACCTCCTGGGGCATGCCATCCACCTTGATGACGACGATGCGCTTCACCTCGGCGTGTGCGCCGGCGTCTAACCAGACCGCGAAAAACCAGAAAAAGATAAGACGCGCAGCGAGTACGCGCCGCATTATTGTCCGCCGCCCGCAGCCTGAACAGGTCCGGCAGCACCGCTCAAGTACAGCAGACAGAGTTCGCGCCAGCCCTCGCCCGTTCCCGGATCAAGAGATAGACGCCGTAGCTCATTGCGTGCCTGTTCGACGTTGAGACGCTGGAGTGCGAGCAGACACGTGATGCGAAGCTCGGAGTCCCCCGATCGCGCGAATACCTGCGCTATCAGTTGTGGCGCCCGGAGATCGGCCTCCTGCATTTCTGATAGAGCATCCACGGACCGCCGTATTTCGTCCACATCAACTACCACCTCCGGCCGCGGGCTGGACGCCAGAAGCTGCCGGAGAAAACGCTGATGGTACAGCGCGCGACGATGAGCGTCCAACTCGGCCAGCACAACTGGATCCGGCGCAGTGGTGTCAATGTGAGGTTCGGTGTGGAAGAGACGCCCGAAGGCATCCAGCATTCGCCTGGTTCTCGATTGCGTGTATGAGGCGAGCTCCTGACGCCGATCGCGCTCCAGTTTGGCGACTAGTCCGTCGGGGGATTTGGCGTACTGGATCAAAGCGTTATACTGCTCGCGAGCCAGCTTTGCTTCATTGGCGGAGTCATTCTCTAACGGATTGAGCGCCAGATGGTCCACGCGAGCAAGTAGTTCTGATTTGAACTTGGGTTTGAGCGAGGTATCGACAGCCAGGAAGGCGCGAGCTTCCGAGTAAGCCCGCAGCCGCGCGGAACGATTGACTGCGGCGCCGCGCCGTCCCCGTACAAACATCCAGGTGGTCTCACCGGCGAAGAATGGCCAATTTCCAAAACGAGTGATGCCCAACACTCCCGTTATAACAACACTGCTCGCGTGCAGGAACATTTCGCGGCGCTTGGGTGTCAGCGGATCCCGGAAATCCGCCAGCAATAGCGGAACTCGTGGATGATCCAAGCTGTAAAAAGCCAGAGGAATCATTTCCACTGCGCGCGCACCAGGCGTGCCGGAAGAAACTGGCCGGTTGTCATCGTCAAAATAACGGACCTCGGTGTAGCCGATCCAACGTTGCAGGCGTTCATCGTTCCAAGGATCGGCAATACTCAGGAATTTGCTGTCGAAGGAACGCCCGGCGCTCTCGTGCAGGTCTTCCCGCGCCACCCACAGCACTGCGGCCAGTGGAGTATCGCCGGGCAATGCCAGAGGCTCGAAGTAGAGCCCGGACTGTTCGGCGCGCTGCCGGAGCAGTTCCCAATTGTGTCCCCGCGTTTCTTGGATCCGAGCCGTTTCCCGGTCATAGAACTTCGGAAGATTCTGTTCACGAACCAGCCCGCCCAGCGCACGGTCGGAGAGGCTCAGGCGCGAGTATAACTGCTGGAAATCCGCCTCTGACAACAATGGGTCTCCGGTCTGTTCCCGCTCCAACCCATCCAAAACCCCCAGCGCCTGAAAGAGTTGTACCTTGTGATAATCGCTGAAGTTGCCCCGATAACTGCGTGTGGACGTCCGAACGGCCATCCCGAGTGGATCAAATTCAGTCGCTTGCAAACTGTCACCTAGCAGGTGCGGCCAAACAGTCTTAACCGGCGACCCGAGATCCATCACGGGCGTGGGAACATGATTGTCATGCTGCCTCGTTCCGGCGCGAAACCACATGAAAGATATCGCCGAGGCGGCGCGCTGGATCGCGGTCGGACGAGTGCTAGTCAAGATCCAAACGTAGCGTAGGCGGTCGTTATTCGAGTCGCCGTCGCCCAAAGTGTCTCGCAGTACGCTGAGGAGGGGGACCTTCTGACCTTGCCCTTCGGTGCCCGGAGAAAGATGTCCGAACAGCGTGACAATTTCCGCTCCTCCATTCACCGGCTCCCGTTCCAAGGAATATGCACGCCTGGCGGGCTGAGCCGCGACCAAAACTCCCCCTAAGAGCAATAGCAGGACGATTTTTGACACTCTCCACCTTGGCTGTTGGACGCGAAAAGAGGACGAAAGGTTTTCCGATCATGAGCAATGGCAAAGTTGTTAGGTACCAGAAGACAAATCCTTCGTCTAATCGCGAGAGAGAGGGCCTATGCGAAAAATTTCGCTTTTTGTTCTGCTGGGAACTTTACCAGTGTTGGCATTTCAGAATCCAGTACCGAAGCTGGCATGCAGCGATCGGGATTTTCACCACGACAACTTGGTGTCTCATTGCGAGATGCGCGAGCAGAGTATGGGCGCTCCCGGAGGCATCATCCGGATCAATCCCGGTTCGAACGGCGGCGTGTCCATCAGCGGTTGGGACCGGACCGATATGCTGGTTCGCACTCGGATCGAGACGGCAGCGGACTCCGACGCTGAAGCGCGCGCCATCGTTCCACAGATTAGCATCGCCTCCGGTGGCGGTAGTATTGAGGCGGCCGGTCCTCAGACGGATAGCCATCACCAATGGACAGTGAGCTATGAAATCTTCGCGCCGCGGCAATCGGATGTTCAGGCCACGGCCCACAACGGCGGCATCAAGATCGCCGATCTACGCGGCAACATCGAGTTCCAAACAGAAAATGGCGGCGTGGTTCTGGCGCGCTTAAGCGGCCAAGTTCACGGCCACACCACCAACGGCGGCTTAACGGTGGAACTAGCCGGCAACCGCTGGGATGGCGCCGGAATGGACGTCACCACCACCAATGGAGGCGTTAAGCTCGAAGTTCCATCCAACTACTCTGCCCATTTCGAAACGGGTACAGTGAATGGCGGCACGAAAATCGATTTCCCGACTGTTCAAGGACAGCTGACCAAGGAAATGTCCTTTGACGTTGGGCAAGGCGGCGCGACCATAAAAGTCACCACTACTAATGGCGGCGTGAGAATCACGAAGTCGTAGCCGGAAACTCCGGCCTTTGTCCCAGGGCGTCTTCGACATAAGTGCGCAAGATTTCGGCCACGCTCCAGGCTTGGGCGATACAGCCTCCGGGGTGATGCGGCGGATCGCCATCGAAAACCTCGGAGATCTGTCCCAGGCCGGCTTGCCAGAGGTGTTGACGCAGCGGGTCTAAGAAACGCGCAACTCGATCACGAGACTCCGCGGAAGACCCATGCACACGCACGTAAGCCGTTAAGAATGGACCCAACAGCCACGGCCAGACCGTTCCTTGATGATAGGCGCTGTCGCGGCTGCGCGGGTCACCCCTGTAATGTCCGCGATAATTGGGGTCGCGCGGCGAAAGCGTTCGGAGGCCATAAGGCGTGAGCAACTCCCACTCCACCGCTTCGACGACCCGCAGGGCTTGGTCGGCCTCGAGTAATGGATACGGCAGGCTCACAGCGAAGATTTGGTTGGGGCGCATGGAGGAGTCCGCGCCGGACTGGCTCACTACGTCATAGAGACAACCATCGGCCTCGTTCCAAAACACTTGTCTGAAGCGCTTTCTAGTTTGGCTGGCCAAATCGGAGTAATGACGCGCTCGATCGCGGTCGCCGAATGTCGTCGCCAGATGCTCCATCAGGCGCAGCGCGTTGTACCAGAGAGCTTGAATCTCAACCGGTTTGCCGATGCGAGGAGTCACCACCCAGTCGCCGATCTTAACGTCCATCCAAGTGAGCTGGTTGCCCGGCTCGCCGGACTGGAGCAGACCATCGGAATCGAGCCGGATTCCGTAACGTGTTCCGCGCTCGTGCCAGGCCAGAATGTCTATCAGGGGCTGATAGAGTTCGGTCCGCACGAAGTCGTAGTCGCGCGTGTACCGAAGAAACTCGTGAATAGCGTGGAACATCCACAGGGTGGCGTCGACGGTGTTGTATTCCGGGGCATCTCCTGAATCGGGAAAGCGGTTGGGCAACATACCCTGGTCGATGCTATGTGCAAAAGTGCCCAGAATGTTGCGAGCGTCGTCATAGCGGCCCGTCACCAGCGTTAGGCCGGGGAGCGAGATCATCGTGTCGCGGCCCCAGTCGCTGAACCAGGGATAGCCGGCGATCACCGATTTGCGATCGCCGCGCGCAACGATGAACTGATCGGCGGCCGACGTGAGGATTTGGGCCAAGGCATCGCGAGCCGGTGCGCCGGAGATGATTTTCCCGCGCCGGTCTCTCTCCTGCTGTTCGAATGACCCTGCCTCGTTTGCGTCGTGATGACCTGTTGAAGCAATGATTACCCCGGGTGTATCGTTGCGAAGCTCGAAGCGGAAGAGAAATGGACTATAGAGGTCTTCCAGCGAATCTAGGCCGCGTTCGCGCTCGCGCTCATATTCGAAGTTGTAAAACCAAAATCCAACCGACTCGAGGGATTTCGCATTGTGGGCAAAATGTAAGCGCGGCAGATCGGGATAGGGCGCGATGCTCGCCTGCCCGGGCGCGGTCGCGACCTCCCGCCGGATAGCGTCGTTTGCATGCGTGGTGTTGTGGAAGTGACGAAAAGCTATCAGCGGCCGGATTTCGAGAGTGTAAGTTTTCCGACCAGGATCGCCAACCAGTGCATACCGAACCACCACAGTGTTCTCGCCGTGAACTAGAAAGACCGACTTTTCGATCTGAATGTCATCGATGCGAAACGTAAAAACGGGAAACGGATCGAGTCGAAAGGAATTGAGGTAGCGATGTCCCTGGGGATGGACCGCGCCTTGATATTGATTGGTACCCAGGTCGAAACGCGCCGACTCGACGACCACCGTTTCCTCGAGCTTAGAGAGAAGAACCACGCGGCCGAGGGGCGGTTTGGTGGCCGCCGTAAGCAGGCCATGGTACCGGCGGCTATCCAAGCCGATGATGGTGGAGGAAGAGAATCCGCCAATGCCGTTGGTTTCCAGCCACTCGCGCGAGGATGCCTCGGCCAGATCGTCGCATATCAAGCCGTCAAATTCGATGAGGCTGGCAGAGCCGCTCATGGATAGTTAGTCAGTAATATAGCAGGTCTTGACAATTATGGCGTTTTAGACTATAGTCATGACAGCTACATTGCAATCTGCCATAAGGAGCCTGCCATGAAACAAAACGGACAGCTGCCCGAAGTATCGGTCGATTTGACGCCGGCCATGTTTCAAGTGCTTCTCGCTCTGGGGGACGGCGAGAAACACGGCTACGCCATCTTGAAGGAAGTCGAAGAACAGACCGATGGCCATGTGCGTCTGAGCACTGGGACCTTGTACGCCATGATCAAACGGCTGCTGAGCGAAGGCATCCTCGCCGAATGCCGGACTCGTCCGCCAGCGGAGGAAGACGATCAGCGCCGCCGCTATTACCGGTTAACTCCGCTCGGCCGGCAGGTGGCTATGGCGGAAGCGGAGCGGATGGAGCGCAGTATTGCTACCGCGCGCGAAAAGCACTTGTTGAAGCGGTTGCGGACGGTTTAGGTTAGCGAGCACCATATGACACAGGAAAAACAACCCTTATCAGATCGTCTATACTCCGCGTTACTGCGCTTATTCCCGTTCGATTTCCGAAGCGACTTCGGTGACCAGATGGAACAGGCGTTTCGCGACCAACGCACCGAAGTTGAGCGGCGAAAGGGCAGGCCAGGTCTCCTGCGTCTATGGTGGGACACTATCGTAGGAATCTTCAGCACGGCGCCTAGTGAGCACTTTTCGATGCTTGGCCAGGATACCCAGTATGCATTGCGGATGATGCGCAAGAACAAGGGCTACACTGCCACCGCCCTGCTTGTGCTGGCGCTGGGTATCGGAGCCAATACGGCGATCGTGAGCGTGATCTCTACCGTGCTGCTCCGGCCGCTGCCCTATCAAAATGATGGGCAGTTGATGGTTTTGCATCAAAAAGCGCAGAAGGCCGGAGTCGATGAAGTGGCTTTTTCAGTGCCAGAAATCAATGATTACCGCCAGCAGAGTAGCTCCTTCAGCAGCCTGGTTGAATACCACAACATGCGTTTCACGCTGTTCTCAAAGGACAGTGCCACTCGGGTCCAAACCGGTGTCGTATCGCCGGAATTCTTCGGAATGTTCGGCGTAAAACCGATTATGGGGCGCGATTTCGTTGCGGCTGACGACAAGCCGGGTGCGCCGGCGGTCCTGTTGCTGAGCTACGAATACTGGAAGCAGCACTGCGCCGCCGACCCCAACATTGTCGGAAGAACGTTCGAGATGAACGACCGCGTGCATACCGTCATTGGCGTACTGCCGCCGGTGCCGCAGTATCCGGACGAAAATGATGTTTACATGCCGACCTCGGCCTGTCCCTTTCGCAGTTCACAGGCGATGATCGCGAATCGGGGAGGGCATATGATGAGCTTATTCGGACGATTAAAGCCGAACGTCACGCCTGAACACAGCCATGCGGATCTGCGGCTGATTGCGGCGCGCCTGGAGCACGATCATCCCGACACCTACGGAAAAGACATCGGCTTCACGGCGACTTCGGGACTACTGCGGGACGAGCTGACGCATCGAGCGCGCACTACTCTATTGGTCCTGCTGGCCGCGGCGGGCTGCGTCCTGCTGATCGCCTGCGCGAACGTTGCCAATCTCACTCTGGCACGCATGTCGTCCCGCGAGCGCGAGCTAACAGTACGCGCTGCATTAGGCGCCGGGAAAGGACGGCTTCTCCGGCAGTTGGTGACGGAAAGCTTCATTTTAGGGCTGCTGGCGGCTGGGCTTGGCGTGGTGTTCGCTTCGCAAAGCCTGAAACTTTTGACGGACTTTACGGGCCGTTTGACTTCACGCGCGCGTGAGATTCAGATGGACAGCACAATGCTCGTGTTTGCTCTGGCAATGGCAATCCTCACCAGCGTGGTCTTTGGCTCGATCTCCGCCTTTTACTCGCGCGACGAAATCGCATCCGGTCTGCGCGATGGAGCTTCTCACGCCACCGCCGGACGGCGCCGTAGCCGTGCACGCGGCGTGCTGGTAGTCTGCCAGATTGCGTTTTCGTTTGTGCTGCTGATCGGAGCCGGGCTCATGCTACGCAGCTTCAGCAAACTGCAACAGGTGGACGGCGGCTTTCTCTCAACCGACCGAGTGCTGGCCGCCAACATCGATTTAAATTGGTCGAAGTACCAGGAAGACGCTCAGCGGCGCGATTTCATGAATCGTCTGCTGGCCAAGGTTCAGTCCCAGCCCGGCGTTCTCTCAGCGGCAATCTCGTCGAGTTATCCTCTGGATCCCGACAACGCCGGTGGCAGTATGTTCAATCGGCGTTTTGTAGTCGAGGGGCGCCCGCTGAGGGAAGGAGAAGTGCCGCCGATCACTGCCATGCGCAGCACCACCCCGGATTACTTCAAGACGCTGGGCATTCGACTCATTAGCGGGCGAACGTTCGATGATTCGGATAACGAAAAGGCCGCTGCCGAAGTGGTCTTGGTCAATCGAACTCTGGCGCGTCACTACTGGGCAGAACAAAATCCAGTAGGCAAGCGGATTTCTTTCAATAAGGGAGAGAAGTGGGCAAAAGTGATCGGCGTGGTGGACGACGTAAAAGAGTACGGACCCGAACGGCCCGCCGGCGATGAAATGTATCTCGCGGCTGCCCAGAATCCATCGCCCGGAAGCGTCCTGATACGCACCAACCGGGAAGCGATGGGCCTGGCAAACCAAGTGCGGCGGGCTGTTATGGAAGTGGATCCGCAGACCGCGATTCCGGTGGTGGAGACCCTTGAGCAGGCTCGCCGTGAGGCCACGCAGTCTCCACGGGTGATGACCAACCTGTTAGGAATCTTCGCGTCTCTCGCGCTAGTGATTGCCGTCGCTGGCATCGGCGGAATGCTGGCGTTGGCCGTGAATCAGCGCTGGAATGAAATCGGAATCCGGGTTGCTCTTGGCGCCAAACCGGGCGACGTCCTGGGGATGATACTGAAACAAGGCATGGGATTGGTTCTCGCCGGACTTTTGTTGGGCCTAATGGCGTCGATCGCGTTGACGGGGATGATGAAGACCTTGCTCTTCGAGGTGCAACCCACCGATCCGGTCACGTTCGTGGGAGTCTCGTTGGTGCTCGCTCTGGCCGCACTGATCGCATGTTATTTGCCTGCCCGCAAGGCGCTCAAAGTTGACCCTCTAATGGCGCTTCGCCGAGAATAGGACAATCCAATGCAAACAAGAGTGATCGCTTTCGCCGTAATCGCTGCTGCCGGTTTGATGACGCAATGGGCCGCGGAACCCGGCACGTCGAACGTCCCCGAGTACACCAAGGATAACCAGTTGGTGTTGCCCTCGCACTACCGGGAATGGATCTTCTTGAGCTCGGGGCTGGGCATGACCTACGGACCAATCGCCGAGGCCAACAGCAGCATGGGCCCTATGTTCGACAACGTCTTCGTAACGCCGGCGGCATATCATTCTTTCCTCGAGACGGGAAAATGGCCTGAGAAGACCATGTTCGTACTGGAGGTTCGGGGCGCGGTGAGCAAAGGATCGATCAACAACGGCGGTCATTACCAGGGTGAAACCCACGGAGTGGAAGTAGAAGTGAAGGACACATCGCGATTTCCAGGCAACGGCTGGGCGTTCTTCGGATTCGGCCAATCTTCGCAGGCCAAGATGATTCCGACGAGCGGGAGCTGCTACACCTGTCATCCAACCAAAGGCGCGGTGGATAACACCTTCGTGCAGTTTTACCCGACGCTGCTTCCGATCGCGAAACAGAAGGGCACATTGAATCCCGCTTACGTCGCTGCTTCCGCGGCCGAAGGCCACTAAACCAGACCTTTTCTCGCAGGCGCCCTGCTAATCTGGGCGTAGACGTGCTCGCACGTTCCGGTCGGGTCTCGCCTCGTGATCGCAGGTAACCAAGTTACTGCCTCAAACTCGTGGTGGAGTCGTTTCCAAAGTTGGACCGACGTTGAGAAACTTCAGCAGCACGAAGATAAAGTACTGCTAGTGCTGACCTTAATCATCGGCGCCGTGGTCGGCTTGGTGATCGCGGGCTTCATCTACCTCACCGAAAACCTCGGTTCTCGCATGTATCCGCCGGGAGGCGCAGCCTGGCGGCGGCTGGTGATTCCAACAGCGGGATCGCTACTAACCGGGTATCTGCTGTCCCGGTATTTTCCAAACGCGCGAGGCAGCGGGATTCCGCAAACCAAGGCCGCGCTTTTTCTGCGCGATGGGTTCATCAGTTTTCGTACAGTGGTCGGCAAGTTCTTGTTGTCGTCCACCTCCCTCGCAAGCGGGCTTGCGCTGGGCCGCGAAGGTCCTTCGGTGCAAATCGGCGCGGGACTGGCTTCGGTGCTGGGCCGCCGTCTCGGCCTCGGACCCACGAACATCCGGCAACTAGTCCCGATCGGGGCTGCGGCTGCGCTGGCGGCTGCATTCAATACACCGGTTGCGGCGGTCCTGTTCACGCTCGAAGAAGTAATGGGCGATCTGCACGCGCCGGTTTTGGGCTCGATCGTACTGAGCTCGGCGACCTCCTGGATCGTCCTGCACCTGTTGCTCGGCGATGAGCCGCTCTTCCACGTCCCGGCTTATCAGCTTGTGAGTCCGGTCGAGTTTATCAGTTATGCGGTGCTCGGCCTGGTGGGTGGCGTCATATCGGTCTGCTTCGTGAAGCTGCTGCTGTTCATTCGCAAACGCTTCATGGCTCTTCCTCGATGGACCGCTTGGCTGCAGCCCGCCGCCGGCGGCCTGTTGGTGGGCGTGATGGGCTGGTTCGTGCCGGACGTGTTGGGCGTCGGTTACGGACACGTCAGCGAGGCGCTGAACGGCCAGATGGCGTTGACGATGATGGCGCTGCTGGTGGTGCTAAAGCTCATTGCGACGGCGGCCTGCTATGGCACCGGAAACGCGGGTGGAATCTTCGGTCCCAGCCTTTTTATTGGCGCCATGCTGGGCGGAGCGGTGGGCAGCACGGCTCATCAACTTTTTCCCGATTATACGGGCAGTGTCGGCGCATACGCGCTAGTCGGAATGGGCGCTGCGTTCGCGGGCATCGTGCGGGTGCCGCTGGCATCCGTGATCATGATCTTCGAAATGACGCGCGATTATTCCATCATCGTGCCGCTCATGATCTCGAACCTGATCAGCTTCTATATTTCGTACAAGCTCCAGGAAGAACCGATTTATGAGGCGCTCGCCCACCAGGATGGACTGCATCTGCCCTCCGGCTTGAAGGACCGGCAAGGAATGCTGATGGTCAGGCACGCTATGAATACGGCGAGCCATCGGCTTTCCCAATTCGACCGGCTACGAGACGCTCTGGCCTGTTTTAGCGAAGATCGCAACGCCTGTCCCGTGATCGGCGGTTCAGAGCTGTTGGGAATGATCTCAAAGGTGGAAATCGAGGGGGCGCTCGACCGAGGGGATGCAGACCGGACTTTGGCCGAAGTCTTTCCACATTACGCGCCCAACCCGGGGCTGCAGGAATCCCTGCGGGCTGAGAGCTTTCCGCATGTGCATGTCGACCATCCGCTGGATGTCGCGCTGCGCCGGATGGCCCAGAGCAAGCTGAACGTCCTTCCAGTAGTAAGCCGGTCGAATGTCCGTGAATTGCGCGGCCTGGTTTCGCTCCAGGGTATCCTTCGTGCGTACGGCGTCGTTCAGGACCCGGCAGTGCCCGAGCAGGCGATCGAAGAGCAGGCTAGAACGTCGCCGAAGTTCGTTCCCGGCATGATCGCGGCGCTTTTGGTTCTGGTGTTCGCGATAGGGTTTCTCCATCGCTTTTATCTCTCTCAACGTGGCGAGCGCGCCGAGCAATATTTCAAAACCGGAAGCGAACTGCTTCTGCAGGACCGGAACCAGGAGGCCGTGGAACAGTTCCGGAATGCCCTCTCAATTGCCCCCGACCACCAGCAATACCGGCTCTCGCTCGGCTTGACGCTGGCCAAAACGGGCCATCCGGACGAAGCTGCTGTGTATCTCAACGAAGTTCTGAAGCGTGATCCGAACAATGGCCCGGCAGATCTTGGACTGGCGCGGATCGCGGCCGCCCGCCGAAAAACCTCGGATGCGATTAGCTATTACCATCGCGCCATTTACGGAACCTGGCCGGCCGGCGAGGAAAATAATCGGCTGGACGCACGCTTCCAGCTGGCGGATTATCTTAAGAAGTCTGGCCTGCAAAAGGAAGCGATCGCGGAATTGCTGGCGGCGCTGGAACAGTCTAGCAACAACGAGGTCGCCAAGAAGCGCATCGGGCGCCTGCTGCTCGACTACGGCTCTCCGCGCCAGGCCGCCGACGTTTTCCGCGAGATTCTGCGTGCCAATAATCACGACCCGCGGACCTGGGCCAGCTTAGGGATGGCGGAACTGGCGCAAGAAGACTATCAGGCGGCGCGAACCGCTTTCAGCAATGCTGTGCGGTTCGATCCTTCCGATGAGCAGAGCCGAAGGCAGCTTGAACTGGTGGAACGGATACTGGCGCTAGACCCGAATGCCGCCGGTTTGCGCGCTTTGGCCCGGTATCAGAGGAGCGTCGAGATTCTCACCGGCGCACTAAAGTTGGCGGAAACATGTTTGGCGGTCAGCAACGATCCGGCGGCAAGCCCTGATGGTAATGTGGCCGAGGCGCGCAAAGCGCTGGCTCACCGGGCCCGGCGGCGGGAAATCAACGACGCGATTGGTATGAATCTCGATCTGGCCGTGAGACTCTGGAAGTCGGGCAAGAATCTCTGCTCGGGCCAGTGGCAAAAGGACGAGGCGCTCGATCGGGTGCTGGCGCGCCTATCGCGTCAGTGATCCGGGCGCCTCGATGGCCCTAGTGTACGCGGGAAGCCTCGGATCGAATCTACTGTGCCTGGGTGAGGTGAGCGCGGCGATTCTTTTGCCAGCAGTCCTCATCATGATCGTTGCAAACCGGGTGCTCTTTACCGTAGCTCATGGTTCGCAACTGGTCGCCAGGAAGTCCCATGGTCGCTAAATATTCTTTGGTCTGTTTGGCGCGTGCATCGCCCAGCGCTATGTTGTATTCCTCGGAGCCGCGCTCATCGCAGTGCCCTTCCACGGTCAGCTTGAAGTCGGGATACTGCTGAATGATTTCCGACAGGGTCTGGGCATCCGACCGCAAAGCAGTTTCGGCGTCCGGGCGAAGGGTGTGCTGATTGTAATCGAAATAAGCGTCCTGGATGCGATTGAGCAGATCCTGGATGCGGGCCCGCGTGGCGGCGTCAGGCATTCGGGACGGAGTGTCGCTCGCCCTCTGGTAAGGTTGTTGCGGGGCGGCTTGTTGCGGCGTGGATCGTGCCGTTGTAGAAGCCGCGGGGCTGGAAATCGGGGCCGGCGGAGGCGGTGTCTTGGACGCCACCTTCTTTGCGCAACCGGTCCAAAGTACGGACAATGCTGTAATGGCCACGCAGGCCATATATCGCGTTTTCATCAAATAGCCTCCACGAGAATCGTCAGAAGTTACAGAATACAAAACCTCATCGGTCAGTAGAATCCCGTAGGTACTGTATTTCGAGGAGGCAATCACCTTATACGACAGGCAATCACCTTATACAGGATTAACGTGATTCCTACGGAAGATAGCTGGTTCTATCTTAGAAGAGTGTCTCCGGTTCCGATAAACTGAGGGAGGAATGCGGCAGCGGCCCTGGCTGGTGCTCGTGGGAGGATTTGGCGGCCTGCTGCTGTTGATGGCGGCTGCCGAGACTGGCGCATTGCTGTTTCTGAACGGCTGGCGCCACAGCGGCACCGAGCTTCAGGGCCACTTCCTGACGCGTAACCGCACGCTGGAAAAGATCCGAGCTAATATCTATCTTTCCGGTACCTTCGCGCGCGATTCCCTGCTCGCGCCTGAGATTTCCGGTGCAAAAGCTCAAATCGCAACACTAGCAAACCTTCGCCATGACACGGACGTCCTGCTGGATAACTACGCGCATTCGCTCGAGCCCGAGGAAAGCGCTCCATTTCAATCACTCCGAACCGAGATCGACGCTTACTGGAAGGTGCTGAATGGCACATTTGCCTGGACGTCGGAGGAGCGGAACAAATACCGCTTTGCCTTCTTCTATGAGGAAATGGTCCCGCGGCGGACCTCCATGCTTCAAATCGCCGATCGCATTGCCGCGCTGAACGAAGACGCGCTCAAGCGTGGCGACGCCCAGTTAGGCGCCTTGTTCGGACGACTGCAGTTCGGTTTGGTGGCCATGATCGTCATCACGCTGCTGGGCGGCGCAACGCTGGCGGCGCTCACGATCTTCCATATTCTGCGGCTGGAAGGAGAAGTCCAAGAGCGGCTTAAGGAAAGTGTACAAGCCAGAGCCGGTCTGCAGGAGCTTTCGGCGAAGTTGGTGCGCGCGCAAGAGGACGAGCGCCGTGCGCTGTCGCGCGAGTTGCATGATCAAGTCGGTCAAACTTTCTCGGCGGTGCTGATGGAGGTCGAGAACGTGCTCGATCTCGAGCCAGCCGCCGAGGTTCGGCCGCGTCTCGAAGCACTGCGAAGCTTGGCGGAGAATGGCATGAACGAGATCCGCAACATGGCGCTGCTGCTGCGTCCGTCTATGCTGGACGACTTTGGACTCGTGCCCGCGCTCAACTGGCAGGCCCGTGAGACCGCCAAGCGAACTGGGATGCGTGTGCAGGTTAACAGCGAAGTGGAAGACGAGCTTCCCGAAGAGCATAAGACAACCATTTACCGGATCGTGCAAGAGGCGCTCAATAATTGCTCTCGCCACGCCCAGGCAACCACCGTGCAGGTCTCCGTACGCGGGCAAGACGGCCAGATCCTGTTGAATGTCCAGGACGACGGCAGTGGCTTCGATCCGCGGCGCGTGCGTGGACTGGGTCTGCTGGGGATGGAAGAACGCGTCCGTCATCTGGGTGGGACGTTTGAAATCGACTCGCTGCCCGGTCGCGGTACTCTACTGCATATCGCCTTGCCGTTGGCTAGTCTGAATGGGGATGGACGGAATGGACGACATTCAAATTCGCATTCTGCTGGCTGACGACCACAATATTATTCGCGACGGCATGCGCCTGCTGCTGGAGCGGCAAGCCGGTTTTTCTGTGGTCGGGGAGGCCGCGGACGGGCGTGAAGTTGTGCAGCTTGCTCAGGAACAGTCGCCCGACGTGGTGGTAATGGATATCGCCATGCCGAATATGAACGGGATCGAAGCCACGCGACGCATCGTGGAACGCAGCCCGGCGATCGGCGTTGTGATCCTGAGTATGCACTATGACGAAAGCTACGTGATCCGCTCGCTCAAGGCCGGCGCCCGCGCCTATCTGCTGAAGGACGCGGTCAAGACGGAGCTGATAGCCGCGATCCAAGCCGTAGTGCAGGGGCGTTCCTACTTCAGTCCCAAGATCAGCCGGATTCTGCAGGAGGATTTTGTACAGTTATTGGGTCGCAGAGGGGCGGACGATAGCTATGACTTGTTGACCGAGCGCGAGCGCGAGGTGTTGCAATTAGTGGCCGAAGGAAAGACTAACAAGGAAATCGCCACCCATCTCACCCTCAGTCTCTACACGGTGGACACGCATCGCACGCATATCCTGCAAAAGCTGAACCTGCATAGCGTGCCGGAGCTGATCCTGTACGCAGTGCGCAAGGGAATCATTTCTTGAATAGCGCACACACTCTGTGTGCCGCGTTGGCACTCGTGCCAACGCCACGCGGCGTTGGGCTCAAGAAGGACCAACTCAAACAGGTGCTCAGCGGCTATCGTAGATTCGTCTTCCGCTGGCAGCCATATCGGCAACTATCGGCTAATTGGGATCATGACGACTGCCCAGGCTGCTGGGTTCGTTTTGCGCAGCGGCCACGCGAGTGGACCGGCGCCGTTCACACCCAAGGCTGGGTTACCTTATGGCCCGCGAATAGTGATGCCGAGTCAGAGTACATTTCGAATGCAAAGCCGGCGCGACACGTTTGCGTTCCATCTCCGAAGATCGGCGGATTCCAATTGGACTGGACATGTTCAACGTGCTTCGAAGCTTGTCGCCACGAGTTGGGCTTCGTTGTCGATTCCGAGAACGCGCAATGGAAGCAGGCCGGATTGTGAACTGAGCCACCGCTCTATTCGTATCTCAGCGCGTCAGTCGGATTCAATTGCGACGCCCGGCTGGCCGGCAGCATCCCAAACACCACCCCTACCGCCACCGATACGCCGAAGGCTACCACCACTGACATCGGCGAAATTGGAACGCGGATGTCGTCGGTCAGAAACCGGACGCTTAATGGAATCGCCAGGCCGAGCAAAATGCCGATGGCACCGCCCGCCAGGCTAATGACCACCGACTCAGTAAGAAACTGCTCCAGCACCGCCTGCCGCGATGCCCCCACCGCCATCCGCAGCCCGATCTCGCGTGTCCGCTCGGTCACCGTTACCAACATGATGTTCATGATGCCGATGCCCGAGATGATCAGCGCGATGGCCGATACCATGATCAGCACCAGGGTCAGCACCAAAGCGATCTTCTGCGCCGCTTCCAGAATCCCCGATAGGTTCTCGACGTCGTAACGCGCGCCGATCCGGTGACGGCTCTCCAAAAGCTGCTTGATGGAAACTGTCAGAGGCTGGACGTCGGAAGCCAGCCGCGACTGAACATACATCGGATCGATACGCTCGACAGGGGTGAAGTACTTGATCACTGTGATGGGCATCAAAACGGTTTCGTTGGTGATTTCAGAAAGACCAAACGTTCCGGTTTTCTCCTTGAACGTTCCGATCACGGTGAACTGAAGCTCGTAGAGCTTGATTACCTTGCCGACAGCGGCGGCCGTGTTGCCATACAGCTTTTCAGCCAGTTTCTCCGTCAGCATCACAACGTGCTGGCGCGTCTGAACGTCGGACTCATCCATGAAGCGTCCAGAAAGGAGAGCCATGTTTCGCACGGCAGCATAATGTTGGTCGGAGCCGATAACCGAGACATCCTGTTCCTTCCCGTTGATCAACAAGCGGCCACTATTAGTCATCACGCCTGTAGCCGCGATGATGCGGGACCCCACTTGCCGGCGCACAGCTTCCACATCCGCCAGCTTGATGAAGTCTGCATCCACTTTGGTGGAGTTATTGGTTCCTGCCGAGTATTGCGCGTAGATGAGATTCGAGCCGACTCCCCTGATCTGATCAAGAATATAATCGCGGCTGGTGATCGAAATAGTAACCACCAGGATCACCGACGCGTTGCCGATCACCAAGCCAAGCGCCGTCAGAAAAGTTCGGAATTTGTTCGCGCTCATCGCCTGCAGAGTGAAGCGGAGCGATTCGCCGAAGTACATACTTTACGAACTCGAGACTTGTTTCAGTAACTTCTCGGCCTGCTCGCGCGGCGGGTCGTCGGGAGTCAGATCACTCTGTAGGTATTTGATCAACAGGGCTTTGGCCTTCTCCAGATTCCGCTTCCCTTCGATGTAGGTTCGCGCACGCGCGAAATAAACGTTCGGGCTGTTGGGAGCGATCTGAACAGCCTTGTCGAAAGCGGCCTCGCTCTCCGGAATGCGACCCCGTTTGGCCAGGTACCTGGCTAGATCGAGCACGCGGCCAACCTGATGCGGAGCCAATTCCATCGCGCGCCGCAATTGTTCTTCGGCGGTGTCGTACTGCTTGCGATGATCGGCCAATTGTGCCTCGGCGAAGTGACCTTCAGCTTCGTTCCGTTGCGCGATGCGCTTGGCAATCTGCTCGGCTTTGTCGTAGCCTCCGCCCAGAAAACCGGGAGCCTGCAGATAGAAATCGAAGAGATCATTCATGGCTTCTGCATTAGAAGGATCGAGCGCCACCGCTTGTTCGAAGTATTGGCGTGCCTTGGAGGCATGCACGGGCGCTGGAAAAGGACCGGACGTTTCCGCCCTGCGTCCGAAGGCGCGGCCCAGCCAGTGCGCATGTACCGAATTCGAAGGCTCCAGCGCAAAGGCCTTTAGGAAGGCATCCGTCGCTTTCTTATACTCGCCTAACATGAAGTAATCTCTTCCGATAAGGTTATAGGCAGCCGCTGGGGTTGGAAAGACATCGTGCGGCGGAGAAACTTCACGCAATAGCGCCAGCGATTCCCTATAGTCTGTCTTGTTATAAAGTTCTTCAGCCCGCTGCAAGCTGTCTTGCGCGAATCCGCAAGAAATAGCTAACAGGATTCCGATCAGTCCCCGCATATCTCAAAATCCCCGACTCTCTGTGAACCCATTATAGCTCACGCACTTAAACGATTACTGGTTTGGATGCATCAGGATACGCTCCGGTTGCGGCGGACTGAATTGCATTCTGTGATGCCGCAATATGGTAGTATGGTGTCGATATGGTATCAACGAAGGTCACTTTCACTCTGGATGCCGCTACGCTTCAACGCCTTCGCGATGCCGCCGAAAGGTTAGCAAAACCTCAAAGCGCTGTGGTGCGCGAGGCGATCCAGGACTTCCACGACCGTATTGGAAAGCTGAGCGAGTCCGAGCGCACTCGCCTGTTGCGTGCCTTTGACCAACTGGTCCCCACGATCCCGCCCCGGCCGCTGGCCGGCGTAAAGCAGGAATTGACCGCCCTCCGCCAGGCTCGCCGCACCGGTGGACGCAAGACTCCGGCCGACAGGCAGCGATGATCGTCATCGACACATCGGTGGTCATCGACAGCTTGAGCGGGCCTAAGCGATCAGCCGCTGCTCTGCGTGCCGTTATTGAACAGGGCGAAAGACTGTTGTTACCCTCGCTGGTGCTGTATGAATGGTTGCGGGGACCGCGTCTATCGGAGGAATTAGCTGCTCAGGAAGCCCTGCTCCCTAGCGGGTCTGCGTTTCCGTTCGGCGCTCCAGAAGCCTCGCTGAGCGCCCGCCTTTACGGTTCCCTGCGCCGTCCGCGGGGCCGGGAGATGGATATTGCGATTGCCGCTTGTGCCATGCTGAAAGAAGCTGCCCTCTGGACTCTGAACACAGCCGATTTTAGTGATATCCCCGGCCTTCGCCTGTGGCGTGCTGGGCCCGTATAGAATCTCAGCCAGACGCCTTCGTCCAGCCTAATCGTCGGCGCAGCATGGCGGGCATTTCGGAGGCGGTCCCTACCCGGAGAACATCTAGTCCAGCGGCTCGGGCGCTAGCCTCTCCGGCGTTCGAATCCTCGACGGCCAGCGCGCTTCTCACGCCGAGTCTCTCCACCGCCAGTAAGTATGGGTCGGGAGCGGGCTTATGCTGCTGGACATCGCCGCCGTAGACGATAGCCTGAAAGTAATTGCGTAGGCCAGCCCTTTCCAGAATTGGCTCTACTTCTGTCTGGCCGCTCGAGGTGACAACCGCGAGCCGGTAGCCGCGCAATTCCTGAAGCAGTTCGAAGACCTCGGCTGAGAATGGTTGGCGCTTGAGCATCCGGGCACGGAACATGTCCTTCTTTCGCGGAAACTCTGCGATCAACAGCTCGACGTCCACCGGCGGATTGGCCCGTTCGGAAAGAAACGCCAGCAGTTTCCGATCGGAAATGCCAATTCCCTGCTCGCAGTAGGTCTTCCAATCCAAATCCAGATCGAACCTACGGAGTATTTCCTGCCAGCACTCGAAGTGAACGGGTTCGCTATCCGCCAGCACGCCGTCGAAATCAAAGAGAATCGCCTCGTACAACACTCAACATCAGCATCTCACTTTGCGAAATGCCGATTCCGAGCCGTCACGGTCACAGAGCGGTCCAACGGATCGATCGCTATGGAGGCCGTCAGGCTGGACACGTTGCCAATGGTCAGCAATAGCGGCACGGCGTCCGATGGCGTAGCCGAATCCTGGTCAAATCGATGTATCATATTCGAATGCGTTTCATAGGCGTCTGCTGCTTTATTCTGTTGCCGCTCTGCGCCCAGGACAAGCAGGAAAAAGCGCCTAAGCAAGTTCCCAACCCCACCAATCTTAAAGTCCTGAAGGTCACCTCCGGCACGGAGGTAAGACAGATCATGCGGACCTTCACCGCCGGGCTCGGCGTCCAGTGCGTTTACTGTCACGTTCAAGGCAATTTCGCCAGTGACGAGAATCCGAAGAAGGAGGTTGCGCGCCACATGATCGAGATGTCGCAGAAGATCAATACGCAGTTCTCGGATGGTAAGATGCACGTCACCTGCTACACCTGCCATCGCGGCGAAGCGGAACCGAAGACCGCACCCGAACCGAAGCCGGCTGCCTAAATGCAGACGCGCCGTGATTTCTTTAACCAACTGCTCGCCGCCGGACCGTCGCTTCAACAGGTCTCGGAGCGGATTCGGAAGAAGTCGGTTTCCCCGGTCGAACTCACTCAAGAGTGCCTCAAGAGAACCGAAAAGCTCAACCCATCCCTGAATGCTTACGTCACGGTGATGAGCGAGCAGGCGCTGGCCCAGGCTCGCGAGCTCGAAGCCGAGCGGCAAAGCGGCAAATGGCGCGGCCCGCTACACGGCGTTCCCATCGGACTGAAGGACCTGATCGACACCGCCGGCGTGCGCACCACCGCCGCCAGCGCGGTCTTCGCCAGTCGGGTTCCCACTGAGGACGCCGAAGTCGTAAGGCGCCTTAAAGCGGCGGGTGCCGTTCTGGTGGGTAAACTGAACATGCACGAGTTCGCCTATGGGGCAACGTCAGTGCCCTCTCATTACGGCCCGGTCCACAATCCGTGGAACCTTGATCACATCGCCGGCGGATCATCCGGTGGTTCCGCGGCAGCCGTGGCTGCGGAGCTTTGCTATGGCGCGCTCGGCTCAGACACGGGCGGCTCCATCCGACAGCCGTCCGCCTACTGTGGCATCGTTGGTCTTAAGCCGACCTATGGCCGCGTCAGTACGCGCGGGGTCATTCCGCTGTCATGGTCGCTCGATCACATCGGACCCATGTGCCGCACCGTGGCCGACGCCGCCCTGCTGCTCGGCGCTATCGCCGGTTATGATTCGCGGGAGACCACCAGCATTGACGCTCCCGTCCCTGACTACACGCGAGCGTTACGCACCAAGGTATCCGGCCTTCGCCTCGGCACTCCCCGCGCTTTGTTTTTCGATCAGCTCGACCCTGAAATTGCGTCCGCCGTGGACAAAGCCATCGAAGTGCTCAGCAAACTGACCTCGGGCGTCCAGGACGTTCGGCTGCCGGCCTATGAAAACCCACCGGTCCTCGCCGCGGAAGCATACGCGTATCACCTGCCCTATTTTTCGAAAACGCCGGAACTGTACCAACCGTTTACTCGCGCCCGCATCGAAAGCGGTGCAAAAATCACGGCGGCGGCCTACATTCAAGGGCGCCGTGAACTTGACCGCTTGCGCCGCGCTGTCGGGGAAACATTCGCCACCGTAGACTTGCTCATTACGCCCACCACGCCCGTTCCGCCGGCCACTATCGACGATGCCAAGCTGGATGCTCCGCCCGCGGCGGGCGTCCCGTCCTCGCTTCGCAACACAGCGCCCTTCGATATTTACGGCTTGCCTACAATTTCGATTCCTTGCGGCTTTACCAGTTCCGGCCTGCCAATCGGCGTCCAGATCAGCGGTCCCCACTTCGGAGAGTTACAGGTCCTCGCGCTGGCGCATGCGTATGAACAGGCCACGGACTGGCACACCCGTCGGCCGGAACTTTCACCCAAATAAAACGTTTGCCAACAGAAAAAAGGGCAGCAGCCGACGAGCGGCTACTGCCCCAAGAAAACTTTACCCGATCAATTAGCTCTTCTTGTATTCTTTGTATTCCTTGTATTCTGACGGGCGTGAACTGGGCTCGACTACTACAGTCTCTTCCCGATATTCAGAGGTTCGCTTGGCGTCTCTGATGGTCTCTTTGTCCACTCCGGAAGTGCTCTCTCCGGCCGAAGCGATATCTTCCGCCCCGGTCTGTTTCAGAATATCCTTGGCACGCGAAACTTCTTCGGACGTGTCGCAATGAACAGACAAAAGAATCCCACCCTCTTTAATGCGGCCTTCGTATCGCTTGGCTTCATACTCAGGGATACCCATGCCAACCAGGGCGCCGATCAATCCTCCTACCGCTCCACCCACGCCCAAACCCGCCAGTGCGCCCATGATCGGTCCGGCTGCAATGAGCGGGCCGACGCCGGGAATCGCCAGCGCGCCAATGCCAGCCAGCAAGCCCAGTGTTCCACCCACCACTCCACCGGTGGCTACGCCCGTCGCTGTGCCTTCCGGCGCCTTGGTGTTCTTCTCGTGTGCAAACTCTTTCGAGCTCGTGGTATCGGGCAACAACACAGAAATGTCGTTGTTGGAAAATCCCGCCGCCATGAGACGATCGACACCCTGTTCAGCTTGAGAGCGTGTCTTATAGATTCCGAATGCTGCTGTGTTTTTTCCTGCCATGAAATGCTCCTTTTTTAGATTGGATACTTGAAAATTATTGATGCTCGGGCTTCACGGACATCTCGTTGTTGACTTTTCCACTGCCGCCGACAGCGTCCATGGCCTTGGCTTCAATTGCTCTTTTTTCCTCTTCGGAACGGACCGGTCCCTTGAGGGTCACGACACCGTTCTGGCTGATCACCTTCACGTTGTGCGCGTATGTGGACAGCGACTTGTCGCCCATGATCGATTGCCTGATTTTCTTGGTCAGATCCCGATCCGATGCGTTGCTTTTCTGTTGGTCGGCCGTAGGCTCGCTACGGTCCCGATCGCGTTTGTTCACTGCGGTGTTGTCGGGTTGTTGGCCGTACGCGACGAGCCACGAACCGCACAGCAGGGCTGGTAGTAATATTCTTGTTATCTTCATTTTTTTCTTAAGCTCCGCGGATTCGTCTTTTAGACGTCCTGCATCCGCTTGCCCCCTTTCTCGACGGCCTTGCCGGCCTGATGAGTGAGATCCTTGGATTTGTCCACGACCTTATCGCTGGCTTTTTTGACAGCGCTGGCCGCTTCATCCACCTTGGCTTTTGCCTTGTCCTTCATATTGTTCATAACTTCCCCCTTTCGATATTCCCCCGGTCAGATGCGCTACGCCTTCTCAAGTAGCTTGATCGAGGGGGTTGATCGAGTACGTTGATCGGCCATATTTCGGCCATCCGATTCGAGTAACCTCTTACTGTGGTGCAAGTGGATGGCCAGGGCTTAACCCTTTTGAAACATTAGCGGGAAAATTTGTAGTGCTCGGACAAAATGACGCGTGTTGAAGTTCTTACCGTCGCGTAGTGCAGATACGATTCCGCGCCATCGATTTTGATTACCTGGAAACCTCACTAGGCGCGCTCATCGCCGTTCCCCGGCCTAGCCGCGTTTGGAAATTTCTCTTTCCAGTTTTGACAACTTGGCGTCGATCGTCGCCTTCTCCGACTGCGGGATTGAGTCGGCGAACCAGCGGATGTAACGGCCCAGTTCCTGAGTGGCGCGTGCCGCCCACGAAGTGTGCCGATGCTTCAGAACTCGCTCTAATTGGCGTTTGATAAAAGCGGCTCTGAGCCGGTCGGCGTCCATCGCGAATTCCTACCTGGCCCACCGTGCACTTTGAAGTCCACGTCACATCGTAACTGGTGACAAAAAAGTCCATCGGCTAACGCGCTTGGTGTAAGTGCGTGTGTGAAGCACCGGCGCCTACGTCCACATGGGAGTCTTCACGGGTGGATCAATGACATCCGGACCCGGTGGATCGGGGTCTGGTCCGGGAAGATGAGGCTCGTCCGGCTTTGGATCAGGATCGGGGCGTGGGGGCTTTGGATCTGGACTTTGCATGGTAGTCTCCTAAGGACTCCGGGCAGATCGAATGCCAAGCTCAGAAATCTCGTTCAAACATTCCGTTACGTGCCGTCCTAAGAGGCGGCAACGCCTTGCAAGACCGGTAGATTTATCCGAACGGTTGTTAGTGTTACACACCAGAACTTCGGTTAGCAACGCGCCTTCTCTCCAAAGGGGCTTTTTTGTTTTGGCATTCTGAATGCTCATAAATAAGCGTGGAACTGATAATGATCATGACGGTGATTCCCGCCGCGTTGGGATTGGCTTTGCTAATGCAAATCGGAGCCTTGAAGGTCATTTTTTGGGCTCTGAACTCACGCGTATGAAGCAACTCTGTAACGCTCCCCAGCCGGACCATCCGACCCACCATTGCGTTCGATTCCAACAGCACAGCGGCCCTCACCAGACGTTCGTCGCCGAATGGAAAGACGGAGATCTGAATTCCCGCCGGCGCCCCGCTCTTCCGTTTAAGGCCGGCCATCAAACAGAAAAACGGCAGCCCCGCCGCCAACGGATCCGTGGGCCGTGGGCGAACTCATCATCCGGCAGTGGCGCCACGGTTCGCGCTCGCTAATTCTTAACGTACTTCTTCAGATCTTTAGGACCGACCTCCGCGCCGTAGACGTTGCCCTGATGGTCCACCGCAACGCCTTCCGACATACTCGATCCGCCCTTTGGATCAGGGTCAGGAATGTAGGCCGTCACCTTGCCGTCCTTGGCGCTTCCGATCCGGATGCCCCGATGGCAGCCCGGATTGTGTCCATAACCGTCCGCGTCCTTTGACTCGGAATCCGTCACATAGATCGTGTCGTCCTTGGTAATGAAGATCCCGCTCGGCCGGCCGAACTGTTTCCACTCGGCGATGAACTTGCCGGTCTGATCGAATATCTGGATGCGATTGTTGGTGCGATCGCCGACGAATAGTCGGCCTTTGGAGTCGAACGCTAGCGCGTGCGGACCATCAAATTCACCCGGACCCGTGCCTTTTTTGCCGAACTCTTTGATAAATTTTCCGTCCTTCGAAAATTTAACAATGCGCGCATTGTCGCACATACAGCCGGTGTGTCCGTCGGCGACGAAGATGTCGCCATTCGGAGCCACCACGACATCGGCCGGAGCGCCGAACGTGTCGGAACCCGTTCCCTTCACTCCTGCCTTACCGAGCGTCAGCAAAACCTTGCCCTCCGGACTGAGCTTGAAGACCTGCAATCCCCTGGTCCCATCTTTCGATGCCTGCTCGTCAGTCACCCACACGTTTCCTTGCTTGTCCACGAAAAAACCGTGGGGAAACACGAACATTCCCGCACCCCAGTGTCTCAGCAGCTTGCCCGAAGTATCGAACTCCAGGATCGGATCCAAATTTGAATCGACGCAATTGTTCACGCCGCATCGATCATACGCCCATATGTTTCCATCCGGTGCTATATCCACCCCGGCCGTAGACCCCCATTTCCTTCCGTCCGGCAATTGTGCCCAATTTGTTACGGTGTGGTAAGGATTGGGTAGGTCATTGGAGGGCGGAGAACTTTCGGCCGCCCGGCCGGCTCCCAGCATTGCGATCATCGAGGCCAAGGATCCAACCAACATATGTGTCATTTGTGTCATTCGATTTACGTGACGCATAAGGTACGTACCTCCCGGGGCAAATCTCGAGGTCCAATCTGCATCGCTAATTCTAGCGTATTTCGCTTAGGGACATTGCGTTAAGTCTGCTTACCACCAAAGTACTATACCGGATACCTCATTTGATGAATAAATATTTAAGAATGAAACACTTGCCGCTTAAAGTCTGTCTAACACGCAATGCAGCGGAGACCTTACCTATTAATAGCTGATGACACCTTGACGGCCCAGTGCCTGCAGCGGCTGTTGGAGTATGAATTTCCCGGTGTGGAGATTGTCCCCGACGGCTGCGCGCTCCTTAACACCGTTGCAACGCTCCGACCCGACCTCCTTCTGCTCGATTTCAGTATGCCGGGCTTGGATGGTTTTGAAACGATCCGTCAATTGCGCGATGTCTCGCCCACTACCAAGATCGTATTGGTGACCATGCATAACCAACTTGAGCACGTTGCGGAAGCCATACGCTCCGGCGCATCGGGCTATGTTTTGAAGTCGTGCGCAGTTTCGGAACTTGTGACTGCGATCCGAGGTGTTCTTGACGGCCATTCGTACCTGACTCAGCCGCTGGGCGAGCGCTTGCCTGCGTTGGTAACGAACCGGAAGGGCCATCCCACCGGAAAAGGTCTGACTTTGCGGCAACGCGAGGTGCTCCAGTTGGTTGCTCAAGGCCGAACCGCCAAAGAGGTCGCCAACGCGCTGGGCCTTTCCGTCAAGACAGCCGTCTTTCACAAAATGGCGATCATGGATAAGCTGGGGCTGCGCACAACCGCCGACCTCACCAGGTACGCGCTCCAGCATGGGATACTTTCCCCCGCGGGGCAGCCCGAATCGTCGTTGCCTTCCACAGCGATCCCCCTCGCCATTACTGCGACGTCAGCCTAGCGAGACCCGGGACGAGGACTGCACTAGCGCGCCATCGACCAAATCCGCCGCGCCGCGCCCCAGCCGTGTTGAACCATGAGCCGCAGCGGACGAATGAAGTAATAAAGCAGGCGGAGTCTTTGCGGCAGCTGCACAAACTCCAGATCCTTCTTTGTAATAGTGAAGAGAACCTCCCGCACGGGATACTGGACCGCCTCCTTGGCCAGGTATTTCGCACGGACGAGGGGGCGCTCTTCCAGCCCCAGCAACGTGTCGTGCGAACTACGATTGGTCTGGCCGTGGGCCTGGAATTCATCGCGAATCGCTCGGGCTACTGCAACTGTGCGCTTGTCCGGCTCCAGAATCTTGGCGAGCTCCGATGGCGCATGGACTCCCAGCAATTCACCCGCGAGCAAGGCCGCCAGACTGGCGGGCGGGCGAGCCATCGGATATATCTTCATCACCTCTTCGATGCGCGACCAATCCAACGTATCAGCGTTGCGCAGCATTTCGGCGACATCGAATAACCACTTGAGCTGCCACCATCGATGTCTGGTTCCGTGTTGGCAAAGAGCCAGGAACATATCTTCCCGGCCGAGAACCTGCACATCTCCGGGCGGCAGATGCAGCTTTACCGCCCGGCGCCATAGCGCGGAAGGATCCGGGCCGAATATGTGTGCATAAGGCGGAGCCAAATGCCAATGCAGATCGATGCCGTATGAGTTGTCAGCAGGTGTCAATGAGATCTCATGGAACTGCTTTACGTCTCTATGCCGTCCGGCATGGCCTCTGGCTGGACTCAGTCCATTGCTGAAAAGTACTTCGACCGCTTTGGAGACGTCCTCGACGCGTACCAGAATGTCGATGTCTTCGTATTGCCGGAGCGAAAGATCTCCGTAAACAGCCATCGCAACCGCCGGCCCCTTCAATGCCAGGCACGGAATCTGCTGTTGCTCGAATTGAGAGATCGATTGGACCAGAAGGAGGGCTAAACGATGGTTGTAGGCCGAGACGCGGTAAAAGAGCGCGCGCAATTGCTCCAAGACTTGAGCGGGAACCGGATTATCGCAGCGGCCCTGGAGACGATGAAAAACGATCGGGGATACCTGATGGTGTTCGCATGCCGCCAGCAGCGATTGCCAGTCTTCTTCCCCCTCGGCATTGTAACCGGCCTCGTGCAGGCCTCTCCATAGGCGGAGAAGCAATCTAGTTCCGGTGCCGAGATCGGTTGCGACTTGCATTTCCATAAGCAATCAACCCACAGTAATCAATCCACGGATCGCATGGTTTTGCGCAGCAAATCGGCAACTGCATCGGCTGTCGCGCCGAGCGGACCCGGCGTTAACGCGAAACAGGATGCGCCCGCGGCCAACCCGCAGATCACCCTAACCGTTTCCGAATCTGAAAGCGGACCCTGTCCCGTTTCACTGAGCACTCGAGCAGTCATCTCCGCCTGAGGAACAGGCTCGATACTGGGATATCCTGCACGCGGGCCTCGCATGAAAATCAAGCATCGAGCGCGGCCAGGCGGCTCGATTGCCATGCCAAAATCATTCGGAACGATAAAGCGGAAGCGCGGCCAGGCAGCCGGTAGCCGCAGGCCATCAGCTTCCAAAAGTATGGCCCCTGGATCGTCCACATGAAAACATCTAGGGATGGGAAACACATTCAGCGTCTCTGGATCTACAAGAGCTACGTCGTCGCCGGCAACCCTGAATCCGCGCCGAGCCAGCGCCAGGCTTAACGTAGTCTTTCCCGCATCGGAGCAGCCGGCCAGCAGCGCCATGAAGTTTCCCACTGGTATGGTCGCCGCATGAATCGCGATCGAGTGTCGCTGCGATCGGATGATCGTTTCACAAAGGGCCGCCTCCAAGTTCCACAGCGCGCCTGGCAATGTCGCCGTCACGCCGGCCTTCTCAACGAACCGCCAAGAGAACCGCGCTTCGCTCTCACTGTGAATAACTGCTTCGGCTACGGATCCTTCGAAGCTGGGCGCCAGAAAATTCCGATAAAGCCCGGCAATCAAACTTTGGGCTTCCGGGAGATTGCTGCGCACGCGAAAATGAAAATCGTATACGCAGAACGAATCCGTCCGCGCGATCTTCTGGGGTGCGGTCATTATCAGCACCGGTCGACAAATCCGAGCTGCATTAGTTCATCCAGAAAAGTCCGCACGTCCTGCTCGATCCGGCTCCGCTCCTGATCGTATGTATCAGCAACTCTATCCACGATCTGATCGATGGTATGGGCGCCATCACACATCTCCCAGATCGCAGCTCCCGATTGATTGACCGGGACCGCCAGGCTGGTGTCTTTCTGGAAAAGCAAAACGGTTTGGTCTGGAAGAGGATTAGAATCAACTTCCGGGCGGCGGATAAACACGACCGTACCTGGTTGTTTATCACTAGACACTGGTGGCGGCAAACAGTTCTATTGTAGAATTGTTATCGCCAAAGCCGGTCTCTCCGTGGCTTTGATCACCGCCAGCACCGTCGGTGGAACATACAGCAGTTTCCCTCCGAAACGGCGCCGGCTGACGACTTCATCATCGTGCGGTTCGGAGGCAGGTTTAGCCGGTTCAGAAGGACGCTGATTACGTTCCATGGGAACTGAGTATAGCGCAAACCTTACGTTCACACAATGCTTCTGGCCGAATAACGAGAGCTCTTTCGCCGCCCGATTTGAAATATCAGATGGCTTGACAGCGCAGTCCGCGGGCTGTCATACTGCCTCTTGCCATGAGTACGCAAGTCGCCTCGGGGAAAGCCACCTCGGTCAGTGAGTTAGCTTGGAAAGCGATTCACGGCGCATATGATCTGCAGGTCCACGTAGCGCCTGATGTCATCGAACGCCGCATCGACGATGTAGGTCTGGCGGAAGAGTTTCTGGCGCGAGGTCTCAAAGGCTTCGTGCTTAAATCGCACTACATCCCGACTGCGGAACGCGCCAAGGTGGTTTGCCGCGCGGTTCCCGGGATTCAGGCTTTTGGTGCCCTCACGCTTAACCACAGCATTGGCGGATTGAACCCGGTCGCGGTGGAACTGGCCGGCCGCTCGGGAGCCAAAATCGTATGGATGCCCACCGTGGACGCCGCCAACGAAACCGCCGGACGCGTGGATGGACCCAGCACCAAACTCCCGTTCTGGGCCAAGATCCAGCGCGAACTGGCCGCCGACGGCATCGCGCCCGAGCCCCTCACCGTGCTGGATGAAAATGGCAGAGTTAACGAAGCAACCCGGCGGTGCCTCGAACTCATCGGCCGTCATAACATGATCCTCGCCACCGGGCACCTGGGCCGGCACGAGATCTTTCCGCTGGTCCGCATTGCGCGAGAGATGAAACTGCACCGCGTCCTAGTCACGCACGCCGAATTCCCGTCGCAGAATTTCTCCGCCGAAGAGCAACTCGAACTTGCCGACGCGGGAGCTTTCATCGAGCATTGCTTCACCACTATGCATACCGGCAAGGCCCCTTGGGATGCAGTGCTGCACAGCATCCGAAAAGTCGGCCCGGAGCGCTGCGTGCTTTCAACCGACCTCGGCCAGACCATCAATCCGCCGGTGGCCGAAGGCTTCGCCATGTTCGCCCAGACATTGCTCGACGCCGGCTTCTCGACCGAACAGATCCGGCGCATGGCTGTCACCAATCCGGGCGCTCTGATTCAATAGAATCGTCACCAATGAGCCATAAAGTTGTTCGCAGCATTCGCCGGCCGGATGCCGATACCATACGCCTGCTGGGCGATCTGGGTGTGGCCACTGTCCACGAAGCGCAGGGCCGCACTGGTCTCCTGCGACCGTACATGCGTCCCATTTATCCCACCGCCAAAGTTTCTGGACCTGCGATCACGGTCTTGTGCCATCCCGGCGATAACCTCATGATTCATGCTGCTGTCGAGGTATGTAAGCCCGGCGACGTGATGGTGGTCGCTCCATTGTCCGATTCGACGGATGGAATGTTCGGTGAGCTGCTCGGAGTTTCCTGCCGGGCGCACGGCGTAATCGGATTGATCATAGACGCCGGCGTGCGCGATACCACTGACCTCACCGCGATGCAGTTTCCTGTTTGGGCCAAGGCCGTTTCCGCACAGGGCACAGTGAAGGCGAGCGCCGGCTCGGTCAATGTCCCTATCGTGTGCGCAGGGGCGCTGGTGGACCCCGGCGATGTCATAGTTGGCGATGCGGACGGCGTCGTCGTGGTGCCGCGCGCGACAGTCGCGGAAATTGCCAAGCTGGGCGATCAGCGTCGGACTAAAGAAGAAAAATCGCGCGAGCGCTTGGGCAAAGGCGAACTGGGAGTCGACTTTTACGGCCTGCGAGCTAAGCTGAAAGAGCTCGGCGTCGAGTATGTCGAGGAGCTCCCTGACGAAGTATCGGATAAGGGCCGGAGCGTAGCAGGAGGTTAAGAAAATGGGACAGATCGTAGCGGCGATGGCGACGGTTCATGCGCCACAGTTATTCACCTATCCTCCCAGTGAGGACCCCGCTCAGCTCGACGCGGACATCGCGGCCATGCGCCAGCTCGGCAAGGACCTCGACGAAATCAAACCCGACGCCCTAATCGTAATCGGCGCCGATCACCTCGAAACATTCTTTCTGTCAGCCGTGCCGACTTTCGCGATCGTAGGCGGCGAGAAATCGAAAGCGGCGTTTGCTCGCAAGACCTATGCTCTTCCGATTCATCCCTTCGCCGAGGAGTTGCTCGACAAGCTGGTGAATGCCGGATTCGACATGACCTATTCTCAGGACGCTGAGCTGGGACACGCGTTCGCCGCTGTCTACGAATGGGTGATCGAGGGCCGTGCCATCCCTGTGATCCCCATCTTTGTGAACACCTACCTGCCGCCGCTTCCGACCGCGAAGCGTTGCGCTCAGCTTGGAGCCGCGATCAAGGACGCTGTGATCGCGTCTCCTTATAAAGTCGCGATCGTTGCCAGCGGGGGGATGTCCCATTATCCTGGCGCGTGGAAATATCCGCAGCCGGCTTACGATTTCGACTGGTGGGCCATCGCCCAGATGGAGC
>DATMMD010000057.1:0-19991 GCA_035569875.1 Bryobacteraceae bacterium
ACTCGCAGTCCAATCCTTGCCCCATCGGCAGCAGGCGTTGGCGCGCCCCTGCCACCTGGCGCGATTTACTTACCGGAAGCGGCCTTTTGCTGCGACCGTTTCAGGAAGTAGTCCACTAATTCGGAGCTGGAATTGCCCATCTCGACGTCAAACGCCTCCACGCGATTGCTGAAGTAGTTGTACGCCCACACGGCGGGGATGGCCACGCCCAGACCCACGGCGGTGGTAACCAGGGCTTCCGAAATGCCACCCGCCACGGCGCCCAGACCGGTCGCCTTTTCCGTCGAAATGCCCTTGAACGCGTTGATGATGCCGACCACGGTGCCGAACAGTCCGACGAACGGCGACGTGGAACCAATGGTAGCCAGGCTGCTCACGCCGCGTTTTAATTCGGCATGCACGATGGCTTCGGCGCGTTCCAGAGCGCGCTTGGAGGCCTCGATCTCTTCACCCGGAATTTCGGTGCTCAATTGATGTGCCCGAAACTCCTGCAGGCCAGCGACCACAACTTTGGCCAGGTGGCTCTTGTTGTAGCGGTCCGCGATCTTGATGGCTTCATCCAGCTTGCCTTCCCGTAATGCGCCTGCGACGGCGGGAGCAAACTGGCGCGACTGCTTACGAGCGCCGTTATAGGCGATCAAGCGGTCGATCATAACGCCGATAGACCATGCTGACATGAGGAATAGAATGATGACCACGAGCCGGGCAGGCCAGCTCATGTTCTCCCACATGCTTCGCGGGTCGAAGCTAATGACGGGCTGATCCTGCAATAGCATGAAAGCCCAGACTTGCAATTGTAAAAACATTCTCTTTGTTCTCCTGCGAGTTGAATTTAGACTTCTATTGGCTCAATGTGAAATTCACGTCGATCTGGGTGACCACCTCAACCGGCTCTCCATTGAGAAGGGTCGGTTTGTACTGCCACTGAGAGACGGCCTGGCGGGCCGCTTCGACCAGCAGCGGATGGCCGGTCACTAACTGCAAATTCTGAATAGTACCGTCCTTGCCGATGATCGCTGTGAACCGCACGGTACCCTGAATGCGCGCCTGTTTGGCAAGCGGAGGATAAACCGGCTGAACTTTGCGGATCAAGTTAGCTTGCTGGACGTTGCCGCCCACGCGGATACGCTGCGGCGTGGTTGGCTTGGGCGCTTCCTTCACGGGCGGCGGAGGAGGAGCAGCTGAGATGCCCGCCCCCAGAATTCCACCAAGCACTCCACCCGGGCCTCCGCCCGGTACTCCACCTTGAACGCCACCCACTACACCGCTGGTAGGAGGGGGCAGTTCTTCTTCTTTAATGTTGGCGATCTCTTTCGGAATGGACTTGGGGGCCATCAGCCTGCCGGCATCGAACTGGCGTGGAATAATCTTCACGACCTTGGGAGCCGCCGGCGGCGGTGGGGGCGGCGGAGGCGGTGGGGGCGGTGGGGCCACCAGGAAGCTGGTGAGCTGGGCGCGAGGCAACGTGTCCGTGTAAATCAACGGAATCAGAATGAAGACGATGATTACGCCTATCTGACCGGCGAAGGAAAGCACCACCGTCCAGGTCTTGTGAGTCTTAATGGTGCCGTCTACGAAAGTCTGCTCAAACATTTGTCCACCTCACTCCCCAAAATTCCTGCGCCCAGGAGCGCAGTCAATCATCATACACTCAAGCGCCCCTCTACTTTACCTTGGCTGTACCGCGCCGGACATTTTCCTTTGGAGTCTTGGGCTCCTTGGGAGCCTTCGGAACAGCAGGAGGTTTGGGCCCACCAGCCACCGGCTCCCTGGAAGCGCTCGGCGGACCAGCCAGCGGCCGCTTACGCCCCTCCAGAAAATTATGCCAGAGAATCAGAATAGGGCTAGCTACAAAAACAGATGAATAAGTACCAACGATAATGCCACAGACCAATCCGAAGGAGAATCCGTTCAGAACCTGCCCGCCAAACAGAAACAGTGCCAGGGCAGTCAGCAGCGTCAGGCCTGACGTTAGGACGGTTCTGCTCAAGGTCTGGTTAACACTGAGATTGATCAACGGCTCCAGCCCCTCGCGCCGGTGGATCTTCAGATTCTCGCGGATTCGATCAAAGGTGACGATGGTGTCGTTCATCGAATAGCCCACCAGGGTCAACAGCGCGGCCACCACCGTCAGAGAAATCTCTTTGTTGAATAACGAGAATAGGCCGATGGTGATGATCGTGTCATGAAAGACTGCGATAACCGCCGCGGCGCCATAAATCCACTCAAACCGGAAAGCGATATAAACCAGCATCCCGCCCAGGGCGTACATTACCGCCAAAATCGCTTTACGCTGCAGTTCGGCGCCGATCTTGGGACCCACTACTTCAGTTTTGACCACCGCGAACGGCTCGGGGAAGGTTACCTGTTTGAGGACATTCAGAATCTGCGGCGTGACCCCTGGCACGGAGGCCAGTTCGCCCAAATTGCGGATCAGCCCGGAGTGATTGGTGCGATAGTCGATAATGTTACGGGCCAGGTCGTGGAGTTGTGGATCGGACATCGGAACGCTGGCGGCCTGCAAAGGATCACGTAGCTTGTCGGCCAGCGCGTCGGCGCCCCCGGCGTTGATGTTGTATTTGCCGTTGGCTTTTCCGAAAGTACTTGTCAGGCTATCCACAATGGTTTGCCGGGCCGCTTGCAGCGCCACGTCGTCCCGGACATCGGTTCCGATGATGTCTTGCGGCGCGCCGGTGCTGCCGAACACTTCCTGCACGTCCACCGGCAGCTTTCCTGCCAGTGCAGCGCGTACTTTGTCCACCGGCGGGCGTTCGGCGAAGGCTACCGTGACCAACGCACCTCCCTTGAAGTCAATGCCATAACGGGGGCCACCCTTTACCGCCAGGCTCACTAGACCGGCCGCCGTGAGAATGAGGGAAAGAATGATGAACGGCCATTTCTTGCCCAGGAAATCGTAGTTGGTGTTTCTAAATAATTCCATGCAACCAGTCGCAGCGCCGTCATCTAATCATTTTAGACACCGGCTGGCGGGAAGGAGTTCCCGCGATCGAACACTCGCAAAATCTAGATACTTAAAGCCGCCACCTGACGCTTGCCAGCCAGCTCGAAGTCAAAAATGGTCTTCGATACAAAGACCGCCGTAAAGATGTTCGCGATGAGACCGATCACTAAAGTCACCGCAAAGCCCTTCACCGGTCCGGTACCGAAGATAAACAGGAACGCACAAGATACCACGGTTGTGACGTGCGTGTCGATAATAGTCAAGAACGCCTTGCTGAAGCCCGCGTCCACGGCGGCCACCACGGCCTTGCCGGCGCGCAATTCTTCGCGAATGCGCTCAAAAATCAGTACGTTGCTATCCACCGCCATGCCGATGGTCAAAATGATACCCGCGATGCCGGGCAGTGTGAGAGTGGCATCGAAATAACTCAAGGCGGCGATCAGAATGATAGCGTTGAGAACCAGCGCCAATGTCGCGTTAATGCCGGAGCGGCGGTAATAGAACAGCATAAAAATAACCACTGCCACCACGCCAGCGAGGCCGGCCCGTAGGCCCTCGCGGATGGAATCGGCGCCCAGCGACGGCCCGACGGTGCGCTCTTCGGAATAGTGGACGCTGGCCGGCAACGAACCGGCCCGAAGGTTCAAAGCCAGATCGGCCGCTTCCTCCTGGCTGGTCGCGCCCGTGATCCTGCCTGTGTCGCTGATGCGGCTCTGAATCGTCGGAGCGCTAATCACCTGGCCATCCACCACGATAGCGGCGCGGTTGCCGATGTTGGCTTCCGTATATCGTTCGAATTTCTTAGCGGCGTCCTGGGTGAGAACAAAATTCGTTTCCCACCGATTTAGCTCACCTTGGGAGGCATGGGCGTCCCGAATATCTGTACCGTGAACAATCGCGGTCCGGGAAACCAGGTACCAGCTCTGCTGGCCACCGCGTAGTACTGTTGGAACCAGCTTGGTGTTTAGCGGCAGGATGCCTCCGTGCTTGGAAAGCCCTTCCTCGCGCGATGCGAACGGACCGTCCTTAACCTCATCCCACTCCAGAACCGCTTGGGTCTGCAAGAGCTGCTTCACATGAGCGGGGTCATCGACGCCGGGCAATTGCACCAGCAAGTCGGCCTCGGCATCGCTGCGGCCGGTGGGCTGTACGGAAGATTCAGCCAGACCCAGTCCATTGATCTTGCGCTCAATGGTAGCCATGGTCTGGGTCATCGTGTCCTGCTTAAGCTTCAGCGCTTCGGTAGGCTTCATGGTCAGCCGGTACTCGCTGGAGTTCAACGCGGTCGCGATCCATTCCGGAAACTGATCGTTCACGGTGCTGCGGAAGGCGCTAGTCTTTGCGACCGGAACGCCCTTGATATCGATCTCGATCTTGTCGGCATCCTGCAGGGTCTGCGGATCGTTGCGGGTGATGTCGCTGAAGTCGATATTGTCCTTCTTGAACTCGTCCTTCATTCGCTCGATGGCATTGTCGGCGAAAGCCTTGAAGGCGTCTTGAAGCTGGACCTCCATCACCAGTTGCGTGCCGCCGCTCAAGTCCAATCCCAGATGGATGTTCTTCTTCCAGTTAGCGATCAGCTCGTCTTTGGACTTGGGCAGTCCGATGATGCCGTAAATGCAAACCAGGATCACCACCACGATGATTCCGGCTTTGATCTTAATGTTGCGGGTCATTTTGAAATTCTGTTTTCTGCTATTCGAAACCTGGAACGAGCGGCTATCCGGTTTTCACTTCTTCCTTCACTAAACCACTGATCGAGCTGCGCGCCACCTGCAATTTTACGTTATCCGGCTTCACCCGTAGTATCAGAGTATCATCATTGTTGATAGAAACAATGGTCCCGACGATCCCACCGGTAGTCAGTACTACATTGCCGTTTTGAAGGTCCTTCAGCATCTGCGCCTGCTGCTTTTTCTGGCGCTGCATAGGCATAAAAACCAGCAAATAAAAAATAGCAACGATCACCAGCAGGGGAAGGAAGCCCACAATGGGGTTCGAGGCCGGTGCTTGTTGCAGCAGTAGCGCGAATAGCGTCATTCTCACCGATTCTAAAATACCGCCGGTCCAATCAACTGTTCAAAGGGGTTACGACGGAGGGTGAACCAGTTCTATTCTACCGCCGCGCTACGCACTCCGTCTAGATATGCGCGAAATCTCCCAAGCAGTATAGACTGCCTGATTTGTCGCATTCTGTCAAGGTAGTGATGCAAATTATGTAACGTGGCGAGCGTGGCGAAAAGGATTTCACCGGCCTGGAATAGGTGCCGCAGATAGGCCCGCGAGTGCGTGCGGCAGGTATAGCAGGTACAGTTTGGATCAACGGGCGCCGGGTCATCCTTATAGCGCGTCTGCTTAATGCTCACGCGGCCCTCCGATGTAAACAGAGAGCCATTGCGGGCATTTCTTGACGGAAGCACGCAGTCCATCATGTCCACTCCGCGAGCGACGTATTCGGGCAGTTCCTCGGGCATTCCAACGCCCATGACGTAGCGCGGCCGGTCGCTGGGGAGCAGCGGGGCGGTGACCTCAGTCATCTCCAGGCTTAACGATCGCGGTTCGCCTACCGACAGGCCGCCGATCGCATAGCCCGGGGCATCCAGCGGCAGCAACTCCTCTACGCAGGCCCGTCGGAGGTCGGCGAACATTGACCCTTGGACGATAGGGAACAGCGCCGACCTGGATCCGGTCCCGTCGATAACGCGCCTATGATGCTGTGAAGCCGCCTGTGCCCACCGAACTGTCCGGAGCATGGCCTGGCTGGCAGCCTCGTGGCTGGCCGGATAGGCCAAGCATTCGTCCAGCATCATCATGATGTCACTGCCCAAGGCGAGCTGGACGTCGACTACCGATTCAGGCGTGAACAAGTGCTGGTCGCCGTCCAGATGCGACCGAAACAGCACGCCTTCCTCTGTGATTTTGCGAAGGTCGCTTAGGCTGAAGACCTGGAAGCCTCCGGAATCGGTTAAGATGGCTCGCGGCCAAGCCATGAATTTGTGCAGCCCGCCCAGTTTGCGGATCAGCTCGTGTCCGGGCCGCAGGAACAGATGATACGTGTTAGCCAGGATGATTTGCGCGCCCAGTTCGTTTTCAAGATCGCGCTGCGGAACGCCTTTGACGGTAGCTTGAGTCCCCACCGGCATGAAGACCGGAGTCTCGACAACGCCGTGAGCTGTGTGCAGCAGCCCGGCGCGCGCGCCCGTATCGGGGCACTCGGCCTGGAGTTCAAAATGCACTACTTCACCGCGCCATGCCGCCGGAGAATCTCGAGGGTCTTATCTATAGGAAGCGCTTCGACGGTATGACCATTTCCGGTTGTCGTGGTCGCACGCAGAAGGGAATTGTACACCGCCTCCTCGGTGGCTTCGATAGCCGCCAGAAACAGCGGTGACATGGCGTCGTTGTTTACGAAGTTGGTGGAATGAGCGGTCGAAAAGGCGATCGCGTAATCGCCGCTGCCATTGTTCCCCGCGGCTCCTGTGCGGCCCAGCCCCAGCATGGTCCTAGCGGCCAGCCGTTTAAGATTGCGGGCGTCGACGGGGGTATCGGTTGCAACCACGACGATTACCGAGCCTTTGGCTGTGTCGAGCTCGTCATGCAGATAGTAACGGCCCAGATCCTGACCAACCGGCGCTCCGGCGATAGTGAGAATGCCTCCGAAGTTAGTCTGCACCAGAACACCGAGCGTGTATCCGCCGAGATTTGTTGGCAGTTTACGCGAAGACGTTCCGATGCCGCCTTTAAACCCGAACGCAACTGTTCCCGTGCCCGCCCCCACCGCGCCTTCCTCCACCGGGCCAGGCTTCGCGTTTCGGATCGCCGCGAAAACTTCATCGCGCCCAGCGTGCCGCCCCCGAATGTCGTTCAAATATCCGTCGTTCGTCTCACCCACCAGCGGATTGATGGACTGCACCTTCTCGTTGCCCGGCAGCGCCAGCATATAGTCGACCAGGGCGTCGGCCGCCCGCCATACGTTCAACGTGGACGTGAGCAGGATAGGCGTCTCGATTTCCCCCAGCTCATTCACCTGAGTTGAGCCCGCCAATTTGCCAAAGGCATTTCCGACGAAGACCGCGCCTGCGACTTTTTCGCGAAACAAATTCCCTGGATGCGGAAGAATCGCCGTGACCCCGGTGCGGACGTCAGTGCCGCGGACCAGCGTGGTGTGGCCGATCGCGACTCCAGGGACGTCGGTTATGGCGTTCAGCGGACCCGGAGCAAGTACGCCAACTTGGATTCCGAGATCCCGCGCTCGAGGCCGTGCCGCCTGAGCGTCCGCCAGTTGCGCCATCCAGAAGCAGAGTATCAGCACCCGAAGCATTTACGGCTCTATGCGATCGAACTTCACGAGTCCGTCGCGGTAGTCGATAGTCAAAGTGAAGAGATTGAGCACGGGCAGGCCGAGAAAACCGGATATCTCCGTACCGAGGCGGCGGCTCTGTTCCCACATGTTGAACGCCGTCATCCCCAGGTTCTTCTGCCGGAATCCGCCAAATTGCAGGTACAGATCGCCGGTCTGATAGACATCCGCCACCTGGCCGCTGATCCCATTGATCCTGGTCCGATCGTCGCGTTTGATTTTGCTGGCTTCTTCCGCCATTTCGTAGGAAATGAGAGTTTTTGCAGATCCGGTATCCAGCACAAAATTGACTTCGCGCGAATCGTTCACGCGGGTCGGAACCAGGAGCATATGGCCGAGGCGAAACACGGGCACAAAATTCCGCATTTCTGGCGAGACGACGCGGTCGTGCAACTCTTCGTCCGACGCTTGATAACCCGGCAGTGTATCGAGGCGCAGCTTCTTGGCGGCAAAATCCAAAGAGATCAGAAACTGAGAAAACACATCTGTTCCGATCAGGCCGTCGGCAGTCCCAACCGCTTCCTGGTTGGTCACATTAATCAAAGCATCTTGAAATTCGACGGTCCCGATGCGCACGCGCTCCGCGATGCCATGATAGCCGCCTGGCGATTTCAAATTGTCGCCGAAACCTCCAAAGGTCGCGTCCGCGAGCTTTTCCACCCGCGCTCGATCGGCGGCTCGATGCGGGATCAGTATTCCTGATGCGCCGGTGTCCAACTGCAGCGCCAAGCGTGTCCCGTTAATGTCTACTTCCAGGCCATAAACGCGCATGTGCGTGGCCTCGCTGATCAGCGGCATCAGCGGGATTTCGGTCTTCTGATAAGGACTGACCAGCGACAGGATTCGGCGGTCATTCAACGCTTTGTCGAGTTGTATATGCCGGCGAAGAGCTTCGAGATCCTCTCCGTTCCGGCTAGGGTCCACCATGGTTGCATATTTCTCGAGTGCTTCGATGTGCTTCGGCCCATGCAAACGCAACGCCCAGTCACGAAAAATCCTCGGGTCTTTCGCGTTGAGCTCGTAAGCACGCGCATAATATTGAGCGGCGGTCTTGTGGAGAGACGAGCATTCGGCGACGCGTGCCAAGCCCCACCAGGCCAGCGCAAAATTCGAGTCGAGCTTCAATGCCGCTCTGAACTCGCTCTCGGACTGCGCGAAATCGCCCCGCCGGAACAGGACTTCGCCTCGAAATTCGTGCGCGGAGGCTGAGTCCGGCGCTTCCGCCACAGCTTGTTGAGACAGTTTCCACGCGGTGGCGACCCCTTCATTGAGCAGCGCCTTGCGTCCCAAAGACAGCGTGGTGTCGACCGGAGCGGCCTGGCACCAGACGATGATCGTCAGGGATGCGGCAGATGGTCCAAGTATTCGCAAAGAACCATTGTCTCGCGTTGGCTGGAATCCGGTTTACTTCGATAAGGAAGCCAGCGTCGACTTGCTGACCTTGGCGACGATATTCACCTGCGGATCCACAATCTCTGCGATGTCATAGCGGATGGAACTGCCCAGTACGATAGCGGTCTCGTTAGCGGTGAGCTTGTAATCGTGCTCGATCCATCGAGCCAGCGACGTGGTTGCTTGGCGAAGCGCGTCGGGGAGCGATCCGGCGATCCCCATCGCCATGAACGAGTCGTCGTTTTCGGCGCGAGGGCCGTTGATGCTCTGCCCCGAAATCAGGTTGACCGTGAACTCGACGTCCATAGACGTTTCTAGCGCATCCCCAGTTAGCTCGCCATCGCCCTGGGCCGCATGGCCATCGCCGACAAATAGCCCAGCACCCGCTTGGTAGACCGGAAGATAAACGGTTGTCCCCTCGCGCAGGCCGTTGTAATCCATGTTGCCGCCCCATGATCCGAGCCAGCCGGCCTGGAAGGTCTGTTTGTCGGGTGGCGCGACGGCCACGCATCCCAGCATGGGCTGAAGTTTCACGCGGAAGTTTTTCAAATGCTCGGAAGGCTTGGCGAGCATGGCGAATCCGTTGTCGCGATCGAGCTTCCATTCGCTGTCGAAATTGTCGTCGTATTTGGCATCGCGGATATAGGGTGGATTCAAAGCGCTGGGAACCACTCGGTCGCCACTCTCGGCCGAATTTCGGTTCAGGCGGATGCGATTGAACTTGACCACCAGCGTGTCGCCGGGCATTGCGCCTTCGACGACGAACGGGCCCGTTTCGGGATTGCCGCCGTTCGAACGGCGCTTGTTCGAAGCGTCGCGTCCCCCAGCATCCACCGTGGTAGTGCGGACCGTGTCGCCGGGGTTAATGCGCAGCGCAGGTGGAATCGTTCCCGAGAAGAAGCGATGGAACTCCGTGGGTTCGAAGGTTCGAGTTTGCGGCGCGGCGGTCGGCAGGATAGCGCGCCGGGCGACCCACTGGAAGTCGTCATTATCCCGATGCGCCGTTCCGCTTAGGTCTTGGCCATTGAGTCGGCCTTCAAACGTAGCAAACACGTTTCCATTGGGCCGCGAAGCGGTGAACTTCAAGGTTTCACCCTGGATCGCGCCTTCGATCTTGAGATCGTTCAAATTGCCGGTAAGCTTGTCGCCGTCCAGCTTGAGATCGAGCTTGGCATAGAAGAGTTCTTCGCCAAAGCTAACGAGGTTGAAACGCCACGAACCGGCGATGTCCGCGGAAGCCAGAGTTGCGGCGAAAGCGAGCGAGAGCAGCGGGAGTTTGGTCATACAGTTCTCCTTAAGAGCTTTGACGGAGAAACGAGCAATAGTGTGCCCCAGGTTCAGTCGAGCATAGTTCCCTCGGGCATAATTAAGAATATGCCAGCTTCCGCCGACACTCTTCGTCTACACCTCGACTACAGCGCTTGGGCCAGCAACCGCATGCTCGAGGCCGCTTCAAAACTCACCGCAGAAGAGCTGAGCCGCGATTTCAAGACGTCGGACAAGACCGTCGCGAGCACCCTCGCGCATGCTTTTGCCGCTGACCGGGCCTGGCTGGGCCGCATCCAAGGGAACCCACCGGCAAGTTTCATCGACGATAAGGACCGGCGCCTCGACGTGCTCCAGAAAGAGTGGCCGGCTCTCCAACAGCGCTGGAACCACTGGGCCGCGCCGCTCACTGACCAGGATGTCCTGGCCAAGATCTCGTATAAAGATCTGAAGGGCAACCCGTACCAAACGCCGCTATGGCAGATTCTGCTGCACGTGGTGAATCATGCAACTCACCATCGCGGCCAAGTCTCCGGTTTCCTGCGGACCATGGGCCATACGCCGCCCCCGCTAGACCTGATCGCGTTTTATCGGACGCTCTAGGCAGCGCAATCGTCCGGTATACTGAACAGACTGCCCGTACGTCCAAGAATCATATGAAATACGCTGCGTGCTGGCTAGTGGCCGTTGCAATGCTCACACTAGCCGCGGATCCCAAAGTGAATGGAAATAAAATCGTTTACCCGGTAGCGAAGAAAGTCAACGTCGTCGACGACTATAACGGTGTCAAGGTGCCCGACCCCTATCGCTGGCTCGAAGACACCAACTCACCGGAAACCACCGCCTGGGTAGCGGCTGAAAACAAGGTCACACAAGCCTACCTGGCTCAGATTCCCGAGCGCGATAAGATCCGCAAGCGGCTCACGGAATTGTTCGATTACGAGCGCTATCCGGCCTCGTATCTGGACGGATATGCTGGCGTGTTCCAGGCCGGCGGCAAGCACTTCATCTTCAGGAATAATGGTCTTCAGAATCAGTACGTACTGTATGTGACCGACAAGCCCGGCGGCCAGGAACGCGTTTTGCTCGATCCGAATGTGTTGCGCGCTGATGGAACGGCTGCTCTCAGCGCTCTCTCGGTGGATCACAGCGGAAAACTGTTGGCGTACGCGATCGCGCAAGCGGGCTCGGATTGGTCGGAGTGGCATGTCCGCGACATCGCAACCGGGAAGGATTTGCCGGACCTGCTCCAGTGGACCAAATTTACGAGCGCGGCCTGGACGCATGATGGCCGGGGATTCTATTACCAGAGTTTTCCGCAACCCGATAGCAAGGCAGCTCTGACAGCATCGAACGAGAAGGCCAAGCTCTACCTGCACCGGATCGGCGAGCCTCAAAGTTCCGACCAACTGATCTACCAGCGGCCCGATCAGCCGCGCTGGATGTTCGGCCCGCAAGTCAGCGATGACGGGAGATATCTGGTCAACGCCGTTTTCGGCGGAGACGAAAGCTGGAATCTGCTGTTCTATCAGGACCTGCAGTCGGGTCCAGGCAAAATGGTTGAGCTGATTAACGAGCAAAAGGCGAAATACAATTTCCTCGGCAACGATGGCAGCAGGTTCTACATCCAGACCACGGACAACGCGCCGAAGGGCCGGATCATCATCATTGATGTAAACCATCCGGAACATGCCAATTGGAAAGAGATTGTTCCGGAGCAGAAAGAAACATTGGTCTCAGCACAGTTGGTGAGCGCAAAGCTGATCTTAAGCTATCTGAAAGACGCCCACGCGCAAGCTAAAGTCGCCGGCCTGGACGGCAAGATTCAGCATGAAATCGCGCTGCCAGGCCTGGGCGGAGTCGAATGGTCGCCGGCCTACTCCACCGACTCGGAGATGTTTTACAGCTTCGTCAGCTTTACGTCTCCGCCGGCGATTTATCGCTACGATGTGAAATCCAATCAGAGCACCGTCTACCGCCAAAGCAAGCTGAGTTTCGATCCTTCGCAATACGAGACCGAACAGGTGTTTTATTCGAGCAAGGATGGCACTCGCGTTCCAATGTTTCTGGTGCATCGCAAGGGCCTGAAGCGGGACGGTCAGAATCCGACCTTGCTCTATGGCTACGGCGGCTTCAACATCGCGATGACTCCAACCTTCAGCCCATGGTTCCTGGGCTGGATGGAAGCGGGCGGCGTTCTGGCGATCGCAAATCTGCGCGGAGGATCGGAATATGGCGAGTCTTGGCATCAGGCCGGAACCAAGCTGCACAAGCAGAACGTTTTCGACGATTTCATTGCAGCCGCGGAGTGGTTGATCGCCAACAAGTACACCTCGACGCCGAAACTAGCCATCCACGGCGGCAGTAACGGCGGACTGCTCATCGGCGCGGTTTTGAACCAACGCCCCGATCTGTTCGGTGCCGCCATGCCCGCGGTCGGCGTTATGGATATGCTCCGCTACAATAAGTTCACCATTGGTGCCGCCTGGGAGGGCGATTATGGGTCGCCGCAGAAGCCGGAAGAGTTTAAGGCCCTGCGTGCCTACTCGCCGCTACAGAACATCCGTGCCGGAGTACATTACCCGCCGACGCTTATAACAACGTCGGATCACGATGATCGCGTGGTGCCAGGGCACAGCTTCAAATACACAGCAGCGTTGCAAGCGACACAAGCCGGTCCGGCGCCGATCCTGATCCGCATCGAAACGCGCGCCGGCCATGGCGCTGGCAAGCCAACCACAAAATTGATCGACGAAGCCGCCGACCGATTCGCGTTCCTGGTCCGCGAGTTGCATATGCAGCTCTGAAAAAGCATTAGCGCAGTTTTTTTCCCCTAATGCGGATTCTTGCCGCGGAATTGACGTTAACCTTCTTCAAGCGCACTTGACGCCGCCAGTGGTACAGTAATTAGCGCGAGCGGGAAGGGGAGGGTGCGATCGCGATGAAATCCGTTATACCCGTACTAATCCTAGGTGGCCTGAGCTACATCTACGCCGCGGACGATTTGAGTCTGCGAGCATGGCAATTGGAAAGCAAGGGGGATGCCGCGGGGGCGCGGGAGTTCCTCCAAAAGGCATCGCAATCCGGAACGCCTGAGGCACTGGAAGCATACGCCCAATTTCTGGACCGGCACCACAATCCGGCTGCACGTGAGGTCTATGAAAAACTCCTGACTGCCACCCAAGGTGATCAGCGCGCCTTTGCCGCCCGGCGCCTCGCGGTACTCGATCTTCTCGCTGACGATCGCGCTGCCGCGCAAGGCCACCTGGAGAAGTACCGTAGCGCCGGCGGCCGCGATCTGACCCTGACCGCGCCCACTACTCTAGCCGTGGACAAGCGCCAGAGCGTCAGTATCCCGGGCCCTCTGCGCTCTTTCTCGCGTATGGCCGCGCTCTCGCCCGATCTAACTGCCGAGGACGTGCTTCCCGCTCTGGCGCGCAATGTGGTCACCAACGGATATCAGGCCGCCAGCAGTAACGAAGCTCTCGAACAGACTGAGTATCTGAAGCTAGTGATTCGGTATCTTTCGCAGGCCCGCGAGTTGGACAAACTGGCCGGCGCCGATCATGTCATCAAAATTGATATGTGCGAGTCCACACAAACCGGCGAGATCCTCCGCGTTTTGGGCTATCGCATGCGCGGCGGCTGCGGCAGCGAGGTCGTGCTCGAGACCGTCAATGCCACCCGGGCTTTCCTTACCATCGATTCCGGTTTCCCTCTCGCTGAGCTCGAACAGAGCCTGCGCACCAATCGGCCCTTTGTCTACGACTATAAACCCACCCTGGCGCCGATCCTTTACGGGCCGGACTATTGGGTCACCACCAAGGAACGCGGCAACGGGGAGTTCATCGATAATTTCCTGGGCGACCCCTCCGTGTGCCGCCTGTACCTGGGCCTATCCAAACTGGACCCCGCCACTGCCGACGAACTGCGAAAAGGTACTACGGTTCAGAAGATCCGCGCCTACGCCCATGTTCTCGATTTTTACGGCGGCATGTTCCAGGTCCGCAACGGCAAAGCAGTGGTCCCCGGCGGTGCGCGGTCCGAGAAAGCCTGGTCCGACCTGGTGGGTGTGTCCCCCGATAAGCCGGGCCCGTTCTTCGAACGTCTGGTCGCCAAAGACGATGGCTGGATGGCCAGCTACTTCGACGCACTTTCCCGCATCACTTACAGTTCCGCCAATGGATCGGTGTCGAATTATCTGACCGAGCCGGAGCGCTTGAAACGGTTTTACACCGCCATTCACGGCCGAGTCACCAGTCCTGGCCCCGCGCGTCCGGTGTTCCGCTCCAATACCGACATGCTGTTGCTGACTACGCGTTTGCGGCTGAATCCGGACGGGCGTCCACACATTCCCGGAACCCTGGAAGTGTGGCGTACACTGTTCGTCGATCATCCTACGGGCAAGTACGACGCCAAGCTGTCCAAGGCCGCGGGGGCGTGGAAAGATCCCGACGATGTCATTGAAGCGCTCTTCGCACTCTGCCGCAAGTCAGTGGAGAATGAGCCGTTGAAGATTTTTATGGCGCTGAGCGATGTGGATCGCCACCGCAAGACCCCGCTGGATGCCGCTACTGCCGACCGGATGGCGCGTCAGTATAAGCAGTTTGGAGCGCAATACCCCATCTTCGCCGAAGCGCCTGAGCTCTCGAACGCCACCATAAACCAGTTCCTGGACGTAGCCGTCACCATCAATCAAATACACGACCTCGGCGTACGTGCCGACGGCGCCGGCACGCTGCAGGCGCTCTCCGGACTATGGCAGATCTTCTATCGCCAGCAGTCGATTCCAGCGGCGGAGGCGGATCGTACGCTGGCGGGCATCCTGACGCCTTTCGTGAAGGTCAAAAACGAACGCGACATCTTTGAAGCGGGGCGGGAAGGCAGCAAAGTGCTGCTGGCCTCCACTCATTCGCCGGCCGGAGTCTCGCCGCAGGATCGGATGATCGATCTGCTGGCCGGCACCGCTGAGCCCGACACTTCCGACGCCCATAATCAACTGGTCGAAGACATGATCCGTATCTTCGAGTCCCAGCGGCTCATCTCTCTTACCGATATTTTCGGTCTGGTGGATCATCTGGAGAGTCTCGCCAAAGGCGAAAAGGTGAATGCCGCGCTGATCAATAAGACCGCTGCGCGCATCGGTGAGATCCAGCTTCCACGCGCTGCGTTAAGCGGTCTTGAAAAGAACGCTCTGAGTTTCGGCTACTGGTCTGAACGGCACATCGAGGCGCAAAGGAAGCTGAACCTTCGCGCCATGATCGAGCGCGCCGCCACCGATCCGAAGAAACTGGATGACATCCGCGCGCTCATGGCGCCCTTCCTGCGCGACACGCTAGTGGGATTAAACTACATGCACTACGCTCCTCCTGGAGCGCAGGTGCTTTATACCAACCCCCTCTTCGTGCGCAGCCATGACTTCATTGGATTGCAAGGCTCCAGCCAGACTTGGAAAGTCACCGAAGTGCTGGGAACCGGCTGGCCCTCCAGCGCCGGCGGAAAACTGGTTGGCTCACTGGTCGGCCTCCCCTACGCTTTGGCCGAAGCCGAGCAGAACTTCCTGATTCCTTCGCGCGAGCAGGCTCTCATCTGGGGCGACTTGGTTCCTCAGTTGCTTCTTTCAGCCACGGTGCAACGCTGGTGGAACGTCACTCCTGGCCAGCTCCATTGGGTTGGGCTGCATATGACCTACGGCGAAACTATGGTGGCTGAGGCCGCCCTCAATCCGGAGCGTCGCCGGCTTGTGTTGGATGCTCTCGATCAGCACTCCGCGCCCGCCCGCGTGGATAAGATCAGCCAGTTGCTCGCCGAAGGACGTGTGCAAGCAGCGCTGGATAACATCATGCCGGCGGAGTTGTTCGTAGTCGCCAAGGACTTGCTGGAATCCGACAAGAGCGGCGACATGCCGCTGGCCGCTGAGATTCACCGCGAGGCCGCCGAATCGCCTCTGCAACTCAATTACGATGCCATGTCGCGTTCCTTCGGTACGCCCAAGCCGACCTTGGCGAACTCCTATTCGCCGGAGTTGCTCAACCTCCGAACCTTTCCCACTCTGATGGGTTATTCCAGCAGAATCCTGGCTGAAAGCTGGGAATCGAACCTCCTCTATTACGCCGCTCTAGCCGATCAGTTGCATCTTTCGCCGGGCGAGCTCAATGTGCTGGTTCCCGCCTGGACCCGAGAGACCGTAGAGCGCATTTTCGCCACCCATCTGGAAGATTGGCCCGCGCTCCTGCGATCGCTGCGAATGGTCGGCGATGACGTCCGGCAGAGGACTCTCAAGCAGGCGTCAGCGGCTGGAGCCGGTTTATAATCTCTAATGCGTAATTTTTGGAGGCTTCCTTGACATTCATCCAGAAAACTCTGCTGGTTGGAACCGGATTGCTACTCTCCGGCGCTTCGCTGTGGCTGGCGGCGCAGGATCGGCCCACCTTCCGGATCAAGGTCGATATGGTGGTGCTGAGCTTCACCGTCACCGATAGCAAGGGGCACTACATCAACGAGCTCAAGCCATCCGATTTTCGGGTTACAGAAGACGGCATCGCGCAAAAGATCAATACCTTCGGAGAAGGCAACAAGCCGCCCCTGCAAGTCTTGGATAACGGCACCACGCGGCCCCTCAACGCGCCTCTCGCCGCTGGCGACACCGACGCAAGACCGGCCACCGAAGTTCGGACCGACTCTTTCGTTGGAACCAACGTCTTCGTACTGTTCGATACCAGCAACTACATGTACCGCGGGTTCGTTTATGCGTCCGATGCCATCGCCGATTTCGTGCGTGGTCTCGACCGGGCCGATTCGGTCGCCGTCTACACCTTCAGCCGTAATCTATCTCGGGCCGCGCCGCTTTCGCGTGATCGAAGCGATGCGATTTTCGGTCTGCGGAAAGCTGTGGCGGGCGACGACGCCGCCTTGTACAACGGTCTACTGCTGACCCTGCGAGATGCCGCCAAGATTCCCGGCCGCAAAGTGATCATCGTATTCTCTAATGGCCCCGACAATGCCAGCATGGTCGCGCCCGATGACGTGCGCGCCGTGGCCGAAGACGAAGGCATCCCGATTTACGTCATATCCACCAACGACGTCAACAAGGATCCCATGTCCAGCGCGGTTTTCCGGCGCATTTCGACGCGCACCGGCGGCAAAGCCTATTTCGCCAAGACCTGGCAGAAGCAGGTCGAAGCGTTCGAATCGATCCGTGAAGATCTCGGCAACAGTTACACCATCACCTATTACCCGGCGGTCAATCCGAACGAAGGGTTCCGCAAGATCAATGTGGAGATCGTATCCGACGTCGGCAAGAAATATCGTGTTCGGGCTCGTCCCGGATACCGCCCGCGCGGAGGCTTCTAAGTCAGGCCTCATGAGCGCGCCGATATCATTGGGACCGCCAGCTTCGGGCCCGTTCTCGAACGGACGGGAGAGAGCCGAGGTGGCCGCCGTACTCGCGTCGGAGATCTTCCGCCGCGCGCCCAAGCTCTCTCGCTTGCTCTCCTATCTCAGCGAAAAATACTTCGACGGTTGCGCCGGCGATATCAAGGAATACACCATCGCTGTGGATGTTATGGGACGCGATACCCAGTTCGACCCGCAGCTCGATTCCATTGTCCGGGTGGACGCGCATAATCTACGGAAGCGGCTTAGGCAATATTACGCCACGGAAGGTAAAGACCACGAGCTGGTAATCTACATCCCCGCCGGACAGTACACGCCTGAATTCGTCCCGCGTTCAGAAATCCGCGATCTCGAGCAGCCCGAAGCTGTTGAACTTGAATCGATCAGTCAGGCGCCCATCGTGCCGGGCAGCCTGCGAAGATCGATTAAATTTAGAGTGCCGCCTTTGTGGTTCGCGCTAGGATTGATCGCAGTTGCTGTTGCGACAGTATTTTCGCTCAACCACTGGTCCAGGATCATGCCCGGGATGGGAATCAGGACGTTAGCTGCAGGGGCGTTTCCCGTTGCCGGCCGGGCCACGATCATTTCCGATGCCGAAGCCAACACCATCCGAATTCTTGCCGGTGACCGCAAGACCGATTACGTCGATCAAGCCGGCCGGGTCTGGCTTTCCGATCGATTCTTCAGTGGGGGCGCAACATTCCACCGGGGCCCGAGGGAAATCCAGCATACCCAAGACCCGCAGATTTATAGGGAAGGCCGTGAAGGCCAGTTCGTCTACGACATTCCAATGAAACCAGGAGTGTACGAACTGCACCTCTACTTCGCCGAAACTGGTGTGGAGGGTGAAGCGCTTCGAAGTGTCAGTATGGCGATTAACGGGATGCCGGTCTCAACGCTCGATATCGCTTCCGATGCGGGAAGCGTGAACGCGGCCACCGAGAAGATTTTCAAGAACATCTCACCCACCCATGACGGCATGCTGCATCTTACTTTCCAAGGCGCCGGCAGCGGCCCTGGTTTTCTGAATGCCCTGGAAATAATACCCGCCGTTTCCGGCAAAATGGCCCCCCTCCGGTTGGCCGCAAGAGGAGTCTATCGGGACCATCTGGGACACATCTGGCTGCCGGACGACTGGTCTTCAGGCGGGCGTAAGTCATCTCGAAGTACCTCTATCGATGGCACCGCTGACCCGGATTTATATCAAACCCAACGTTTCGGACACTTCGGTTATTCAATTCCTGTCCTAGAAGGCGGTCACTATACCGTCACCTTGCATTTTGCCGAGACTTGGTTTGCCACGCCGAATTCACCCGGAGGGCCCGGCAGCCGCGTTTTTGACGTATATTGTAACGGTACGACCCTCCTAAAGAGTTTCGACATTCTCAAGGAAGGTCCCAGCAATCGCGCGGTCGTCAAGGTTTTCCATGGCGTATCCGCCTCGCCGCAAGGGAAACTCAACTTTGAATTCGCACCGATCGCCAATTACGCTACCGTTAACGCGATCGAGATCGTTGAAGAATAACCCAAATTCCCTTAATAGTTTACGGTTGTTAAAAACGAGCTTTTAACAGACGGGCGCACGTTAAGTTTAACCATCGCAAACTTGACTCCTTGCCGGATTCCGCACAAACTCCCTAGATAGGGTCTGACTGGCTAGTTTGGGGAAATGGACCACTAAAAGGGAGAACAGCATGCTTCGTCCGCATTATTTGTGCGCCCTGTTGGCGCTTGGCGTCCTTTCTTTATTGATCGCTGCGACAGCCGTTGTGGGTTGGTCGCAGACGGTAAATGGCACGTTGGTCGGCACCGTTACCGATCCGACCGGCGCCGTGGTGCCCAATGCCAAAGTAGTCATCACCGAAACAAACACCAACACAATCCACTCCGGGCAGACGAATGAAAGCGGCAACTTCATTTTCCCCAACCTGGCGCCCGGCATCTATTCAGTCGCCATTGAGGCAACCGGTTTCAAAAGGGAAACCCGCCAGGCCATTGAACTGCGCGTCGACAGTACCGTCCGCGTGGACGCCCAATTACAGCCTGGCAGTCTCAACGAAACGGTCGAAGTGCGCGCGGCGTCGCCGACGCTCCAGACCGATAGTGCCGGGACAGCCACGAAAATTGACGCCACGGTGCTGGCGAACACCCCCGTGCTCAGTTCCAATCGTAATTTCCAAGCCCTTTTGAACCTTGCGCCCGGAGTCGCGCCGGTCGCGGAACAGCACTCGCAGTTCTTCAATGCCTCCAGCTCGCTGCAAACCGAGGTCAACGGGCAGTTGCGCGAAGGAAACAATTTCATGATTGAGGGCACCGACGACAACGAGCGAACCGGCCTGCTCCAGATCTACATCCCGCCCATCGAAGCCATCCAGACGGTGGACGTTTCCTTGAGCAACCACGATCCCGAGCTGGGCCGCGCCTCGGGCGGCATTGTGAACGTGGTCCTCAAGTCGGGCACGAACACGTTTCACGGAGCGGCATACGAATTCCTCCAGAACAGCGCTTTCGACGCTCGCTCCTTTTTCAATCCTAGCGTCGGTCACTTAGCTTACAACTACGTCGGCGGCAACCTGGGGGGGCCGATCAAGAGGAACAAACTGTTCTTTTTTGGCG
>DATMMD010000058.1:0-19159 GCA_035569875.1 Bryobacteraceae bacterium
AACCAACATCAGCCGGCCGGAGCGCTCGATTTGCATGATCACTTCCTGACCAGCTTTGAATTCGCTCAGCCTATTCTTGAGAGCGGCGACCGTCGAGACCGGAGATCCGTTCACGGAATAAATGACGTCTCCGGGCTTCAATCCGGTTCCGGTGGCGATATCGGTGGCAGAGCCCGCGGCCACGACAACTCCATAAGAATTCCTAAGATCCGGAAGCAATTCGGCGAGTTTCTTGTCGATGCCGATGCCCAGGATTCCTAAGCGGGGAATTAGGTTGTCCTCGGGATTCACCAGGTCGGCGAAGCGCTGCGGGTCGTCTTCGGTCTGGGCAACCGCAACGTCAATCGTAAGGTGATCGGAACCGCGCAAAACTGCCAAGGTCAATTTTTGACCCATGGGAGCGCGGAAAATCTCCATTTCGAGCTGAGGCGCCGTGCGCATCATTTTTCCATTTAGGGTGAGTACAATGTCATTCACCTTAGTGCCCGCCTTATCGGCCGGACCCTCCGGTTCAACATCGCTGAGGATCACACCTGAGTCCTGCGCCAGACCGAGTCCTGAGGCTATGGCGGGAGTAATGGTTTGGGCAAACACGCCGATTCGTCCGCGATGAACGTGCCCTTCGCGCCGGATCTGATTGTAGACTCGAGATACCAGATTGCTGGGGATGGCGAATCCCAGGCCTTCGCTGCCACCCGACTGAGTCAGGATAAACGTGTTGATACCGACCACGCGTCCGTGAGAATCAATCAACGGCCCGCCGCTATTACCAGGGTTGATCGGGGCGTCGGTCTGAATGTATGCCATAAGATCGTCGGGATGAATCTGTCGGGCGGTGGAGCTGACGATTCCCATGCTTACCGAGCCTTCTAAACCCAGCGGATTCCCGAAGGCCATCACCAGCTCGCCCTGACGCAGCCGCTCAGAATCCCCCAGCGCCAGATGCGGCAAACCAGTCTTGTCAATTTTCAGAACGGCCAGATCGATCTCGCGATCCATCCCCACCAGTTTTGCTTCCAGAAGTTTGGCGGCCACCGGATCACGCCGGAGAGACGGAAGCCGGACTTGGATCAGCCGCGCGCCGCGCACCACGTGCGCATTGGTGATGATGTATCCATCTTCACCGACCACCACGCCCGTTCCGATGCTATGCTGCTTCGTCAGCAGACTGGTAGTAGTGGCGTCGTTTTCCTCCGCGGCTGTGTAGCCGGTCGAAAAGATTTGGACCACTGCCGGGCGAACGCGCGTTACTAAACCTTCGAGCGACGAGCTAAGATCGCTCAGCGAGAGTGCGGGAATAGTATGCTCAGCCGTTTGCGGAGTTGACGGCGGCTGGGTTTGAGCCGCGAGAACGACCACCCCCAGTATTGCGATGACAACGAATCGCATTAATTTCATCACGACTCCATTTTCTCGCATAATAAGCATTCAGTTGTGACACTGCTCATTCGAAGAGTCCTGTGGACCGCCGCCGTGATCGGGATGTTGGCGCTCCGGACGGTGCTGCTGGTCCGCGTTCTGGCTCGTTCCACCAATGGCGTTTGGCCAGAAGTGCGGCGCCGGCAACTGCTGGGGTTATCGCCTGGAACAATATCGCGTCTCCAATCAAACAGGGTTGGCCATCACCGGAAGTTGGGGCATGCGACTGGAGTATTCATTGGCGAAAATGTTGGTGGAAAGCGTGAGCGAAGATCGTTGGCTGGCGGGCGACCGTGCGATTTATCTGAACTTCCGTTTTGAAGCCGGTCGACGATCCCAGCGCGACGGGCACGCCTCTCCGGATCATTTACGATTTTCAGCGCGGCCGACTAACATCACTTCCCCCCTGCGGCTTTGGCGTGCGCCGGATTATCAGAACGCCGATCCTGCCAGGAATTGGCTGACCGATGCAGAATTTCAGAGTGCCATAACCCGACTCGAGCAGTAGATGCGCGAATTGCACGGCCTCCGATAAGTTCCAAAAACTGCTATCTTTTACAAAGCTTTACTAATCTATTTTTTGGCCGAGTCCGTCTAATTTTCGTAACGGTCTCTTTCTACCATTCGCCTAAGAAGCAAGATCGCATGCACACCAAGTTGTTTTTGAGGAGCTGGCTTTATCTCCTCACTTGCTGTTTTGCCACCACTGGCTTGCTTGCCGCCGAGCATCACGGAAGCGTGAAGTCCGCGGGATTGCCAGTGCCCGGCGCCACCGTAACTGCGATTCAAGGCGACAAAAAAATCGTCACGACCACCGACGAGCAGGGGGCCTATAGTTTTCCGGACCTGGAAGATGGAGCATGGACTCTCGAAGTTGAAATGCCCGGTTTCACAAAACTCAATCGAGCAGTGAGTATGGCAGCCTCGGAGATTCCACAGTTCGACCTGCGGCTTGCATCCCTGCCAGAATCTCACCAGCAACAGGCTGCGGCTCCGCGGAGGCCGCGAGATGCCTCGTCCGGCGCCAAGAACGCAACAGCCGGCAACGGAGCGCCGCCGAATCGGCCAAATTTTGCTGGACCAGGTAGAGGCGGGCAAGGTGGCAATGCAGGCCGGCCTTCAATACAACAATCGCTCGCTGGAGGTGGATTCCAACGTCTGGATGTGAACGCGCAAAACGCTGCAGCCCTCGAAGCGGAAGCGGAGCCTGCGGCGGCCGGCGCGAATATGAGTGACCTCAACCAAAGCGCCTCGGAAGCGTTTGTAGTGAATGGCAGCGTCAGCAACGGCGTGAATGCTCCTCAACAGAACGACTGGTTGGGTTTCGGCCCAGGCGGCCCGGGAGGAATGGGACCAGGCGGTTTCAATGGACCTGGTGGACCAGGCGCCAATGGTTTTGGTGTGAACGGTCCCGGCGGACCGGGCGCCCAGGTGGCCGGTGGTCCTGGTCCAGGGCCCGGGGGTGGTGGTCCCGGAGGCGGAGGTTTTGGTGGAGGAGGTTTCGGTGGCCGGGGCGGAGGATTTGGCGGCGGAGGCCGGGGTGGTTTCGGTGGGCCTGGCCGCGGCGGACCGCGCGGGCCGGGTCAGAACGGGCGTAGCTCATTTGGAAATGCCCGCCGAAACCGGCGCAGCCAATACAACGGCAACCTCGCGGTTATTTTGGACAACTCGGCGCTGGACGCGAAGCCTTTCTCGCTCACCGGTCAGGATACTCCTAAGAGCGCCTATAATCACTTCCGCACTACTGGCGCATTCGGTGGGCCGCTGAAAATTCCCAAGCTGCTCAACGGGCAAAACACATTTTTCTTCCTCAACTACCAATTGACGCGGAACCGGAATGCCAACGTCGTTACCGGCCTCGTACCCACTGAAGCCGAGCGCGAAGGTGTTTTCCCGGGCTTGTCGGCTACTCCGATTAGCCCCCAAGCGCAGTCGCTCTTGAACCTTTATCCGCTTCCAAATTTTTCGGGCAGTTCACGCTACAACTACCAAATCCCTGTCGTGGGCATCGGCAACCAAAGCAACGTAAATGTCCGCCTCAGCCAGACCATCAACGCCAAAAATCAGTTATCGGGCAATTTCTCATGGCAGAATAGCGACACAACCAATACCAATCCGAACTTGTTCGGGTTTGTCGATTCCGCCAACACGACCGGAATCAGCTCCAGTGTGCAATGGACCCATCACTTCACCACGACTCTGATCAGCAACCTGCGCTACAGCTTCAGCCGCTCGGCCGCTCAGTCCACGCCATTCTTCTCTAACACGCAAAACGTTTCCGGAGCGGCCGCGATTCAAGGCAATGACCAAGCTCCCGCGTTCTGGGGTCCGCCTAGCCTATCGTTTTCGAGCGGGTTTACGACTCTTTCAGATGGAAACTTTTCGCGGAATCACAACGACACCAATCAGGTGGGCGAGAACGTGATCTGGATTCACGGCAAGCACAATTTTACGTTTGGCGGAGATTTCCGAAGGCTCGACTTCAATCAGTTGTCACAGCAGAATCCGCGCGGAAGCTTCCTCTTTACCGGCACATTCACGGGCAACGATTTCGCCGACTTCCTTCAGGGCTATCCCGCTACCAGTTCCATCGCCTACGGGAACGCCGACAAATACTACCGCACCTCGTGGCTCGATGGATTCGTGAACGACGATTGGCGCATCAAAAACAACCTCAGCATCAATATTGGATTGCGGTGGGACTTCCAGGCGCCCGTCACCGAACTGTACAACCGACTGGTGAATCTGAATATAGGGCCCGGCTTTACGTCTGAATCGGCCGTATGCGCGACTGCGCCAACTTCCACCGCAGCGTCCCAGTGCACACCCGCAAGCCAGGCGGGCTATCCATCCGCACTGCTTCGTCCCGATTATCACGAGTTCCAGCCGCGCATAGGAATCGCTTGGCGACCGTTTACGCAGCATTCAACGGTGGTGCGCGCCGGTTACGGGATCTACTACAACACCTCGGTCTATCAGCCGCTAGCCGCGCTGATGGCCCAGCAGTCTCCTCTGTCTTATAGCGTGACGCAGCCGAATTCCCTGAGCAATCCGTATACGATCGCCAACGCTTTCGTTACGCCGGCAATCAACGCGGTGCCCCAAACGTACGGGCTCGATCCAAACTTCAAGATCGGGTACTTACATTACTGGCAAGCGTCGGTCCAACAAAACCTGTCGGCGTCAATTATTCTGACGCTCACCTATCAGGGCAACGAGGGCACACATCAGTTGCAGGAATTCCTGCCGAATACGTTCCCGGCTGGAGCGCCAGCAAGCCCATACCCGTCCGGTTATGTGTACGTCACTTCGAACGGAAACTCCAGCTACAACGCCGGCAGCGTACAACTTCAGCGCCGCTTCCGGAGCGGTTTTTCCTGGAATGGCACGTACACTTTCTCCAAAGCTCTTGACGATGCGCAGGGCCTGGGCGGGCGCGGCGGCCCCGGTGCAGGGTACGCTCAAAATTGGCTCGATCTCACGGCGGACCGTTCGCTTTCCAGTTTCAATCGGACTCACACCTTCAATCTGACTGACCAATACAGCACCGGCCAAGGCACGACCGGCGGAACTCTCTTGAATGGGTGGAAAGGAGCGTTAGCCAAAGACTGGACCTTCTCCACCACGTTGGTGATGGCCAGCGGTTTGCCCGAAACGCCCATCATCCTTAACCGCGTTGCCCGGGGTACAGGCGTGACCGGAACCGTCCGCGCGGATTACATCGGCGGATCGCTCGACGCCGCCCTCCCCGGCTACGGCTTCAACACCGCCGTTTTCGCTAACCCCGTGCCGGGTCAATGGGGAGATGCCGGCCGAGGCATCATTACGGGACCCATGCAGTTCGGATTCAATGCGTCGGCGGGCCGTGTTTTCCGTCTTGGCGAAAGGCGCAGTTTCGATATACGGTTCGATGCCACAAACGTGTTGAATCATGTGACCTACACTTCCTGGAACACGACCCTTGGAAACGCACAGTTTGGACTGCCGGTCAGCGCCAATGCGATGCGCACCATGCAACTTACACTTAGGTTCAGGTTCTAAGAATGCAGCGCCCCGTTATTGCTCTTTTCTTGTGCGCCTGGTTATCGGTTAATGCGCAGCAACCTGCGCAGACTATCGCTAACGGTCCGGAAACGAATCTGCGTTTCGCGACCACGACGCAATTAGTCGTTGAGGATGTCCTGATCAAGGGCAAAGACGGCAAGCCGATCCTCGGTCTTAAACCCACCGATTTTACGATCACCGAAGACGGGAAGCCGCAGAAGATCAGCGTCTTTGAATTTCAAACGCTGGAAGAAGAGTCGGCTAGCGCATCCCCTGGTCCCGTCAGGTCCCCAACCGTTCCCGCCGCCCCCAAACCGGTTGACAACTCTGGCGTCAAACCCCTCGTCAGAATCGATATTGCGCCGGAAAGGCCTGGCGACCTCAAATACCGCAACCGCCGCCTGATGGTCATGTTCTTCGACATGACCTCCATGCCGATCCAGGACCAGAAGCGGGCGCAAACCGCCGCATTGAAGTTTCTGCAAACACAAATCACGCCCGCGGACCTTGTGGCTATTATGACCTTCTCCAGCGACGTGAAAGTGTTGCAAGATTTCACCGATGACAGAGATCAACTGGCCAAGGACATTCGGAGTCTCACTGTCGGAGAAGGCCAGGGCTTCGAGATCAGCAACCAGGACGACAGCGCCTCCGACACCGGCGTCGCCTTCCAGCAGGACGATACCGAATTCAATATCTTCAATACAGACCGCCAGTTGTCGGCGCTCGAAACAGCCGTCAAAATGCTGGGTTCGCTCAACGAGAAGAAATCGCTCGTCTACTTCGCCAGCGGCATCCAGCACAATGGTCTCGACAATCAGGCGCAGCTTCGATCGACCATCAATGCGGCCATCCGCGCCAATGTCTCTTTTTATCCCATCGATGCGCGCGGCCTGGTAGCGCAAGCGCCGCTCGGCGACGCGACCAAGGGCTCGCCCGGCGGCCAAGGCATGTATTCGGGAAGCTCCGCTCGTGCCGCCACCAGTAATTTTCAGAATCAACAGGAGACGCTATATACTCTGGCCGCGGACACCGGCGGCAAGGCATTGCTCGATAACAACGATCTGTCGATGGGTATTGTTCAAGCCCAAAAGGACATGACCAGCTACTACATCATCGGATATTATTCGAGCAACGCCGCCCTCGACGGCCATTTCCGCCGAGTCAAGATCTCGTTGAACAATAGCGCCCTGGCCGGCAAAATCGCCAAACTAGAATACCGCCAGGGATATTACGCGGGCAAACAATTTAACAAATTCAGCGAGAGCGATAAAGAGCGGCAGCTCGCGCAAGCCCTGGTGCTTGGCGATCCCGTCACCGACATGGATATTGCCATGGAGCTGGATTACTTCCGCCTCGGTCGCGATCGCTATTTTGTTCCGCTCGTAGTGAAGATCCCGGGTTCCGAAATCGAACTGGCCCGGCACGGCGGCGCCGAGAGCACGCGTTTCGATTTCATCGGCGAGATCAAAGACTCCAAGGGCACCACAATGGGAAACGTGCGCGATAACATCCAAGTGAAGCTCAAAGGCGAGGGCGCTCAACAACTGTCCAAAACCACGCTCGAATACGACACCGGCTTCACGCTGGCGCCGGGTGCTTACACGGCCAAATTTCTCGCCCGCGAAAACGAAACCGGTAAGATGGGCACTTTTGAAACCAAGTTTCAAGTGCCTGACCTTGGCATCGAGCAAAGATATCTGCCTATTAGTTCGGTGGTGCTGAGCAACCAGCGCCAAAAACTCGACGCAGCCGTTGCCACTGCCGAAAAAGACAAAAAGATTCTGGCCGCGCACCCGCTCATCCAGGACGGTGTGAAGTTGGTCCCTAGCGTGACCAGGGTGTTCCGTACCGATCAAAATCTGTACGTCTACGTGGAGGCCTACGAACCGGCCGCCGATGCCACCCAGCCGTTAACGGCGTATGTCAGTTTCTACAGGGGCAAAGTGAAAGCCTTCGAAACCGAGCCGCTGCAGGTGTCGGAGGGCTTGAACCCGAAAACCAAGGCGCTCCCGCTACGTTTCAGTGTGCCGCTGGCAAAGCTGCAACCAGGTAGATACATCTGCCAGGTGAGCGTGATGGATCCAGCGGCCCAGAAGTTTGCCTTCTGGCGCGCTCCTATCGTGATTCTGCCTGCGGTTCCGCGTTAGGCGGATGCTAAGGTAGCCGCGCGCGTAGGTTCTTTAGCCCTCTCAGCCCCTCTTGCGCGACCTCCTGGTCGGAGTCCTTGGACAAACGTTCCAGCGCTGGAATAGAGTCGCGGTCGCCGCTCTGCGCGAGGATTTGTGCGAGCCCGAGCTTTTCGTCCTTCGTGGCTGTGGGATCCTGCAATCCCGTATAGAGCGCCGCGCGAACTTCCGGATCGCGCGCCAGCTCGGTCAGATAAGGCCGCGCGACTCCCTTGTAGCCGGACGAATTGAGATTATCCAGCAGGTATTTCAGCGGATCGAATTCGCCCATTTCGCGCTTGCCCATCGACACCAAGGCAAATGCGAGAGAAAGCCTAGGTCCGGTTTTGCGCTCGTTGGAAAAAGCATTTTCGACTGCCGTCCGATCGGCAGGATTTTTCAGCCGCGCCAATCCTTCAGCCGCGCCCTCGCGCAGTCCATCGTCCTTGTCGTTCAGGTGCGCGATGTAAACTCCGTGCATCTGCTCGTCCGGCAACTCCGCCATCGAGGTGAGGGCGGCGCGCTTTACCTTCATGTTCTTGGAGCGGTCCAGCACATCGCGCAGATCGTTGATGCCCTCGTGGTACATCAGCAGGCCAGTGGTCTCGATCGCCGCGATTTGAACCCTCTCGTCCAGATCGTGAACCAGGAAGATGATGCTGGCGCCCGCGCTCGGGTCGCGTATCTTCTGGATCGCAATCAGGCACTCGTAGATCAAAGGTGTGTCTTTGGAGTGCAGCGCCTGCTCTAGTTCGGGGAGAGCCTGGCGGCCCCGCAATATACCGGTGGCGCGAGCGGCATTGGCACGAGATTCCATGCTAGCCCCACCTCGCACCAGCCGTCCCAGGGCCTCAATTATTTCCGGCCGGACCTGAATATAAGAATCGATCACCTGGTCATTGGTCTCGGTAAACCTGCTCTTGATGGATGTCCCCATCCGCCGCAGCGGAGCCGTCAAGCCTGTCTTCACGTAGCCGGGCACATAGAAGTTCACCAGTCCGTCGGTAGCGCGTATCTGCACTTCTGCATCGTTATCGGCGGTGGCCTTTATCAGCGGATTGAGGCTGGTCTGTGTGCCGATATCGATGATCGCCTTGACCGCCTCCAGACGAACGTCCAAGTCCGGGTCCGTGAGAAATGGCTCGATTCTAGAAATCTCCCCCGAGCCGCCCTTGCCTAATTCACGAACAGCTTTGACGCGCTGCTTGGCGACTTCCTGCGCCGCCAGGCCAACCCCTGCCAGCAGAAAACAGCCCAGGGTCATGCAGGTTGTACGTTTACTTCGGCACATAACACTCTTAGACGTATTTAGCGAACGAATTCGACTTTCACTTTTTTGGAAATAAGACCAGCCTCGTAACCCATATCCAGCAGCTTCTGGGCGGCCAGTGGCACCAGTTCGCCGCAGTCGACGGTGAAGTGATTGACGTACATCCCCACAAACTTCTCCGCCAGCCGCGGCTCCAGGTCGCGCGCGAACTGCAACGCGTAGTTCAGCGACTCTTCACTGTGATCGAGCGCGTACTGAATGCTCTCGCGCATCAGCCGGCAACATTCCGATTGGACGTCGTCCGGGATCGACCTTAGGAGCACGTTGCCTCCCAACGGCAACGGCAGATCATAAACGCTTTTCCACCATCGCCCCAGGTCGAGAACATTGTGAAACCCGCTCCGGCCGTAAGTCAATTGGCCTTCGTGGATGACCAAACCCGCATCTACGGCGTGCTCGGCGACGGCTTCGAGAATTTTATCAAACGGAACTACTACCGCTTCGAAGTCCGGCTCGAACAGTCGCAGGGCCAGATAGGCGCTGGTCATTTTTCCCGGAATAGCGATCTTCTTGCCCTTGATTTCTTCGGGAGCCATCGGCCGTGTGCTCACCAGAATAGGCCCGTACCCGTCGCCCACGCTGGATCCACTGGCCATGAGGACATACTTGTCGGCCACGTAAGGATAAGCGTGATAAGAGATTGCCGTCAGCTCATAAGCGCCGTCCAGGGCCTTGCGGTTCAGGGTCTCGATATCCTCCAGAACGTGGCGAAAGTTGACCATCCGCGAGCGCACCTTCTTGGTTGCCAAACCGTAGAACATGAACGCGTCATCGGAATCCGGACTGTGAGCACAAACAATCTCCGTTGCAGGCGTGGAGAGCGTCATAGGGAGCAGACTTAACACTATAACAGAGAGGACGTACTTGGACGGGTGAAAAGTTTGCCGCCGATCAGCGTTCGCGGAGCGCTAGCCGTCTACCTGGCTTGCAATGCTTCCAGGTCCGGCCGAAGGTCTTGAAGTGCGTTTTCGAGCGTTCTCAAGCCATTCTCCACGCCGGATAGATTGCCGCTCCGGCCCTGTCTCTCCAGCGCGAGCGCCGCATCGAAGACGTACTTGGCGCCGAACGTGGACACCGAGCCTTTCAAACTGTGGGCATGATGCTCGACGCCGGTTGCGTCATTGGCGGCGACCGCCATGCGGATCTTCTCGAGTGCTCGCGGGTAATCGTCCAGGAAGAGGCCTACCACTTCGCGCAGCAGCTCGAAATCGCCTCCCACGCGGCTCAGCGCGAGCGCTTCATCCAAGTGAGCGATCGGCTCTTCAGCTACGGATTTTGGGTTGGTCTTTGACTCCATAAAACAACCTCCTGGCACTCAGATTGAATCAAGTTCATCAATTCTTGAATCAGTTCATCAGTTCTTAAATCAGTTCATCGATTCTTGAATCAGTTCATCGATTCAGATGCGCGAATCGGCCTGTGGATGTCGGCATCGCAAATCTCCCTGTCGGCCACACGAAGGCCTGCTAGTCTCTTTATCGGCGGGTCCGCCCCAGACTATTATGGAGATTCCGATAAGCTGAATGTCCCCTCAACAACATACCTTCCCAGCCGCCTTGGAATGCCGCTACCTGCTCCAGGCGCCCCATAATGTCGCTGCTAATCCATTGATAGTGCTCGCGCTGCATGGCTATGGCTCTAACCCGGAAGCGATGTTGCGGCTCACTACACACCTGCTCGGTGAAGAGCATGTCGTGGCCTCCCTTCAGGCGCCTAACGAGCACTACGGCAACTTAGGACTGCCCAATGCCGAATCGGTCCCGGCCTACAACTGGGGCATTCGCCCGCACTGGGATTCATCGGTCAGGCTGCACCACGATATGGTGCGCCAGACGCTGGCCGGCCTCCGCCGGCAGTTCGACGTCGGACCAGAGCGCTGCCTGCTGATCGGCTTCTCGCAGCCTGTAGGCCTCAACTATCGCTTCGTCGGGACACACCCTGGCGAGGTGGCTGGCATAATCGGGATTTGCGGTGGAGTCCCACGCGATTGGGAAGAAGACAAGTACCAGCCTGTCCCAGCTGCCGTTCTGCACATATCGCGCGACCAAGATGAATTCTATCCACTCGATGTGGTATCAACCTTTGCCGAGCGGTTGAGGCGGCGAGCCTCCGACGTCGAGTTTCACCTGCTTCCCGGCCCGCATCGTTTTCCGTCCAAAGCCGGTGAAATCGTCCGGCCCTGGATGGAAAGAGTGTTCTCAGGATCTAAGGGTTTTACCGCATTGAAGCTGTAAGCGGAAAACGCTAGCCTGAAAATGTGAAGCTCGTCTTTATAGCCATTACCGCGTCCGCATTCCTGCTCTGCGCCCAACAGAGCAGCGTTACTTCCACCAGCGCAATCAACATCAATGGCGACCGCGTGGCCGATGGTCCGTCAGTGATTCACAGCAAGTCGGACGGCCGCGCGGAAACAACCGAGATCGTCCAATCGATCAATGGGCGGACAGTTCCGATTGAAAGAGTAGAGCAGCGGGTCGTCCGCGAGGATTCGTCCGGGCGGGTCGTGGAGCGCCTCATCCGCCGCTACGATCAGACCGGGAACCCGACCACGCCCGTCAAGGAGATTATCGCGGAACAGAAGCGGCCGGATGGCAGCTCGACGAAACAGGTCAGCACCTATCGCGGCGACATCAACGGCGGCATGCAATTGATCGAAAAGTCGACCACCGAGACACAGGTCAGCGGTTCAACCGAGAACGCCGAGACAGTCGTGCAACGGCCAACGGTCAATGGAACTCTCGATACCGTGGAGAAGGAGAGCACAGTCAAATCGAAGCAGCCTTCCGGCTTTTCAGAGGAGACAACGACCTACCGGAGAGACGGCAACGGTGGCTTCCGGGTGGCCGTTCGCGAGACCACCGAACATAGCGAGCAGGGCGCGCAGTCGAGCGATAGCACGGCTGAGTACGAACCGGGCCCCACGGGCCAGTTACAACTGCATAGCCAGAAGGTCACCAAGACGGTCACAGCCGCGAATGGCTCCAAAGAGCAGGTCGTGGATATCTTCGGGCAGAATGTTCCAGGCACTGTCGACCCCGGTGGGCTTAGGCTCCAGGAACAGCAGTTGATTCAGAGGAAGCCCGGTCCAAACGCCACCGTAACCCAGACCCTCAGCGTTCGCCGCCCGACCGTATCCGATCCCAAGGCCCTGGGCCCGGCGCGGCAGCTTTCAGAGACGGTGTGCCGCGGCAAGTGCGATCAGTGAGGTAGCGCACGCACTCTGCGTGCCGCGTCGGCCAGAGGCTTCCCCTACGGCCCTGCTTATCGCGGGACAAGGCCGCCCGTCCTGGATGCCCGTTGTCAACACTCGTGTGAATGCCCATGTTAATTAACCGTGTCCCAGCCGCATCAGCCAGCCTAACCCGATCAGCGCCGCGATAAAGTAGGCAAAGCAGCGCAGCCCGTAGCGCAACCGCTCGGCGTCGCTTCGTTTGGTGATCACTCCCAGGACAATCGAAGAAAACAACGCAAACAGCACCGCCGCCTCAAAGTGGGACAAATTCATTTTCGGCATTAGTCTTTCTTCCCGATCGCGATTTCGTAAGCGTCTTCCATCGCCAGAATATTCAAAAGCCCCGCCGCCACCAGGAACTTGGTCCCGTAATCGTGTACGTGTCCGGCCATATCGATCTGAGAATATCCGAGCCAGGTGGCCAACAGATAAAGGAGCCCGGAAGCCAGGTCGCCCACAAATCCGCCGACATAGATGATCGTGGTCAAGATATCGCCGGTCTGCGGCTGGAACATCATGCCGCGCATCATCAGACCCAGCAAAAACATCGAGAGCACGGATACCAGCAGCAGCGTGCCGCGCCCCTTGCGCTTCAGCAGGAAGTGGCCGCCACCAGGTATCAGCCAGCCCAAAGCGACTACCGGCGCCCAGGCACGAACCGCCGTTGCAGTGCTTTTACTCTGATCCGTTGCCATATTCTTTAGTTTAACAATCTTAGTTCAACGAGCGGGCTTAGTTCAACGAGCGGGCCTCCGTCGCGTCCGGCCATGGCGTCCGGCCTCTATCATTAGAAGATGCCGGCCCGCATCCAATTGCTGAACGTCGATTACTACTTGCCGATGGCCTTCAACGCTCTCCGCATCGGCTTCATCCTGGTATTCGCCTACATCTGCACCCTCGCCGTGGGTCGTGTCTTGACCACGCTCCGAAACTACAGTGTGCGCATGATGCTCAAGTCCGGAGGCGGCACCGAATTCGAGGTGGAAAAGCGCGCCGCCACCATCGGAAGTCTGGCCAGGAAATCGATGTTCGTGGTCATCTGGGCCATCGCGTGGCTAATGGTGCTCAAAGAAATGAACTTCGACGTTCGGCCGCTGCTGGCCGGTGCCGGAGTCGCCGGAGTGGCCGTCGGGTTCGGGGCGCAGAACATCATCAAGGACGTGCTGGGCGGCCTGTTCCTCATGATGGAGAATCAGATACGTATCAACGATGTGGCGATAATTAACGGCAAAGGCGGCTTGGTTGAAGAGATCAATCTCAGGACCACAGTACTGCGCGCTGAAGACGGCGCAGTGCACATTTTTCCCAACAGCAGTATCCAGAGCCTCGCCAACCTGACCCGCGAATATTCCTATTACCTCTTTAGTATCTCGGTCGCCTACAAAGAAGACACTGGTCACGTGATCGACGTGCTCAAGGAACTGGGTGCGCAGCTCATGGCCGACGATCCTTATCATGCAGCGATCCTAGAACCTCTGGAGATTATGGGCGTTGACAAACTCGGAGATTTTGCGGTGGTGATTAAGGCGCGTTTCAAGACCTTGCCGAGCCAACAATGGCTGGTGGGGCGTGAGATGAATGCCCGAATCATCAAGCGCTTCGCGGAAGCCCGGATCGACATGCCCTTCCCCACGCAAACCATTCAGTTCTCACCAGAAAACTGGACCGGGCTACGTCAGGAGCTGAAGCTAGTAGTTCGCGAGGTTATGAAAGAGGAAACGCCTGGCTAACAGTTAGTTTCCCCTAGTCAGGTGTTTACCCGAGTAGTTTGTAACGTATGAGGCCGATATAGAGAGCATGGTGGTCCCTGTCCTTTTTTTCTTTGCGGCGCTGTCCGCCAAGCTGGATCAAACTGCGCTCCGCTCAGGCTGCGACGCGACGGCACAAGTAATCGCCAGCCTGCCGGGTGGAACACCGGTGGAGATCCGTTTTCGCCTCTCCGACGGCTCGGACTGCTTCAAGGTGGCTGCCCTACTGGATGGCAAGCTGGTCATGGGGTACGTGCCAGCTTCTGGACTCGCCGGCCTGGATCAATTTGAAAAAGGACGAACCTCAGCGGCATCGGCTGACACGATTCGTGAGCTGCGTCCGATGGAAGCCGCGAGTCAAAAACTAATTGTGCATTCCGGCGATTTGTCTCTCGAGCGCGCCTCGCAACTGCTCGCCGCCAATCAGCCCGCTCAAGCCCTGGAACTGCTGGAGCCTGCCGTCAGACGCCATCATAACGACCCAAACGTGCTGCTGCTCACGGGTCTGGCTGCTTACCGTTCGGACCAGCTTCGCACCGCGCTCGACTATTGGAAGCAGTCGCTCGATCTGGCACCCAACGATACGCTTGCTCGCGTCTATGAACGAGTGCGCCGCGAGGCTGACGCCGACCATAGTGCTGAAAAGCTCCTGGGAATGCACATCGCGCTGCGCTACGAAGGCGAAGCGCTTCCTTCCGACACGGCGCGGGCCATCTTGTCTGCTCTCGATGAGGATTACAGCCGCATTGCTGGGCAACTTGGTTGCTCGTCGGACGAACGAATAGTCGCCATCGTACAAAGCAGGGATGCCTACCTGCGCGGGACCGGAGCCGCGGAATGGAGCGGCGGCGAATATGACGGGCGCATCCACATCGCGTGGACCGAGGGAAAACAAGTGGGTCCACAAATGCGCCGCGCGCTAGCTCATGAGCTGGTCCATGCGTGCCTCACCAGCATTCCGTCCGGCGGCACGCCTTGGCCGGCTTGGTTGCAGGAAGGTCTGGCGCAGAAGCTCTCCGGCGATCAGCTCTCACCGGCCTCGCGCGATCAATTGCGCCAGCTCGCCGCAGCCCGGCAGATGCCGCGCCTGGAAGACCTCCACCAGGATTGGTCGCACTTAAGCATCGAGAACGCACGCTTGGCTTATAACCTCGCGCTAGCGGCCGCCGATGCTTTATTTGAGAATACCTCCGGCATCCGTAACGTCGTCAATAATCCCCAAGGCTTGCCCCAAATAACCGCTGAGCTCGATCGGAAACTCGGCCTTTAAAAGGTTGCCGAATCGGCAGGTCGGGACCTGTCTACTGTCTTCGGTCTCCTCCCCCGATTGCTATCCTGATACTTAAGCCATGCCCTTCTCCTCCATCCCGGAGGCCATCGAGGACTTCCGGGCCGGCCGGATGCTGGTCGTCGTCGACGACGAGGACCGTGAAAACGAAGGCGACCTCACCATCGCAGCCGAAAAAGTCACTCCCGACGTCATCAACTTCATGGCCAAGCACGCCCGCGGCCTGATCTGCCTGTCATTGAGCGCTGAGATCTGCGACACGCTGCACCTGCCGCAGATGTCGTCCAGAAACACCTCCCGATTTGGCACCGCGTTCACGGAATCGATCGAGGCCGCCGAGGGCGTGACCACCGGTATCTCCGCCGCCGACCGCGCCCGTACCATCCAGGTAGCCATTGACTCTTCCAGCAAACCCACCGACCTGGTGCGTCCTGGTCATGTTTTCCCGCTGCGCGCACGCGAAGGCGGCGTACTGGTTCGCGCCGGACAGACCGAGGCCGTGGTCGACCTGGCACGCCTCGCCGGGCTCCGGCCTGGCGGCGTCATCTGCGAAATCATGAACGACGATGGCTCTATGGCGCGGGTTCCCCACCTGAAGGAGTTCTGCGCGCGGCACGGTCTGAAAATGATTTCGGTGGCCGACCTGATCCGCTATCGTCTGCAAAACGAGCGCTTCGTCCAGCGCCAGTCGGAGGGCTGCCTGCGGACCGAGTTTGCCGACTTCAAGACTATTGTCTACGCCAGCACAATCGTTCCGGAGATGCATCTGGCGCTGGTTCACGGCGAAATCGCGCATCGCGAGAACGTCCTGGTGCGCATGCACTCGCATTGCACGTATGGCGATGTCTTTGGCTCGGTAGAATGCCAGTGCCAGCGAGTGCTTCGGAAATCGCTGGAATTGATCGCGGAGGAGGGCGCGGGAGTGCTCGTCTATCTTCACCAGACGGGGCCCGGCTTTCGCAATCACAGTTTCGGCACTCCCGACGGTCAAAAGCGCCTACAACACGAAAGCGGCATCGGCGCGCAGATCCTTTCCGATCTGGGGCTCCATACTATACGCCTTTTGACCAACCATCCGCGCAAGGTAGTGGGTTTGGACGCCTACGGCATCGAAATCGTCGAACAAGTGCCTGTTTAAGGTGGCCCGAACTTCTTACGTGTTAGCCTCGTAATAGCAACAGAGAGGTTTTCATGACAAATCTGCGCCGTTTTGCTGTTCTTTTGACACTTCCGATCGCTACTTGGGCCGCCGATCCTGCCCTCCTTAAGCTGGTGATGCCCGACGCCAAGGTCATCGCGGGAATCCAGGTAGATCAGACCAAGAATTCGCTGTTTGGCCAGTATATCCTCTCTCATATGCAGGTTGATGACGCGGGCTTTAAGAGCTTCATCGCGCAAACCGGTTTCGATCCGCGCCGGGACGTCAGAGAGATAATGGTCGCGTCCAATTGGGAATCGAACAGCGCGGCCAGCCGCTGGCTGGTGATGGCCCGTGGCGCCTTCGATCTCGGCAAAATCGCGACCGCTGCCCATGGCACCGGAATCTCAACCACCAATTTCCAAGGCGTCAACATCCTCGTTCATTCGTCGTCCGCTAAGCCGGATGTTGAAAACGCAGTCGCCTTCTTCGACAGTACCTACGCGGTCATGGGCGATCTGGCTTCCGTCGAGGCGGCCATCGGACGGCAGAAGAGCGGTGCGGTGCCAGGTAACCAGCTGCTGTCGAAAGTCAACGATCTCAGTTCGAAAAACGACTTCTGGTTTGCCACTCTGGTGCCCGTGTCCGAATTCGCGGACGCGATGCCGGATCCGAACCTGAGCGGCGCCATGAAGGGGAATTTGCTTGCGGCCATCAACGAAGCCAGCGGCGGTATCCGTTTCGGCGACATGGTTAATATCTCGGCGGAGGCTACTACGCGCTCCGAAAAAGACGCGCAGGCGCTGGTAGATGTGGTGAAATTCGTCGCTGGTATGGTTCAACTCAACCGCCAGAACAATGCGGCGGCTGGTCAGGTAGCCACGCTGCTCGACACGCTGGACTGCAAGGCGGCCGGTAATGTCACTACCCTTTCGCTGGCGATTCCTGAGCTGCAACTGGAGCAAATGCTCGAGATGATGCGGCAACAAAGCCGTCAAGCCACTAAGAAACCAGCACTTCCGCAGGGCAACTGACTTTTCTGATCCTAGTCTAGTTCAGCCTGCTGCTGTTCCCCCGCACAAAAGTGAGAGGAACTGGCATACTCCGACACCTTCTTTGGGTTAAAGGCGCTCCGCAGACGGCGGAAGCATAAAAATTACTAGGACAAAGGTAATCAATAGACATCCGGGGCCCCTGATCACGTACGTGACAGGTTTTTTTTTGGATTTGCTGTAATTCTTTTGGACCGCCAAGTCGATAAGAATCAGATGTTAGGCCAGAGAACGTGGGTAGCCGCCCGATGAGCGCCACCTGGGATTTAAGCCAGGGAGGCCAAATCTGGCACTTGAATTGCTGAATCGTTGTGGTATGATTTTGAGAGCTAGACTGCGTACCTGTCCGGCCGGTGAGCGCTGCCCCCGGTCGTTAAGCTTCAGAGTTCATTATAGTTTAGTCATTCTTTGTAACGACTTGAACCTTTCTGAAGGATCGCGCGTCTAAACGTGTTGAATATGGGAACCGGAACGAGTAAGAAACAATAAGAAGGAGTTAAATCTATGACGAAGACCGAGTTAAACAAATTTAAAGAAGTCCTGGAAACTAAACAGGCTGAACTGGCGCAGGTGCTGAGAAACCGCGAGGGGATCGCTATCGAAAAAAGCCCGGACGCGCTGGACGAAGTCCAGAATGCGGCTGAGCGCGAGCTGGCGATTCGCAACCTGGACCGTGAATCCAACATGTTACGCAACGTCCGTGCGGCTCTGCACCGCATAGACGAAGGCACATTTGGCGTCTGCCTGCACTGCGAAGAAGACATTAGCATTAAGCGCCTCCACGCTGTTCCGTGGGCGGCTTACTGCATCCAGTGCCAGGAAATCGCAGACAAGAGCCAGGAAGAGGGCACCGATTCCCTCGACGATCTTCTCGTCCACGCTGCCTAAGTACGGGAAAATCTCTTACCGAAAGGCGCGAGCCCTCTCGCGCCTTTTGTGTACCTCAGTCTACCCGCTGCTTTGCCGGAGTCGAATGGTAGACACCATTCTCCCCGCCGCGTCGCGATCCCTCCTGTAAGAATGAAACAGATCTCCCCGAGAGCAAGTGCACAACCCACTCGTGGCGATTTGTCTCATCCTGCCGTCATTTCGTCCCAACAGCCGTAGGTTCGTCTCCACCAAATCGATTTTGGTCCGTTGACCCAAGTCGCTTCGTTCAGGAAAAATCGCGGAGAATTGCATAGCCACCTCGGGTCCGACTTCAAAGCAGCACCCTGCGATCCCCGGCCCAATAGCGATTACAAGGTCTTCCGGGCGCGTCCCAAATTGCTTGGCCATCGCCTGGATGGTCTTGGGAGCAATCTTCAGGAGGGTCCCGCGCCAACCTGCGTGCACAGCTGCCACCGCCCGATTCCGAACATCAGCCATCAGGATTGGCAGGCAGTCGGCCGTGCGGACCGATAGCGTGGTCCCTGGCTGATTCGTGATGAGTGCATCGCCTTCGCCCAGGCACCCGGCCCGGTCGGCAACCAGTATTTGGTCGGAATGAATCTGCCGGACCGTTGTGAGATCGACTGTGTCCGGCCAGTTCGAACTCAGCCGGGTGCCGAAGCCATGCTCCAGCCAAGGAATGTCATCGAGCGCTTGCGCCCGGTACACGTTTTCGCTATCGAGGCGAAACAACTCTTATTGTAGCCTGGGCCTCAAATTGGCCGAGCAACTAGTGAATCGCTGTGGCCGAAAGATACTTTTCGACAGTGTGTACCAACTCACTGCTCTGCACAGGTTTCGATAGAAAGC
>DATMMD010000059.1:0-36789 GCA_035569875.1 Bryobacteraceae bacterium
AATAGATGGTGAGAACCAATGTTCCGAGCGCAACCATCAATGTCAAAGTTTGATGGCGCAAAACCACCCGAACCATTTTGCCGTACTGCTCGATCGTTTTGACAAAACACCATTCCGACCAGCGATACAGGCGCCCTTGCTCGCGCTCCGGCGTGTGCTTCAGGATTCTGGCCGCCATCATGGGTGTCAGAGTGAGGGAGACGAAGGCCGAGAAGAGGATGGTAACCGCCAGAGTTACGGCGAATTCCCGGAACAGGCGGCCGACAATGTCCGCCATGAACAGGAGCGGAATCAGGACCGCGATCAGCGAAACGGTCAGCGAAATAATGGTGAAACCGATCTCGGCCGACCCTTTCAGCGCGGCTTCCATGGGCGAATCGCCCATCTCGATGTAGCGCGAGATGTTCTCGATCATGACGATCGCGTCATCCACCACAAAGCCCGTGGAGATGGTAAGCGCCATCAAAGAGAGGTTGTCCAGGCTGTACCCCAGCAGGTACATGACGCCAAAAGTGCCCACCAGCGAAAGAGGCACGGCAATGCCCGGAATGATAGTGGCCGAAAGACTCCGCAGAAAAAGAAAGATGACCATCACCACCAGCCCGATGGTGAGCATCAGCTCAAATTCGACGTCCTTCACCGAAGCCCTGATCGTGGTGGTCCGATCCGTAATGACATCGACGTTCACGCCCGCCGGCAAAGATGCGCGAATCTGCGGAAGTAGCGCCTGGATCGTATCTACCACCCCGATGATATTGGTCCCGGGCTGGCGTTGAATATTGAGAACGATGGCCTGATTGGTGCCGACCCAGGCGGCCTGCTTGGTGTTCTCCGGCGCATCGATGATATTCGCGACGTCGGAAAGCCGCACGGGCGCGCCATTACGGTACGCAATGATAATGGGCTTGTATTGTTCTCCCGAGCTCAGCTGGTCGTTATCGTTGATGGTCCATGCTTGATCGGCCCCATCGAAGTTGCCTTTGGCCTGATTTACGTTCGCGCTGCTCAGGGCGGTGCGCAAGGTGTCGAGACTAAGGCCATACGAAGCCAGCGCGGTGGGATTCGCTTGTACACGCACAGCCCGCCGTTGTCCGCCGCTGATGCTTACCAGCCCCACTCCTTTTAGCTGCGAAATTCTCTGGGCCATCCGCGTTTCGGCGTAGTCTTCGATATTGATGAGCGGCACGGTCTTGGACGTGATCGCTAGAGTCAGCACCGGAGCGTCAGCGGGATTGATTTTGCTGTAAATGGGCGGATTCGGCAGCAGGGTCGGAAGATAGGTTCCCGCCTGGTTGATGGCCGCCTGTACTTCCTGCTCGGCTACGTCGATAGCCAGATCCAGAGAGAACTGCAGGGTGATCAGAGAACTTCCATAGGAGCTGATGGACGTCATCTGGCTCAGTCCGGGCACCTGTCCGAATTGCTTCTCCAGCGGCGCCGTAACCGCTGAAGTCATTACTTCCGGACTTGCGCCGGGGTAGAAAGTCTGGATTTGTATGGTCGGATAATCGACCTGCGGCAGCGCAGAGACCGGCAATTGAAAATAGGCGACCATGCCAACCAGCACTATACCGGCCATCATCAGCGATGTGGCCACTGGCCGCAGGATAAAAATTCGGGACGGACTCACTGCTGGGGCGCCCCTTTTCCATCCGGGCGATTGCCTCCCGGCTGGCCCTTAAATTGACCGCCTTTACCCTTGTTCCGGGCGCGATTGGCGAGTGCAGCCGCATCATCGGCAGCCTGTTTTTCGACTTCGCCAGCTTGCCGCACGCGAACCCGCGCTCCATCCTCCAACCGGTCTGCTCCGTCCACTGCTACTTGTTCCCCTACCTTGAGACCACTCTTGATGTCAGCGCCGGACTGGTCCGATGTCAGAACTTCCACGGGCCTGAGGTGCGCGGTCTGATTTTCGTCGATAACATAGACAAAAGTCCCCTGTTGGCCAGTCTGAACCGCCACAGTCGGTACTAGAATCTGGTTTTGTAAAGTATCGACCAGCAGGCGGATGTTGACGAACTGCTGCGGGAACAACTCGAAGTCCTTGTTATCGAAGATGGCCTTTAGTTTTGAAGTTCCAGTAGTATTGTCGATCTGGTTGTCGAGCGTTAGTAGCGTTCCAGCGGAAAGCTTTTTGGACATGTCGCGATTAAATGCTTCGACCGGCAGGTGTGCGCCGGCGCGCAGTTTCTTAGTAACCTCTGGAAGATTGTCCTCCGGAATGGTGAATAGTACCGAGATGGGCTGAAGTTGGGTAATCACGATCATTCCATTGGCATCGGAGGCATGCACAATATTGCCGGGATCCACCAGCCGGAGCCCTACCGTTCCGGTAATCGGAGCCGTGATTTTGGAATAAATCAACTGCAGCTTAGCATTATCGACGTTAGCTTTATCCTGTGCGATGCTGCCTTCGTACTGTGCCACCAGTGCCTTCTGAGTATCCAGCTGTTGGGCGGGAATCGCTTGCTGCTTAACCAGACCGTCATAGCGATTCAGATCGACCTTGGCATTTTCAAGCAGTGCTTGATCGTGGGCGAGTGTGCCCTCCGCCTGCGCTAACATCACTTGGAAAGGCCGGGGATCGATCTCGCATAGAACTTGCCCCTCTTTGACCAACTCCCCTTCCTGAAAATTGACCTTCATGAGCTGGCCGTCCACCCGGGATTTAACCGTGACCGTATAGAATGCGGTAACGTTGCCCAATCCAACTAGATAGATGGGGACGGAGCCAGAACGCGCCGCCGCGACCGCCACCGGCAGCGCTCCACCGGCGCCACCCCCCCGTCCACCCTTTCCCCTACCCCCGCCCTTACCCTGGTTGGTTTGGGGAATCAGGCCGGGCTGGGAGGCCCTCCAAACGGCATAAGCCGTTACACCTATTACGATTACAAGGAAAAAGAACCAGATGAAGCCGCGTTTCCTTGGCTTGCTAGGGGGCTTGCCGGGAGGATAGGGCACCTCCCTGCCACGCTCTCCAGCATGGGGCTCGGTGGCTGTGGTTGTCGTATTGGTCATCATTCAATAAGGATCTTTGTGAAACTACAACAGAAGTGACGGGACGAACCGTCTCAAGGTAACATGAGTATCCCATGAAACGGCGGGGCGTGCTACTGGGACTCTTGTCTCATGCAAGATGAGCCCGAAGGAGGAAGGGCTCGGGATGCTGGCGTGGAGAGAGGGCGTCACAATTATGCCGCCAACGGTTAACGCTCCCAGATAACCAACTGTGGTCGAGATCAGAAAGACCAGTGGAGTAAATTCGAAATTCGTCATCAGGATTTTATCGCTACCGAGGCGCTATGTTGGTTCCATGATAACCGTCCGGCCCGCCGGTCCGGCCGATGCGGGAGTAATTTGGGAAATCATCGAACCTACTATTCGTGGCGGTGAAACCTATACCCTGCCTCGCGATATGACGCGGGAAGAGGCCATCGCCTACTGGTTCGCCCCGAGCCACGAAGTGTTCGTCGCGGAGGACAACGGAGCCGTAGTCGGCACCTATTACATGCATGCCAATCAAAAAGGCGGAGGCGCGCACGTAGCCAATTGCGGCTACATGACCGATGTTCGCGCCTCCGGCCGAGGAGTAGCGCGCGCCATGTGCGGCCATTCGCTCGAATACGCAAAAGCTCGCGGCTTCCGCGCCATGCAGTTCAACTTCGTGGTCAGCACCAACCAGCGCGCGGTCCGGCTTTGGCAAAGCTTCGGATTCGAGATTGCCGGCCGCCTTCCGGGAGCCTTCCAGCATCCCAATGCCGGCTACGTGGATGCGTTCGTCATGTATCGTCACCTGTAGCTTTCCGATCAGTTACTCACCATTTGGTCCACTACCCAGAGCGCGAGAAAGAGCGCGCCCGCGGTCGTAAACAAGCTGACCGCGGTGATCAGTTTACTACGTAGCGTCGGTGGCGGATGCGATTTGATCTGGTTCGGCCTTCCTGGTCCACCATCCACATCACTGGGCTTCATTGCGCACCCCCACCGGCGCCTGAGGCGGCCGAGATCCTCTGAAGTTGTTGCTGCAACAGCGCCCTTTCCAAACGTTGAATCGCGACCGACAGCCCTTCGGCACGCTCCAGGGCCTCTGAGTTGGATCCGTACTCTTTGCTGAATCTCACCGCGAGCCCATCTACGTGGGCGCGCAGCTCACGAAGTTCGATCGTGAGCACGCTCCAATGCAAGTGAACAATCTTTAAGCCGGTCATATCACTCCCAAATTGAAAGCAGCGTGTAAATAACTCTAGAGCGGCAACAACAACTCCACCGCCCCAGCGAAGGAGAAAGCCTAGGTCGAGCTTCGACCCGGCGCTCTCCATCTGGAATGAGTTCTTGAGTGTCTTAAACATTTTGATGTCCTTGAAAAAACACAATCCGTCCGGCTGACTTGAGCCAGACAACTTAAGTGGCTAACAACGGAAGTGCAGGACTTAGACTAAGGGGGGCGCCCGGCTTGGACTGAGACTGTGGCCGCGGAGAAGAAGCGAACGCGATAACCACTGTGACGGGGATCCGGCGACGCACAAGGGATGAGCAAAACTGACCTGCGGAGACAAAGCGCAAAACTGCTTCGTTACCGGAGTTCTCGTTTTCAACTCGCTCTGCGAAACTTGCGCGCGCATCGCCGGGCGTCTGGCAGTGATCTGGTGATTCCATGATTGAGCCCGCAAAGATAGGGCGGTCCGGACCGATTCAGGCCCAGCGTATACCGAAGTAGCGGTCAGCGCTAAGGCGATGGCTGCCACCACTGCCCCTCGTATGTTGCTCCCAAGGATCATCGCTTATGATTAAGACGTATTCATCTCAAAAGCGTGCCGAAAAATTCCATTTTGATGCGACATGACCCCAAATCATGATCTCTCCCTTGTTTTCATCGAGTTGGGTTTTCCGACCAATGTTTACCCAAAGATCTACCGCACCTCAGAAAGCAAGTGGCGCCGCTGAAGCGCTATGCTGTCGAAATAAGAGAAGGTGAGGGGGGATATGGAATGAGCAAACTAGCCGAACAGCACTGCGTACCATGCCGCGGCGGCGTGCCGCCCTTGAAAGGCGCGGAACTGGTACGCTATGCCGGGGAATTGCCCGACTGGAAAATCGTCGAAGAGCACCACGTCGCCAAGAGCTTTCTGTTTGCCGATTTTAAGACGGCGCTCGATTTCGTCAACCGGGTCGGCGCGGTGGCGGAGCAGGAAGGCCATCATCCCGATCTTTGCCTGGGCTGGGGAAAAGTGGACGTGCAGATCTACACTCACAAAATCCGCGGTTTAACCGAAAGCGATTTTGTGATGGCCGCCAAGATCGATCAAGTGTACTTTGCGGGTCTTCGCTAGCCCGATTATTTCTGCCCCGGAGATTCACCGGCAGGAAGCTCTTCGCCCTGGCCCGGCCGTAGACGCTGCAGATCGCGCCACTGCTGCTCGGTGAGCACGGTCCGCAATTTCAGGCTCATCTGCGACAGCGTGCGTGTCAGATCAGCGCGGGCCGCAATCAAGCGTTCGATCGCCTGGTTGGCTTTTGCCTGATCGACTGGTTCGTGGTCGAATTGAGTTTCCAGATCGATCTCCGCTTTACTGACTTCAGCGCGAATGTCGATCAAATGCGGCCGGAACTCAAGCACCGTGGCGCGGATCTGCTGGCGCTGAACATTAGTCAGATTCAACTGTTTGGCGACCACCGGCTTGCTCCACCAGGCGTAGAGACTCTTCGGCATCTGAGCAAACATCGAGCCGGTCAGTAACAGAGCGAGTAGAATGTAGCGGCGCATGGCTATTGCTCGAAGAGCTTGTGCATGGGTGCGATCGCCTTGGGCTCGGCGCTCTGCTCGATGGCGGTGAGATCGGAGAACAGCTGTTCGTCGCTGATATTCGAAGCCGGCCCGCGGCCTCGCTGCAGTGTCAAACCGAAAACCATCACCAGCACCATGGCAACCGGCAGCGCCCAACGTAAAGTCACCCAGTTGTGCCGTGGCTCATGCAGCCGGCGATAGATGCTGCGGCGCTGCCCGGCCAGGAAATCTGGCGATACCTCTGGCTGCTCGATGATTCGGGCGCGCACCATCCGCAGCCGCTCCATCTCACCGCGGCACTCCGGACAGCCGGTCAGGTGTTGGTCCTCATCCTTCAACCCGTACAGCCACTGTTTGAAATCGTTTTCGTTCCAGTGTTTCATTTCTTCGTCTTCCTCAAGCGCGAAAGTACAAGTCGTGCAGCTCCTCCCGAAGCTTTGCGGTGGCACGAAACAAATGCACTTTCACGGTACCAATATCCAGGTCCAGAATCTCGGCGATTTCCGCCATGCTCCGGTCTTCATAATGCCTCAATGTGAACGCCGCCCGCTGGCGAAGACTTAGCTTTTGGAGCGCACCTTCCAGCCGCTGGGCGATCTCGGTGGCGAAGACGTGATCGACCGCGTCCGGACCCGCTGTCGCCGCCAGTTCCAGGATGGTCTGCTCGTCCTGAGGGTTGGGCCGCTTTCGCCAGAATTGCCAGCGGCGCGAACGCAACCGGTCCAGGCAGGTGTTCACGGCGATCCGGGTCAGCCACCGGCTGGCGTCTTCCAACTCTTTTAATTCAGTGCGGTTGAGAGCCTGCCAAGCCTTCAGAAAGGCATCCTGGGTGGCTGAATCAGCCTCTTCAACATCTTGCAGCAATCGCCGGCACAGCAGAAAGATACGCTTCTGCTCGGAAGCCATCCACGTACCGAACTCGCGCGTGCTCGCCTGCGTGTCCAGACTGGCTCCCAGCCGATCGGCCATGACGCCCATCATATCTTCTGAACGAATTCAGAAGGATTCGGTTGACACTCCCTCGGGATTAACTGACAACCTTTCCGGTTGCTTACACTTACGATCCTTGCGAAAGGGTAGAACCAGCATCTGGAGCACGTTTAGCCCCTGCCGTTCGGCCTGATCCGGTAGTCCCATCCGCATATTGGCATAGCCCACAGCCGGTGCCTGAAGGTAGGTGCCAAAGATTCGGTCCCACCACGAGAATACCGTCCCAAAGTTCCGGTTCAGGTCGGAAAGGTCCTCGGAATGATGAATATGGTGTACATCGGGCGTGATAAAGACCCGCCGCATTAGTCCATCAACCCGCTGAGGCACCCGGACGTTGGCGTGCTCAAAGATGTTGTGTACGATGGTGACCAGTTCCAGGCAAAGGACAGCCAGAGGCGGAGGCGCTAGAAGGGCGACTGCGCCCAGATAGGTTAGTTGGCTCAGCAGCACCTCGCCGGGGTGAAACAGCAGGCCGGTCGACCAATCGCAATCGGGATCGGAATGATGAACCCGATGGATGCGCCAGAGTACTGGTATGGCGTGATACAAGCGATGCTGCCCGTAGCGCAGCAGATCCAGCAAAACGAACCCAACGGCAAAACGAAGCCAGAAGGGCAGGCCCCGGTTCAGCAAGCCGTGACTGCTGGTGCTCACGGCGGATGCAAGCATTACAGCGGTCGCCGGATAAATCCAACCCAGTGGCGAGTTGATAAGGAAAGCCAGCAGAGCGGAGTGAATCCAGCGGCGCCCAACCGGAGCCGTCAAGCGGCGGCGCGGCCGGAATGTCTCCCAGACGGCGAATATTCCAAACGCCGAGAGCAAGACGTATGTCGCCAGCACAGGCAACTACTTCTTAGATTGTCTCTTGCGGTGATACAGAACCAGGGCGCCGATACCTCCCCCGATAAGCAAAACAGTTCCCGGTTCAGGGACGGGTGGCGCAGCGACGCCAGCGAGCACCGGCGAAACAACGGAAAGGAGACAAACCGCTACCAACAACGCGAAAGAGGCAAAGTTTCTCATGCCGCCAAGAATATCACATGTGGGGCTATTCTAAACCCGTGTTGTCGGGTGGATCGTACCAGAACTACCACGCTAGAGTCCCGGGGTTAACCGGCTTGGGCGTCATTCATCATTTCGGCGAGTTCGGGAACAACGCTGGTGATCGGTGCCTGCCCAAGCATGCGCGACACGGCGGATTTCTTTTCGTCGCTCAAAGATTTGGTGGTGAATACCGAACAGCCCTTGGCGATACGCTGCACGTCGCCCGATTCTTCTTCGACGGTCATCTCGTGCTCCACCCAGTTGGACAGCGGGATATTGCGGAAATACAGCCGTTCCTGCAGAACCATCGATTTTCTGCGGGCGGCCAGCGACTTGTTCTCTCGGAAATAATGACGCTCTTCGACCCGGAAATCCTGCATGAAATCATCCAGCGCCCGGCGGCGAGCCTCCTGCTCGGTTGCTTTAACGCGCTCTTCCATAGTGTTCTTCTGGGTGCGGACTTCCGCGCGGGTTTCAGCCAGCGCCTCGCGCTCCCTGGCAACCGCTACGTCCATGCGGGCTTGCATGATGTAGTAGGAAAGCAGTGCCGAGCCAGCGGCAATGAACAGCGGAAGGAGAATCCACAGTAAGGCGTCTATCTGCATACCGCTCGTAATATCGGCAGTAGACTGGAGGAACCTTAGGTACCAGAGGCGCGCTGCCGGACGCGGCGCGCCCGGTTGTGGGAGGTAGGAAAAACTGACGCAAACACCTGAATTTACAGAATTTCTGATTGGGAACCGTCGATTTTGCTCCCCGAGATCACAGCTGCGAAGAGTCCCAGCTTGAGCGTGAAAAGCGCCTTCAGGATGGACTTAACTCGAAAAACGAAGCCATTTATGACGCCATAATGCTTGCCGAAATAGACCGCCGCACCATGAATGCGATCGGCTTCGAATATCGTATTCGAAGCCTCTGAGTAAGGCGATCCGGGGGTGTAAAGGGCGGTCACACGGGGCACCACCAGGGTCTTGCGGGAAGACCGGCGAATCTGATAACACAACTCGGCGTCGGACAAAGATTCGCCATAGCGCTCATCCAGGTAGTTGATGCCTTTGACGAAGTATTTGCGCACCAGAAACGCCTGGAAGGTCGCGTACTCCACTTCAACGGCTTCGGCCGCCGGATCGATTGTTACAGGAGCTACGTCCAGACCGCTAGCCGGCGTCGGGAGCCGAAAGAATTGCCTGGCCGGACGCGCCTCGGTGTCAACCAGCAAAGGACACACCGCCATCACCTCCGGCTCTGATTCGATTCGCGCCAACAGTGAGGGAATGGTGGTGGGTAAGACTTCCACTTCGGGCGTTAGGAAGAAAAGATATTCGCCCGTCGCTGTGCGGGTGCCGATGTTGAGCGCCTTGGTGCGCCCGAAATAACGCGGCAGCCGAAGAATGGTCACTTCCGGGAATTCGGTATCCAGTTGCGGACTTTCATCATGGGATCCGCAATCTACAACCAGAATCTCAATCGTCGCACGATCGTTGGAACCTTCCAGCGCCGTCAGGCACCGGCGCAGCGCGGGCGCGCTGTCGTAGGAGAAGATCAATGCGGTAACCTTCGGCGCCGCCGCCGGCTCTACTTCTAATGGCTTGGGCTCGGGTTCCGCCTCGACGATCGGCGCCGACTTCTTCGCCTCGGTCTTTCGTTTGGTTGCAATGGGCATGAATCAGGAAAAAGCAACTTGCAGGGTGTTCATTTCCAGGTCGTCATTATTTCCAGGCCGTCATCAGGGTGTCGTTCACTAGCAACGCCACTTTGGTGGGAGGCGCCTTCAAAGGGATCGAAAATGGAACAGGATCGGTTCCGGTCGACAGCCAGTATACTGCTCTTTGACGGCCCGTCTGAACTTCCAGGGGCACGAGCGCGGTGAAGTCATCCTCCACACCACGTTGCGCTACGGTTCCCGTGAGCTTCAATCCGCGCATCGAATACGCCAGCTTCATCGAAGGAATTCCAGTTCCATAAACCCAATTCTCAAAAAAAGTCTTAAGGGCACGGTCCTGAGACTTCGGCGGCGTATATCCGGCGGCCAATTCCCGAAACTGCTCAGTGCTGATGGCGGCGAAGCGATAGCGATTCGAGACTTCGCGCAGAAAGGCCATGAACTGCTGGTCCCCGAGCCGGCGGCGGAGCATGTGAATGATCCACGTTCCCTTTTCGTAGGTGACCGGACGCCAGGCGTTCGGCGCGAGCGAGGATTGCAGACGGAAGCCCCAGGTAATGGGGCCGGCAGATTCAAGTGTCTTGCCGTCCTCGGACTTGGCCAAAAGGTGATTCTTATAGGTCTCCAGCACGGCATCCACGGCCTTGGGCCCTTTTTTCTTTTCGAGCATCATCAGCGCGGAATAATTGGCCAGTGATTCCATGAGCCACTCGTCAGAATAACCGGCCGACACCACCATATTGCCCCACCACTGATGCGCAACTTCGTGGCTCGCCAAAAGGTCCGAATAAAAAGTGTCTTCAACGTCAGGATGCAGATTTTGCGGGCGCTGGCCCTGGTTGAGATAGGCAAACGTCGAGAGGTAAACCAGACCCGGAAAGCCTTGGCCAAACCCGCCGGGAATGGGAGTAATCGCGAGGTTGCGGATAGGGGGCGGACCGAACTGAGCGGTCATGAAATCGAGCGCATCAGCTACCCCCCTGACCAACTGGGTCATGCGGGCGGCCGGGTCGGGCGGCGGCAGGGGCGCGGCCGCTTCAGAAATCAAAGCATCAGGCGCACGTCGCGGTCTGTGCATTGGAAACGTGTCAGGCGGAGGCAAACCCATGCCAGTCTTGGGCTGTAGCGCGCGTTCCAGATGGCGATTGGCGTAGACATCGATTTTGTAGCCATTCTCCATGGTCGAATTCACTTGAAAGTTTCCCAGGTTGAAGCCCGCTAACCGGATGGGAACGTCGGTCTTGCGGCGGGTGATGCGCCAGTCGCCTTCCGTGCGGTCCTCTACCGGTGCTCCGGTGGCAACCAGAGTAAGATTCCTGGGATAGCGGAAGGTCATATCATAATTGGCGAACTCGATGCCAAGCCGCGGATACCAGGTGCCACGTGAGGCTACAAAATAAACGTCGTCGCCGGCTTTCTGAATCACCGCGCCTTCATGATGAATTTCTATTTCGTGGGGCCGCGACGGATCGAGCGGCGCGGCTGCGACCAGCAGAAATTGATCATTGTCGCTGCTTGCAATCAGGTTCGACCGCAGGGATTCTCTCTCAAAGACCTCCACCGTCTCACCGTCGATGCGCGCCTCCGTCACGCGCATGTTTCGCGAGATGTTGAAGGGCAGGGCGGGGCCGAGTGTCTGTTTGGGTGTCAGCGTAACGCGCGTGACAGCCTTCAAAAGCAGGCTGGAATCGATGCTGGAATCGATGCGGAAATTATCGAGAGCGAAGCGCGGAGCGCGCGCCGGCTCACCATTGCGCACCGACCGGGATGGAAAACTGGCCCAGGTATCGAAATAACTACGATTATCGCGATACACGAGCTTGCCGGCAAAGATCTGTTCCCGTGTTATCGGATCGTGAAGCATGTCGAAACTGCCGAGCTTCTTGCCGGACACAGCCATGTAGAAGAAACCAGCCTTCCGGTCGCCGGTCAACAGATCGTACACTACCCGGGTCTCGAAGCTCTCGAACAGGTTGTGAAGAGTCGGCCCGGATTGCTCGAGCATGAGCTGTCCCGCTTCGGGGCTTTTCTTGGCTGCTGGATTGGTCTGGATTTGGGCCAGAAGGTCGTCGCCGGTTCCATCGGTGAAGATGAAGGCAGCGCTACTGAGGTGCTCATCCAGGTTAGGAGCATCGGTGAAGGTGGCGAGCGCCCGGCGTTCGCTCCGGAGGGGAGGAAGCATTAGCACTTCGGCGTCCCCAGCCTCCGCGGTGGCCGCAAACACGGCGCCCGGCCGAATGCCATTCATGGGTTTAGTGAAGATGATGTAGCCGGAAGTGAGATAGACCTTGATGTCTTCCTTGGAGAAGTTGAGCTCGGTGACCCGGTAGCACTGGTCGGAGTCGAGCGTGAGCTGCTTGAGTTGGCGGGAGAGATCGGCGGCGCCGGCGGCGGAGGCGAGGCGGGCGATCAGGAGCAGGAGGGGAAGACAACGGACCACATAATCAGTTTAGCGGGAACGGTCTATCAGCGGACCGGCGGCGGTGGTGGGGCGCTCTGCCCTACGTACGACTGAGCTGGCGACCAGTTTGCTCCATCTTGGCGAAACTCAACGGTCCGGATGGAGCGGATCAAATGTTCGGGCCAAGAGATCGGCAATAACGTCAGAGATTTGGCTTCAGCAACCAGCGGATCTGCGGTCTGTGAATCGGCAGATTTCGCGTCCAACACTTTTCCCTGTCCATCGACCAAGGCGATAACCCGCGCCGTGGCACCAGGAGAAGCCCCGGCATCATCGATCTTCTTTAAATGGGAGTCGAGCTCCGTTTCTCCTCCGAGTCGCTTCGCGAGTTCACGGCGCGCCTCGCTTGAATCAACTCGGGAGAAATCAACACGGGAGTTGGCGTCCGCAAAATATTTCAACGATTCTTCAAGACGTCCCAATGTCGCAAACATCAGGGACAAGTGGATCGCGATTGCGGCGCGGGGAGCAATGGCGTAAGAGGACGATAGATAAGGCTCGGCCTCGGACGGTTTTCCCTGCCGATAGAGAACCCAGCCGGCGGTATCGAGCATGGTTGCTATGCGGCGCAATTCAGCACTACATTTGTCGTCTTCGGACAAGGCTTCCGGTTGGCAGGCCAACCGAGCTTCGGGATTCAGCGTACCGGACACCAATTGCCATGCCTGGTCAAGTTTGATTCCGGCGTCGGCCAGGTAGTAGGCAATGTTATTCTCGGCCATCGCGTCGTGAACTAGGGCAAGCGCTCGGTCAAAGCTCTTGCTGGCTTCGTCGGCGCGGCTGGTCTTGAGCTGTGCTCTTCCGAGCCGAACCCATTTCGCAGCATCTTCGGGAGTGATTTCGGCAGCGATGGCAGCCTCATCCCGCGCGAACTCCCACTGGTTCTTGGCTGCAAACGAAATACTGAGGTTGTCATGCGCGTAGCGATCGCGGGGGCTCACGGCGATCTGTTTTCGGAACCAGACAATTGCGTCGTCCTCGCGCTTCAGCGCACGATAGACAATTCCAAGATTGTTATATGCATAAGGGTCGTTCGGATTAATTTCGATTTGCCGCTTATAGGCCTCTTCGGCGGGGCGGTATTCACGGAGCGCAGCGTAAACACGTCCCAGATTATTCCATGCGAAACGGCTTTTTGGTTCCAGCTTGGTCGCTTCGAGATAAGCGCGTTTTGCGGCTGGATAGTCGCGGCGCTGAAAGGCTTCTGCACCCTGGTGCATGGCCTGGTTTAGATTTGAGGTCCCTATCGCGCCAGAATGCCGTTCGAGCGTAAAGCCCTGAGCGGTCTCAGTTGAGGAAGCTCGCATGAAATCCAGGAAGGCATCCCAATCCGACGGGGCAATTGGGGCGCCATTCAGTTGGAACGTTCGCGCCAGTTGCAAATGACCGTCCCGATAAGAGAACTCCGAGTCGAAGCCCCCGAATGCCGCCTTGCGATGAACGGGCATTCCATTCGTAATCGTGATTGATGGATCGACCATGAGATCCATGCTTTTGGTGAAAGCGAATGATTCAACAGGTAGAGGAGTGCTGGGCTTCCCCAAACCTTCAAAAACCGCTGCCGGCGAGCCATGTAATTCGAACGTGATGCGCATGGAGGTGCTCGCCGGAGGGAAGAAATCCTTATCGCTGATCTCACACTGAACCCAGAAGGGCTTGGTGAGGTCAATTGGATCGCTGCTCGATATCTGCCGCAAGTTCGCATTTCGAAATTCGGGACCGGCGAGCGCTCGAAGAATGGTCTCCTTCTCGACCTCGGTGGCATCGAGAAAGACGCGCCGCATTTCCGCCTCGGCGACACCTTGGAACTCGAACCGTGAGGAACCTTCAAATGCCCCGGCCAGTGTCACCCTGCCCTTAAGCGCCGCGGCGATTCGCTAGGGAACAGAAGACTGGATCGGTATATCGATGATTGAGGAGGTCTTCTCTCCGACGAGCAACGCACTGTATCCACGAACACCAGCGGGCAAAACGCCGGGGGGTACGGGGCCCGTCGAGGTATCGAGAAACAACAAGCCTGCCTTCGTGTCAATGGCGGTGAACTCATGATTGAACTGATCGGGCGTAGGCACATCGCGAACTTGAACGCCAACCGCGGGCGTGGTGAGCACAGCGTACGTTTTGAAGCCAGCGGCCCCGAGCAAAGCGGAGAGTAGTGCGGTTTGATCCTTGCAGTCGCCGTAAGCATTGTGGAGCACAACTGAAGCCGTGTGCGGCTGCACTCTCCCGAGGCCGAACGAGACGCTAACGTAGCGTACTTTCGTTGCGACATATGTGTACACAGCAGCGATCCGTTCCTGCTCGCTGGACTTATTAGCTGTCAATTTAGCGGCCAGGCTGGCGATTTCCGTAGTGGGCTCGGCGGCCTTCTTATTCAAGGAATACATCCATTGGCCAAACGCATCCCACGAGCGCATGGAGCTTACGGCGAAAAGGGGCGCGGCTGTTTCCAGGCTGGCCTTTGCCGGCTCGGGACTTGCAATCACCCAGCGCTCGATACGTCGCCCATTAATAGTTTCCGTTTTCCCCGGAATAGTACTGCTTTCGTACAGACCAACCTCGCGGTCAGCCGGCAAATCGAGTACGACTGTTTCAGAAATAACTGGAACGTTGGTAGTAAGGAAGTGTACGAACCAGAAGTCATCAGGTTTCGCCCATTTATGTATATGTAAGACGGCTTCATACTCAACTGAGTCGCCCGTTTCGAGACTCGGCGGCAGCACGGTTCTCATCTTCAAGTCGGTGAAGACAGGGGCGAGCGGGTCCGCCAAGGGCGCTGTATCGAAGGCTCCAGCTGGATCGCCATTAACAACCGAACCATCCTTTTTTGCGGTCTTAATGTAAGTTATTTCGACATCCTGGAAGGCCGCAAGGTAGGGAATTTTGATTTGGCTAATGGCGACACGGCCCGCCGCCGTTAATGCCCTCCACCGCTGATGGTAAGTGACCTTGGCAGTATTGTCGGCGCTGACTTGATAGGTGGTCTCCGTCAGTTCGATTTCGCGGTCGGGTTGGGTCGCCGCCGTTATTTTACGGCTTGCCATGACTAGAAGCGAAAAGTGAAGCAGTAAAACGGCGACACATCTGCTGGAAAGCCGGCTCTTCATTTCCGGAAACAAGTCTTATTAGGTTATCAATTATGTCGGCTTGCGGGCTGGGGTAGGGATATTTACTCCCACACCGCCAGGATCGCTCCCATCACGAGCATCGAGACCAACTGGTAGCCGTTGTTCAGCAGGTACAAAGTGACCGGTTTCCTTTCATACGTTACGGTGCTGATGGTGGCGACGGCGACGAAGCCCAGCCAGTTGAGAAACGCGATGAACACGCCTTCAACCACGGTGTGAGCGCCGGCCCACCGGATGGTATGAAACAGAACCAGGGCCATGAGAAGACTGCCGATCACGTCGACCACCAGCGCTTTGGGGAGGCCCTGCTTTACCTGTGCCTCGCTCATTCCGGACAGCCGGATCCAGGGCTTGAAGAACAGGGCGTTCGAATACCACAGCGCGCCGACCGCCATTTTCACAACGGCGGCTCCGAGAATTGGTGCAACTTGAAGATGAAGTTCGTGCATCGCTTTGACACCTTGGTGCTGGGCCGCAATTGTATCAGCCTGGGCCGGAGCGATGCTCGAAGGTTTCTGTGAGGACGGCCCTAGTTCTCGGGGCGGGTCTCGACAGTAACCACCTGCCCGTTGTCCAGACGGATGGTTCCGATCTGCCGTCCATTGGCCCAATACTGGCAGGTCTCGCGGAGGTGTCCATCGTCATCGGGAATGCTCAAGCGGGAGGCTGGCTGCCCGAGCGCGGCCAGCAACTGGTCTTCGGTAGTCCCGACTTTGATGTTCGCGATTTCCTCGACAGTGGGAACTTTGATGATGGGTTGGGCCATCGGAATCGAGGCAGTGACCGATGGCGCCGACGCCGCGTGAATCAAGGCCGTCGCAGTCTCGTCCGGATGCACGGGCTTCCGGGGCTCGCGGCTACGGGACTGAGAAGCATAGTGGGAACCTGACGGCGCCAAAGGAGCCAGAGGGGCATCAACGCTCCGAGTCGGGGAGGGCTTAGATTTGGCCGTCACCGGGTCCGGCGCGGGATTGGTCACAGAGGGCGTCTTCTTGGCTTCGGGCTTGTTCTTGCCTTCGGGCTGGGCCGCCTTAGCGGTTTGCTTATCGGTGTCACCGAAAATCTTCGTCATGGAGTTGCTGAGACTCTTGCCGGCCCCGGTCCCAATGGCCGCGCCGGCTGCCGCGGCGGCGTGTTCGGTCAGGGCCTGACCATGAATACTGGCGACCAGAATAAGACTTGCAGGTATCACTAGTGCGAGCGAACGCATGAATTTCCCCCTCTTTCCATGCTAAGAGGTAGGATCGCGCGCAACCAGCCTGTAAACACCTTAGTCCTTCCCGGAAAAAGTACTGCCACTCGCACCGGGCAGCAGCGCCTAATTTTCTCTTTTCGCCAGACGCTGCATTTCCAGAATCGTGAAGGCAATGCCCCCGGCGAGCACGGCGGCGGCAATAGCAACCATGAGACTGCCCTGCCAGCTAAGCATGGCTAGAAGACCAGAAATAAACGCGGCGGTCGCCGCGGCAATTGCGATGAAAGGTGCGTATGACATTTGATTCGCCTCTTTTCCTAACGGACATATAACCAGACGTCCGCCAGATGTCAGCGCGGGTAACAGTCTTGTAAAAATATATACCTCCCAGCCGGGCTGCAGTAACCCGATATAATCGTCATACCAAAGGAGGCGAAAATGGCAAGGCAATTCATGGTTGCGCTCATTGCGCTGGCAGTACTTCTGAGCGCAGGACTTCCGAAGGTAGCGGCAGCGACACTGGACCCCAACAATCCGACCGGTTCGCACGGGCTGGTGCTGATCGACAAACGGGGCGCCCACGTCCGCTTCGTCGATCCATCCACCTACAAGGAGCTGTCCAATCTCGAAATAGGTAACGCGCCGCACGATCTCGCCATTTCGCCAGACCACAAAACTGTTTACATCCCGATCTATGGTGATGGAGTCTACGGCAAGAATCCGCATCCGGGACATACCATCGCGGTGATCGATCTTGCCACGCGCCAGGTCACAGCCACCATTGACGTCTCGCCTTACATTGCACCGCACGGAATCCAGGTGGATAAGCATGGCAAGCTCTATGTAAGCTGCGATCTGAGCCGTAAGCTGCTGGTGATCGATCCGAAGACGCGCGCCATTGAAGCGGCGATCGATACCGAAGGGACGGGACACTGGGTCGCGGTACTGCCCGATGCCAGCAAGGCGTATGTTCCGAACAAGAACGACAAGCTATTTATCAGCGTGATTGATCTGAAGACGCGCAAGATGGCCGCACGGATTCCGGCGCCGAACGGCATTCAGGGTATTGCCGCGTCGCCTGACGGCAAGCGCGTGGTGGCTTCCGATTTAGCTGAACCGACGCTGCTGGTGATCGACACCGCCACGGACAGCGTGATCGACCGGGTGGCGCTCCAGGAAACGACCCGAGGCTCGTTCAAGCCGCGCTACACGCCCGATGGCTCGAAGATTCTGGTATGCAGCATATCGGAGGGACAGGGGCAGGTGAACGTAATCAGCACTGCGGACCTGCATGGGAAGCAGCAGGTGCTGGCGGTCGGGAAGAACCCCATGGGATTCGCGTTCGCCCCGGACGGCCGCACGGCACTGGTGGCGAACGACGGAGACGGGACGGTTACCGTGATCGACCTCGATCAAATGAAGGTGGTGTCCAGCTTCAAGGCCGGTACGGGAATCGAGACGGCGTCGTACTACTAACGCCGTCTACCTTTATCAAAAGCTTTTACGGCTTGATGGCTACGGTGACGCCGGGCCGGCTGCTGACATTGCCCACTGTGATCAGCACCGAAACGTTGGTTCCTCGCGGAACATCCGCTTGAAGTTTTCAAGCGTTGTTTATTGGTGAGCATAGCGTTTGCCAGTTCACATCTATCGGTTGGAGTTGATCGGCTGCGCGTCAGTTGGTCACTTTAGACTATCAAGAAACTGCTTACGCACCTCTTGGAGCGTCTCGAAAGTCTTTTGCGCCTTTGGATCTTGGCTTGTTCGGGGGTCAGAGGCGGCCATTCTGGAGGCACAACAGCTTCGGGTATCTTTATTTTCCCATGCACTACCTCATGCGCGGCAACATTCGCCTGCAAATAATAAAGCATTAGCTTAGCTTGCGCCCAGGGAACAGTAATGGATGTGTGGACTTCAATAGATTGAGAACGCGCTGAATATTCGCCGAAGATTAACTTTAGATCCCATACCGTAGGCTCGAACATTGTATTGTTCGCATAATCCGCATTCACTTCGTTGTTTTCCGCGGAGTGACCACCGGCCTGTGCTTCATCCATTCTTGTCACGCTATTGTTGTCACGCTATTGAATGAGCAAGCAAACCGCTCCAAAGATCAGACGGATGGGAAGACGGTGCACGCGTAAACCTCTTCTTCCTTCGCGATGAACGAAATGAGTACGAAGCTGTTTGACGTGGCGATATTGAAAAGCGTGGAACGTTGGGCATCTCTGTACCAGTCAACAAAAGGCGATTCATCTGATCTGCCGGATTCCACCCCGGTGGCTGCGGCATCCGTGTACTGAACCAAGGCGTGCCCTCGTTAATCCATTCCTTGCGTAGATCGGCATGCGCAGCCTCATCGTACCGCACCAAATCACCGTTCCATGAACGAACAAATTGCAGAGCCGAAGCCGGACGTGGATTCCGCAGGAAGTGATCTGCAAATGTTTCATAATCTTCCTCGGTCATTAAGCCCAGCCTCGGACCGTGATTCTGAAAAGTTCATCCAGTATTACGAGGACGGCATGAAGAAAGAGTTCACCGGTCCGGTGGGCTCCCGGTATCCGTCGCCGGTAGTCACTCTCAAGAAGATCGAGACGTCCACAAAGTAACACGGCGTGCGGAGAGTGCTACAATCGCGTCCATGAAAAGCGCCGTTCTCGTTTCAGCTATTTTTGCGGGCGCTGCCCTGGCCGCGCCCGTTCAGGAGTTCTCCACTTCCGCTGGAACCATCAAGGTCACGCCCATCCAGCACGCCAGCCTCATGATCCAGGCCGGTGGCAAGGTCCTGTATATCGATCCAGCGCAAGGCTCCTTCGATAAGCTCCCGCCGGCCGACTATATCCTCATTACCGACATTCACGGCGACCACATGGCGCCCGATATAGTCAGCAAGCTGAAAAAGTCCGGCACTGGCACGGAAGTTGTCGCGCCCGAGGCCGTAGCCCGGCAAGTGTTCGGCTCCAACATCATTTCCTATGGCCAGATGAAGACGTTGGGCCCCTTCACCGTGGAAGCCGTTCCCGCCTACAACTTGACTCGCGGGCCTTCCGCCGGGAAGCTGTTTCATGACAAGGGCCGCGGCTGCGGCTATATTGTCGCTTACGGTGGAAAGCGGTTCTATTTCTCGGGCGACACCGAAGGCATCCCAGAGATGAAGGCGCTCAAGAATATAGATGTCGCTTTTGTCTGCATGAATCTGCCGTACACCATGACGCCTGAAGAGGCCGCCGATGCGGTACGCGCATTCCACCCGGCGATTGTTTATCCCTATCACTACAAGGGTTCAGATACCATGGCTTTCAAGAAAGCGTTGGACGGCTCCGGCATTGATGTCAGGCTGCTCGATTGGTACGGCAGCTAGAGGTGCGCCATGAAATCTAGACACCCAATCTGTATCCGGCTTGCCATCCTTGCACCCTTGCTTGCAGCCCTTCCAGCATCAGCCCACCACGGTTGGGGTGGGAACCTGGATGCGGAATTCGAGCTGACAGGCACTGTCGAAACTCCGGTCAGCCTGGCCGGACCTCACGCGACCATGAAAGTGCGCGCTTCTGATGGCCAGGTCTGGGATCTTACGTTAGCCCCGCCGGCACGCACTCAGCGCGCAGGGTTGAAGGAAGGCATCATTCCAGTAGGAGCTACGGTCAAGATCCATGGTCATCGTAATCGGGACCCAAAACGTTTTGAGATCAAGACCGAGCGCGTGATCTGGAACGGCCGGACGTTCAACGTCTATCCGGATCGCACCTAACGCAGCCGGAGGACCGTCTGTACCAATTCATGGCGTGGCTCGAGGCATCAGTAATCGGGCACGCGATGCGCGAATCGGGTGTGTGGACGTACGGTGTTGTGAACCTGGTCCATATTCTGGGCGTAGCTTCCCTTTTCGGAGCCGTTCTGATCCTCGATCTACGGTTGTTGGGGCTTTGGCGAAGCGTTAACCTGGCAGCGATCAGCAAGCCTACCGTGCCGGTGGCAACCACAGGTTTCATTATTGCGGCGATCAGTGGCGTATGCCTGCTTGCTACTAAGGCGACGGAATACGCCGGCAATCCATTTCTTTACATCAAATTTCCCGCCATCGCCTTAGGAATTCTGAATGTAGCCGCGCTGAGTTCTTCATCGGCCTGGAAGCAGCACAGAATTCGCGAACTCTCATCGCGCGAACAGTCGAAGCTGGCGGTGTTTGGCGGAATATCGCTGTTCTGTTGGCTTACTGCAATCACTGCCGGCCGGATGATCGGATATTGGTAACGCGGCGCTTATCCACCGGGTACCCAGTTACAGCGGGCGGAAACCCAGGCTCGCTACTTTTCCATCCGGTTCCAACATGATTCTCCATTCAGTGGAACCATGCTCGAACTTCACCTCATAAATGTCGGCGCCGCCTGGTCCGACTCCTTTGAACGTCACCGATTCCACCGCGCCAAGTTGAGCGATGATGGCTTTGAGCTGCGGCAATTGTTGGCGCGTGACATCCGCCAGCGCCGGACTCATCAACTCGTATTTCGGTTGACCGGTCTGCAGCTCTTCGATGTCGCGACGCAGCGCCGCTTCTGATCCAGGCGCCTGGGTTTGATCCTTGAAACGCTTAGCCAGCGCTGCCACTAAGGCCGAGGCCTGAGCCTCGTCAATCCGCTTGGACGTCACGTCCCTACCATTCTGGTGAAGGATTACCTCAGTCGCTCTACCCTGCGCATCCGTATTGAAGGTCAGCTGAGCATCCACCACCTTAAGGAAAAACTTGCGCTCGCCTTCGGGGAATACCTGGAGTTTTGACTGCCCGGTAAGCTGCTCGAACAACTGATCGCCGTCACGGGAAATCGTCATTATCGCATTCGGAGCCAATTGGTAGGTCCCAACATAGTTGTCGAAAACCTTGGTGTCGACCGTCACCTCTTTGTGCTCTTTGACCGGTTCGACCTTATCCAACGGATAGGTAGCGTCGAGCAGATGCCGTCCGATGTCGTCCGGACCCGCGGCGGACGAAATGTTCGACAGCACTACGACTCCCGCGCGGCTTTTGGGATCGTAACCCATATAGGTCCGGTATCCGCCGGTGCCGCCATTGTGCCAGATGATGGAATTTCCATTCTTGGTTTGAACGTGCCAGGCGTACGCGATCTCCATGCCGGGAGATCCCGCGGACCGGCGAACGGATACCTCCGCCGCCATGGCTGCGGCCAACGGGGTCTTGGTATAGCCGAGATTGGCGGCCAGGAAGGTCACAATGTCATTGGCGCTGGATCGTAGGGCGCCCGCGCCCGCCAGGGCCGAAATGTCCCAGTTCGGCACTTCGTCCAGACCGGGTCCATGTCCGATCGCCAGACGCGCTTTCATATCCGGCGTAAGAGCTACGCGGGTGCTCTTCATACCCAGAGGCTCCGAGATACGGGATCGCACCATTGATTCGTAGTCCATGCCCGCACGCAGGGAGAGCACGTGACCTAGCAGCCCGACGCCGAGGTTGGAATACTCGTACTGCGCGCCGATGTCGCGCGTTAGTTGGTAGCCGGATAAAAATTGATAGAGCTGTTCAGCGGAGTAATCGGCATAAGGATTCGATGGATCTTTGGGGTTGAAGTTCGACGGCATGCGTGGCAGGCCGGAGCTTTGCGTGGATAGATCCTGTAATGTGATCTTCCTATTGTTTCGCTCCGGCACTTTAACACTCTCCGGCAGGTACTTCGATACCGGATCGGTTAAAGAAACTTCGCCCTTCTGCACCATATCCATCAGCACCAGCGATGTAAACACCTTAGTCATGGAGCCGATTTCGAAAATGGTGTCGCCATTGAGCGACCGCTTGTCATCTTTCGCGAGACTTCCGTAAGAAATAATCCGGCGGCCTTTCGCGTCGATCACGCCGGCTACTAGGCCTATGCCTAGACGTTCTGAACCGATGCGATCGGCGAGAATTTTGCGGATCTCGCTGTCAGGAGGGATCGGGGAATCCTGCGCGAACGCCGCCGTCCGCATCAGAATCAGGCTGATCGCGAAAACTAAAGCATTGCGCGAGCCCATATTTCTCCTTAATGCTTAAACTTCAGCCGATTTTCGCCGCCGCCGCGCCCTTTGCTACTCGTAAAACGCCGGCGCCTTCTTCAGCTTCGCGTTGCCCAAAAAGTCGTGCTGAATCCACAACTGCGCGCCAGTCTTCTGCAAGAAGCCCTCCAGCTCCGCCCGCGACGCGGCCGTCTGCTCCTTATTGAATTCGGCCACCGGCAGGCGATTCAGCGCGCGCTCCTCCGGATAATGGTAAAGATCGCCGCTCAGCACCACGGGCCCAGTCTTGGCCAGCCTTAGAAATAGCACCTGGTGTCCGGGCGTATGACCGGGCGCGGACTTGATGATGACCCTTGCATCCCCGAATACATCGTATTCATCCCGGTCGATAATCACGGTCTTGCTATTCTTCAGCAGGTTGTAGTTGGCTGCGTCCGACCGCGGAATCGGCACATCGGAGAACATACGCTCCCGCTCTGCTTTTCTAACCAGCCAAATGGAACCGGCGAAAGCATTCGCATTCGCCATGTGGTCACCGTGATAGTGCGACATGGCCAGATAGGTAATGTCCGCCGGCCTGTACCCTACCCCGGCAAGCTGAGGCAGTAGTGGCTGGGCTTGCGTTACTACCCCAGCCACGGCCGGGCCGCCACCCGGCTTGAACGCTCCATCGGGAATGTCGCCGTTGTCCCACATCAGGGTTCCTTTGGGATGGGCGACCAGGATGCAGGGGATCGACATTTCTGTAGAGCCCACTTCTTCCTTCTTCAACGAGTAAGCATCCACGGTCGTGGTATGGATAGTTCCGCAGTCGAATATATAAAGCCGGAGAGTCTTGGGCGCTTTGGGATGTTTCTGGGCCGCTTGTGACGCCGTGATCGCCAAGCACGCGGCCAGCAGAATTACAATTAACGCCGATATTTGCGGAAGCGTTGGTTTGCTCTTATGCATGGACATAGCGGGAATTTCCCTTCATCAACGTAACAGAGCCAAGGTGCGCAACGCAGGCTGACGCACGAGCCTAATTGTACGTGATTTAGCTGGAGACGATTGCCCGAGGGGACGGCGTCCGAGAGGGTGCAAACAAGTCTCGAACCCATCCTCAAGAACTACTTCTGGTGCCGACGAAATGAGCGGACTGACCCGGGTAAGGGTGGCGGATGGCGTCATAATCGCCTATTGAGGTCAGCGGTGACTAGGCCTCCGCCAATTTGTTTTGGGAATGGACCAACAGAAGAGGGCCGTCGACCGTTTAACAAGATATGAGCGGACAGCACATCGCCCGTGCTCTTCCAGTCGTGGTAGCTGGCAACCGGGCCGAGAGACTGACAGACTTGTTCGATGTTCACTATGCTCGTCTCTACCGGTTGGCTAGGCGACTTGCGCCCAGTACCGACGATGCTCTCGACCTCGTACAGGAGACATTTCTAAGAGCGGCCCAATTCCCGAAGTCCATACCTTTAGGCGCCGCCAATGAGGAAGCATGGCTAGTACGGGTGCTCATCAACATTCGCCGTGACCAGTGGCGCAAGAGATCCATTCGCGACCGCCACGATAAAGCAATATTGCGAGGCAGCCGCCTTGCGAGTGACGGCAGAGACCCCGAAGCGGTGCTGATTGCCAGGACAGCCGTTTGGCAAGCGCTGGATATTCTGCCTCCGCGCCGCCGGGCCATCGTCGTCATGTATGAACTTGAGGGGTTGGCGATTCCCGCCATCGCGTCCCTTCTTGGCATTAGCGCCATCACGGTCCGTTGGCACCTGTCGACAGGTAGACACAAATTAACTGACGCACTTAAGGCTTATCTAGGGGGATCCCGATGAAAGAGATTAGAGAGCTCTTGCAAGAAGCAGACCCGCTTCGATACGAACCAACATGGCCCTCCAGTCGGCAGGACCTTCACCGTCGGGCTTTTTTAGCGGCGGCTGCGGGATCCCGTGCGCCCGCCGAAGTAGGATCGCGGTCGCGGATGGTCTTCGCTACTGTTGCCTTGACGGCCATCGCCGCCTCGTTTCTTGGCTCGCGGGTCTGGTCTGTGTTCGTTAGCGACCTGCAGGCCGCAGCCGTTCGGTTTGAAGTAAGGTTGGCCGAAGACAGACCAGCTTCTGGCTTGCGTGAGGCGAAGGTATCAGGTTCTGGTCGAGCGGTTTACCTTCACGACGAAGTAATCGTTAGCAATAGCGATATCGCCGTGGCTCGAGTCGTTCCGGGTGGTGGCCCATCGGAATATAGCGTTGGCATCGAGTTCAAGGCATCGGGAGCTGAGAAAATGCGTGTAGCCACTGGCAACCACATCGGAAAGCTAGTGGCCATCCTCCTTGATGGTCAAGTCGTTATGGCTCCTGTGCTCCGGACACCCATTGACGTATCAGCCAGGATCACCGGCAACTTCACGCGCGCTCAAGCCGAAAGGATCGTCAACGGAATTGAAACTAAATAGGGCCTAGTTACCGGGCCAGACCTCGGGCGTGATGTTTCAGAGTCAGCCTTAGGGTGAATTGGCCGGCAATCTCAACGCGTGGAATTTGTGGGGCCTACGCGTGATGCTGGTTAGCGGCTGTCTGCTCGGGCGAGCGATCGGTTTCCGGGGATAAGAATGCTTCAGGCGCCGGCCTGTCCGGCTTGTTGATGCGTTGGAAAGCCCCGATCAGCTTTCACTTCTTCCATCTGGCGGACGTGCCGCTCACAGTGCGCGGCAATGAGCAGCAACCATTGGTAGCAATCGAGCAGCCCCAGCACGGGGTGCGGGAAAAAATGACTGCGCAGATCGGCCTGCGTCACCGCGCTGAACCTCACACTGCGCTCCCGTGTGGCCTCGAATTGCCGCACCAGGTCTTCGAACTCCGGCCAGCGGCCTTGCGGCATCAGCCTGGCCGGGCCCTTCACGCGCTGGCCCCGCGCCGGCACCTGTTCCAAAACGATCTGGTCTTTTCCCCGAACCTCATCCCGTCGCTCCGGCTCCGGCGCCGTCTGCAAGACCTCCTGAATTTTGCCGAGCACGCTGCCCTCAACCACGGTGATGTGCTCGAGGCAATCGGCGATCGACCAGCGATCATCGGCGGGACGGAAGCTGCGCTGCTCGGTCGACAAGCCTTCCACCGCCAGCACCAATCTCTCTCTGCTGTGCGCCAGTTGATGCACTACCTGTTCACGTTCCGTCGCTTCCACCCTTGGCCTCCACGATGCGAACTCCCGCCATTCGATCCACGGGATATTCGAGCACTAAAGTACCGACCCGGTCGGTTTCGAGTTCGCGCAACTCCTCATCGTCAGTTTCGATGAGGTATTTGCGTCGAGCTTTCAATCCTACCACCAAAGTCGTGCCGCCTTCCACAGAAAAATGCATGGGGCTTCTTCCCAGCAACACGCTCGCGTCGCCAACCGCGATCGGCTTCGGATTAACCCCGGCAGGCACGGACTGGTTCAGTACCGTAATCTTTCCGTCCTGGAACAATTGCGCCTCGCCTTCATACAATCCGAACCAGACCGCCTCGTCTTCCCAGTTCGACCGTACGAACAGCGTTCCCCGATTAGCATCGTGATACACCACCGGAAGCTGAAAATAGCTGAGACCGGGCTGATATGGATTGGCCCACAGGAACTCGTAGGGCGCTCCGAAGGTGCCCTGCATCATGAATCGATCCTGAATCAGCCAGCCTTGCAGATATTGGTTCTCGAATGCATTGTTGTCGAAAGCGACCATACTGAGCCCAGCGGCGCGCGCCAGCGCGGCCCGGTCGACATCCGGCTCGACGGACCCTTTATAGACCGGAATGCGGTATTCATTCTCCGGAGCTGCCAGCGGCGCGGGGTAGTTTCCGAGAATCTGGTACTTCGGAAGTTCTTTGAAATATTCCGGAGCGTCTTCGCGAAGATCGATCTTCGTACTATCGCGAATCGCGTGCATGAGTTCGAGCAGCGCGTACAACTGGTCGTGCGGGATGGCGGTGACACCACTCGCCAGTTTAGGCGCCAACCCCGCGCGCCACCACTGTTGGATGGTTTCCCGTAACAGGCCCTCTTCTGAGTGCTGCTCGTCGTCCGCGGTTGCAATAACGGCCAGAAGGCGATCGCGCCGCCCGGTGACACTCGCCACCAATGGTTGCTCTGTCATCCGGTGAATCTTGGCGGCGAGCGCTTTCGACTGCGCGGCGTTCATCGCCGGCTGGCACCAATCGTAAACCAATGCTAATTGCCGTAGGTCGGTGGCCGGCCCCAGTGCCCAATCGGCGGCGCGCTTGCCGAAAGCTGTATCGCCGGTAACAGCGAAATAGAGTCCTAGGGCAAAGCCGGGCTCTGGCATTTGCGCAGCGGCCCGCACCAGCAGCGCGAACTGGTGCCAGCGCATGGAGTCCCGGTCACGCTCGCGCTTCAGCAGCCGCAGCCGTTGGGAGGTCAGGAATAGCCGGGGATGCTCGCCGTAGACGCGGTATTCCTCGTCTAGTGCCTGTCCAAACAAACAGCTTGAAAGTAAGAAGCTTAAGATTGCCAAACGCATGCGTATGAAGGCGTTCTCCATTGTGTCACACTGACACACCCCCGGCAGCCCGAAGCCCCGGACGAAACGGCGCCACGCTTGCAAACTCTTGTAAATGCTTAGCAAAGCGATGGAGCCACCCGTGCATTCAAGTTAGCGAATTGATGAAGTGACCTTTGAAAACCTGCCCTCTGTTTGCGACGTGCGGGATGGGGTCTGGAGTAGGCTGGTGAACGGCGTGCTTGCGGGAACCGGTGCTTTGAATTTTCAAACTACTCTTTATCCTGTTGGCAGGTTGCAACAGAGGGGTTTTTTTGGTCGCTTCCAGATTTGATGATCTCGCCTGGGATCACGGTATCGGTTGCGTTTGGCGTTCATGGTGGAGGAAAGTAGGACGCGGGCCTCGCCTGAAGGAACTGAAAGTGGGTATCCAGCCAGACGTGCAGACGCCAGATCCTGGCCCGATTGGGCAAACCGCACCGGAACCGGCGGCTTAGACAGTCCTCACCAGCCGGCTCCCCGGTGCGGTTTTCTTTTTGGAACACAATAACTCTAATACAAGAACCCCAATAATTCAAGAATCTACCGGTACAGTACGACTGGATTCTCGGTGCTGGTTTGTGCTTTCCGCGTTCTGACTTCTGGGTGCTGTCTCCGGTATTCTGTTCTTCATGTCCAATCTGGTGGTGACCTTCGGCGAAACCATGTTGCGCCTCGCTCCGCCCGGCTTCGAGCGGCTGCTTCAGTCGCCGCGCTTGGTAGCCACGTTTGGCGGCGGCGAGGCCAACGTGGCAGTCGCTCTGGCTGGATTCGGTAATCCCGCCCGCTACGTAACTGTCCTTCCGTCCCCGAATCCCATCGCCGACGCTTTATTGGGAGAGCTACGCCGTTTCAACGTGGATACCAGTCAGATAGTAAGCGGGGCCGGGCGAATGGGCGTTTACTTCGTCGAGAGCGGAGCCAACCAGCGGCCCTCCAAGGTCTTCTACGACCGCGAAAACAGCGCCATGGCGCTGGCCAAGCCGGGCAACATAGATTGGACCGTAGCCTTCCGGGACGCCGCGTGGTTTCACATCACCGGCATCACGCCGGCGCTGAGCCAAAGCGCGGCCGATCTGGCGATCGAGAGTATGCGGGCCGCGCGCGATGGAGGCCTCACTGTCTCCTGCGATCTGAACTATCGCAAGAATCTTTGGAAATATGGAAAACCGGCCGCGGACGTAATGCCAGAGGTGTTCCGCTTCACAGACATCGGTGTCGCCAACGAAGAGGATTGCCAGGCCGCGCTGGGCATTCAAGCCGATGTGAATGTGAGCTCCGGCCGCCTGGAGCCGGAACAATACCGCGCGCTTTGCGAAAAAGTCCTGGACGCTTACCCCAACCTCAAGATGTTGGCCATTACGCTGCGTGAGTCGCGGAGCGCGTCCCACAACGGATGGTCCGCCTGCCTGCATGACCGCAAGCAATTTCTCGTGAGCCGCCATTACGAGATCACGCACATAGTTGACCGGGTGGGCGCGGGCGACTGCTTCGCCGCCGGCCTCATATTTGGCTTGCTAAATCTTGCAGGGCCGAGGGAGGCGCTCGAGTTCGCAGCGGCGGCGTCCTGCCTCAAGCATTCCATCCCGGGCGACTTCAGCCGACTCAGCCGCGATGAGGTGGAGCAGTTGATCCGCAGCGGAGGGTCGGGCCGGGTGGAGCGCTAGGTGTCCTATAATCAGAACAAGGTCTTCCCATATGCAGCGAGTCCTCTTGTGTACCGTGCTCGCCTTTCCGCTGTGCGCGCAGACGCCGGCGCCGGCCAGTCAACACCAGAATCCCGTCCCGGTGGCCGCGCCTCAAAGCCCGGCGCCGTCGATCAAAGTCCAGGTCAACGAAGTCATCGTCCCGGTGACTGTGACGGATGAGAAGGGGCGCTTCGTCAACGATCTGGACGAGAATGATTTCAGCGTCTTCGACGAGGGTAAGCAGCAGAAGATCCAGTTCTTCACGCGCGAGCGCAACCAGCCGGTGGTGGTCGGATTCCTGATGGACATCAGCAACTCCAGCCGCATGCATTGGAAGAATTATCAGGATGCCGCGGTGGAGCTGGTGCAAAATCTGGTGCCGGGCGATAATCCGAAGTTCAGCGGCTATCTTATTTCCTACGCCAACGAAGCCGAGTTGGTAGTCAACACCACCAGCGATCCGGAGCCGATGGTGCGGAAGCTGGAAAAACTGAAGCCCACCGGCGGCTCCGCCCTGTTCGACGCCATCTACATGGCCTGCACCAGCCGCAAGCTTATCGATGGGGAGCCCATTGAGCCGCGCCGCATTCTGGTGGTAATCGGTGACGGGCACGACAACTCCAGCAAGAAAACGTTGAACGAGGCGGTCGAAATCGCGCAGCGCAACCTGGTGACCATCTACGGCGTGAGCACCGTGGCATTCGGCTTTGCCAATCCGGACGAAGATAACCTGGTCCGGCTGGCCGAGGAGACCGGCGGCCGCGTGGTCGCACCGCTGCAAAACGTGTACAGCGATGTCTCGGGTTACCTGTCAACGCCATCGGACGAAGGCAACTACGCCTTGAAGGTGGGTACCGGCGGTTACGCTTCCGCGCTGGCCAATGGAATGTATAAAGCCATCGAGGCGGTGGCCGGGGAAGTGACCACGCAATACATTATTCGCTACACGCCCGACACGGTCGATGAAAAGCGCCAGTTCCGCAACATCAACGTGAAGGTCAACTTGGCGAATGTCAAAGTGCGCGCACGCAAAGGGTATTATCCCTTTGCGCCGTAGTGAACATTCATTCTCGCTGCCGATAAGTCGAATTCGGTCCGATAAGTCCAGTAAGCTATGTCAACGGGGCGATACTCGATAATGCAGGCCGATCTGCCCGGCCAGGGCCTGGTGAATCTGGGCGTATTGCTGGAAGACCCGCAATCGAACGCTCTGCATCTCCGCTTCCGCCGTGATATGGATTCGCTGGTGGACGAAGAAGACCTGGAGGTTCTGGAGGGGCTTTCCCATGATTTAGCTCGCAAATCAGGCGAGCTGGGCGCGCAGAAGCTATTCGAATACCTGGAGGGTACGCTTTCGACTAGTGTCCGCATTACTGATCGCGAACAAGTCTCGGTGGAAGATTTCTCGCGCGCTCTAGACCGGCTTTATCGCCAGCACGTCCCCAGTAAAGTGCTCGAGTTCCGGACGCATCTGCCGCGCTATTCTCTGCAGGTTGCCGCCGGCAAGTTTCTCGAAAACGAAGAAGTCACCGAGCAAGGCTGGATCGAAGCGCCGCGAGATTTGCGCCTAAGCTCGGACATGTTCGTCGCTCAAATCACCGGCCGTTCCATGGAGCCGCTCATCCCCGACGGCAGCCTCTGCGTCTTCCGCGCGGGCGTGACCGGAAGCCGGAGCGGCCGGCTGGTTCTCGCCGAAGACCGGGAAGCCAACGCCTTCGCCGTGAAGCGCTACAAGAGCGAGAAGGTGGGTACGGAAGGAAGCTGGCGTCACAAAGGCATTCGTTTGGAATCGCTCAACCCTGGCTTTCCTTCCTGGGATCTCGACCCGGACGAGGAGAAATACCGCATCCTGGCAGAATTTGTCCGCGTGCTGGATTAGTTCTTAGCTGCCAGTTGCCGGAGCACGTACGGCAGGATCCCACCGTTGCGGTAATACTCGGCTTCCATCGGTGTATCGATCCGTACCATCGCCTCGAAACTCTTCTCGCCCTTGCCGCTCTGGGCTTTGACGCGCGCCCGCGCTCCGTCCGCGATGGCCTGCTGGACGCCTTCGATCGAGTAAGCCTCCGAGCCGGTCAAGCCGATCGTTTCGCGATTCTCACCCGGCAGAAATTGAAGCGGCAGCACACCCATACCAATCAGATTGGACCGATGAATCCGCTCGTAACTTTCGGCGATCACCGCCTTCACGCCCAACAGCAGCGTGCCCTTGGCCGCCCAATCCCGCGATGATCCCGAGCCATACTCTTTGCCGGCGATCACCAGCAACGGCGTGCCTTCCTTCTGGTACTTTAGAGCCGCGTCATAGATAAACATCTTCTCGCCCGACGGCACGTGCGTGGTCCAGCCGCCTTCGGTCCCGGGGGCTAACAAATTTCGTAAACGGATGTTGGCGAACGTGCCGCGCACCATCACCTCGTGGTTGCCGCGCCGCGCGCCGTAGGAATTGAAATCGCCCGGCTTCACACCCAGCCCGATCAAATATTTGCCAGCTGGGCTATCGACCGGAATCGAGCCTGCGGGAGAAATATGGTCGGTGGTCACAGAATCGGCCAGCATCGCGAGCACACGCAGACCGGTCAGATCGCGCACCGAAGTCTTCGGATCCACCATATTTTCGAAATACGGAGGCTTCCGAATATATGTCGACCGGTCGCTCCATTCGTATAGATCGCCGGCTGGAACTTTGACCGAATTCCAGCGCTCGTCGCCTTGGAACACTTCGGCATACTGTTTTTGGAACATCTCGCTGCGCACGGAACGTTTCACGACCGCGGCGACTTCTTCGGGCGTGGGCCAGATATCCCGTAGATAGACATCTTTGCCATTTTGATCGGCGCCGATTGGATCGTTTTCGAGATCGATGTCGACGCGGCCTGCCAGCGCATACGCGACGACCAGCGGCGGCGAAGCCAGGTAATTGGCGCGTACCAGCGCGTTGATGCGGCCTTCGAAGTTACGGTTGCCGCTCAACACTGCGGCCACCACCAGCTTTTCCTTTTGCACCGCGTCCGCCACTTGCTCGGGCAGCGGACCGCTATTGCCGATGCAGGTGGTGCAGCCGTAGCCGACCAGGTTAAACTGCAGCTTTTCGAGATACGGCGTAAGGCCGGCGTCGTCCAAATAATCGGAGACAACTTTGGAGCCGGGCGCCAGGCTGGACTTCACCCAGGGCTGCGTCTTCAACCCTTTCTCGACCGCTTTCTTGGCAAGCAATCCAGCGGCCACCATCACCGACGGATTCGACGTATTGGTGCAGCTCGTGATCGCGGCGATTACCACCGAGCCATCATGAATGGTCGCTTTCGATCCGTTAGTTCCAATTTGCGCCGTCTTCGGCGCAGCGGTGAGCGATGCCAGAAAGTTTTTCTTCACATCCGGAAGATTGATGCGATCCTGCGGTCGCTTGGGCCCAGCCAGCGACGGTACGACGGTGGAAAGATCTAGCTCCAGGGTGTCCGAGTATTCTGGCTCGGGCGAATCCGGACTGAGGAACAGGCCCTGGGCTTTAGCGTAGGCTTCCACCAGCGCGATCAACTCCGGCGGACGATTGGAGAGCCGCAGATAATCCAGCGTCTGATGATCTATGGGAAAGAAGCCGATGGTCGCGCCGTATTCAGGCGCCATGTTGCCGATGGTCGCGCGGTCGGCCAGCGGGAGGGCAGCCACTCCACTTCCGTAGAACTCGACGAATTTGCCGACCACGCCTTTCTTACGGAGCATCTGCGTTACGGTGAGGACCAGATCGGTCGCGGTCGAGCCCGCGGGCAATTTGCCGCGTAGCTTGAATCCGACCACCTGCGGAAGCAGCATCGAAATCGGCTGGCCCAGCATGCAAGCTTCGGCCTCGATTCCACCCACGCCCCAGCCCACCACTCCCAGGCCGTTGATCATGGTGGTGTGGGAATCGGTGCCCATCAGCGTATCGGGATAGGCCAGCACCGGCGATTCGCGGCGGTCCGTGAAAACAACGGGGGCCAGGTATTCCAGATTCACCTGATGCACGATACCGGTATCGGGAGGCACCACGCGAAAATCCTGAAAGGCTTTCTGGCCCCAGCGCAGGAAAGCGTAGCGCTCCTGATTGCGCTGGAATTCGAGCAGCGCGTTGACGCTGAACGAGTCTTTGGATCCGAACTTGTCCACCTGCACCGAATGGTCGATCACCAGGTCGACTGGGATTAGTGGATTCGCGCGCTTAGGATCGGACCCAAGGTCGCGCAGGGCGTCGCGCATGGCCGCCAGGTCCACCACGCAAGGAACGCCGGTGAAATCCTGCAGCAGTACGCGGGCGGGTTGAAAGTTGATCTCCTTCGCTGGCCCGCCAATCTGCCACTTAGCCACATACTCTACGTCCGCGGCTTTGACGGCGCGCCCGTCTTCAGAGCGCAGCAGGTTCTCGAGCAGGATGCGAATCGAGCAGGGTATGCGGGAAATCTTCGCGAGGCCGCGTTTTTCCAGGGCTTCGAGCGAGTAATAACGATACTGGTGGCCGCCTACGGTGAGGGTAGACGCCGCGCCAAAGCTGTTCAACTTGTTCATTCACCTTCATTGTAGTTCCTTCAGGCGAATACCAATCCTCTACATGTAATCCGGCACGGCGATGCCTAACACTCCCAGCGTCCGCTCCAGTTGCGCAAGAAAATAGTTGGTCATCCACAACAGGAACGTCCGCTTTTCGCGATTTTCCTCCGTCAACACTTGATAGTCGTGATAAAAGGTGTTGAACGCTTGCGCCAGTTGAAATGCATACTTGGCCACGTGCGCCGGTTCGCCCGACCCGACCGCGCGTTCGATCGCCGAATCCGTTTTGGACGTCATCAGCAGCAACTGCCAGAAATCCTCGGATGCCAACTGCCGCTCCATGGACGACCGATCAAGCTCGCGCGCAAAATCCGGCAGGGACTCGCCGCGCTCGGCGAGCTTTCGCAAAATATTCCGCGCACGCACCGCCGTGTACTGCACATACGGCCCGGTCTCGCCCTCGAAGCTCAGCGCTTCCTGGAAGTCGAAGGCGATCACCGAATTCCGCGTGAACTTCAGCATAAAGTAGCGTAGCGCCCCGATCGCAATCTGCTGGGCGATTTTGCGGCGCTCGCCGCCAGGCTTTTCCGGATGCCGCGAGTCTACCTCCTCCAAGGCTTTTTCGATCAGTTTGTCGATCAAATCGTCCGCCTTCACGCCTAAGCCTTTGCGCCCAGACACTTCCACATAAGATCGCTTGCGATCTTCATCGGAGAGATCGATCCCGAGCTCGACACATGTTCCAGGCGTCAGCGCGACCATCTCGTACGAAAAATGGACCGAATGATCGGCCTGCTGGTTATAACCCAGCGCGCGCAAGCCAGCCACGACCACATCCTGCAAATACGACTGCCGCGAGTCGATGACGTTGTACACCAGTTCGCCATGGCCGAATGAAGGGCCCCCCGGCGCCCGGGGTTGGTCGGTTGAGACGTACACGGTGTGGCCATCGTACTGTTCCAAAGGCTGATAGAAAAAATCCTTTCCGAGCAAACCGAACTTCCAAAGCTGATAGGCGATGTCCTTGCCGACATAGGTAACCGTATTGTTGGAACGAACGATCACCTTGCTGTCGTCGGCATCCTCATCGGCCTGCTGCTTGAACGCGCTGGCTGGCATCACCCAGCACCCTTTGTTCTTTCCTTCGGTTTCGAGATAAATCGCCTTGCGGTCTTTTAACTGCGCGAAGGCGGCTTCCCAGAATCGCAGGTGCAGGATCTCGCTTTCGCGCGGCAGCACGTCGTATTGGATGCCCAGCCGGGCCATGGTTTTCAGATGATAGCCGACGATCGCATCCGCCACGATCGCAGCCAAATACGCCAGATCCCCGCCGCCGTGTTCGATGGCGTGCAGCGTCTCCTGCCGCCAGGCCAGCGCTTCTGGATGATCCTTGAAATGCGCGGAGACGCGCGCGTACAGGTCCCAGCAATAGTAGTCGAACCGAATGGCTGGATCCAGCATCAGTTTTTCTACATCGGACGCCGACTTATGCTCCAGATTATGGAAACCCGCCACCACGTCGGCCACCTGCACGCCCGTGTTGTCGATGTAGTTTTGAACTTCCACGCTTCGGCCGCTGGACCGCAGCATCCGCACGAACGTGTCGCCCAGCACGGCATTGCGCAGATGCCCGATGTGCGCGGCTTTGTTGGGATTGATATTGGTGTGCTCGACGATGATCTTGCCGCCGGAGGGCGCCCGCTCTTTCGCTCCATGCAATACCGCGTAGCCGTAGGCACCCCGATCGAGCCGGACGTTGATATAGCCGTTCCCCGCCACCTCCATCGCCGAGACGCCTTCGATACGCCCGACGTCGGCGACCATCTGCGTAGCGATTGCCTTCGGCGCCTGCTTCAACTGGCGTGCCAGATGAAACGCCACAGGAATCGCAAGTTCGCCAAACGAGGACTGCTTGGGCTGTTCGAGCGATACAGTGATGTCCGCGCCAAAGCGCGAACGCACATGCTCTCGCACCCGCTCGCTGATCTGTTTTTCGGTAATATGAAACACTTCTTTTCAGTATGCAGTAAGTGGCACAGCCATTCTTGCCTGTGTCGGACGCTATAATAGGTCGTGCCGAAGCTCACCATCGACGGGAAGACCGTGGAGTTCGAAGCGGGCCAGTTACCCTATCACGAACACGGCTTACCCGAATCGATCCTGGACGTCTGCTTGAACTTCGGAATCCACCTGGAACATGCCTGCGGCGGCAACTGCGCGTGCACCACCTGCCACGTCATCGTCAACAAGGGCATGGAGAACCTCTCGGAAATGACCGACGAGGAAGCCGACCGTCTGGACATGGCGGCCGGCCTCACGCTCAAATCGCGTTTGGGCTGCCAATGCGTGATTGAGGGCGACGTCGAAGTCGAGATCCCCTCCTGGAACCGCAACTACGTCAGCGAAGGCGGGGGGTCGATGAACCTGGGCGACGCGATCCCGGTGGGTAAGAAGTAGGATCACAGAATCCAACAGAGGCCTTGCGGGCGGAATGGCTCACTAGCGCTTTAGCCACAAATCCAGGAAGCGATCCGCCAAATCCGACGGTATGTCAGCCGTCACCTTCGTATGAGTCTGCTGCTGCTCCACCTTAATCGCATCGTACAACCTGAGCAGCTCCGGATGACTGTCCGGCGTGTTGAGCCGGCCGAGTCCCACAATGCCCTTCACCATATCGTGTACGAACTTGGCATCGCGCTCGGTCTTCGACGTCACCTCCGCGGTCGCAGCGATGCCGCTGCTCAGATTCATGCCCAACGTCGCGCTGTCGATCGCTCGCAGCACATTCACGATGTTTCCGAGATTGCTATCCTGCGGAATGGTCAGGTTCAATCCCTCCAGCCCGCCCGCCAGTGCAGCGTAAATCTGATCATCGGCCGGAAGCGAGCGCAGCAAGTCTCGAAGCGCTGGAGGGAGCCCGCGTGGCCCGGTTCCATCGATGATCGACCGCAGCTCGGCGGCAGGCCCGCCGATTACCGTGGAGGCGTTCAGGACAAAGAAGGCGGCCCGGTCCTCGCCGAACAAGCTGTACTTTTTGTAGGTGAACGGTTTCGCTCCGTTCGCCTCCAGCCGCGACTCAAGTTCCTGGGCTTTAAACTTGCCACGCGCCAACAACAATCCAGTCTTGCCGTTGGAGCACGTCAAAATTTGCAAGAGATCCTTGCGCGGATCGAGACCGGTTCGCTGTGTGAACTCGTCCAACTGTGGCAGTGGCATCCGGCTCAACAGCTTCTGAAAGACCGGCGTATCGCGAATCGTGTCCACGTTCGCGCCCACCACGAACACCGTGTCGGCAGGCACGAGCTTTTCGAGGGCCGGATCGATATGCAGCGACTCCGATTTCCTCGCCTGACAGCCTGCCAATACCAGACACAACACCGCCGCCGACAGCGGCCGCATCAAAAATCTCTCCTCGAAAAGACCGCCAGCGCCGCCGACAACATCACGGCTCCGAATAGCGCCGACGTCCAGATCGGCATGAATCCGCTGAAGGTCCGGCTCTGGATCGCGTCCAGCGTCATCTTACCCATGTCATAGACCTTCGGCAGCGAATAGTAGAGCGTGCGCCAAATCCCGCGCGACCATTCCGACGATAGCAGGCGCATCATCAGGCCAGTCTGCGCCAGGATTGGACTCATAATCATTAACGCCACGGTAACCATGGTGGAGAGGGCCGTGCTCTCGAACAACACACCGGTCAGCACCACCACGCCCAGCAGCACGGCAAAGATGAAGATCGTGGTTGCGATTGAGATCAGAAATGTTCCGGACCAGATGCCCGTCTTC
>DATMMD010000060.1:0-28534 GCA_035569875.1 Bryobacteraceae bacterium
CGATCACAATGACAGTATTGCCCAAATCGACCAGACGCTGTAGCACGTCGAGCAGGCGTTTGATGTCTTCGAAGTGCAGACCGGTGGTGGGCTCGTCGAGAATGTAGAGGGTCCGGCCGGTTTGCCGTTTACTCAATTCGCGGGCGAGCTTGATGCGCTGGGCCTCGCCGCCGGACAAAGTGGTGGATGACTGACCGAGGTGAATGTAGCCGAGGCCGACGTCGTGGAGCGTCTTTAGCTTGGCTTGAATTAGCGGAATATTTTCGAGCACTGGGATGGCGTCCTCGACGGTGGCTTCCAACAGATCGGCAATCGAATGGCCTTTGTATTTCACCTGCAGGGTTTCGCTGTTGTAGCGGCGGCCGTGGCAGACATCGCACGTGACATAGACGTCTGGCAGAAAATTCATTTCGATACGCTTCAGGCCGTCGCCCTGACAAGCTTCGCAGCGTCCGCCTTTTACGTTGAAGCTGAAGCGGCCGGCCTTGTAACCGCGCTCGCGCGACTCTGGCAGCATGGAGTAAAGATCGCGGATGGGAGTGAAGACGCCGGTGTAAGTGGCGGGATTGGAGCGGGGCGTGCGGCCGATGGGCGACTGATCGATCTCGACGACTTTGTCGATGTTCTCGAGGCCTTGGATGGAATCGTGCTGGCCGGGAGCGTCGTGAGAGCCGTATAATTCCTTGGCGAGCGACCGGTACAAAATATCGTTCACGAGCGTGGATTTTCCGCTGCCGGAGACACCGGTGATGACGATGAAGCAGCCCAGGGGAAACTCGACGGTCAGGTCTTTGAGATTGTGCTCGCGTGCGCCGCTTACGATCAATTTCTTGCCGTTGCCGTGGCGGCGTCCGGCGGGAGACTCGATCCTGACGGCGCCAGAAAGATACTGGCCGGTGAGCGAAGCCGGGTTTCGCTCGATCTCGCGGGGTGTTCCGGCCGCGACCAGACGGCCGCCGAGCCGGCCGGCGCCGGGCCCGAGGTCTATGACGTAGTCGGCACGCTCGATGGTTTCCGCATCATGCTCGACCACCAATACGGTGTTGCCGAGATCGCGCAGGCGGGAGAGAGTGTCGAGCAGCCGGTCGTTGTCGCGTGGATGCAGTCCGATGGAGGGCTCGTCGAGGACGTACAACACGCCGCGCAGTTTGGAGCCGATTTGCGTGGCCAGCCTAATTCGCTGCGCTTCGCCACCGGAGAGCGTTGCAGCGGAACGGGAGAGGCTCAGATAATTGAGACCGACGGCGGTGAGAAACTCGAGACGATTGCGGATCTCTTCGATTACGCGCCCGGCGATCTGCTGCTCGCGCTCATTGAGGACCCAGGTTTTGACGGTGGCCACGGCGCGATCGATGGACATTTCGGTGATCTCGGCGAGGCCGGCGCCTTTCACCGAAACCGCCAGGCTGCTAGGCCGCAAGCGCCGTCCATGACAATCGGGACAGATCGAGGGCGACATATAATCCATCATCCATTCGCGATAACCGGCGCTGGCGTCTTGATACGCCTCATCCAAAATCTTGAGCACGCCTTCGAAACCGTTCCCGCCTTCGAGCAACAACGTCTGAGTTCGTTTGGGCAGGTCTTCGAAGGGCTTGTTGATTTTGATGCGCAAGCGCTCGGCCGCTTCTGAGAGCGCGTGATTCATGTAAGACGAACTGGCGCCGGGTCCGAGGCCGCCGTCGAGCAACGGCTTGGATGGATCGACGATGATTTTGACGGGGTCAAAGCTCCAAGTGCTGCCGAGGCCATTGCAGTTTTCGCACGCGCCGAAGGGGCTGTTGAACGAGAAAGAGCGGGGCTCTAGCTGCGGAACGCTCGTGCCGCAATTGGGACAGGCCAGTTTTTGGGAGTAGAGTTTTTCTTCGCCATTGACTACGGCGACGATGACCAGTCCATCGGCCAGCTTGCCGGCGGTTTCAAGCGACGCTTCGATGCGCTTCTCCGAGCCGGGCTTGAGCGGGAGGCGATCGACCACGATTTCGATGTTGTGGTTCTTGCGGCGGTCGAGCGGAATTTCTTCATCGAGCGAACGCAGGACACCATCGATGCGCGCGCGGACAAAGCCCTGGCGCGAGAGTTTTTCGAGATCCTTTTTGTATTCGCCCTTGCGGCCGCGGACGATGGGAGCGAGGATCATAACGCGCTCGCCTTGGGGAAGCGCCAAGATCTGCTGCAGGATCTGCTCGGAGCTTTGGCGTGAAATCTCGATGCCGCAGGTGGGGCAGTGCGGAACCCCGATGGCGGAGTAAAGCACGCGCAAATAGTCATAGATCTCGGTGATGGTGCCGACGGTGGAACGCGGGCTGCGGTTGGTGGTCTTTTGTTCGATGGAGATGGCGGGGCTCAGGCCATCGATGGAGTCGACTTCGGGGCGCTCCATTTGATCCAGGAACTGGCGCGCGTAGGGCGATAGCGTCTCGACGTAGCGGCGCTGACCTTCGGCGTAGATGGTATCGAAGGCGAGCGAGGACTTGCCGGATCCGCTCAATCCCGTGATGACGGTGAAGGTATTGCGAGGGATCTCGACGTCGATATTCTTGAGATTGTGCTGGCGTGCCCCGTGCACGGTGATGCTTTTTAGCATTGGGGTGGGAGAACTTCATTCTACCAAGCCCCGGTTGCGGACCGGCGTCGTTTAAGTAACAGATTTGCGCTACGAAGCGGCCGCGAGACGGTCTTCGGGTTCGCAGTAGGCCTCATCCAGGCGGTCGCGACGTTGGATGAAGGTCTGGATTTCAGCGGTTGAAAAAACGAACCCATCTTGGGCGGGATCGTAGGGGATCTCGCGTTCCTGGTGCATTTCGAGAATCTCGGCGGCGTCGTTCATTTGACGCCGCTCGTGTTCACGGCGCTCGGCTTGGATCTCGCGGAGCTGCGCGAGCGTGCGGTCGAACAGGCGCGCGAGGCGCTGTTCGTAAATGCTGATGTTGGCGAGGGCGCGGCTTTGCTGGTGGAAGGCTTGAGCCAGTGCCAAGGCAGATGCGGCGCGGGGTTCATTGGTGCGGATGGAATCGAGCTGGTCCTCGGCGGCAAGGCTAAGGAAGGTGGCTTCGATGGCGGGGACGCGATTTAGGCGCCAAGTGGTGTCGCCGAGCGATTGGACCAACTGGTCTTCGAGTGCGCCTGTGGGCTGGAACTGGTCGACAAAGCGCTTAAGGTGACTCTGGTAGGCGGCCAGGTCTTCGGTGGGCAGGACGACGACGTGTCCAGTGAGGCCGTGGCGCAAGGCGTTCAGGGAAGAGCGCTGCTTGCCGGCAGGGGTACTGGGTCCAGTGGATTTTTGGGCGTTGGCGGCGTTGACGGCTGCGCGATCGCTAGTCACATTCGGTGAAGTTCTCATACTTTGCTCCTGAGATCTAGATACCATGCGGGTGGATGGACTGGAGCAGGTTGGGATTGAGAAGTTGTTGAAAGGAGGGAGAAGAAAGGGGTGGAAGTTTGGTGAATGGAAGGCGAGGGAAACGGTCGACATGAGTGTCTCTCCGCCTCGCCCCAGTTCCTCGATCCTAGGTGCCGTGCCGCCTCAGATACATTGAAGTTGCGCTTGCGATGCCACTCCTTCACGTGCGGCGTAAGGTTCACCTGGCGGGTTGTACGTGAAAGCCGGACGCATTGCTCCGGCGCGCGAACTGCTGTTGCAGGCCATCGGAACTCTGGAGCGAAAAGGCGGGCCGCCACTGGCGCGGGCGCTTGAAACCTTCGCCGATATAGAAGAGCGGATGGGTCATACTGAAGAAGCCAGGCAGTGGCGGGAGCGGGCGGCTGAGATTGGGGCGGCGCCGGTTCGTTAGGTTTTCGCAAGTTGTGAACACAGCACGCGAGAGTGGGTGCGCCACACTGGTATACAGCTGGTATACAGAAAAAGGGGCTGAAGGATTTGAACCGGCAGACATGAAACGAGCGTGGTTGATAGTCGCGGCGGCCTGCATCTTATTGATCGCGTGTAATCGGGATCCCCGGGCGATGCGAGACAAATGCATTGCCAGCGGAAACAAGTACTTCCAGAGCGGAAAGTACAAAGAAGCGTCCATCTTATACCGGCGCGCGCTGCAGTTCGATCCGAAATCAGGAGAGGCATACTACCGGCTGGGGTTGGTGGATTTAGCGCTCCGGGAATACGGCGACGCTGCTCGCGCATTGGAGCGGGCTACGAGTCTCGATCCTGGCAATGAGGAAGCAACGGTCGGTCTGGCGGAACTTTATATCACCGCATATGCCGCCAACCCCAAGTCGAACAAACATTCGCTGGATGAGGCTAAGCCGCTGGTCGCCCAGGTGTTGAAGTGGAATCCGAAGTCGTTTGGCGGCCTGCGGCTGGAGGCCGATCTGGCAATACTCGACAATGACCGGGAGACTGCCATCGCCAAGCTTCGGGAGGCTAATGAAGTAAAGCCTTGGCAGCCGGAAGTAATTGTGCCGTTGATGCAAAACCTGGCGGCCACCGGCCGCGCGACGGAGGCCGAGAAGTTGGGTGAGGAATTTCTGGCGCGCGATAAGACCGTGCGCCGGGTGTACGATCTGCTTTTCGTTCACTACCGGCAAAGCTCGCAGTTCGATCGTGCCGAGGAGACGCTGAAGACGGAGATCGCGAACCTGCCGTCAGATGCCACGCCACGGCTCGAGTTGGCGGGCTTCTACTACACTCGAAATCGAAGACCGGAGATGCTGGCGGTGCTGGAAGGTTTGCGCGCGGCGAAAAAGACTTTTCCGCATGCCGACAGCTTGATCGGCGACTTCTATTTACGGATGGGCGCGTACGACTCGGGGATGCAGGCCTACCGGGAAGGCGAGAAGCAAGATCCGAAGATGGCCGCCGATTATGAGAAGCGCATCGCGGATGTTCTGCTGGCGCAAGGACGCGGCCAGGAGGCTCTAGCGGTGGTGTCCAAACTGCATAAGGATTATCCCCACGACGTGGAGGCCGCGGCGATCCACGCGTCGCTGCTGGCCAAAGGCGATCGACAGCAGGTTCAGACGGCGATTGCGGAGCTGGAACAGCTGACGGCGAAAGAACCGGGCAATGCGATGCTGCATTTTCACTTGGCACGAGCCTATTGGATGCAGGGAGACCCGCTTAGCCTGGACAAGGCGGCTCAACATTTCGAGACCAGCCTGAAGCTGAATCCGGATTCCCTGCTGGCCAAACAGGGGCTGGCACGGATTCGATTGGAGCAGGGCCAAAATGGCGTTGCGGTTCAGATCGCCGACGAAATCCTGGAAACCAATCCGTCGAATTTGCAGGCCAAGCTGATCAGGGGCACGGGCCTCGCGAACCTGGGCGAAGGGGACAAGGCGCGCGAGGAACTACGAAGCATCCTCAATACTCATCAGGAATCCAATGACGCGCGCTATCAACTAGCGGCGCTGGATCTACGAGAGAAGCGCTATAGCGAGGCCGAGGCCGGATTTCGGGCGCTGACGCAGGCCGGCGACCCGCGGGGCGCCACGGGGCTGGCGGATTCGAAAATGGCGCAAGGCCAGACTTCCGCAGCGCTGAAGATTCTGGAACAGGAACTGGCCAAACATCCGGAGCGCGATGGTTACCGGCTGGCGCTTTCGGAAGTACAACTCCGCATGGGGAAGCTTCAGGAAGCACGCGCCCAACTGGAACAAGTGGTGCGCCGTAAACCTGATTGGGCCGAGGCGCTCACGCGCTTAGGCACGGTGGAAAGGCAACTTGGGGACAAGGCGGGCGCGCTCCAAAACTTTCAGAAGGCGCACGAGCGGCAACCGGCAAACCCGAGCACGACTTTGGGTTACGCGATGCTACTAGAAGCCGTGGGAAAAGCCGAACAGGCGCGCGGGATGTATGAAGAAGTGCTCAAGACGGACCCAGAGAACCCGACCGCTCTGAACAATCTGGCCTACCTGAATGCCGAACAGGGCGTGAACCTGGATCAGGCTTTGGGTTATGCGCAACATGCGCTGCAGCGCTCGCCGCAGGATCCAAATATATCCGACACGCTGGGGCTAATTTACATTCGTAAGAAATTGACCAGCCAGGCGGTGCTGGTGCTTCAGGATCTGGTGGCGAGAGTGCCGGACAATCCGTCGTTCCACCTGCATCTGGGCATGGCGCTGCTCGATGCCGGGGAGAAACAGCTAGCCAAGAAGGAACTGGAAAAGGCAATGCAGCACAAACCGTCGGCGGCTGAGCAGGCCAAGATTAAGGACCTGGTGGCGCGGATTGGTTAGGGCTGCGGTCTAGGTTTATAATCATGAGCCTGCTGCAAGACCTGAACTTTGCACTGAGAACGTTTCGGAAGAATCCAGGATTCACGCTGGCCGCTGTTTTCGCCCTGGGGCTCGGTATGGGCGCCAACAGCGCGATGTTCAGCGTGATTGACGGCGTTTTGCTGCGCCCGCTGCCCTTCCCGCGCTCCGACCGGCTGGTCAACGTGTGGGAGAACAATCTCAAGCGCAATATTCCAAGGTTCGTCGTGGCGCCAGCGAATTACTATGACTGGCGGAAACAAAACCAGTCCTTCTCCGCATTGGGCGCGTACCAGCAAAACACGTTCAATCTAGCATCCAAGGAAGGCGAGCCGGAACGGTTCATTGGAGCTATTAGCGATCGCGGATTCTTCGATGCTTTGGGCGTAAAGCCAGCGCTGGGCCGCATCTTCAGCGAAGAGGAGGATCAACCAGGCCGGGATGGCGTGGTGATTCTGGGGTATGGGGTGTGGCGGCAGCGGTTCGGTGGGGATCCAAAGATCGTCGGCCAGACATTGATTATGAATGGCAAGCCTCGGACGGTGATCGGCGTGATGCCGGAGGGTTTTGAATATCCGCCGCAATCGGTGATGTGGTCGCCGCTGGGCTTCGATAATGAGACGCGCGAACGGCGGGATTTCCACCGTTTGCGAGTGATTGGGCGGCTGAAGGACGGCGTGACGCTGGAGAGAGCGCGAGCGGAGTTCGGGACCATCGGATCGCGATTGGCTGCGCAATATCCGGCTTTTGATCGAGATGCCGGCATCGCAGTGAATTTGTTGCTGGACGATATGGTGGGGCAGATCCGGCCCGCACTGCTGGTGTTGCTGGGGGCCGTGGCATTCGTGCTACTGATCGCGTGCGCGAACGTGGCCAACCTTTTGCTGGCAAAAGCGGCCGGGCGGCAGAGGGAGATCGCGATCCGGGCGTCGCTGGGCGCGGGACGCGGCCGAATCGTAATCCAGTTGCTGACCGAGAGCGTACTGCTGTCGATAGCGGGCGGCGTGGTGGGGCTGCTGCTGGCGTACTGGGCATTCGACGGGCTGCTGGCGCTGGCACCGGCGAATTTGCCGCGATTGAGCGACGCCGGGGTTAACGCCGTGGTGGTTTGGGGCTCGCTGGGGCTGTCGGTGATCACCGGAATCGTGTTCGGGTTCGCGCCGGCGTGGTTCGCATCGAAAGCCGACGTGCATTCCTTGCTGAAGGAAGGGGCGCGTGGCGCCAGCGCTCGCCGCGGTCTCCGAAACATCCTGGTGGTGGCGCAAGTGGCCGCGGCTCTTATTCTGCTGGCGGGAGCGGGCTTGCTGATGCGCAGCTTTTATGAGATCGAGCATGTTGACGCTGGATTCGAGCCCGAGCATCTGATGACCGTGCGGCTGGCGCCAGCGGCCTTCAAATACGCGGGACACGACGCGATGCTGCGCGAATTTGTGCACGGCATTTTGGGGAACGTCGCCGCGCTGCCGGGTGTGCGGTCGGCCGCGGTGTCGAGCGATATTCCTTTGCTGGGAAATCCGATCTATATCATGCGCTTCGAAGGGCGGCCTCCGGTGGAGCCGAGCACGGCGCCGCTGGCCAACTATTTCGCGGTGACTCCGGGATATTTCGAAACCATGGGCATGCGCATTGTGCGCGGGCGCGGGATTACGGATCGCGATACGGCGGATTCGCCCCAAGTGGTGGTGGTGAACCAGACTTTGGTGGATCGATATTTCCCTGGCCAGGATCCGATTGGAAAACGGCTGGAAGTTGCATTCGCGACGCCGCCAAAGTGGCGCGAAATCGTGGGCGTGGCCGCGGATGTCCACACCCAGGGCCTGGATCAGGATACGCCGGTGCAGGTCTATGCCGCGTATTATCAGAAGCCGATCTTCATCCAGCTTGGTTCGCTCACGGTGCTGGCGCGAACGACGCAGGATCCGGGTTTGGTGGGCGCGGCGATGAAATCGGCCATTTTGAAGATCGACCGGTCGCAGCCGGTGTACGCCGTACAACCCATGACCGAGGTGGTGTCGCAATCGATCGCGCAGCGGCGGTTTTCACTGGTGCTATTGGCTTTCTTTGCGGCGTCGGCGTTGTTCCTGGCAGCGCTGGGAATCTACGGCGTGATGTCGTACACCGTGGCGCAGCGGACTGGGGAAATCGGCATCCGGATGGCACTGGGCGCGCAGAAGTCGCAAGTACTGATGCTGGTTCAGCGGCAGGGATTGGCGCTGGTATTGATTGGTCTGGGGATTGGCTTGGCCGGGGCGCTGGCGCTGACGCGGTTAATGACAGCGCTACTGTTTCGAGTGCGGGCGACGGATCCGATTACGTTCGTACTGGTGGCCATGGTGTTGATCGCGGTGTCGCTGGCAGCGTGTCTGATTCCCGCGCGGCGGGCGGCGAAAGTGGATCCGATCGTGGCGCTGCGTTACGAATGAACAGCTATTCGCCCATCACCGGTTCGTAAGCTTCGTCGGGGCGCGGCCGCAGATTGGGATTGCGCATCAGGATGCGCGCGCAGGTGTTCCAACGCAAGATGGAATCGTCGTTGGCGGGCGGACGGAGAGCGATGGCTTTCTCGTATGAATCCATGGCCTGACGAAAGGCGTCGTAGGCAGTGAAGGCGGCGTTGGGCGAGGCTTTGCGAAGCTGGGCGTGCGCGAGGCGTTCCCAGACGATGCCGGCGTAATATTGCTTTTCGTATTCGCTCTTGAGGCGCGGCAGAATCTCGCGAGCTTTATGCGGGCCGTGACCGTGACCGTGGCCGAACTGGTCGGTCAAGGCGAGCAGCAGCATGACCAAGGCGGATTGATTTTCGGGATCGGCGACGAGGACATCCAGGCAGATACTTTCGGCCAGCGAAGGCTCGTTCAGCAGGCGATACCGTTCGGCTTTTTCGAGGGCTTCCTGGATGCCGGCCTTCGAAATGGGCTTGAGTTCGAACTGCATGGCATGGTCAGGCTATCGAATTGGAATGGGTGGCGTCAAGCTTGCGAAGGGGTAAGAGAGAGAAACGCACATTTTCACCCAGGGTGCGATTCGCGGTCTGGTTGTGAAGGCGCTAGACGTTTTGTGAGACGCCCCAGGACGGCTGGCGCCGTTATGCCTTCCGCGCGCGGGCCGAGGATATCGCGGCAGGTATTGCGAATCGGGTTGATTGCGGTTCCAGTCGCTAGGCGAGAAGCGTGGTGGAACAGCACCGTCCAGGCGCGGTTCTTAATCGCGCAATTCGTATACGGTCAGGTGTGTTCCGTTGGAGACGAGCAGAAGAAAATCACGGGAGTCTACAACTGCCGTGGCGGTACGGAAGGAGTCGCCTGTTGACACACGAACCTGCCCCACATCCGCTTTTTGTGCCACAGAGAAGATCAAGAATCTGCTGTTGGTCTCGACCCAGTTGCCCAACAAATTGTCATGGCCTTCGCTAGCATAGGCGACACCGAATTTCCCGTCACTGGTAAAGCTAGCCCTACTAATCCAGCGACAGAATTCGGCCCTGTTGTTGTCTTCGCAACCTGGCGTCCGCAGAGAGAGAGTGGATTGTATCCACTTCGAAGCATATTCTGAAAAAGGAGTAGACCCGAGTGCTGCGCTACAAGCTCCTCCTGCTTCTGGCTCGGGATACTGGCCTGCCGGCACGGTAATCACTCCAGCGGGACTCCCGGCACCCCTTTTTGTGATCCAGTTATATCTGCACATGGGGCCAACCAGAAGGGACGGGAGCGCGAGACGACAGAAGGCTCCGCGGGACCGGTTTTCCGAGAGGGTGTCGACAAGCAAGTAGCCCTCGCCATCGAGTTTCACATCACGGAATTCGAAGAGACCAAGATCTCGTGTATGCGCAGTTCGAAAAGGCACGAACCTCGAGAGGTCGACAATCGTAATAAAGTCGTCAGATTTGACGTGCCCAACCGCTCGCCCGTTGACGCGTTTCCACCACGTTGCGCTACCCACGCAAATAGCGTAAGCACCATCGGTCGTCGTAAACACGCTCGCATGCAGCTGTCCAAGCGCTCGTCCTTCCGAGTCTTGTGCATCTGCTTTGGAGAAATATCCAGGTAACGTAAGAGACTGAACGGAGGTACTTCCCGTATTCCATTTGCGAACGCGGTACAACTTCCAAATACCGGTACTCTTTGCAACGAACGATAGGACGTCACCGGTAGGCGTAACTCCTGAGGCGAACAGAACTCGATGGTCGCGTTCAGGAGAGATGTCGACGTCTCGAAGCTTCAGAACTTCCGCCGTGGCAGGCGTGAGCAAAGCCACCGTTACAATGACGGCTGATGCGTTCGGCCAAGGCGAAAACAGACTCATCCCATCTATCATGCGCCCGATTACCGCCCGCTGCAATCGATGTCGACAACTTGCCCTCGGTTGAGGTCCGTCCTCCTGTTTCGGAAATGCTAGATTCGCGACCTAATCGTAAACGCGTATGAGGCGGTCTCGAAAATTGAACACCTGGGAAGGACGCGGCAAGCGGCGACTGTGCGAGCAGGACAGCGACGCAATGGTCTCAAAACGGGGAGTAGATTTTCCTCATCCATATTGACGGCTTGTCGCTAGCCCGCTAATGTGACGACGAGTCGCGAGAAGCAACCGCGTGCCGCCAAATTGACGCGGCACGAGTCGACGCCCCCAGCCCCCTGGGTGAACATCTCGCTTCCTCTCTCTTACCCCGTCAAGCAAGGCCGGCCACATCGCAAACGGGCGGCCTGCTGCGATAGACTGGGACTCGGTCCGGCTCAGCCGGACCGATGGTGAAAGGAGTTCTCGATGCGACGAGTCATGCTTTCGGCTGCTTTCGTGTGCTATGCCCTGGGGGCTTTGGCCGGCTCCGCGGCGGCACAGACTTTTCCGTACGACCACATCCATTTGAATGTGCCCGATCAGGCGGCGGCCGCCAATTGGTACGAGAAAAACTTCGGCGGACGGCGGATCACGGAGGCTCCGGACCGGATCATGTTCGGCAGCACGCGGTTGCTGTTCATTAAGAAAGCGGACGCGAAGCCGAGCGCCGGAAGCGCCGTCGATCACATCGGTTTTTCGGTTGCGGATCTGGACGCGAAGATGAAGGAATTCGAAGCGGCAGGAGTCAAGGTCGTCACGCCAACCCGGGATGTGCCCGGGCTCTTCAAGCTCGCGTTCGTGGAAGATCCCTGGGGCACGCGCATCGAAGTGGTGCAGGATCCGGAGCTGCTGGGCCTGCATCACATCCACATGCGTGGACCGAACCCAGATGAGAATTTCAGTTGGCTGATGGCGAAGCTCGGCGGGGAACGGACCAAGCTCAAAGGGCGGATCGATGCCATCAAATATAGCGCGCCCGGATTCAGCGATATGTGGATCCTGGTGCAAAAAGGTGAGGCGGAGCCAAGCGAGGGGCACGCCATCGACCACATCGGCTGGCGATCCACGGGCCCGCTGGCTAAGACGATCGACGATCTGCGCGCTAAAGGCGTGACAGTGCTAACTGAGCCGCGCCCGCTGCCGCTGCCGCATGGTCCGACGATCAATTTCTCGTACGTGGCCGGACCGGCAGGCGCAAAGATCGAGATCGTGGAGCGGCCAGGACTCAAGCCCGGCGAATAAGAGCGATACGCCGCGCGGTTTGCGATGACCTTTCGGTAGTTATTAGAATATCCTCACGGAGTAAACACTTGTATGATTCTTACAATAAAAGGCTTGCGCATTCGAACGGCTGCATCTCTTTTGGCCAGTACACTTATCGGAGCGACCCTGGGGCTGGTACCAGCAGTTGCCGCCGATAACCAGGGTGACGGGATCGGAACCGCCAAATTCACCACCAGTGGATCGGTCACGAATTTTTCGGCGTCTGCCAAGACTATTCCGTATTTTCGCTCGCAATTTACAGATCCGACGAATGGCGTGACCTACGCTTACACAATGGTCGGCACCGATCCGAGCAAAGGCAATGTGACCACCACGATTCCGGTGGTGATCATTCCTGTGAGCTTCACCTTCGCAACGTCGGCGGACCCCAACTTCACGACGTTGGACGGGTCCACCAAGGTCAACCTAACCGTTAACTCGCCGGTGTTCCAGGATTCCAACGTGGGCAAGGCCGCCAGCGCAACAGCCAGCGCCCCGCCGGCGCTCAATGCGGGCCGCACCGTGAAAGAGCCGTCGGACGTTACCCAACTCGGCGACGCGATCTACCGCGCGCAGTGGGGCAAGGTAGGCACCGCGTATCATGTGCGTCTCGCCCAGCCAACGGTACTGCCGACACAGTCCTTCGCCGTGCCCGCTAACCAAGGGCAAATCGTCGTCGGATCACGTTCCCATGCGCATATTGGCTTGATGGATATCACTTGGTTCAGTGATCGCCTTCACCAGACGCTTAACAACTTACACATTGACTCAGGAACGCTGCCAATCATCCTGCTTTACAATACCTTCCTCTACGAAGGTGACAACCCGGCAAACTGCTGCGTTCTGGGCTTCCACGGCGCCAGCACGTCACTAAGAGGCAACGGCCAGCAGCAAGTGCAGACCTATGCGTTTGCGTCCTACAGCGATCAAGGTATCTTCTCGGCCAACCCCGGCGACACGGTGTCCTTCATCGCCGATATTCACGCCCTGAGCCATGAAGTACAGGAATGGTATGACGATCCGTTCGTTAACAACGCCGTCAATCCGTGGCTGACGCCGACCGCTCCGCAGTATGGCTGCAGCGGGTTGCTGGAGACCGGCGATCCGGTTGTAGGCTACGGTTTTGAGATCATGCTGAACGGCACGCTGTACCATCCCGAGGATGAGACGCACTTCTCCTGGTTCGCGCGCGAGATTCCTTCCCGTGCGGCAGAAGGGTATTACACCTACTTGAACAATTTTCCGACGGTGGCGTCCGGGTGTAATTGAACTGTTCATTGAGGATGACCCGCGGTTTGCTGCTACTCGTCGCATTCGCGGCGATGGCGGGCGCGCAAGTAGCCACTTTTTCATTTGTGGCTTACGATCCCGTGAATGCCGATTGGGGAGTGGCGGTGGCATCGCGATATTTCTCGGTCGGCTCGGTGGTTCCATGGGCGGCGGCTGAGATCGGCGCAATCGCCACGCAAGCCAATGTGAACGTCGGCTACGGGCCGCGCGGGCTGGAACTGCTGCAGCAGGGGCACACTGCCAAGGAAGTGCTGCATCGGCTCCTGGCGGAAGACAAGTTTGACGGCAAAGACGGCCGTCAGGTCGCGATTGTCGATGCCAAAGGAAACATCGCGGCCTACACGGGGCCTGGCGCTCCGAAATGGGCGGGCGATCGGCAGGGCAAGACCTGGTCGGCGCAAGGCAACATTCTGGTGGGGCCACAAGTGGTGGAGTCGATGGGGCGGGCCTTCGATCAAACGCCGGGTGAACTGGCCGAGAAACTGTATGCTGCGGTGAAGGCTGGGGACGAGGCCGGTGGCGACGCGCGAGGAAAGCAGTCGGCATCCATGTTGGTGGTGCGCAAACAAGGCGGCCGCAACACTAATAATGACCGCTACATTTATATAAACGTCGACGACAATCCGGCCCCGCTGCCTGAACTGCGAAGACTGCTGGATCTCAACCTCGGGTATTTGTACCAGGACAAGACGTTCAAACTTCTGGGCGCCGGAAAAATCAGCGATGCGCGCGAGGCAGCGGCGCGAGCGGTTCACTATTGGCCGGGCCGGCCGGAGGCGCATGTGACGCTCGGATTGCTCGACTACGCTGGAGGCGACAAGAGGGCAGCGTTGACGGAGTTGAAGGCCGCTCAATCGCTCAGCGGCGATCCCAATTTCCGGCGGCAATTCGAGGGCGCCGCGCAGCGCTCCGCTTTCAAGGGAATCTTGGAAGACCAACCGTTCCTGAAAGATCTGTTCGGAGAGCAGGGCGGCCGGTAAGATTGCGATGGCGCGCAAACCGAAACGATTCGACAGCAAGAAGGGCGTGCGCCGGCTGGCGCGCGAGCGCGTCGGCAACGTGCCCGCTCCCAAAATCATCGTACCCAAGACGCAGCGCAAGAAACCCAAGCACAAGAAGCCGGTGGGCCTAGACGAGGTTTAGCTGCTCGCGCCGGGGCTGAATTTGGCTCGGATAATCACCAGCAGCAGCGGAATAACCCAGGCCGGGGTGATGGCGGCGAAGGCCTTGCCTTTAGAAGACCCGGTCAAGTATGCCAGAGAAAGGCCCAGGATGACCAGATACCAGATCTCGAAAATCGAGAAGAAATTGAGAAACCCGAGCATTGCTCCGTGTACGTCCTGAATAAAGATGTCAGCTCCGAAGGGCGCCATCAGTTGCTCAGGGGATTGAATTTCGTCTCCTTTGGCGCGGACGACAATGTAGGTTGCGATTACTTGCAACGCGGGGATCAGCGAGCAGGCCGCCATGAGCGAGAAGACATCGCGAAACTTGGCGCGCAAACCTACCATGGAGCCGGTGACCGTAACGAGCCAAGCCAACAATGCAAGAACTCCGACAACGAACACGGGCGTGAACGCGATCCCGACCTGGCTGAAGGTGTGAGCCATGTTCCGGGCCGTTTCCATCCGGTCGGGCGGGAGGTTTTGCGCAGCCATCCGCTGCTGCATGGAAAAGTCCACCAATTGCATGGTATAGGGCAGCATGAGATAGCCGACGACGATGTAAATGATGCAGATGGTGATGAGAGGCCACAACCAGAACAGCTTAGCCTTAACGCGCTTGGCCAGGCCCATGGGGTCGACAAAGGCGTTGAACATGCCAACTAAGCCGCTCATAACACCAGGATTCTCTTCGGCCATGGGACCTCCGCTGTCGAGTTCTCGTCGAGTTTCCAAGATTATACCCTTTACGGGCTATTGGTACTAGAGTTCTACTTGGATCTGCGGCGTTCGGGCGTATAATAGCCGGGAGAGGAACAGACAATGAGAAGGCTTCTCTTTACCATACTTGTGCTTACATCGATGGCTAGCGCGCAGACTAAGACACGCGTGGCCGTGATGAATTTTGAATACGGCACGGTGCAGTCGGGCGTTTCCGCTGTGTTTGGCACTAACGTCGACGTTGGAAAGGGCATAGCCGATATGCTGGTGGACCGGCTGGTAAAGGACGGCTCCTATTCAGTGATCGAGCGCAAGGAACTGGACAAGGTGCTGGGCGAACAGAACTTTTCCAATAGTAACCGCGCCGATCCATCCAGCGCCGCCAAGATCGGCAAGGTACTGGGCGTGAGCGCGATCATCATCGGCAGCATCACTCAATTTGGGCGCGACGATCACTCCACCAACATTGGCGGAGGCGCTGTCGGCGGCCTTACCAGGGGCTTCGGCATCGGAGGCGTAGGCAGGCGTGAAGCGAAGGCGGTGGTGGAAATCAGCGCGCGCATGATCAGCACCGATACCGCTGAGATCCTGGCTGTGTCCAGTGGCAAAGGTGAATCGGCGCGCAGCGGAACGTCGCTGCTGGGAGCGGGTGGTTCTTCGGGCGGCGCTGGAGGCGCCGGGATGGACATGTCGAGTTCGAATTTCGGAGCCACCATTCTCGGCGAGGCCACCAACAAGGCAGTTACGCAGATGGCGCAGGGGCTAGCGGAGAGCGCCGGCAAGATTCCGACGGTGGTGGTTGCCATCGACGGGCTGGTGGCGGACGTGAATGGATCGACGCTGGTACTCAACGTGGGATCGCGATCGGGCGTTCATGTGGGCGACAGGCTGCAGGTCACCCGGGTAGGGCGCGAGATTAAGGATCCTGCAACCGGCAAAGTCCTCCGCCGGACCGAGTCCTCGCTCGGCACGATCAACATAACGGAAGTGGACGACGCGTCCGCGGTTGGAACTTACGACGGTCCGCCCGGCGTGAAGGTCGGCGACCGCGTAAAGCGGTAATCACGGGCCTTCGCATTTACTAGCCGCCTGGCCGCCCCGAGCCGTAGGAACAGACTCTCGAGGAGCAAAACATGAACATTGGAGAGCGCGTCGGCGATTACGAGATCGTCGCGATTCTTGGGGCTGGCGGAATGGGCCAGGTATACAAGGTTCGAAGTGTAATCTCGGACCGCGTGGAAGCGATGAAGGTGCTGCTGCCCAACCTGAGCAGCGATACGGAGCTAGCTGACCGGTTCCTGCGCGAGATCAAAGTACAAGCCACGCTGGACCACCCCAACATCGCGCGGTTGAACAGCGCGCAGCAGGTGGGGAATCAGCTGATCATGTTGATGGAATACGTAGAGGGCAATACCATCTATCAACTGCTGCACCAGGGTCCCATGGAGTTGAGCGACTCTCTGCAGTGCGCCTCGCAAGTGCTGGATGCATTGGCGTACGCGCATGCGCGTGCGGTGGTGCATCGCGACATCAAACCTCCGAACATCATGCGCACGCCGGCCGGTGTGATCAAGCTGATGGATTTCGGCATCGCGCGCATGCAAGCCGACCGTCAGCTGACGAAGACCGGGGCCGCAGTGGGCTCGTTGTATTACATGTCGCCAGAACAGATCAACGGCGGGCCGCCGGATCTGCGGTCGGACCTATACTCGCTGGGCGTCACGTTGTATGAGATGGTAACGGGAAAGCGGCCGTTTGTGGGCGATAGCGACTATTCGATCATGGCGGCGCACCTGCAAAATAGGCCGGTGGCGCCAATGGAGATTAGCGCGAGCGTGCCGCTGGATTTGAACGATATCATCCTGATGGCGATCGACAAAGAGCCGGAGCGGCGTTTCCAGAGCGCCGACGCTTTCCATGCCGCGCTGCGTAATTTCGCGGGGTCGATCGGAGTGACCGTAGGAGCCTCAAAGACGGCGCCAAGGCCGATGCCGCAAGCTCCCGTGCAAGCTCCCCGGCAATCCGCACCGATGGGGCCCACCGAGGAGCGATTAGCAGTCACCGCGACCAGTCTAGGGGCGCCGCCTACGGCACGCCCACCGGCGGTGCAGGCGCCCGCGCCGCCTGTTTTTCAGGCGCAGCCAGGGCCTCCGCCAGTTCTGAAGGCGCCCCTGGGTCCTCCGCCAGTTCTGCAGGCGCTGGCGCCTCCGCCGCCGCCGTACCCGAAATCGGGGAGCCGGAGGGGTTTATATATGGCCCTGGGGTCGGTAGCTACGCTATTAGTGCTGGCGGCCGCGATTATCGAAGGTCCCAAGCTGCTGCATAGCAGTGCCAGCACTGCAACTCCGCAGACGGCCCCGCCGGTGGAGAACAAGCCGGTGGAATCGACGGCCGCCCCCGCCACGCCATCGTCCCAGCCGACAGCTCAGCCAGACCCGGTCCCGCCGGCACAGACTCCACCCGCCCAGGCCCAGGTTGACCCGCCTGCGACACCAGTGCCGCCCCAGGCGCCACAAAAGAAGACGACGGCTCCATCGGGGACCTCGCAGCGGTCAGTTCAGCAGCCACCCGCGGCACAGCCCGTCGCGGCACAAGCGCCTGCCTCGCAACAACAACAGCCTCCAGCGCGACCCACGGCGGCCGAGTTGAATGAACTTCGCCAGCAGTACAACCAAGTCGCGATCCGAGTGGGTGCAGCCAAGAGCGGCCTGCGAGCCCTCCAGCAGCAGATGCAACGGCAAGGCGTGGATCTGCGCGGCGATATGCTCGAGGCGGAATCGCGAATGGACTATCTCATGAAGGAATCCATGGATTCCATGCGCGCGGGTGATGCCGACAGCTCTCGAACCAGTCTACAAATGGCGGAGCGGTCGCTGGAGACGGTCGAGAAGTTTCTCGGCAGGTAGATTGACGCCGACCGAAGACGGCAACGAATCCCCATCCAATAGAAAAGGCCCGAGCCTTCTAGCGGCGATGATCTGCTATGCGGCGATTGCGCTGCTGGCTGCATTCACCTTAGATGGGAAGTTTCTATGGGTGGTCTGGATATTCCTCGCAGGACTAGCGGCAAGAACGTACCTGGCCACCTTGAGAAAGCCTTAGTCCCTCAAGGTCACAGCAGAACGACCCGATAAGCGTAGAAGGAGAGAGAATCAGGTCGTGTTTCATTTTGGAACGCCAGTTCCATTTCGGCAAAGTTAAGGCGCCGTTTAGTTCCATTACGAGATTCTCAGTCGGCAGGCGCTAGGTAAGTACTTTCGATGGAAGTACTAAAGCGGTACAGCGAAGGTGAGATCCATCTCATTGAGTCTCATGCAAATGCTGTACGTTTCCTTAGACAGAAACACCCGAAGAAACGCATTCACTTTCGCGTAGTCCCTCTCTGGCTACCGGCTTGCACCTATAGGAGCGTCGGCACACTTAGAAAGCTCCAAAAGAAAGGGAACCCAGATGAAGACCAAGACTGCTCAAAACACGCCAGCCGCTAAGATCGCCAGGCGCGATCGGATCGTCCTGGAGCATCTTCCGCTCGTGAAAGCGATCGCGGTGCGGGTGCACGAGAATCTTCCGGTGCATGTGGATCTGGATGATCTGGTCCACGCCGGCGTTCTGGGTTTGTTTGACGCGGCCAGCAAGTTCAATCCCGAAAAACAGGTGGCCTTCTCGAGCTACGCTAAGCACCGTATTAAGGGCGCCATCCTGGACAGCCTTCGCCAACTGGATTGGGCATCGCGCGATCTTCGCCGCCGTCACAAGCAAGTGGAAGCCGCCACGCGCGAATTAGCCTCCACACTGCAGCGCACTCCCACGGAATCTGAAGTGGCCGCGAAGCTCGGCGTGGATGTCGAACGCTGGCGCCAGATGATGGTTGACCTGCGCAGCGTGGGCCTGATCTCGGCCTCGTCGCGCGCTCCCGAGCACGACGATCTGCCGGCTCCGGATTTCCCGAGCAAGCCCGAAACCCAGCCCGACAACATGTGCTCCCGCGAGCAGATGCGCTCGGTTCTGAGCGTCGCCATGAAAACTCTTCCCGAGCGCTACCAGAAAGTAGTGTTCTTGTACTACACCAATGAGATGACCATGAAAGAGATCGGCGGAATCCTGGGCATCAACGAAAGCCGGGTCTCGCAGATTCACAAATCAGCGCTAGAGAAGATGCAGGTGGTGTTGCAGGCCAACGGGATCGACTCGGTGCACGCGTTTTAAGTCGACCGCTTCCTCTGGGCGCGGCTCGGTGAACGGGGTACGGCTCGGTAAGGGGCGCGGATCGGTAAGGGGCGCGGATCAGAAGTCAGCGCACGTGGATCGAGTACGGCATCAACTTCAAGTACCCGCCCCGCGACAAAGCCCGGACCGGAAGATTCCCCAACGCCTTACCGACCTTGGTTTCCAGAGCCGCATTGTCATCTGAACGGTTCATCAGGAAATCGAGCACGCTGCGCTTACCAGGGTAGGGGACCAGTGTGATGCGATCGCTGGCGGCGATGTTCGCTCGTTTTCGGATCAACTCCACCGCCCGGTCTAATCCGCCCAGCTCGTCCACCAAGCCATTCTGCTTGGCCTGAACGCCCAGCCACACGCGACCTTGCGCAAGCGGCTCGATCTGATCGTAGCTTTTCTTACGCCCATCCGCCACGCGGCTTACGAATCCTCTATAGAACGCATCGATCTGGCCGGCGATTTTTTGGCGCGCGTCGTTGCTCAGAGGCGCATATTCAGAATCCATGTCGGCGTACCGCCCGCGTGTGAGGAGCTGTTTGTTAAAGCCGATCTTGTCATACAGTCCATGCAGGTTGAACCGGGCAAAGATCACGCCGATCGATCCGGTCAGGGTATTGGGATAAGCGATGATGGGATCGCCAGTCACCGAGATGAAGTAACCGCCCGACGCCGCTAAGTCGCCCATCGAGATCACCAGCGGTTTCTTCTTGCTCAGATTCTTGGCTTCGTGCAGAATATCATCGGACGCCACGCCGTCGCCGCCCGGAGAATCCACGCGCAGGATCACTCCCCGGATGGAAGAATCGTTCTCGGCCTGTTTTAGCAACCTGACCATGGCGGTGTCGGTGATGCCTTGCTCATCCGAGTTCGGGTTTCCACTGCCGCGAGAAATCTCGCCTTCACCCACCACCAGCGCAATGCGCCGGACCACTCCGCTGGAGGCAACCGGCGCTTTCAAATAAGACTTGATGGCGACCAGCTTCAGCTCGGTTTGCTTGAGACGGCCCTGCATGTCCTGGATCACCTGGTCGTCATATCCGAGCGAGTCCACCAAGCCATTCGCGAGCGCTTCATTGGCCATGTAAGGACCTTGGTCGATGATGGCGCGCACGGCCTCCGGCTGTTTCTTTCGGCCTTGCGCGACGGTCTCAACAAGATTTCCGTAGTACTGATCCAGAATCTGATTTAAGACCTCGCTGGTTTCGGGCGACATCGACGTTTGGGTAAGAATGTCGCCGGCATCCTTATATTTGCCGGCATGGATCACGTCGGCCTTGACGCCGATCTTATCGAGAGTGTTCTTCACGAACATGGCTTCCACTCGCATGCCCTTAAGGTCGAGGGAATCTTCGGGCGCCAGGTAGATGCGGTCCGTCGCGGATGCCAAGTAGTATTCGCGGCCGCCGGGCCCCCGCAGATAGGTGATGATCGGCTTGCCCGACTTCTTGAACTGCAGAATATCGTCGCGGATCTCCTGCAATTTCGCCCAGCCGATCCCGAGGCCGCGAGGTTCGAAGATGATGCCCTTGATGCGCTGGTCGGCGGCCGCTTTGTGAAGCGTATCCCAGACTTCTTCAACGGTGAGCGGCGTCTGCGCCTCGAAGAAAGGCAGTGGGATCTCAGGAGCCGATTTCTCCGGAACGTCCCCTTCCAGCTTCATTACCAAGGTAGAGCCATCAGCGACGGAGACGGGCCGCTCGGCAAACGAACCGGCGAGCCGCACCATCGCGAAGACAACGATCAGCGCGGTCAGCCCGCACAGAACGATCCCGACCACCAGGCCAATAAGAAAATTCTTCATGATCGCCAGCGGCCTCCAGCCACGAGACGATTCTACAACGGAAAAGTTTCGCTATTGGAACGTGACGTCGTTTCAAGCACAGCTCTGCCTCGCCCTGTGACAGCAACCATGGACGGCTGCCGGGCGTCTTCGCTTTCCGTCACCACGATCAAACCGTCCAACAAAGCATCTTCCCAGGCGGAGTGCCGGGGGCAAGTGGTGCGCCATGCTTCCATCGCTTCCGCATAGGTTCTGGGCCGGCGAGAAACCCAGGCCAGCAGTTCTAAGACCGGCGGGCTCACTTCTTGAACTTACCGCATTCAAACCAGGCCACTGCCCATGGGCGCCCTGTTTGAGTTTTGGGCGCAGCTACGATATCCTGTAGATTACGAATGGCGAACACTATTTCATCCCTGAAGCGGATGCGGCAGACTAAGCGGAAGACGACTGTCAACCGTCTCCGCAAATCGCGGCTGCGTCACCAGATCCGGTCCATGCGCCGTTTGATCGAGCAGAAAGACGGCAAAGGCGCACAGGCTGCGATCCCGGCGACGTTCTCGCTCATCGACCGCGCCGCCAAGTGGGGCGTCATCAAGAAAAATACCGCCGCGCGCTATAAGAGCCGGATCACGGCGCGGATGCAGGCCATCGCCTAGCTATTCAGCCAGTCAGGCTGAAAACAAACTCTTCCATCACCACGCGATCATCGGGACGGGTGTCGCGTAACGCCCGGTCGGCGCCATAGACTTTTTCGATTGCCAGGGCCAGCTTCTCCTTGGGAAAAGCGCTCACGGTCTGGTGAATCTGGTCGGCGCGGTCACGCCAAATTCGAATCCCCTGCTTGGTGAAATAGGCCTGGATCTGCTGCGAGGTCCGAAGGCCGGCTTCCTGGGCGACCATCGCGAGCCGGAACTGCGTCGCCAGGAAGGTTAGTGCGAGCGGGAGATATTCGCCTTCCCGGAGCAGCGTGTCCAGGCTATCGAGCGACCGTTTGCGATCGCCTCGTCCGAGCGCGGCCACCAAGGCAAATATGTTGGACGCCTGAGCATTGGGAACGAGGTTCAGGATGTCATCAGTGGTGACTTTTCGGTTGGTCCCGGCATAGAGCCGCAGCTTCTCGATCTCGGTGGCGATCCGTCCGGCGTCACCCGCGAGCGATTCCACCAGGAGTCCAATTTCCGACAGGCCGATCTGGACTCCCGCCTCCTTGGCCAGATCCTGCGCGAGGCGGCGAGCTGATTCGACACTGTAGGGACGGAACTCGACTGCGTCTGGAATACGCGAGTAAAATTTCTGGACACGCTCCAATTTCGCGCGATCCTCTCCGTCGAAATCATAGCGGCTGGCTTCGAAAACCAGCACAGTGCCGGGGGTCGGATTGCGAAGATACTCCGCCAGTTCGTCTGCTCCCGTGTTTTCTTCCTGGGCGGCGGAACGGCCACGCGGCAGCACGGCTTCGGCGCCCGAAACCCACACCACGCGATTGGGCGCGAACAAGGACAGGGAACGGGCGTCGTCGAGCACCGCGGCCATGCTGGTCTGCTCGAGATCGAGCTGCGTGAATCCATTCTCGCGATCATCCGGAGTCAGGGATCGCTCCAGCAATGCCTTGCGGCAACGTCCACGCTGATAGACCTCAGGCCCGAGAAACAAATAAGCGGGCGCAGGCGGGCTTTTACGGATGCGATCCAGAAACTGATCGGGACTCAAAAGTTCTCCAGGATGGAACTGACGAGGTCGCGCGCCACGTCGCGGCTCAGGCGGTTGAGCGCCTCGTCGCTTTCCTCAAAGTAGGCCCTGGTGGAAGTGACGCTAATCTCGTAGCGCTGATGCATCTCATAGCTGGGGCGCGAGAAAAGAACTTTGCCGGTGGCACGCTCCACCAGGCTGACCGTCATGGTGACGTTGACCTGCAGACCGCTGGCCCGGCCACTTTTCTGATCGAACAGGATGGGATAGGCAACATAGTTGATGACGGATCCGCGCAATACAGCGTCGGCCTGGGCCGGATCGTTCACAACCTGATACTTAGTGCGCGCGATAAACTCGTGGCCGATGGCCTGCGGAAGGTGATCGGTAAGCTTATAACGCGTGGTGGTGTTAGTGAAGGCTGGGATGGCGATAGTGTGGACGGTCTTAGGCACTAAGTCGGTCTGACCCGCCGTGTGGTAGCCGCAAGCAGGCAGCCCCAGCGTCAACATGAGAATCGCCGCGGCGCCCAGAATTGGCCGGACGCCACTATTTAAGAAAAGCACGAGCGACCTCCAAAGCGTTTTCAGCGGTGATGCGCAAGTTGTCCGCAGCCATCCAGAGCCAGTGCGCGCGCGGATGATTGCGATCGGGTGCAAGGGCGCCAACGGTAATCCCGCTGAGGCCCGCGACCCCGACATTAGTGGGCGGCTCCTCATCGCGGGCTCGCAAATCAATTTTCGGAGAGGTGAGAGCCTGCACGATGGCGTCTCTTCCGGGATTGTCTTCAAACTCAACCCACACGGACATGCTGTAGCCATGAAAGACAGGAGCCTGAATCAGACGAAGCGAGGGCATGCTGAGAGCGCCCGCGCCGCCCAGCAGCGTCGCGAGATGCCGGTCGATCTTGAGCTCGATTTCTTCGAGGGAGTGCGGCGAATCGGAGCCGTACTGGGACAGCAGGTTGAAGCTCACCTGCGCGTCGTACACCTCTTTGGCCAGCGGCTTCAATGAAAGCAGCCCGACGGTCTGTTTCTGAAGCTCGTCGATACCGGCCTTGCCGCGCTCGCTGGCGGGCTCGAAGACGTTGACCACGGATCGGCGAATAGCACCAGCGTTTCGAAGCTGAATGAGGAACATGGCCAACGCAATCGCGGCCGGATGCGCGATCACCTGGATTCGTCCAACCGCCGAATAATCCGGAGGCTCAATGAGTGGCGCGCGAAGCTGCGCTGTAGGCTGCTCCTCGAGACTACCGCTGAGATCGATTACTACGGCCGAAGGATTGACGGCCTGCACTCGCTCGAACGCTTTCTGGCTGGACTCACGGGAGCCCGTCAGCAGTACAATTCTGGCGGTGGCAAGATCGGCGACTCGAAGGGAACTTATCACGATGGGCTCTTCGCGCGCGATGCTGATGATGCTGGAGTCGCCACTATCTTCGGAGGCGATCAGGCTGACGCTGGCGGGAAGCCCGGCCGAATCGAACAACTCGTGAACCTCCTTCCCGAGCAAGGATTCGCCGCCGACAATGGCGACCGCGGGTCTTGGCGGCTTGATTTCCGACGATGTAGCGCGACGAGAATGCATGTTAGCTGGTCTGATGTTCAGGATGAGGCGAAGGCCGCTGGGGGCGGAATCTGCGGCGGATGCTGCCACCGGCTCGAATGAAGATGCCGGTGCTGACGTACAGCGAGGCGAGTGCCAGCAGCACGGGCTGCGAGTAGTTCCAGATCAAGTAAATGAGAGCTCCGAACAGGATGACGGTGAGCGGAGATCGCGGACCAGTCAGGCTCACTTCTTTGAAGCTGGGGTAGCGCCAGGTGCTCACCATAAGAAACGACAGAAGACCTAGAAGCGCGAGCCACAGCGCGGAATAAATCCACCATTCGAGCGGGGCGGAATCGGCGGCATAGACGATGGCAGCGACCATGCCGGCAGCCGCGGGAATCGGCAGGCCAACGAAATACTTGCGGTCGGCGCGGCCGGGATTCTTAGGAACCGGATGGGCCTGCACGTTGAAGCGCGCCAGGCGAGCAGCGCCGCACAGCAAATAGAGAAAAGCCAAGAAGTAGCCGGCGCGATGGTCGTGCAGCAGTCCGCCGGGCATCACAAACTGGACCCCCCAGGTGTAGGCGAGAACAGCGGGGGCGATGCCAAAGGTGATCACGTCGGCGAGCGAATCCATCTCGCGGCCGAAATCGCTAGTGGTGTTGGTGAGGCGCGCGATTCTGCCATCCAGGCCATCCAGCACGACTGCGACTCCAATGGCCTTGGCCGCGACTTCAAAATCCGGATTGCCGCCGAGCTGCCCGCTGGCGCCAAGCAAGACTCCTTGGATAGACCGCACGATCGCGATGAATCCGAGGAAGATGTTGCCGGCGGTGAAAAGAGTCGGCAGCGCATAGGCGGAGCGGCGGGATTTTCGCGCCGGAGACCGTGGATCGAAGAACCGCTCTTTGAACGTGAGCTTCGCCATCAGGCCTGCCTCCGCCGGGCGAGGATGGTGGATCCTCCCGCGACATGCTCGCCTATTTTGACGGCGATCTCCCACTCCGGTCCGAGGAACACGTCAACCCGCGAGCCGAATTTGATAAGTCCGACACGCTCGCCCTTGGCCACTGGGTCGCCCGGCTTTTTATAAAAGACGATGCGGCGCGCGATGAGGCCGGCGATTTGCGAAAAGCCGACGCTGGTTCCACTGCCTTCGATGGTGACCGTGTTGCGCTCGTTCTGGGAGCTGGCGATTTCGCGGCTTGCGACCAGGAATTGGCCCTTGGTGTATTCGACGGTTCTTATGTTGCCGGCGATGGGGGCGCGATTGACGTGCACGTCGAAGATGTTCAGGAAAATGCTGATACGCGTGGAAGCGGCGCTATCGGTGAGGATGGCGACCACTTTGCCGTCGGCGGGGGACACGGCCACGGGCCCTTCGGGGGGGATGCGTTCAGGATCGCGGAAAAAGTAGAGGCAGAAGACGGCCAGGAGAAAAAGCGGAATGCTGAAGCTGGGGCGGCTCAAATACCAGACGGCGGCGCCGCCGGCCGTGAGGGCGAGCGCATAGTAGATGCCGTCGATCACCATTGATATTTTCATTGTCGCACTGCGGGGCGGAGGCGCTACCCCAGACGGGTGGCGAGACTACCGGCGGTTTGTGCCACTTACGCCCGCTCGAACTGAGACGGTGAGAAAATCGATAGCATACATGACGCCTATGAAAGGGTTCTTGGCGCTAACCAGCGTTCTCTTAGTACCTTTTTGTTTCATCGAGGGGTTTCTCTGGTATGAGTCTTTCGAGGGGGCGCTTTACTCCGACGATGGCGGCCCAATCTACGCCGCCAAAGACGAGGATGCTTTTCAAATTCTCCAGTACATTCCGCAACACGATCGAGTAAAGCTGGATAAGGCTGGAAAACAGACAAGTAGAAGGATTCTGGCGCTTGGAAGCGGTACTCGAGTTCGCATTGAGAAGGAATTCTACTTCGATGGCTCTCATGTTCGTTCGGGCTTCTTGCTCAGCCCACAGCGCAAGGAGCAAATGTTAAAAGTGTTTCGGGTCCGGATTTTGGACGGATCAGTAGCAGGCCTCGTCGTTCTAGTGCCAGCCGAACGATTCCATAACTACGGTTTTCTCTGAGCGGAATGGATGGTCTTCAGGAGAGCTCGGTCTCAGGCGCGTTCCTGATAGGTGCCTTCGCTGGTACTGACGCGGATCTTCTCGCCTTCATTGATGAAGGGCGGAACTTGGACCACGAGTCCGGTTTCGAGTTTGGCGGCCTTGGTGACGTTAGAGACGCTGGCGCCCTTCATCCCGGGCTCGGTTTCGATGACCTTGAGATCCACCGTGGGAGGGAGTTCGACGCTGATGGGTTTGCCTTCGTAAAACTCGATGTTAACCTTGAGCTGAGAGACCAGATATTCGACGCTGTCGCCGAGGAGTTCTTTGGTGAGGTGCATCTGCTCGAAATTCTCGGTGTTCATGAAATAGTAATACTCGCCGTCATCGTACAGGTATTCCATTTCATGTTCTTCAAGCGCGGCGCGTTCAACGCGGTCTTCCGATGAGAATCGATGTTCGGTCATTGAACCGCTGCGGATGCTGCGCATTTTAACCTGGACAAAACCGCGCAGGTTGCCCGGAGTGCGGTGTTCCATCTTGAAGATGGTATAGAGTTCGTTATTGAACTTGATGACCATGCCGGGGCGTAACTGTGTCGATGAAATCATTTGAATCGGTACCTTCCGTTAGCTCCGCGAAGCCGGGAGCGGGGAATGAGTGAATTTTCAGTTTAGCAAGTGCGGGAGGAGAGTGTTCCAAAGTTGGGTTGCCTGATACAATGAGAGTGCCCGGTTGGCGCTATCGTCTAACGGTTAGGACGGAGCCCTCTCAAGGCTTAAATACGGGTTCGATTCCCGTTAGCGCTACCATGTTTTCATTGGCTTACAAGCAGTTCGATCACACTTTGCTCACACATGTGCTTATTTTTCTATGCTTTCTGTGTTCCATAAACGGGTTTGTGACCCGTTAGTAGACCGCAACGTGGGACCCAGTTAGTATCAGCATGCGCCTGGTACTTTAACCAGCGAAGACCGAACTTTTCTCAGCAATTTTCGTTTTGTCGATGCCGAGTGCTCTCGAACGAGACGTCAGTGTGCCTTGGGTGAATGCCAAGAAGCTCCCGGCTCCTCCCTTGCCGGAGATCCGAAATCCGGCCTGGCGTAGTGCGGCCAGAGTGTTCTCGCGCCTGCGCCACTCTTCTTCTGGAATGACCGGAGTTTCCACGGAGGCGTGGGATTGGCCGAGCTACGCCAGCAACGTTTCGACTACACTTGACAGGACAACTATTGATATGTATAGTTATGGCAGTGGCCCAAGTGAAAGCAAAATTGGACGGCGAAGCAAAACAGAAGCACCTCGTGCATTCGCGCCAGCAAGACGCAGTGGTAAACGTCCTCCGCACCGCCAATTATTTGGACCGTTTTTGTGCACCGATGTTCGATCAGCATGGCATCACTTCGCAGCAATTCAACGTCCTGCGTATCCTGCGAGGCGCAGGTCTGGGGGGGCTTCCGACCCTGGATATCGCGGAAAGGATGATCGAACAGGCACCGGGTATAACACGCTTGTTGGATCGCCTGGAAGGCAAGAAGCTAGTGCGCCGGGAACGCCCTGCCGATAACCGCCGGCAGGTTCTTTGTTACATTACAAAGCCCGGGCTCGATCTCTTGCAAGAACTCGACGCCCCCGTTAGGAACAAGGTAAAACAGGCGTTGTATCGGCTGGATGAATCCGAGATCGAAGAACTGATCCGTTTGTTGGAACTCGCGCGAGGCGAACAACCTGCGACGACGTACGTTCCCGGACCCCGCTCCCGGTAACTCAAGAAAGTTTGCATCCAAAGGCGATTTGGCTCATCTCATTACATGACTAGTTAATAGTTGACTGAGCCACTGTAATGGTGAGAGAAAGGGAGGCAATATGAACGCAAAAAATTCCGCGTTGTGGATTTCACTTCTTGGTATCGCCCTGTTCGCAAGGCTGAGTGTGACCCTAGCGCAAACCATGGACCAAACTGACATTGTAACGACCATCTCTAATTTGGAAAATGATGCCGTCAAAGCCTATTTGGCAGGCGACGCAGGCTTTTACCAGAGAGTTCTGGCCAAGGATTGGACCCGGGGCGATAGCGATGGAACCTATTACACCAAAGCCGGACTTCTGAAACTAATGGCCGACACAAAGGACATTAAGACAAACAGTGAGAAACTCTCTGAACTCAAGGTTCGCATGTATGGCAATACGGCTGAGGCAACCTACAAGGACACCTACGACATTCTGATCAAGGGTGAACATCGC
>DATMMD010000061.1:0-28103 GCA_035569875.1 Bryobacteraceae bacterium
GCTACCTGTACTTCTGGCGACCCGGTATCGGTGTTGTGGACTCGAAACTTCGTAATCGTCTGTGTCTTCGAATCAGTCGCCAGTGCCATTCTCGAATCGATACTCCTCGTCTTGTCTTAATCTTTTTGTACGCTAACTAGAATAGCATAAAGCCGCCGGAACCCGCTTTGGAACCGCTTTCCGCCTTTCTGGCTCCTGTCTCCTGTCTTCTACTTCTTGGTCTCCTGCTCGCGCTCCTCCACCATGCGCTTCACGCGATCCAGCTCCTGCCTTAATTTCCGCTCCCGCAGCGCGATCGAGATGACGTAGATAATCACCACCAGCCAGGCGGCCAGGAAGCCATAGAACATGAATGTGTAGTTGGATGTAGGCATGGCTTCCTCAGAAAGCGTGCGCGTAGCGGCGCAGCGAATCGATCTCGCGCTGCATCGACTCTTGGCGCATGCGGATAATCACCAGAGCGCTCGCGAGCAACAGTAAAGCCAGAAGGTTCCACCACAGCGGCGCTTCCATTCCGGGCGCCATGCCACCCCCGCCTCGGATCTCCAGCACCGGACCGGGATGCTGCGTGCGCCACCACTCGATCGATTTCCACACAATAACGATGTCAATCGCCGCGAAGATCGAAAGCACCGCACCCAGCCGGGCTCGTGTCGTCGGATCGTCAATCGCCCGCCGCAGCATGAAGTACCCAACGTACAGCAGCCAGCACACGAAGTAAGAAGTGATGCGCGGGTCCCAGGTCCACCAGATTCCCCATATGATGCGCCCCCATATGCTGCCGGTGATCAGCGTAATCGTGGCAAAAGCCAGCGAGACTTCGTTAACGGCTGCGGCGAACGCATCGAACCGGAGGTCTTTTTTCATCAGGTAGCCAACGCCCGCGAACATCCCGATGTAAAACCCGGTGAAGGACGTCAGCGCCGAGGGCACATGGAAATAAATGATGCGGAAGGCCGCACCCTGGTTCAACTCGTCCGGAACCTGCAGGAACATGGTGTGCAGATTCCAGGCCAGGATCAAGCCGGAGAGCGCCGACAGCGCCAAGATTATTTTCACGCGCATATTCTTACCCCACTAATACGATTTCAACCAATGCTAAAGCCAGAATAGTAAATATCACGTCAAAAGCAACCAGGAGACGGAACCAGATCTGGTTTTCCGCTCCCACGGGTTCGCCTGCAATGAGCACAGTGCTCAACTGAATCGCGCCCATTAGCGCCGGAATCAGCATGGGATAGATCAGGGTGGGCAGCATCAGCTCGCGCAACCGCAGATTGACCGTCATAGCGCTGAACAGCGTCCCGATTACGGTGATGCCCCAGGTTCCCAGCAGCATGACCAGAAACAAAACGGCCAGTTGCCGCGGCCAGCGAACATTATAGAAAATGGCGAAAATCGGCAGGCAGATACATTCCACGATGACCAGCAGCACGTAGTTGGCCACGCACTTGCCAAAGAAGATCTGCGCCCCGCTGGCCGGAGACGCAATAAGAGCATCCAGGCAATCATTCACCAGTTCCCGCGCAAAGCTGCGATTCAGAATCAACGTACCGGCGAACGCGAACACCAGCCACAGCAGGCCGCCGGCGATCTCGCGGACCTGGTCGGACCCGGGGTCAAAGGCGAAGCTGAACAACAGCAGGATCACGAGCGCGAACGACAGGGACGCGTTCACGGTCTCCTTGCTGCGGACTTCGGAACGAAGATCTTTAGCGGCCACCGCCCACGCCTGGCGGAAAAAGTTCATGCTTCTCCGTAGTTACGATACAGCCAGCCTGGATCTTCCGCCATTTCGCGGGTCCGCTCCCCGCGGAAAGCCAACTTGCCGCGATTGATGAGGGCGACATCGGTGGCCAACTCCAGCGCCTCGCGCAATTGGTGGGTTGACAAGATGACGGTGTGTCCCTGCTGAAGCGCCGACTTAAGCAGTTCCTGCAGCACTTTAATGGCACGATCGTCCAGCGCGGTGAAAGGTTCGTCCAGCAATAGCAGCGACGGATTGTGCAGGAAGGCCCGGGCCACGGCCAGCCGCTGCCGCATGCCGCGCGAAAATTCGCGGACCAGCCCGTCGCGCACCCGGTCGAGACCGGTGCGTTCCAGCCACTCCCTCGCAGTCTTGTTCGGATCGGCGATTCCGTACAGGCGGGCGAAGAGCCGCAAGTTCTCGAAAGCGGAGAGCTCTTCGTACACGCCGATGCCGTGCCCCAGGACGCCGATCTTCTGACGCGTGATCTCCGCCCGAGCATCTTTTCCCAAGATGGTGACGCTTCCTCGGGCGGCTTTGGATAACCCAGCCAGAATTCGCAGCAGCGTCGTTTTGCCGGCGCCATTGCGGCCCAGCAGCGCCAGACACGCACCGCCGTCTACTGTGAAACTAATGTCGCGTAGTGCGGGGTAATCGCCAAAAAATTTCCAGACGCCCTCAATCGCGACGGCGCTCATGTTCCTTTAGAACTGCTCGTCGAACTTCGATACAGAAGAACTGATCCCAGGCCTAGAATCCCGAACGCCATGCCTAAGATCCAATACAACCGGTCGTAAATTCGCGGCTTCACCTCTTGAATGGTCGGCATGCCATTGTCCTCATCGGGCGACGCCGCGCCCGGCTGCTGCAACGATCCGGTACCCTCCACCTCGACCTTGTAGCTGGCGCCTTTGATCTGGTAGATGCTGGCCTGCGTCTTGGGCTCCTGTCCGGCAAGCTCGATGTCGTCGCCCTTCAGCGTGACGCCGTTCGGCGCCACCAGATCGGACGCGCCTTCCGTATGCAGAATCTTGCCCGAAAAAATCAGCGGACTCGTCAACGGGACGACGTAGTTCAGATCGAAACGAGTCTCGCCCGGCTTGATCGGATAATCGACCTTGTAGACATTTGCCTCCGTGGTCTTTTCAGCCGGCCGCTGGATCGGCATTCCGCCCGGCGCGTTGATGGTCACGCTGACTTGGCCTTTAGCCTCAGGAGGCAGGTAAAATCGAAAGCTCCCGTTGGCCGGGTCGTTATAAGTGACGCTCGGGTCGCCCTGATACAAGATGCCTTCGCTCACCGCCATCTCGCTCGCTCCCGGCTGCAGCACGATGAAATGCTGGCTCACCTTGGCGACTGGTTTGTCGGTGGAATCGAAGACCTGTACCTGCAAACCGCTGGTAGGCGTGCCGGGAACGATCATCTTGTTGTACAGCACACCCGCATGCAGCGCCTGCAGCAGCGTCGGACCCTGCAGTTCCTTATCGAAGCGAAACTTGCCTTCCGCGTCGGTCTTGGTGCTGCCCAGCGCCTGCATCCCGGCCTGGCTCGGCCGCACCAGCGTGATGATGGCGTTCGGCTGCGGCTTCCCAGTGGTGGAGTTGATCACGACCCCGTCTACCGCGGCCAGTGCGGGGAGCACGAAGAGCAGGGCGCATCCAATGCGATTGATCACGCCATCGCCTTTCCGCATGCTCCGCAGAATTTCAATGGCAAGGGGAACTTCGCACCACAGTGAGGACAGGTATCGGAGACCTGTGCGGTCTGTTCAATTGACGCCTTCGCGGTTGGAGCCGCGGCGGCCTTCGCTTGTGCGGGCTGCACCGTATCGATCTCCGCCAGAACCTTCGCCAACTCTTTCTGCAAATCGACCTTGGTCTTCTGATAATCGGAATCTGAGAGCTTCCCCAGGCGATACTCAAACTGCAGGTCGCGCAGGTTCTCGTAGATCTGCGCTTTGCGTTGCTCCAGGTGCGCGGTGGGTGAGATCGCCGGAGTCTCGGGAACATCTTTGCCGCGTACGATCAACGTGAAAGCGATCGACCCAAGGGCAAGAAGAACCGCGACAGCGAACACCATCAATCGAGCTTTTCCACTTCCTTCTCGATCTGGTCGTGGTAGCGGTTGAATTCCGGATCATCAAGAGGAAAAGCACCGGCAGCCGCATTCTTACGACTGTATTTCCGGATCACGAACACTACGAGAATTAGTCCGAGGCCCGCGGCGGTGTAAAACGACAGCGATCCGATCATGCCGGGCTGAACCGCTATTACATCCTTGCCCATCTCCTTCGCGAACCGATCCAGAATCGCCTGGTCGGACATCCCCGCTGCCTGCATCTTGAGAATCTTTTTCTTGTTGTCATAGCAAGTGCGGCAAGGATAAGGATCCATTCGGCAGGCCATGTTCGTCTTACAGCCACATGGACAAAGCAATTTTCCAGCCACCCGGTTGCAGGCTGGGCTCTCCATTTCCTCAGCGCTTTGCGCAAAGGCCGCGGCAGCGGCGAACACCAGTAAAATTAGGCTATTTCTCAACCGTCGCATGTTTTTGTGATACTCCAACCACCTGCGTGCGAGCATAGGACAACCGGATCTTGCTGGGGATCAGGCACACCAGTGTTCCTATCGCCAGCACCCAGAACCCAATCCAGATCCAGGACACCAGGGGGAACACATAGGCCTGCACCACGGCGCGCTTGCTATCCATGGACGGGCCCGCGAAGTTTATGTACAGGTCCTCGTTCAAGCGGCGCCGGATGGCGACCTCGGAAGTCGGCTGCTGGCTCGACTTGTAAAAGCGGTGCTCCGGCTCCAGCGTGCCCAGCGATTTCCCTCCGCGGGAAATTTCCGAGATCAGCTTCTGCGATGCATAATTTTCGTTCTCGCTCGCCTGCACATCGGCGACCCGGACTGTATAGGGCCCTACCTCGAAGCTTTGCCCCGGAGCGACTTCCTTGGTGACATCCTTGTTGAACGCCGCGCCCGTGTAGCCGATAAACATGAACACGATGCCCATGTGCACCAGGTACCCGCCGTAGCGCCGTGTGTTGCGATGAGTCAGTTCCACTGCGGCTGGAATTAAGCCGGTGCCGCTCTTGGCGCGAATCGCTGACGCACCCTTCCAGAACTCGGAAAAGATGGTCGTCGTGACGAACATACACAGACCGAACGACACCAGAGCATAAGGATGCTCGTACACGCCAAAGAGAGCCAGCACTACCATCAACGCCACTCCGGCGATGGACGGCCAGAAGAACGCGCGACGCAGGCTCTCCATCGAGCTTCTACGCCATGCGATTAGCGGACCAATGCCCGTCAGCAGCATTAGGCCGAAGGCGATAGGAATGTTAATGCGATTGAAAAACGGAGCGTCCACGCTGATCTTTTCGCCAGTCACCGCTTCCGAGATCACCGGGAACAACGTGCCCCACAGCACCGCGAAGCAGCTGGCCAGTAGAATCAGGTTATTGAACATGAAGCTCGACTCGCGCGAAACCACGCTTTCGAGGCGCGCTTCACTCTTCAAATAGGGCAGCCGGTCCAGAATCAGATAGATTGTCGCCGCCAACCCAATCGCCAGAAATGTCACGAAATAAGTTCCGATAGATGACTGCGCGAAAGCGTGCACCGAGCTCACTACGCCCGAGCGCGTCAGGAACGTTCCGAAGATGCACAAGAAGAAGGTCGCGGAAATCAGAACCATGTTCCAGACCTTCATCATTCCCTTCTTTTCCTGCATCATCACCGAATGGAGAAATGCGGTCGCGGTGATCCAGGGAAGTAGCGATGCATTCTCTACCGGATCCCACGCCCAATATCCGCCCCAACCGAGCACCGCGTACGCCCAGCCTTGTCCCAGCAGGATTCCGGTGCTTTGGAACAGCCAGGTCACGATTGTCCAGCGCCGAGTGGTGTGAATCCACGATTCGCCGGGCTGCTTGGTGATCAGCGATCCCATCGCGAATGCGAACGGCACCGTGAATCCGACGTAACCCAAATACAACATCGGAGGATGGATCACCATCGTCCAGTACTGCAGCAGCGGGTTCAAGCCTCGACCCATGCCCTCGACGACATTGCCGCGGCCGGCGATCAACACCGAAAATGGGCTCAGCACGAAAGAGATCAGGATCAGGAAGAAAGTCTCGGTGGCCATCAGAACCGCGGTGACCCACGGCATCATGTCGCGAAACTTCCGGCGATTCATGAAGACGACAACCGCGGAGTAAGTAGCCAGAATCCATGCCCACAGCAACAACGATCCTTCTTGGCCGCCCCACCAAGCGGTGAACTTGTAGATGTTTGACATGGACTGGTCGGTATGCGCCGCGACATAGCCCAACCGGAAGTCTCCGACGATCAGGGAATAAATCAGGAGCCCGGAAGCGATGCTAAGCAGAATCCAAACCGAGTAAACCGCGCGCTCCGCACTCACTACCAGGAACGCATTCTTCTTGACCTTGCCGGCCACCGAGCCGATGACGGCGTATATGGCGAAACAGAAGGCCAGCAGTATCGAGAGAGCGCCTATATTTTCCATTCGAGCGTAGTTCCTCTGAAATGATTCAGGCGCTTTCGCCTGTCCTGCTGATTGCTATATGCCGGCTTGACTGGAGTCCTTCTTCAACTGCGGCTTGGCTTCATACTTCGACGCGCACTTGGCCTGGATCTTGCTGGCTTGGAATACTCCATCGGCGCCCAGCTTTCCGTCAGCCAGGGCCTGCGCATCATCTTTAAAAGTATCCGGCAGCGGATCGATCCCCCGGTACACAATTTTGAGCGTCATATTGTCCTGCTGCCTCTTGTTGGGATCCTGATGGATCACAAAAGATACTTCGGAGCCGCTGCGCACAATCGATCCGGCTTGGACAAAGCCATCCACGCGAACCCGCTTGACCTGCGCCTGATCGCCCATTTGTTTAAGCTCGGAGATCGTCTTGAAGTAACTCTTGCTTTCGTTCGTGCCTCCGACGGCCAACCACGCCAGGACACCAATCACGGCAACCACGATGGCCCCAAACTTCACGTAGGTATTCATGCTTTGCTCCTGAATCTCCAGTATACCGCCATAGCAATCGCGGGACCATGCCGATTTGCGCTTCGCATCTCATTGCAAATCAATAACATATACGTTCATCCGCCCGCGTGGCACAGAACACACGCGGCATTCAGCGCCTCCGGGGTGTGCGCCGCCTTCGAAACCCGAGGTGTCATATTGTACTTATGAATCACCAGCGCGAAGACGAGCAGGGTCGCGAGAACCAGTAACGCACCCACTCTTGCTCGTGGTGCAGGCACTCTTGCATGCCGTATTGGAACTCGCGCCCGCACCTGCGAATCCTCAATCCTCTCCCACAACTCCTCCGGCGCCGCCACCCGGCCCAAATGCGTTTTCAAAACTTCATCGATCTCCGGCTTATACACGCCTACCTCCTCGCACTCGAAAATGAGCCAATCGCCTCTCCAACGCTCGGTGCGCCCGATTCAGCCTAGATGCCACGGTGCCGGGCGAACATCCCAAAACTTCCGCGATCTCCTCGTACGCCAGCCCTTCGGTGTATCTCAACACCACCACAATCCGCTGCTCGGGAGGCAGCATACCGACGATATTCTGAACATCCTTCGCCATTTCCGCGTGCAGCAATCCCTCCAGGGCACTCTCGGAAGGAGCTCTAATCACATCCAGAAGTCCATCGAAGAACGGCATATGCCGCCGGCCATGCCGCTGGTGATCCAGGCAGCGGTTCACCACTATCCGATACAGGTACGACTCGAAACTCGCGGCGCCCCGAAAATCGCGGATCGATGAGAACAACTTAAGAAAAGTTTCCTGGGCGATGTCCATCGCCGCCGATTCATCGCCGCAGTAGCGCAGCGCGATCGAATAAACCCGGTCCTGGTGGGCTTCGAACAGCAGTCGAAACGCGTCCCAGTCGCCGCGTTGGCAAGCCTCGATTACTTCCCGGTCGTTTGCGTCCAACACCATGCCGAAACCACTACTCTAGTAGACGATCAAGTGCCTTGGTTTCTTCCCGGTTTCTGGCCCGCGCACTTATTCAGCTTTTCTTATGCCTGTCTTATGCCTGGGCGACCTTGGATTGGTCACTTTGCCTCTCTGGTTGAAACAAGCGGGGGTAGGTACGGTACATCCTTCGAGCCGTCTCCAGATCTTTGAGAAAGACCTGCTCGTGCTGCTGCAGTAATCCCTGAACGTTTTCAAAGTGGAGCTCGCCGGAAGCCCGCAACTGCGCCAATAACTCTTCCACGAAAGTCAGCAGCCAGTGCTCTGAATTGAGGCCAGCGGTCGAGAGAGCGATCGCCTCTGGATGCTCGAGTCGGCGTAAGGCGTCATGCACTCGGCTCATATTTGTAACGTGTTCTTTCTTATTCTTCAATTAGCTTGGCTTGCGCCAAGCCCACATCACCTCCGATCAATGGGACATCAGCTAACCCAGGCGGACCGACCACTGCCGTGCGTCGGTCGACGCGAGTACACTGAAACAAAACTAGATTAAGTGTCCTATTGTGCCGGACGTTCGCAAGTGAAAGCAAGTGACCTAACGGTTACACCGAATTTAGAAATGGTAAGACATCGAACTAAATTTGAGCAGGAAAACATCGCGCTATGTGCTACAACGTGTGCAGTGGACAACGTCGTTTACACCACGCCTGACGCCGGATATTTGGAAAAACGCAGGCTCCGGCGGCATGCTCGCGTCTTCCATCTCTGGGCGCTAGGCGTGGGCGCGGTGATCTCGGGCGACTTCTTCGGTTGGAACTTTGGACTTGCCAGCGGCTTCGGCGGCATGCTTGGAGCCCTGGCGATCATGACTCTGCTTTACATCGGACTTTGCTTCAGCATCGCGGAAATGTCCCCAGCTCTTCCGCACACCGGCGGAGCATATTCATTCGCCCGCACGGCCATGGGTCCTTGGGGCGGCTACATCACGGGGCTGGCCGAGAACATGGAGTACATCCTTACCCCGGCCGTTATTGTCGTCGGTGTCGGGGGATATCTAGGGGCGATCTTCGGAACCCCGGCTGTCTATGCGCCGCTGTGGTGGCTGGCTTGTTATGCCATCTTCGTGGCTTTCAATGTCGGTGGCGTCGAAATGTCTTTCCGCGTGTCCATCATCATCACCCTCTGCGCTCTCGCGATCCTGGTTGTTTTTTACATCGGCGCAGCGCCGCTCTTCAGCCTCAATCGTTGGGCGCTGGAAGGTGGGCCGTGGCTTCCTAAAGGCTGGTCCGGGATTCTCACAGCTCTACCGTTCGCGCTTTGGGTCTATCTGGGCATCGAACAATTGCCGCTCGCCGCCGAGGAAGCACATGACCCGGCGCGCGACATGCCCAAGGGCATACTGCTCGGTCTGGTGACGCTGATCCTCTGCTCGTTCCTGACCGTAATCCTCAACGCTGGGATCCCGCCCGGCTCGAGCAAGATCACGGCCTCCACCGAACCTCTGTTCCTCGGCTTCCGCGCCATCTTCGGTCAGGGGATGCGCGCGAGGCTCTTGGCGCTGTTTGCGTGCACCGGCCTGCTCGCCAGTTTTCACACCATCATCTATGCTTACGGCCGCCAGATATTTTCATTGTCGCGCGCCGGCTATTTTCCGAGCTGGCTTTCGGTGACGCATGGGCGACGCAAGACACCGCATCGGGCTTTGATCGCGGGGTCCGCGCTTGGTTTCGCCGCCGCACTCACCATTCAGCTTGCCGGCCAGAACAGCCCGGTGGGCGCGGTACTGCTCAACATGGCCGTCTTCGGCGCAGTGTTGGCGTATATCTTGCAAATGCTTTCGTTTATTTTGCTGCGCCGAAAATTTCCACGGATGTCCAGACCGTATGTAAGCCCGGTCGGCATAACCGGCGCCGTGATTGCGATGGTCATAGCTGCCGCAACGCTGGTTAGTCTATTTCTCAATCGCGACTATAATCTCGGCGTGATCGGCGCGGCCATCTGGTTTGTCTGCGGCATCGCGTATTTCGCTTTCTATGCCCACCGACGCCTCATTCTTTCGCCCGAAGAGGAATTTGCGCTGGCCCAGCAGCAACGGATCGAACAAGGGGCGCGTGTGTGAGCGGATACTCGCATACAGTCGGGAGCGTCGCTTACCGGTTCGGCGATTTGAAGACATTGCTCGCGAAGGCCACGCCCGCGCGCTCCGGTGACGATCTGGCGGGTCTTTCGGCCTTGAGCGCCGAGGAGCGCGTGGCCGCGCAGATGACGCTGGCAGAGTTGCCATTGGCAACTTTCCTCGCCGAGCCGCTCATCCCATATGAATCGGACGAAGTATCGCGCCTCATCTTCGACGAGCATAACTCAGCCGCCTTTGCACCAGTCTCGCATCTCACCGTCGGCGATTTTCGCGACTGGCTGCTCAGCGATCAGGCTACCGGCGACGTTCTCGAAGCGCTTGCGCCGGGTCTCACCCCCGAGATGGCTGCGGCGGTTTCCAAAATCATGCGCCTTCAGGATCTGGTTTCCGTGGCGGCTAAGATCCGCGTTATCACCCGCTTTCGGAACACGATTGGCTTGCCGGGGCGGCTTTCTACGCGGTTGCAGCCCAATCATCCCACTGATGATCCGAAAGGTATCGCGGCTAGCATCATCGACGGGCTGACTTACGGCAGCGGCGACGCCGTGATCGGCATCAATCCCGTTTCCGATAATCTTCAAACGGTCGAAACTCTGCTCCGGATGCTTGATCGTCTGCGCGAGTCGTATCAGATTCCTGCCCAGAGCTGCGTGCTCGCCCACGTGACTACCCAGATGGAAGCGATGCGCCGCGGCGCTCCGGTCGATCTGGTCTTTCAATCCATCGCCGGTACTCAAGCAGCCAATACCGCCTTCGGCATCAACATAGCGATGCTCGAAGAAGCGCGCGATCAGGCGCTCGAACTGAAACGCGGCACTGTGGGCCATAACGTCATGTATTTCGAGACCGGGCAGGGCAGCGCGCTCTCGGCTAATGCTCATCACGGTGTCGACCAGCAGACATGCGAGTGTCGAGCCTACGCCATGGCCCGTCACTTTCAGCCAATGCTGGTGAATTCAGTAGTTGGTTTCATCGGTCCGGAATATCTCTACGATGGCAAACAGATTGTGCGCGCCGGTTTGGAAGACCATTTCTGTGGGAAGCTGCTGGGCCTGCCCATGGGCTGCGACATCTGCTACACCAATCACGCCGAGGTGGATCAGGATGACATGGATACGCTGCTGACCTTGTTGGGAGCGGCTGGGGTTAACTACATCATGGGCGTTCCGGGCGCCGATGACATCATGCTCAATTATCAGAGCACTTCGTTTCACGATGCGCTTTATCTACGCAACATCTTCGGACTACGGGCAGCGCCTGAGTTCGAAGCTTGGTGTGCCAAAGGCGTTCCTGCCTGCGCTGGCTTTCTCGATTCATGAAGTCTCTTCGCGAGTTCACTCCCGCCCGCGTCGACCTCGGCCGCACCGGTCACAGCCTCCCGACTTCAGAGCTGCTCGATTTCCAGCTCGCGCACGCCAAAGCGCGCGACGCGGTCCACTTGCCGCTGGATGTGACTTCTCTAATCCTCGAACTCAAGCAGAAGAACATCCCCTGCGTGATGCTCGCGAGCGAGGCCAACGATCGTATTACATATCTTCATCGACCCGACCTTGGCCGGCGCTTGAACGCCGAATCGAGGGAGCAGTTGGCGCCTCTGAAATCTGAGTACGATGCTGCATTCGTGATCGCCGACGGGCTTTCCGCGTTGGCCGTGCACCGCCATGCCGCACCGCTGCTCGAACTGGTTCTCGCCAAGCTGGACTGGAACATCGCGCCGGTCGCGATCGTCGAGCAGGGCCGCGTGGGAATTGGCGACGAAATAGGCGAGTTGTTGGGTTCGAAACTCGCGGTCGTGCTGATTGGCGAACGTCCGGGGCTAAGCTCGCCCGATAGCCTCGGCATTTATCTAACCTGGCAGCCGCGGGCCGGCTGTACCGATGCCGACCGAAACTGCATCTCCAACATCCGCGCCGAAGGCCTCGGCTACGGTCTGGCAGCGCACAAATTACTTTTCTTGATGAACGAATCGAGGCGCTTGAAACTTTCAGGAGTGCAACTTAAGGAACGTGCGCCGCAGCTCCTGGATTCAAGTGTTTGAAGTAGCCCAAATCATCGCCGGTGAACATCTTGGTGATGAACATGATCTGGCCGGTGTGCTGCGCGAAATGCTCGACCACTTGATAGATTGCTTCCATCTTTGTGACTTCGTGATTCTGGATCGTCACTTTCTCAAGTAGACGTGCCCCGTCGAAATTTCCAACGATGCCGATTGCATCAGAAACAGTCTGGCGGGCGCGCTCGATCAACTCCGCCGGTTCCAGGCCCCCGCGCGCGGCAAACTCGCCGTCACGATCCCGCTGGTCGGCCAACTCGCCGATTCCGAAACCGATCCATTGGCGAACATTCCCGCACAGATGCAAAACCAGGTTGCCGACTGAGTTCAAGTTGTCCGCATTGCGCGTCCAGATCTGCTCGTGGTTGAGCCGGCCAACGCAATCTTCAATGCGGCTTCCCGACCGGCGCAGCTTTTCGGCCGATATTCTGAGAAAGTCTTTCTCGATCACAGAACCTCTTCCGACCAGTTCTCGAGGATCGATTTGACCTTGCCGGTATATTGATCGGCCACCGAGCCATCAATCAGCCGATGATCGAAGGTAAGCGCGAGATAAGCCACCGAGCGAATCGCGATCGCGTCGTCCACAACCACCGGAATCTTTTCAACCGAACCTACGCCCAGAATCGCCACCTGCGGCTGGTTGATGATGGGCGTCGCAAAAACGCTCCCGAAGCTGCCGAAGTTAGTAATAGAAAACGTCCCCCCCTGCACTTCATCGGGCTTCAACTGCCGCGAGCGGGCGCGCGTGGAAAGATCGACAATGGCGCGCTGTAATCCGGTTACGTTCTTCTCGTCAGCGTTGCGGATTACGGGCACGATCAAGCCGTTTTCCAGCGCCACCGCGATCCCGATATTGATTTCGTTGTGATAGATGATGTTGTTCCCTTCGATGGACGCGTTGACGACGGGATAAGCCCGAATCGCCTCCACCGCCGCCGCGATCACGAACGGCAGGTAAGTGAGCGAATACCCGTAGCGCTGTTGGAATTCCGCTTTGTGGCGCTCACGCATCTTGGCGATCTTGGTCATATCGGTCTTGTGTACCGTGGTGACGTGTGCCGAGGTGCGTTTGCTCAGGATCATGTGCTCGGCGATCTTGGTGCGCATCGTGCTCATCGGCTCGACGCGGGCGCGCGGCGCTTCCGCTCTAGGCATCGGCGCAGTTGGTGACGGTGTGGCGGGTGCAGGCGCAGCGGGACGAGCTGGAGCCGCTGCTACCGGTGCAGGTGACGGAGATTGCGCAGGTGCAGGCGGAGCCGGGGCGCCAGCTTGCGCCATCGTGCGCGCTCCCTGCGCTGACATATAAGCTTCCAGATCCTGTTTCGTGACGCGGCCGCCTCCACCGGTGCCTTTCACCTGGCGCAGATCGATTCCGTACTCGCGCGCCATCTTGCGGACCAGTGGCGAAAGGGCTCCCGCTTGCGAGTCCCCATCCGCTTGTGCGGCTGCCGCCGGGGGTTGACTAGGGGTTTGGCTAGGGGGCTCGGCGGCTAATGGAGGCTCCGGCTGCGCGTCCGGCTCGGCGTTGGGTTCGGCGGCTTTGGGAGTTGGAGCCCCAGCGGGTGCCGGTGCTGCAGCTGTGGGCGCTTGTTTGGCAGCCGCCGACGCTGGAGCGGACGCGCCGTTTCCGGCCCCTTCCTCGATCCGGCCGACCACGGTGCTGATCGCGACCGTCTTGCCCTCTTCCACCAGCACTTCTTTCAACACACCGGCCGCAGGCGACGGAATCTCGGTGTCCACCTTGTCGGTTGAAATCTCGAACAACGGTTCGTCGCGCTCTACGTGCTCCCCCGCCTTTTTAAGCCACTTGGTCAGCGTGCCTTCGACGATACTTTCGCCCATTTGGGGCATTACGACATCAGTCATGAAATTGTCTCCGTCAATGTTGGAACCACTCCCTCGCGGTCATGGCTCAGTAGTTCGAACTGGAAATGTCTAGAGAACTGGTGCGTCAGCGCGGCGACCACCTCGTCGCGGCGTGCATAAGACCCCAGCTCCTCCATGGACGTAACCGGTTTGGTAATTCCGCACGGCACGATGTATTGGAAATACTTCAAATCCGTCGTATGGTTTAGAGCAAAGCCGTGGGAGGTGACCCAGCGGCTGATATGAACGCCGATCGCGGCCACTTTCCTGCCATTCACCCACACGCCTGTGCAGCCCTCCAGCCGTCCCGCCTGAATGCCAAACTCGGCCAGCGCGTCGATGATCACTAACTCGACGGCCCGAACATAAGCGACTACGTCACGCTTCCATTCTCTCAAATCGAGGATCGGGTAGCCGACAATCTGACCAGGGCCATGATACGTGATATCGCCGCCGCGATCGCTGGCATGAAACTCGATCCCCGCGCGACCGAGCACTTCTTCGCTCGCCAGCAGATTCTCTCTGTGGCCATTGCGCCCTAGCGTGATCACATGCGGATGCTCCACGATCAGAAGCTGGTCGGGGATCAGCCCCCGCTTGCGTTGCTCCACCAGGTCTTTCTGAATGGCGAGCGCCTCCGCGTAACTGGCGCGCCCCAGATCTCGAAACTCGCAGACGCGCATCTCACGCATTGATGGTGAGGCCGTACACATTGTTGAAGGCTTCGCCCATGGCTTCGTACAGCGTCGGATGGGCGTGAATGGTGTTCATCATGGTCTCGACCGTCGCTTCGGCTTCCATGGCCGTTACCGCTTCCGAGATCAGCTCGTAGGCTTCCGGCCCAATAATATGGACGCCCAGGATCTCGCCGAATTTCTCGTCGGCCACCACTTTGACGAAGCCCTCATGGCTGCCCAAAATGCTCGCCTTGCTGTTGGCGGCGAACGGGAACCGTCCGATTTTCACCGCATGACCCTGCGCGCGCGCCTGCGCCTCAGTCAATCCCACGCTACCGATTCCCGGCTCGGTATAAGTGCAGCTTGGAATCCGATTCCGATTGATCGGCTTCGCGGGTTTGCCGGCCATGTGAGCCACCGCGACCATGCCTTCCATTGTGGCGACGTGAGCGAGCTGCGGCGTACCGGCCACAACATCGCCGATCGCATAAACACCCGGCTCTCCGGTGCGCTGGAACTCATCCACCTTGATGAACTCGCGATCCAGCACGACCTTCGTGCCTTCAAGACCAATGTTCTGCGTAAGCGGCTTGCGGCCGACCGCCACCAGCAGAGTCTCGGCCTCCATATCCTCGCGCTTGCCGTTGGGAAGCGCTACGCACAAGCGCACGCCCTGATCGGTTTTGGTGATGTTCTCGGCTTTGGCGCCGGTTTCGCAGCGGATGCCCGTCTTCTTGAAGTAGCGCTCCAGTTCTTTCGAAACATCTTCGTCTTCGACGGGCACAATCCGCGGCAACATCTCCAGCACCGTCACCTTCGATCCGAAACGGTTGAAGATTGAAGCGAACTCGACGCCCACCGCCCCGGCGCCGATAATCAGCATGCTTTTGGGAATCGCCGGCAGGTCGAGAATCTCGATATTGGTGAGAACCGTCCTTGCATCGGGCTTCAAACCGGGAAGCATGCGAGCTTCGGATCCGGTGCCGATGATGACATTCTTTGCTTCCAGCGTCTGCATTCCTCCGTCGGCCTTCACTTCCACCTGCACTAAGCCATTCGCGCCACGCGGCTTTAGCTTCGCATAGCCCTTAATCCAGTCGACCTTGTTCTTCTTCATCAGGAACTCGACGCCCTTGGCGTGCTTGGCGACGATTTTGTTCTTCCGGTCGAGCACCTTGGCATACTCGATTTTCGGGTTTTCGCAGTGGATGCCTTCGTCGTTGGAATGCACAAAGTGCTCCCAGACATCCGCGGTATGGAGCAGCGCCTTGGTCGGAATGCACCCGACGTGCAGGCACGTGCCGCCGAGCTTAGGATCCTTTTCGATGATGGCGGTCTTCAGGCCGTACTGGCCCGCGCGAACCGCCGCCGAATATCCGCCCGGACCGCTTCCGATAACGATCAGATCATATGCCATTTTTTTCAGGATAGCATCCGACTTTCTGGATGCCAGGTTCTTTAGATGAAAGACAAGCCGCGGACGATTCAGCCCGCCTCGCCCTCTTGCCTACACCAGTTGCTTCCAAAAGATCGCCGTATCGCACCATCTTCCGTCGGGAAACAGCGCATAGTTCGGGATCACGCCTGCTCTTGTCCATCCCATGCGCAGGTATAATCGCTCGGCTGTGTCTCCCGTGCAAGTGTCCAGCACCAGGAGAGTCCTGCCTTCCCGGACGCTGGCCTTTTCAGCGTTTTCCATCAGCCGGGCGCCGACGCCTTGCCCGCGGGCTGGCCTAACAACCAGTAACTTGGCGATGTCCGCTCGATGGGCTTGGTTTGGATACGTCGCTATAAGGATCTGGACGGTACCTACCAATTTGGAGTCGATAAAGGCTGCCAGTAAGATGCGGTCGCCCCGTGCAACGCCTTCAAACACTTTTTCGAAAAAGGATTCGGCTTCGGCTTTCGACAGTGATGCCATGAAACCCACCGACGCGCCGCCTTGCACACAGTCCAGCAGAACCTCGGCAAGCGCCCCCAAATGCTGACGCACCTCGGTTGCAATCAAACGTCGAATCTCGACCATGAGAACAGATTACGACGATTCGCCTGCGCTCTAAAGCCGGATTGCGTGTTACACCCGGATCGCGACCACTGTCATATCGTCGGCTTGTTCCGCTTCGCCTGTGAATCGGTCGGTTGCTTCCACCAACAGGTCGATCATCCGCTGGGCTGTCAGCTCGCGGCACGTCCTGACAACCTTCGCTACTTCGGACTCGTTCCACATTTCGTCGTTGACGTTGGTCGCTTCGCTGATTCCATCAGAGAAACACAACACCGCGTCGCCCGGTTGCAGCAGCACCTCTCCTTGATCGTATTGGGAACTCTCCAACAGGCCTACTGGAAAGCCATCGCTGTCCAACCGCTCCACCTGGCCATCGGCGGATCGCAACAACATTGGGCGAACCTGGCCGGCGTTGACATAGGTTAGTTTGCGAGTGCGAACATCCAGCAATCCGCAGAATAGCGTGGAGTACTTGTCCATTGTGGTGAACGAATACGCTGCTTTGTTCAGATCTCCAATCAAAACCGCGAGGGAGGCCGGCGTCCTCACCAGCTGGGACCGTAGCGACGCCTGCATACTCGCCATCAATACCGCGGCCGCAATCCCTTTGCCGGAAACGTCACCTAGCGTGAAAAGCAATCCGCCTTCCGGCGTGGGCAGGAAATCGTAATAGTCTCCGCCTACGAAATTCGCTGAGCGGCAATAACCGGCGTAGTCCAACCCGGGAATCAGCGGATGGGATTGAGGCAACAAGTGCTGCTGCACATCGCGCGCGATTTCCATTTCCCGCAGCAGAAGCCGCGCCACCTCCGCTTCCTTTCGCAACCGCTGAGTTTCCAACGTGGATGCCGCATAGCTGCTGCATAATCCCAGCAGGTCGACGTCTTCCGGCGAGAATCCGCCAGGTTTGTTGAGAACTTGCAGAGCGCCGATCGGTTTTCCGTCCACGCCGTGCAAAGGCATCGTCAGAACGGCTTTCGTAACATACCCGGTCTCGATGTCTACACTTCCCAGAAATCGTTCATCACGCGCAGGATCATTCACAAGGATTGTCTCGTCCCTTGCGACCGAAGCCCCTGCCAGGCCTTGGCCGATTGGAATGTGCAACTCCCTGACACCGTCGGCGACCTTGGTCCACAGGCGATTATTCTTGGTATCCAGGAGCCAGATACTGCACCGGTCCGCTCCCACCAGGCCGCGCGCCATTCCCGCATTCAGTACCAGCAATGCATCCAGATCCTGGGCAGCTCCGATTTTCGCTGCGTAGTCGAAGATTACACGGGAAATTCGATCCTTTGGGAGCATCGCTCGCTTTGTGGATTGAGTACTCATTGTGGCACCGGACACCAGTCTACCGCTCTGATTCCGGGATTGCCCGCTGGTTCAGCGCTTCGCAGTGAGATCTAAGGAAAAGCGGGGATCGCTGGCGGTGCCCGTAATCTCGAAAGGCACCACGGTCACCGATTTTTTCTTGAGGAACGGACCCATCGCTTTTAATACTAAGGACTTGAAGCCTGTCTTCGTGTCCGCCAGCTTGCCGTTGGTATGCAGAACACCTCGTAGCCTTATTTTGTTATCCAGGAGATTGTAAGTGCCCTCCATTTCCGCAAAGGTTCCGGGTTCGGTAAACGAGATCTTAGAAAGCTTTGCAATTCCGCCGTTCGCAGAAACGTGGCCCTTCAGATTCGAAAGCACAACGGACTGATCCGCTTCCTCCTGTTGCTTGCTCTCGCCACGCGCGCTCTCGGCGAGTCGGTTTACCGGCAGCTGGATCTCACGGTTCGTGAAGTGGCCGCTGCCAATTCCAAATTCCCCCTCCAGACGGAGCCTCCTTAAAAATGACTGTGGCCCTGGCGGCAGCTCCACCTTGGTCTGCAACCGAACATCGCCAACCTCCGCGGGACGTGGCGAACCCGTGAAGAGGTGTAAAAGATCCTCAATGCGGCCTTGAGCGACACTCACGTTCAGCATCACCGTTTTTCCGTGCTGGCCAGCATGGCCTTTTACGTCGCCTTGCGAAATGACCGTCGTTTTCCTGAAATGCGATTCTACGCGAGTGAGATAAGTATCTCCGTTCGTTCCATCGATCACAGCATTAAAATTCGAGGCCAAGTGATCCGGATGCTTGCTGCCGGAAACAGCGAAATCGGGCACATCCACGCTGCCTTCGGCGTCGATATGGCCTAGCCTCCCGCTGAATTTCCCTTGCGAGGACAAAGTCCCTGCGATGCCTTCGAACACCCCCAGCTTGACGTGCTCATAGGTGTACGAACCCGAGAGCTGAGTGCCGCCGGGATCGTCGTCGTTCCATGGACCGAACCGTCCATCGGAGCGGATCTCGCCCGGCGGCTCCGTATTCTTAAACCGTGCGTGGAACGTGACCGGGTCGTTTTGGGCCACATGATCCAGGGTCAAGTGGTCGATTTTGAGGATGAACTTGTCCTCTTGCAGTTGTTTATCCAGGAACTCCACCACGGCGTTGTCGGTAGTGATTTCGCCGATTGTCACAGTCTTCCCGGAAACGCTGTTGGTGAGTGGAAACGTTTCTTGGCTGGAATTAGGATTCTTCGGTGGCACCCTGATATGCAATCCTGTCACCCGAACGTAATCGATCAGCTTGGTGATTCTGAACAAACCGGTGTAACCGGTGCGTAGCGTCAAAGTTTCGACGGTGATGAGCGGTGGCAGATCCTTACGTTTACGATGCAGGAAGTCGACACCCTCGGCCACGCAGCCTGGCGGAAAGTAGGTGCCCCGGAATTTCCGGATCCGGACTTGCCTGGCGAAGCGATCCTGTAGCGTCTTTGCGACCGCGGCTTCGGTAAACGGCCAGTTCAATGCGAGCAGAATTCCGGCCACCACTACCCATGCCACCACCACGCCCGCGCCCACCAAGATCCAGCGCCGGATCCTCCGCCTAGTTGGCGCTGCCGCGGAACTTGTTTCAACCATTTTCATGAAAAGCAGATGACCACAGCAGCCGCTTGGTCGACCGCTTGTTGATGTGATGCGAATACCGGACTTGCGTTACATTTTCGACGGACGCTTCGCGCTCCGTCGACCGCAATTCAAGTTATAAGTGGCCTGCGGCTTTGTGTTGGGCTTTCTTTTGCCGCCGGGGCAGGCGGGATTTGTTCTTGGGAAGCAGCTTTCCCTTTTTCACGGATTTCGTCGATGGCTTGGCGACCGTGCCCGAAGCCTCGTTGTCTGACACAGCTGCCGTGGACTCTTTCTCGTCTGCTGTTTCTTTTCGTTTTGCCAAATGCCGAACCTCCACTCAACTGTAACCTGTTTGCGGTCTTTGCGCGGGATCGCTGAATGCCTTGACACCCTAGGCATTCGTTTACTATCCTGATGTCTAGAATGCCTAGGCATAGCGAGAGCTTTCCTAGTAATGCCGAGCTCCTGCAGGGAACACTCGACATGTTGATCCTGAAAGTGGCCGCCCTTCAGCCTATCCATGGATATGCCATTGTCCAACGGCTCCAACAGATTTCCAAAGACGCGCTCCAGATTCGGCAGGGCTCTCTTTATCCCGCCCTTTACAGACTGGAGAATCAAGGTTGGCTCAAGTCAGAGTGGAAGACGACAGAAGGTGGTCGGGACGCGAAGTTCTATAGTCTGACCAAAACAGGGCGCCGCCAGCTTGATGCCGAGACCGCTGGTTGGAAGCGTCTATGCGAAGCGATTTCGTTAGTTCTCGGAACCGGAGAACGAGGAACTGGACAATGAAGTGGCGCTCCTGGCTGCAGCGGCGGCGCTGGGAACGGCGCATGGATGCGGAGTTGCAGTTCCACCTGGATTGCCAGATCAGTGACTACGTAAAACAGGGACTAAGTCAAAAGGATGCGGAATTGCGTGCTAGTCGCGAGTTCGGCCCAGTCGATTTGGCAAAAGATGAATGCCGGGACCAAAAACCTTTGGAACCGCTCGACCAGTTCCAGCGTGACGTTCGTTACGCCTCTCGTTCGCTTCGGAAGAGCCCGGGATTTGCCACCGCAGTGGTTCTGACTTTGGCGCTGGGCATCGGAGCAAATACCGCGATCTTCAGCGTGTTGCAAGGCGTTGCGCTCTCGCCGCTTCCTTACCACCAGCCGGACCGCCTGGTTCTGGTGGCGCTCTACAATCGAACACTTGGGTATGCCACGAATCTTTCGTATCCTGACTTCCTCGATTGGCAGCGGAATTCCCACTCCTTCGAGCAAATCGCGGCGTTTAAGGGGCAGGGCTTCGATCTGTCGAGTCCCGGCGCGCCTGAGCACATCGACGGGAAAGAAGTCTCCTCGAATTTCTTCGGTACCCTGGGCGTAAAGCTGGGGCTCGGCCGTGATCTAACGCCGGAGGAAGATCGCACCGGCGGCGTGCCGGCGGTCGTTATCAGCAATCGTTTGTGGCAAGACCGTTTTGCGGGCAACCCGGCGACGCTCGGCAAGACCATCACTTTGGACGGCGTCGACTATACCATCGTTGGCGTTCTCCGTCCAGGCTTTGGTTTTGGAAACCGGCAGGCGGATGTTTACACAACTCTCGGGCGCACCGATTCACTGTTACGCAATGATCGTACGATCCACGACATAATCTGCGTCGCGCGCCTCCGGCGCCAAGTGAGCGTGGGTCAAGCGCAGGCGGAGATGAACGCCGTGCAGGACCATATCGATGAGCTCAATCCCAGCACAGAGCGAGGCTTGGGTACCTATATCCTGCCTCTGAAGCAATTCTTCATCGGAGACGTAGAGGGGACGCTGGTGTTGTTGATGGGTGCGGTCGGGTTCGTATTGCTGATCGCCAGTGCAAATGTGGCTAATCTGTTGCTCGCGCGCTCGACCGTGCGCACACGGGAGTTTGCCGTTCGACTGGCTCTGGGGGCCAGCCGCTTGCAAATCGTGCGGCAATTAGTCACCGAGAGCTTACTGCTCTCGATCATCGGCGGAGTAGTGGGACTGGGGATTGCAAAGTGGGGAATTCACTCGGTGCTGGCGGCGTCGCCTGGAGATGTTCCGCGCATCGACAACATCAGTGTGAATGCGCCAGTCCTTTTGTTCACGTTCGGTATTTCGACGATAGTTGGACTTGTGTTCGGCCTCTTCCCCGCACTGAAGAGTTCGAAAACCGACGTGCAAGCGGGGCTCAAGGAAGGCGGCCGTGGTTCAACTGGCGGCCATCAACGCGCTCAACGTGTTCTCGTTACTGTGCAAATTGCGCTCGCTCTGGTCCTGCTAACGGGTGGCAGCTTGCTCTTTCGCACGATTCACAACTTGATGGCGGTAAATCCCGGTTTCGAAACGCGGCAAGTCATTTCATTCCAAGTCGGACTTTCGCCGTCGTCAGTCACTACGCCTTCGAAGGTGCGAATTGCGTACCAGCAGTTAATCGACCGCATCCGGCAGATCCCCGGTGTAACGGCGGCCGATATTACAGCACTTCTTCCGCTGAGCCAGCAGGACAACTCCGGTCCCTTCTGGGTCGGGTCGCACCAGCCCGCATCCATGGCGCAGATTCCTCGGGCGATCTATTATCCGATTGGTCCGGATTATCTCAACACCATGGAAATACCGCTTCTTCGCGGGCGCTCTCTTACCCGAGCGGATAACCTCGATTCAGAGCGAGTCGTGGTCATCGATAGCCTCTTGGCACGCGCGTATTTTCCTGATCGGGACGCCGTGGGTCAGAGCCTGACGATCCCTCATTGGGGCGCGGCTCTAAATGTCGCGGCTCGGGTGGTCGGTGTCGTGGGCCACGTTGAACACTGGGGACTCGATGGCTCGCTTGGCGAAAAACCGCAGATCTACTACTCCTTCTACCAGCTTCCCGATGACATTCTGCCAGTGTTTCGCCGGGAGGTCACTTTTGCTGTTCGCACGCCGCTGGATGCCGCGACTGTGATGCCCGTCATCAAGAACGTGGTCTACGAGGCAGGTAGCGACCAGCCAATTTACAACATTCACACCATGCAGGAGCTTGTTTCAAGCTCGATGGGGCGGCAACGTTTTCCGATGCTGTTTCTGGTCGCGTTTGCGGCCCTGGGGTTACTGCTCGCGTTCCTTGGAACTTACGGCGTAATTTCCTACTCGACTACTCGCCGCGTTCACGAGATTGGGATTCGCACGGCGCTCGGCGCGGCAAAGTCAGACGTTCTGCAAATTGTAATTGGCCAAGGTTTTAGGATCGCTGTTATCGGCGTAGCTACCGGGGTAGTGGCAGCTTTAATCCTGACCAGAGTCTTGTCGAGTTTCTCGCGCTTGTTATTTGGAGTTCGGGCGAGCGACCCGTTGACATTCATAGCTATCCCGTTGTTATTGATCAGCGCAGCTCTTCTGGCCTGCTATATTCCAGCGCGCCGGGCAGCACGGCTGGATCCAATGATCGCGCTCCGTCACGAGTAACAGTCGGGATCGTAATATCACGCTCACGACTAGTCGAGACGAAACTTGTGTCCCACTCGACTTGATTGTAGAATCGCTTGCTAGCTAGGATGGTTTAACCGAGAGCCGGAGTTTTCCTTATGCTACGACGAGATTTGCTAAAGCTTGTACCGCCCGTGGTCCTGATGCCGCAGTTAAAATCCGCGCCCCGTTTCAAAATCACCGACATCCGGATCGTGAACCTGAAGAGCGTTCGCGAAACCGGCAAGATGGAAGCAGCGTGGAATCCAGGGACCGTCAGCACACACCGCATTGGGGGAGGCTCGATCATCGAGATTTATACCGATCAGGGACTCTCGGGCATCGGGCCCGCGATCGATCCCAGCGCGTTCGCTTTGGCTAAAGCGCAGCTCATCGGTATGGACCCGTTCAGTATTGAACAGCTAGCCGGTCCGCTGCGCTATTACGTAGGTCAAAGTCCGCGCACGGTTTCGAGTTTGGAAATTGCCCTGTGGGACCTCACCGGCAAGGCAGCGGGCCAGCCTCTCTACAAAATCTGGGGCGCCGCCAAGGACCGGGTACCCGCCTATGCGAGCATGATTCAGCTTTCTACCCCCGACGAAAGAGCAGCCATGGCCATCCAGCTAAAATCCCAGGGCTGGAAAGCGATCAAGCTGCGCGCGCATTATCAGACCTTGAAGGAGGACGTACGGCTGGTGGAAGCGGTCCGTAAAGCAGTAGGCGACGACATGGAAATAATGGTGGACGCCAATCAGGCGCAATCCTTCGGCACGTGGCAGCCAGGCGTGATGTGGGACTTCCGGCGCGCGCTTGAGACCGCCCGCGAACTCGAGCGCTTGAACTGCTACTGGTTAGAAGAGCCGCGGCTGCGCTACTCGTTCGATGAGTTGGCCGAGCTAAACCGCCTCGTGGGCATTCCGATCGCCGGAGGAGAGAACAATCGGGGCGTGCACGAATACCGCTGGATGCTCGAACAAAATGTTTTCGATATCCTGCAGCCCGACATTATGGTAGCCGACGGCGTCACCGGCTTCCGCGAGATCGGAGCCCTGGCTAAAGCCCACAACAAGAGAGTGATTCCGCATCACGGCGGGGGCAATCTCGGCACCATCGCCCAACTCCACGCCATCGCCTCCTGGCCGCACGCGCCTTGGATCGAGATTTTGCATGACCCGCCCATTGCCGCGTATACCAACGGGTTCGCAATAATGGAGAACCCGCCACTGGTGGACAAGGAAGGGTATCTAAACTTGCCGCCGGGTCCTGGCTTGGGCGTATCGATTAACAAAGATTTAATCGCTTCGTAGGCGCTGCTGTACAGCGTCGAATTGCTTTTCAGGAGCAGTGGATTCCAGCAGCCTTCGGCTGCCCCATAACTCTTTGGAGCATCGACGCCACAAGTTGAGGATCGGTCGTGAGGTAGACGGAGCAAAGATCGTGCATGAAATAGGAATCAGGTCCGCCACAAGGCTTGGCTTCGAGGAATGTCGTCATGAGGGCCGTGGCAATCTGCTCGAGCGAATGCCCTTTCGGCTGGTGACAGACGAGTTCAAGGGCTTCTGTGACCTCCTCTCTGTGACGTTTCAAGGCCGCTTTCAGCGGGGCGCTCTTATTGGGGAAGTATTGATAAAGAGTTCCGACCGACACGCCGGCTCTCAGCGCCACCTTGGTCGTAGTCAGTCGTTCCTTACCCACCTGGAGCAAAACCTGAGGCAAATGCGAACTCCTCAATTGCGCTTGCTACATCTAAGGATAGTAGTAAGGAGTCACAAATGACGAAACAGATGGACCTTGGCGGTAGCTTCACACTTCCCGGTACTTCACTCAGTTTGAATCGAATGGGCTATGGTGCCATGCAACTTGCCGGTCCGCAGGTGTGGGGACCGCCGCGTGATATTGACGCCGCCATCGCTGTTCTGCGAGAGGCTGTTGCGGCAGGGGCCAACCACATCGATACCAGCGATTTTTACGGCCCGCATTTGACCAACCAGATCATCAAACAGGCGCTTCATCCTTATCCGGATGGACTGGTGATAGTGACCAAAGTAGGCGCCCGGCGCCTGGAGGACAAATCGTGGGTTCATGCGCTTTCGCGTCAAGAGCTGATCGATGGCGTCCATGACAATCTGCGAAATCTTGGGCTCGACGCGCTGCAAGTCGTCAACCTCCGGGTTGGAGCGGTGATGGGGCCGTCCGAGGGGTCGATCGAAGAACCCCTAACTGTGCTGGCGGAGCTCAAGCGTCAGGGCTTGATTCATCATCTCGGTCTGAGCAATGTCAGTTCCGATCAGTTGGCGGAGGCCCAGGCGATCACCGAGATTGTGTGCGTGCAGAACCTGTACAACGTGGCGCACCGCGATGACGACCGCTTTATCGATGACCTTGCACGCCAAGGTGTACCGTATGTGCCGTTCTTTCCGCTGGGAGGTTTCACTCCCTTGCAGTCGTCGGCGCTTGACGCATCCGCCGCGGCCCTGCAATCCACCCCAATGCAGGTAGCACTTGCGTGGCTGCTTCAGCGCTCCCCGAACATTCTGCTGATCCCGGGTACCTCTTCCATCCAGCATCTTCGCGAGAATCTTAGAGCTGCAACTCTACAACTTCCCGCGGAAATAATTGCCGGTCTGGACTTGATCGGCGGAACGCGCGCCCAGGTTTCCGATTTCTCCGTTCACTGATCGCATAAATCGCCATCTCCTTGCACCTGAGTCAATTACGCTGGGCCATTCTTTCCACCGCGGCGCCCGCGCATGCGAAATAACAAAACGAGCCCGAGAAACCAGCCCGGCCCTAAGCCTCGGGCTCCCCCGGTTCCTCCATTTCGAGCGACTCCAGTTCCTCGGCCTGCTGGGCATATCGCTTCAGCACGCGAATCGACGCTCCCGCGGCGAACCCGGCGTACCGCAAACGCCGATAAGCCGCTGCCAGGTTCTTCTCCTCCCCCAGAAATTCTCCCAGCTTCTTGCCGCGGTACTTCTTCTTGAGGAACTCCTCTATCAACACTCCTTCGTCGGTATCCTGGTAGGTTTTCGCGGTCGCTTGCTCGGCCAACTGGGGAGCGACGCGGCGCTGGCGCAAGTCCCGCAACACGCGCATTTTGCCAAGGCCTTGATTCTCGAGGCGCGCAGTCGCATAGCTCTCGGCGAATCGCCGGTCGTCCAGGTAGCCGATCTCCTTCAGCCTGCCCAGCACCACGTCGACATCTTCCGCCCTTTCGGCGCGGCGACGCAGCTTTTCGCGCAGCTCGCCGGTCGAATGCGCCCGTCCTCCCAGCGCGCGAACCGCATAATTCAGTAGCTCGGTTTCCTGAAACAGTTTAGGCTTGCGCTTAGTCATCTAAGAGGACACTATCAGAGTAGACACTGGTATTGTAAAGGTACAGAGCACTTTCATGAGAAAGGACAACACCATGGAGGATGAAAATAAATTCTCTTATTTCTTTTTGGGCCTTGGCCTCGGAGTAGCAGTTGGTTTACTGTTTGCTCCCAGCTCAGGCGCTGAGACACGCGACCTGCTTCGTTCCAAGGCCGACGAGAGCAAAGATTATCTGCGGCGGCGCGGTAATGAGTTGCGCGATTCCGCGAGCGACGTGATCGAAAAAGGGAAGACCGCGGTCTCCCGCCAGCGAGACCACCTTGCGGCCGCTGTAGACGCCGGCAAACAGGCCTATCGCGACGCCGTCAGCACCGCTGCCCCGGACGCAATGCAAGGCCTCTGATCCCTCGGAAGGGAGGGTATTACACATGGACCAGACCACCTTGCTCTATATCATGACGGCCTTCGTGATTATTGCCGCGGTCGCGCTTAGCATCCAGGCCGGGATGCTGGTCGCTCTCAATTCTAAAACCAAGATGCTTCAGGAGAAGATCAATCCTCTGGTGGACAAGATCTCTCCCTTGGTGCCTAAAGTGGAGTCTTTGGTCGAGTCCACCAAAGTGACCGTGGAGCAGAGCAAGGTACAGATTGTGGAGATCACTAATAAGGTAAGTGAGATCATGGACCAGGCCAATGACATTATGGGCTCGGCCAGGAATCAGATCGCCATGGTCGAAGAAGTGGTAAATGAAGCTACCGCGCGCGCCAAAGTGCAAATGGAGCGCATCGAGCTGGTCCTCGACGACACAATTAACCGGGCGCATGAAACCGTTGCAACCGTGCATAACGGAATTATGCGCCCGCTGCAGGAACTCAACGGGATCGCCGTTGGCGTCAAAGCCGCCCTCGCTTTCCTGGCTCGCAACAACCGGCCCAGCGTCGCTCAAGCCACTAGCGACGAAGAGATGTTCATCTAAGGTCGAACTGACCCTGCCGTCTATTGATTTACGGGTGGCGCTGGTGTTGGCGCCGGAGTCTGAGGCGTCGTTGGAACCGTGGTTTGTCCAGGTGTCTGCGCTGGATTCAGCGCCCCATTAGAATTTGCGTTTAGCTGTTGTTGTAGCGCCCCTGCCGCCGCTCCCACCACGGACTTGTCGTTCTTTAAGTCGTAGACGAACTCCCACTCCTTGTACTTGGTGTGGTCGTTGACGACATGGATCCCTTTTCCTTCAGCGTTACTGGCCACTCCCGCTATGCCGGTGCCGCCTCCGGTGAAGGCCCCTGTGGTGGAGGGAGCCTGCCGCGGCGACGTGAGGAGGTTTCCAATGAGGTTCAGCGCCGGGTTCTGCTGCCCTGGGAGTGTGGTTCCGGTCGGCGCGACTCCGCCGCCGGCAGCTTGATTGGGATTAAACAGCTGATTCTGCTGCTGGAAAGGATTGTAGGGTTGAGCGGGCTGACCCGTTTGCGGGACCTGTCCGAGCGGCACCTGGCCGGGAATGGCTTGCGGATAGGTGTACGGTTGACCGGGAGTGACCGGTTGTCCGGGATACTGTGGTTGTCCCGGATATTGCGGTAGTCCCGGCGCCGCGGGTTGTCCGGGATAAGCAGGTTGCCCTGGATACACGGGTTGTAAGGGATACGCTGGTTGTCCGGGATACGCTGGTTGTCCAGGATACGCCGGTTGTCCAGGATACGCCGGTTGCCCAGGATACGCCGGTTGCCCAGGATACGCTGGTTGCCCAGGATACTGTGGCACTCCCGGATTGGGTTGCTGCGATGGGTCCACCGGCTGGCCGGGCTGCCCGGGTTGGACCAGCTGCGGGGGATATTGCGGCTGGACTGGCTGCGATGGATCCACCGGCTGCCCAGGTTGGCCGGGCTGCGCCGGTTGACCCGTGTATAGGGGCTGGCCCGGATATTGTGGCTGGCCCGGATATTGTGGTTGGCCCGGAT
>DATMMD010000062.1:0-68589 GCA_035569875.1 Bryobacteraceae bacterium
GTTGCCCGACAAGCGCGTGCTGCTGCCAGGTGATGACTTCTACAAGGCCTTTCCGAACCTGTACGCGATTCGCGGAGCGCGCCTGCGTCCGGTCGATCAGTGGGTGGCCAGCCTGGGCATGATGCTCAACCTCGACGCCGAGTACCTGGTGCCGGGCCATACGCGTCCCATCGTCGGTGGCGCTAACGTGCGCGTCGCGCTGACTACCTATCGCGACGGCATCAAGTGGATACTCGACCAGACCGTTGAAGGCATGAAGAAGGGCGAGCGGCCGGACGAACTGGTGCAGCACGTCAAACTTCCGCCGGTGCTGGCTGACAGCCCTTACCTGCAGGAGTTCTACGGCACGGTCGCCTGGGCGGTTCGCGCCATCTACACCGATTACGCTGGCTGGTTCGACGGCAACCCGACCAATCTCTTCCCACTATCCGAGAACGACCGAGCGGCCAGAATCATCGAGCTGGCCGGCGGACGAGATCAGGTGCTGTTGAGGGCGCGTCGCGCGGTCGTCAACAAGGACTTCCAGTGGGCCGCCGAGTTGACAGATTACGTGCTGGCGATCGACGGCGGGAACGTCGAAGCAAAACGACTGAAGGCGACGGCGTTGACCGAACTCGGCGAGCGGCAGATCAGCGCCATCGCGCGCAACTACTACCTCTCTGCCGCCCAGTATCTGCTGCGCGAGTTACCCGCCCGGTGAGGCGCCTGGCCCATTCTCGTGCAGGGCCTCAGGAGTCGCCCGCTGCACGTCATGCAAGTTCTTGTGACAGGTCCTCAATACCGCGTAGCGTTTATCTGGCCAAGCGGGTCTACTCGGAAGTTTCGGCCAGGCGACGATCTAGGCAATATCGAGACGCCGCCCCTTAGGAGAACTGACTTACCTGAATCGAACCATACATGCATGCTTCGTCGATCAATTCCGATGCTGAGGCTTCGCCCCTTTGGTCTTGGTGAGGCCAACGGGTTCGAGAAAACCGCCACGAAAAGAGAAAGCGGAAGGCTCCATCTCCATGACCCGCCTTACCGGCTTCCTGCTCCTCGCCGCCGCCTTTCTCCCTGCCCAAGACTGGCGCCCGCTCTTCAACGGCAAAAACCTCGACGGTTGGGAAGTCCGCGGCGACAGCGCCTGGACCGTCCTCAAAGACCGGTCCCTGTTGGGCCAGCGCCCTCACCCTTCAAAGAATGGCCCATCACGCGCGAACAATATAATGCATGGACCGAGCCTCAATCGTGGCTCTACACCACCGCTGAGTTCGATCAATTTCGACCCCCCCGCCGAATACCTGAATCCTTCAGGCGGCAACAGCGGCATCTCCATTCGCGACACTTCGCGCGCCAAGTACGCACTCACCGGCCCCGATCACGATTCCAATCGCACACCAGCCCACATCGGCTACGAAATCCAGTTTGTTCCCGCCAAGACCGGCTTCCAGCATGAGGATGACTGGAACAGTCTGGACATCGAATCGCGCCATGAGATGATCCGCGTGCGTCTGAACGGCCAGCCCCTCGCCGAATCGCCCAGCGACCCTGCCCGCTCCAAGACCGGACCCATCGGCCTTCAGTTGCACGACCGTTTTACTTGGATCATGTTCCGGAATATCACAATTAGAGAAATCCGATCGCGGCCGGATCTATTTCTTGGATTTAGAGCTACTGCTGGATTTGGCCGGCCGCGGGGGGCCTTCCTTCAGCAGCTTCTCAGCTTCCTCGCGAAAATGTTTCTCCATGTCATCGTCAAAGAAGCTGGTGTCGACGCCGGTGTATTGCGCGCGAATCATCCCCGCGCGATCGATAAACACCATCAGTGGAACTATCGAGCGCTGCTGTAGAGGCCATTGCAGGTATTCCAACGCGCTGAGGCCGGCCGCGGTCCCAACTGGGAACGGAGGCTGATATGTCCGAATGAACCCTGGCACGTCCGGATTTTCGTTGATTGCGGCCTCCAGCACCGAAAACCCCTTCGGCCCCAGATCCTTTTCAATTCCACTCAAGACCTGAGTGGTTTTTTGGCAGTGTGGTCAAGTAGTGAGAATGAAAACCAGGCACAGGACCTTGCCCCGGTAATCACTCACCTTGATTTGCTTGCCGTCTGTGAGCTGAACCTGGAAATCGGGAGACTTCCGTGGAATCTCAGCAGCAAAAGCAGAACCTACCAACGCTGCCAGCGTGACGATTATATTTGCGCGCATGCTGAACTATGAGTATACAAGACCCCTTCGGCAATCACCCAACGCCCTTCCGTGCCACCGCCACCAGACGCTGCGCATCCACGCCATAGCAAGAGCCTGCGAGATCCCCGTACAATTGCACATGCTCAAAACCGCACCCCACCAGGCGGTCCTTTAGCTCTCGGCCGGAGTAGATCGTATGTTCGAAACGAAAGCTTCGACTGCGGCCATCCTTCACCAGGACCCACTCGTTTTCAAGGCGGCTCCAATCGTTGCGAACCTGCGGACGTTGTAGAAGCAAGGCGCCGTCGGGAAACTCAGTGACCAGCGAGTCCTTCCAATTTCGCGCCACCCGCTCTTTGCTGATAACGTCGATGACGAACACGCCGCCATCGCGGAGACTCTCCCGGACATTTCGCAACACTCGCAGATCGTCTGTCTCGTCCGCAAAATATCCAAATGACGTAAAGAGACTGCATGCCAGGTCGAATGCCGAAGGATGCCGGAAGCGCCGCATTTCCTCGTGCACCCATTCGACCGGGACGCCCGCATCACGCGCTCGCTCGCGTGCTCGATCCAGCAGGAACGCAGACCCGTCCACTCCGGTCACTTCCAGGCCGAGCTTCGCAAATTCGACCGCATGCCGCCCCGGTCCGCAACATAGGTCCAGCACCTTGCCCCGGCTGCAGCCGCTGAGAGTAAGGATCTGATCCACCTGCTCGCGGGCCGCCAGAAACCGCTCGGCGGGAAACATATAGGGATACAGCTCACGCCAGAAGTCTTCGTTCTCGAACCATTCCATAAAAGCGGTGCCACGTGTTCGGCACTACGTATTCATGACCCTATTCATCCGCTCGATGGCTTCGTCGATTTCCGCCGAGTTCTTGAATCCTATGGTCACCGCATCCACGCATCCCAGATTCATGGCGAACTTCATCGCGCGGTCGCGATCTTCTGCGCGAGTGAAACGGCCCTCGCCGCACAGTTTCATGCTGATGACGCCCATTCCCTGCGCGTGCACCTGTTTGGTGTGAGTAACGACTTCGTCCACTTTGCCCTGCTCTTCGATATCCGACAGGGCCTCCGTATCCATCTTGGTCCCGTTGTGATTCATGCGGATCATCGCGATATCCAGCCATTGATTGCCCGGGAACGTCCGCAGCGCCTGAAGCCCGTGTACGGAAGCTCCGTGAGCCAGAATAATTCTTTGGTCTTTCGCCGCCGAGAACCCGTCCTGCAGTTGCCGGTAATCCTTCGCCCAAGTCGGCGGCCGCAGACAATGCAGTAGCAGGATGTCGATGTATTCCGTTCCCAGTTGCCTGCGAAACTGGTCGATTTTGGGCTGAGGATCGCCCGAGGCCGGCGTGCTGTACTTCGTCATTAATTTATAGCTGTCGCGCTGGATCCCCGTGAGCGCTATCGCCAGCATTTCCGCCATCCCGTGATAGCTTTCCGCGGTCTCATAGAAGCGGATACCGCGATCGTAAGCGTGCCGCACCAGCCGCGTGAACCCATCTTGCCTGAGTTCGCGTTGCACCTGCCCGCTGAACGTGCCGGTTCCAAAAGCGAGCCGCGTCACCTTAACGTTCGATTTGCCGAGCGTCACCCAATCGGTCGCCGATCGCTTTTCGCTTTGCGCTCCCGCTACGCCTCCGATCCCCGAAAGCACCGTGCCGGCAACGCTGGTCTTAAGAAAATCGCGCCTGTTTAGTCGAGCCATAAAGGCCTCCTAGTGCCACTCTAGCAACTGGCGAATTTATATCCGAGCTCCAGCGTATGGCCCGCCGCCAACGCGAACCACTCCCGGAATAACTCATCGCGACGCGCCCTCACCCGCGCAAGATCCTCACCGGTCAGAAGCCGGGGTTGCGCTCGCCCGGATGCCGCGGCATGGATCGCCGCATGTTCGTTAAACTCATCCGCCGTCCACGTCGTCCCACTAGCCCGCTCGGCATCGAATGACCCGACGAGATATTCGATCTCTAGGGCTTCGCTTGGTAACGGCCCGCGTGTTCCCAAACCGGTTGTATCCTCGATCTCCCAGCCGGCTTCGATCAGCCCGTAAAACCCTTGCCGGAAACCGAGCGTGGACTCCACCGCGAAATGCGTCAAGTCGTGCAGCGCGAAAAACGCCGCCTGCCGCTCTTGCTTTTGCCATGTTAGCGATCCGTCAGCGCGCACGCAGCACAGCACGCCGCCCCCGTCCGACTGTTTAGTGATCTGAATGCGCAACATCGTTTCAGAGCTTATGATATAGAGAACCGCTATGGGAAGATTCATCATCGCTCCGCATATGCGCCTCCAGGAATGGGTCGCCGAGGCGAAAGGCTACTTCTCCGCCGAAGGCCTCGACTATGAGTTCCGCGATGAGCTGATCTCCAAAGAAGGCAAGCGGCATGACCTGGGCGATAAGGTCGGCGCTTACCAGACTTTTGAGCAGGGCCGCTCCGCCACGGTGAGCTGCGCCTGCCACTGGACCGTCAATGTCGCCGCGTCCAACGGCCATGGCAAGCTGTATGCCGATACCTATTCGGTTTCGCCTGCTGGTATCTTCGTTCCGCCCGATTCACCCGTCCGGAATCCGGAAGATTTGGCCGGCGTGCCCATTTCAGTTGGTTACCAATCCGGCAGCCATTACGCTACCATTCAGGCGCTGGATCAATATATTCCGCACGATAAGTTGAATCTCTCTTTTGCCGATGGCTTGCTGTTCAACCGCATGGAGCTGCTCGTGGATCGCAAAGTCCCAGCTGCGTCTCTCTTCAGCGGTCCCTACTATTTCATGGAGCAGCTGGGCTTCCGCAAGGTCATCGACACCACCTTCATGATGGCGTCGATGCTCACCGGCGATCCGGATCCCGAAGATGTCCGCAAATACTTCCGTGCCCTCCGCCGCGCCCAGCGCGACATCGACCTCCGCCCCGAGCTCTACACGCACTTCTACAAGAAAGAATTCCCCGAGCGTTTTCACGAACAGATGGATACTCGCCGTTGGGGGCCTGGCGAGCGCCTGGTGTTCGAGCCTTACAGCAAAGAGGTCTTCGAGGAATCTTTCCGGTGGATTGCTCAGCACACCATCTTCCCGGAAGGCCAGATGGGCTCAGGCGATTACGAACAAGCCACTGTTTCGCTTAATCAATAAAGTACCAGTACTGCCTACTATCCGATTGCGCCTACGCCCGAAAAGCGTATAATTCCAAACCAGCGGTTGTTCTGAAAGGAGATTGCACATGACTCCAAAACCACAATCCGCGCGCAAAAGCGTGGCAGGGTTCACACTTATCGAATTGTTGGTGGTGATCGCGATCATCGCCATCCTCATCGGTCTTCTGCTGCCGGCCGTCCAGAAAGTACGTGAGGCCGCCAACGCTGCCCGTCTGAAGTCGGACACTTCCCAGATCGTGCTCGCAGAGCTCAATTTCTACAAAGCGAAGCAGGTTTTCACAGGTAACGTCGGAGAACTGTTACCTTACGGGCTCAGAACGTACGAAGTGTCGGTGTGTAATGGCGTGCCCAGCTGCCACATCGATTGGAAGGCTGACGCCGGTTATTTCTTTACACTGACTGGCAATGCCACCAGCTTTATGATAGATGCGGTACCAGCCGCACCAGGCCGAACCGGAGATCAACATTGTTATGCCGGCGTGAATCTGACGACACCGACGGAAGCCAGCGCCCCTACAATCTGCAACACCATACCTGCGGCCGCCGGACTCCGCGGGGCGATGTTCCTGGGTGCTGCCGCGTTTCTCTCAAACCAGCTCAGCGAATCTATCGGTGACTACGTAGCCACTATCAACTGGGGAGATGGAACCGGCGCGGTAACACCCGACGATATCCGCCAGTATCTTGTCCAACCATCGTCCACTCAGACGGCCCTCGGTGCTATCGATATTGATCACGACAACGTTATCACCTACTCGGAGATCCTGGCAGCGGGGAAGGCCAGCGTCGGCGGTGAATTTGCTCGGCTAAGGGATATCTTAGCGCTGGGAGTTGGAAATGAGAGTTTCAGCATGATCGGAGTACCTACCGGTCCAGGCACCGCGCTTGGGAGTACGCCCCTGTGCACCAATACTCCGGGTCAAACTGGGAATCTTCCGTTCCCTTGCCCGATCTTCGCGGAACCGCCACCGACTCAGCCCACACCCGGCAACTAGCTGAGGTAGATCGCCCGGCCATCTGATGTGTTTACATCTCTGCGCCGGGCGATCCCGTTGATATCGGTGGTGTGCTTAAAGCTGGGTCTTCGCCAGCCTTCTAAAACTGCCTAGCAAGATCAAACCCGTGCCGATCAGCAACATAGTTCTGTTTTCGGGCACAGCCGATGCGCTCACTTGTTGCGTCGCGTTCACCTGACTGCCGAACTGCGTACCGAACCCAAACACCACATTACTGGCGACGGTCGCGGAAGTAATGGCTGAATCCGAGATCGTGAAGGTCGCCGTTTCATCCAGAAACGCATTGTGCGGCCCGTTTCCGGTGATCGAACCGTTCGCATTCGTGTACGGGCCCGCGCCGATGATCAGGTGAGACGGAGGGTTGGAGGGCGCTGGAGTTCCACTGTTCGGGCAAATCATGCAAATGATGATTCCTCCGCCGCCGGACGTCTGCAGCGCCCATCCGGTACTGACTGTGCTGCCCTCAGTAAAGCTGTTATCGTGGTTCACTGTGCGTTCCGTAGCGGAGCTGGATATATTGGCTGAGCCGTTCAGTGAGGAACTCAGCGCGAACTGGACACTGCTCAAGAGCTCGCCCACGCTGGTAGGATTGCCCAACAGATCGCTTAGTGTGACGGTCAAGGTACCGGGACCAGTGACAAAAACCGCCGATGCATTCACTGATCCGTCCGTAGTCGCGCTGCCGGACGGCGTCACAAATGTAATCGTCGTGGCTGATGCGAGTCCCGAAAGAATAAGAGCGGTAACCAGAAGGCGTACCGCTAAAGTTTTCCAATTCGTGCTCATCAATGTCTCCTCTTCTGCTCTCGAGGGCGTCTGTCCTCTGACTCACCCGGAGTCAGTATGGCAGCGGCGAAATTTTAATAGAACTGGATTGGATTCCAGAAGGGACACCTGGAATAATTACTAGGAAGCGATCGGTTGGAGAGTGTTTAGAGCGCCTGCCGCAACAGCGCCCTCTGCTTCACGTAAGCTGCCCGGTAATCCTCGAACGCCCTGGTCAAAGCGGCTACGACATTCCCTCCGCTACGAACTTTTAGCCCCTCGATGTGCGAAACGGGCAAGAAGTCGCGAGTAGTGGAAGTGATGAACACCTGATCCGCGTCTTCCAAATCTTTAGGTAACAGTGTCTGCTCGACTGCGGAAATCCCGGCCACATGAATCTCCTCCAGAAGCAGCGCGCGCGTTACGCCGGGTAGACAGCCGGAGTCGAGCGGCGGCGTAAAGACTTCGCTCCCTCGAGCGATGAACAGATTCGCCGAGGTGCATTCGCACACCTCGCCATGTTCGTTCAGCAGGATCATTTCATCCAAGTTCCGCTGATGCGCTTCCTCGTACCAGGTCAGGTTTTGGGCCCAAGAAAGAACTTTCGTTCCGGCGAATTCGTTTTGCGCATACCGGCCGTAGGGCTTGATAGCCAGCCGAACGCTGTTTCCCCAATTATTGATGTCCGCGGTGAACGCGATCACGTCGAAGTCCCGCACCAGATCCGGTCCTTCAAAAAGGCCGCCATGGTTCCGCACCACCACTACGCGTAAAGTAGAGTTCCAGGCCGAGTTAGCTTCGATGAGACGCAGCAGGCGGTCTCGGACTGAGTCCCGGTCCGCGGGAAATGGAACATGCATACGAGCTGCGTCGCGCTGCATCCGCTCCCAGTGGCGTTCGTATGCGAAGAGAACGCCCTCTTGCACGCGGAGAGTGCTAAACACGCCCCAGCCATTCATTACCCCAACCTGGCCGGCTGACAGGCTCTTCTGGTGCGCGTCCAGAATGTCGTCATTGTGCAGGAGAAAGCGATGCATACCTATGATGTTAACTCTATGCCAGTTTAATCATTCGACGCGCTCCAGCGTAAGGCGTCGCGTCACCCTTTCTGTTCCCATGCGACCCGAGTTCGGCGCCGGGCCGAACTGCAGCTTGCCATTCTCGAAACGGAAAAACCGTTTCTGCTCCGTTCCGACGTAGTCCGGCCGCCATGCGGCTTCCACTTTGAGGGTCAGGCTGCCGGCGGCTTCGTCGATCGTACATGGTCCCGAATACGCAATGTACGAGCTCAATAGCTGGGCTTTCATCTGCTCTCCGATCGGCTGGCCCGCCTCGAACGACGGCGTATCCGACGACATGATCTGCACATAGCACCAGCCTCCGGCGACGACAATCGAACCGATCGGATGGGCGCCCCATGGGAGACGGCCCACCTCGCCGTTGGCTCGAAGATCTTCCGCGGCCAGCAATTTCCAGCGCCCCTGCAACGTATCGGCCGCAGCCGCATGGGCCAGCGTCAGAGCCGCCAGCAGAACGACTAGTTGAAGTTGTCTAACCATATGGAATATATGCACCGCCCTCCCCACAGCTTAAGATAGTACGGATTCCACATGGCTCACCGCAAACGCGTTTGCTTCCAGCTTCAAGTTAAGAAAGACCGGATCGACGAATACAAGGCGCGGCACCGAGCCGTATGGCCCGACATGCTGGATGCGCTTCGTCAGACCGGATGGAGTAATTATTCGTTGTTCTTGAGAGAAGACGGGCTGCTCATCGGATATCTCGAGACAGCCGACTTCGATCAGGCCCTTGCCGGCATGGCCCTGCAGGAGGTTAACAATCGCTGGCAGACGGAGATGAAAGGGTTCTTCGCGGACGCGCAACAGCGTCCAGCCGATCGCCAACTCGAGCTGCTGGAAGAGGTCTTTCACCTGGACTGATCAATCGCCCGAGATACGAATTCTAAAGTCGTAAAATTCTAAAGTCGTTATTGACTTTTTCTGACCTGCGCCGTAGACTACTAAGATCCTTGTAGATCTTCCTTAAGGAGAGGTCCATGAATACGAGCTCTAAGCGAGTCGTGTCTTCAGAATTCCGTGGACGCCGGTGCGTGGGATCTGCATCGCACATCACCCTGGTGGTGCTGTGCTTAGCAACTTTTTTCTCCAAGGCGACCTATGGCCAGTCGACATTCGGCACCGTGCTCGGCACCGTGAAGGACCCTTCCGGTAGCACGATTGCGAAGGCGAAAATCGAACTGTTGAACACTGGGACAAATGCAACGCGTTCCGCCGAATCGAGCGCCAACGGCACTTACCAGTTCAATAACATCGACGTCGGAACCTACAAACTCACGGCCGAAGCACCTGGTTTCCAAAAGACAGAATATCAGGCGTTCGATCTGAGCTCCCGGGAGAGTAAGCACGTAGATATCGACCTCAAGATTGCCTCGCAAGCGGCCACCATCACGGTAGAGGCTATTGCGATCGTTCAGACGGATGCCTCTAACATCTCGGAATCCAAGGGCTCGCTGGAACTGACCGACCTTCCGGTCGCCATCTACACGCGCTCGCAGGGTTCCACTAGCGCCTTCTCCACTCTGACGGCGCAACCGGGAGTGCAGACCGATGACCACAATAACATCGTGGTTTCCGGAGCATCGCCTTCGCAGATTTCCATAACGATCGACGGAATCAGCTCCGTCGGCGTGGGTGCAGGGAGCGGAAACCAAGCCACCGGTGGAGCGCTCCAGGAATTGTTCCCTTCGTTCAACGCTATCGAAGAGATCAAGATCAGCGAAGTCCTGAATCCCGCCGAGTTTGGCGGTGTAGCTGACATCACCACCGTATCCAAGTCCGGCACGAACAGCTTCCATGGGGGTGCGTTCGAAAATGTTCAGAATACGGCCTTCAACGCCGCCGACACCTTCAGCAACCAGGTCAATCCGGTCAAGCTGAATAACTTTGGTGTGTATATAGGCGGCCCGGTTATTATCCCGAAGTTGTACAACGGGCGAAACAAGACGTTCTTCTTCGCGAGCGGCGAAATACTCCGATTACCAAAGTCGCAGACCAACCTCTTGAGCGTTCCCACCCAGGCGATGCGGAACGGCGACTTATCTGCTTATCTCGATCCTGCCAATGGTGGGGCGGACAACGCGTTGACTGGTTACCCCGGGAATATAATTCCTAAATCTGAACTTAATCCTTTCGGACAGAAACTACTGAACTTCTTCTACCCTTTGCCGAATTTCGGTCCGCCTGGTGCAATCGCAAACAATTACCTGGCTACCTATGCACTGCCGATCAATAGCGCTCAGGGAGACATGCGAGTGGATGAACAGATCAGCTCGAAGCATCTGGTATATGTGCGATACACCTATAAGAATCGCCGGATCATCGGCCTCCCGCTGGATGGCAGTGGAAACCCTGGCTCTCCTCTAGTGGGCAATACTTCCAGGCCGGAAATCTACAATGCTTTTACCACTGCTTATAACTGGATCGTCTCTCCTTCCATTGTGAATGAACTACGCGGGGGGTTCAGCGCAGCTCGTTTCGGCGCCAGCTATGCCATCACCTCGCAGCAAGCCGCAAATTATTTCGGTCTGACATCGCCCCCACTGCCCGGTGCGGTTCCCCCGGGCGATGACACTCCTACCATTAACCTCACGGGCTTCCTGGGATCGCGACCACAAACCGCCGACACGAACCCCAGTGAAAATACGGCTCAAGTTCTGGATACGGTGACCTGGACCAAAAGCAAACACACCATGAAGTTTGGTGCCGATTTCCGTCACTCAGGCAGTCTTTTCACGCAGGTGTTTAAGGACTATCAACTGGGGACGTATACATACAACGGCTCTGCCTTGGGCGCCTATCTGGGCACCGGCGCGGCCACTCCCCTCGCATCCCTTCTTCTGGGCTACCCCGACCAGACCACCATAGGGTCGGTAGTCAATCCTGCCACTGATGCCCAGCAGAATTCTTACGCTTTCTTCGGCCAGGATGACTGGAAAGTTTCTCAGTCGCTGACGATCAACTTCGGCTTGCGCTGGGAGTATCATCCCGGGTTCCACGACATAAACAACAACATAACCAATTGGGTTCCGGATTATGTCAGCACCGTAGACGGCCAGACCGTACATGGCGCGTCGATCTTGCCCAATCAGGCGGCGTTCGCCAACGTTAATCCGCAATTCGCGGCATCCATTTTTCCTACCCCGATCATTCTTGCGTCCAAGGTAGGCTTAGGGGAGAGCTTACGGCAGAATTCAAAGAAGGACTTCGCGCCCCGCATAGGATTTGCCTATCGCCTCGGCGGCAGCAACAAGATGGTTCTTCGCGGTGGGTATGGAAGATTCATCGAGGCGCTCCAAAGCGCTACGGCAATCAACGGGTGGTCGGTAGAATCCAGCAACATCGGGTACTTCTTCAACTCATTGGGCGACGATGGAAAGCCTATATATCAAACTCCCTATTCCTATCCCTCCAACACCGCGCAGCCAGGCACGCAATTCTATGACCTGGCGACCAACATTCACTACAAGGATCCGATCGTTGAGGAATGGAACCTCACACTGGAACGAGATCTGGGGAAGGGCGTCGGCTTGCGTCTTTCCTACGACGGCAACCATGCTTACAACCTTCCAACCCTCGCGAACATCAACCAGATTCCTCCGAATACACTTGGTTTCAACGATCCCAAGTCCCAGGCTGCAGTTCCTTTCCCGCAGGTATCCTTCATCGAGACCGGCGAGAATCAGGGCTTCGGTAACTATCAGGCAGGTACCATAGCCTTCCACAAGCGCACTAGTAGTTTCCAATTCGACGCCAGCTATGTCTTTACACGAAACCTCGCGAACACCATAGGCGCTGCTTACGCACCCGCGCAGCGGTATCCGGACGAATTCGGCAACTTGGTCAGTGACTTTTACCATCCCGGTATCGACTATGGAAACGTTCCGTTTTCCCGCCGTAACCGGTTTCTTGCCACGTTCCTTTATGAGCTGCCTTTTGGTAAGAGCAAGGCTTTCTTGAATAGCGTCAATCCAGTGGCGGATAAGATCATCGGGGGCTGGGTCTTGAGCGGCGTCGCTCTGTTCCAGAGCGGACCGTTTATGACTGTTACTATCAACGGTTCGGCCGATCCCTCAGGCACCGGCTTTCCCGGATTAGCGGCTTCCCTCATCGGCAACGGCGGGCGAGCTGACACGGTTCCGAACGTCAATCCCTATCAAGGCCAATCGCTGAACCAGTGGATTAATCCCAACGCATACACAACTCCGGCCGACAACATTGGCCGCTTCGGCGACTCCCAGCAGGGCACCGTTCAAGGCCCCGCCACCAAGGCCGTCTCGCTGTCGCTTCTCAAACGCATCGCGCTAGCCGAATCGGTCCGCTTTGAGTTTGGGGCGCAAGTCTCAAACGTTACCAACCACCCGAACTATACGCCGCCTGGTAACCTGACCCTCGGCGTTCCAGGGTTCGGGCAGATTACCGGTATGCAGACCGCCGAAGGCGCGGGCCCGCGAGCGATCCAGTTGACGGGTCGCTTGACCTTCTAGGGCTCCCGTGGCGCAGGCCTTCGGTCTGCTACTTTGCAAGATGAGAGAATAGGCAGCTATGAAAGCGAAGCATCTGCTTGCCCTGACGGCTGCTGGTTTCTTTATCATTTCGACGATTGCTATTCGCTCTTCCGCCGATACTCCGGCCAAGTCCGGCAATGTGACCGAGGCCAGAGTGATCGCCGAAGCGTCGGACGGGAGCAATTGGCTGGTGGGCGGGCGAACCTTCGACGAGCAGCATTTCAGTCCGCTCAAGCAGGTCACCGACAAGAATATCGGCAATCTGGGCCTAGCCTGGGCCACGGATATCGAGAGCGCTATGGGCCTGGCCACAGAGCCAATCGTCGTGGATGGCGTTATCTACATCAGCGCGCCGCAATCGCGAGTCTATGCGGTTGACGCACTTTCGGGAAAGGTCGTGTGGAAGTTCGACCCTAAGGTGCGCCTGGACAGGATGCGGAATTCCTGGGCCGCCCACAGTAATCGTGGATTGGCGGTCTGGGCGGGCAAAGTGTACGTTGGAACCGGCGATTGCCGGCTGGTGGCGATCGATGCCGCGCGCGGAGAGAAAGCTTGGGAATCGCCCGTCTGTGATGGAGCGCAAACCGGAATCACCGGAGCCCCGCACGTTGGCAATGGGAAAGTGTTTATCGGCTACAACGGGTCAGATACGGGAGTTCGCGGATCGCTGGTTGCATTCGATGCCTCCACCGGCAAGGAAGCCTGGCGATTCTGGACGGTTCCCGGGAATCCAGCCAACGGATTCGAATCCAAAGCGCTTGAAATGGCTGCCAAGACGTGGTCGGGCGATGCGTGGTGGGAAGTGGGAGGCGGCGATGTTTGGGACCCGATCACCTATGATCCGGTGACCGGATTCGTGATTTTCGGTACCGCCGGGGCTGAACCGGAATCGCTCTTTGGCGATAAGGCGGACAGGAAAGTCGGCGGCGACAGACTCTTCTCGGGAAGCGTGATCGCAGTGAAAGCATCCACTGGCGAGTATGTATGGCATTACCAGACCAGCGCGCCGGATCTTCATACCGAAAACATGCATATCCTGATTGCCGACGCCAACGTCGGAGGCGAGAAGCGGCGCGTGGCGATAACCGCGCCGAAAAACGGATTTGTGTACGTGCTCGACGTCAAGACCGGGCAATTGCTGGAAGCCAAGCCGATTGCCAAAGTGAGTTGGGCCAGCTCCATTGATCTCAAGAGCGGCCGAGCCGTAGAGATAGCTCCGCCAACGAGCGGTCGACGGCCGCCAAGCGGCGGGCACAACTGGTGGCCCATGAGTTACAGTCCTCTCACCGGATTAGTCTATCTTCCAACGCATGATCCCAAGGAACATCCATTGGCGCCCGGTGAGTTCAGGGACGAAGGGAGGCTGGTGGCCTGGGATCCGGCGCGGCAATCGATTCGCTGGACGGTGGAGGAGCCTATCGCAACCAACAGCGCCGTGCTATCAACTGCCGGTAATCTGGTTTTTCAGGGCGAGGGCACCGGTGAATTTGCGGCCTATTCGGCCGACACTGGGCATAAGGTCTGGTCGATCAAGACCGGCTCGGCCATTCATTCCGTGCCTGTCAGCTTTGCCGTTCGGGGCGAGCAATATATTTTGGTGCCGGTCGGCTGGGGCTCCGGCTCTAGACTGTTCAGTCAGGGAAGTTCCATGGCGACGCCCGAAGCGAAACGAGGACCGGCGCGGCTGCTGGCATTCAAACTGGGAGCGAAAACACCTTTCCCGGTGGTCAATAGCAGGATACCTCCGGTTCCGCGGCCGCCCGATCAAACCTTTAGCAAGGAAACTATTGAACTGGGCGCGACGCTCTTCAGCAAACACATCTGCTTCGATTGTCATGGACCGGGAGCTGACGGCAGCGGGGCGTTTACAGAAGATGGGGCGATTCCTGATTTGCGCTACTTACCGACCGAGTCGCATCGCCTGTGGGATGCCACCGTACTCGGTGGGAGTCACCAGAAAAATGGCATGCCAGGGTTTGGGAACCCACCCGGCTTTCCGATCGTGATGCGAAAAATGACCGCGCAGGAGTCCGAGGCGATCCATGCCTACGTGATTGAGCAATCCTGGAAGGCTTACAACGCCGAACAAACCAAGCTCCGTGGAAGCAAGGCCAATCAATGAATGTGAGAATGAATTGGCTCGCGGTTGCGCTTTTCGCAGCCGGATTGGCCGGAGCTTACTCTATCAATGCCCAATCACGGGACAAGGGCGGTGCAAGGCCGCTGGCCCAGGTCAAATTCGCGCAGGATGACGATGTAAAGTGCCTCGCGTCCGCATTGGAAAATGGCAATCCTTCGAATGGCCCGTCCACGTTTATCTTAAAAGCCCCACCAAGCTGCGTCGTTCCCTGGCATTACCACACCGCCGGAGAACAGTTAGTCGTGACCCAGGGGGATGTGAAGACGGAAATGGAAGGCATGGCCGCAGTCTCGCTCACTCCAGGCGGATTTGGGGTGATGCCGGGCAAGGCAAAGCATCAGTTCTCCTGTCAATCCAAGAGCCCGTGCGTCTTGTTCGTAACGTTCGATGGGACCTACGACATTTTTTGGGTGAAAGCGGACAAATCGCGCTGACGACGTCTCCTAAATGTAGGCCTTCAGCGGATGGTGAGTCATGCTCTTGGTCTCAAGGGACGTCAGGATCATTCCCGGATGAATCGGCGTGCGCCGCAAATAATCATGGCCCACAGCATCGGCGAGGGCGCAGAAAATTGCCGCAGCTCCGGCCGACACGGCCACTTCCCCGACGCCTTTTGCTCCCACCGGCGTCTGCGGGTCGGGGAGATTCACAGCGTCCCACTGCATGTCCAGCGGGATGTCGAGAATAGTCGGCGGCTTGGTGTGATGAAAGCGGCGCGCGACTGCTTGCCCATATTGTGGATCGTAGATCAGACTCTGGGAGCGCACATGACCCAGGCCCTGGATGGCGCCTCCGTGCAATTGTGCGCCCAGCGCGCGAGGATGCATCACCGTGCCTACATCGCCGACTGCCAGGTAATCGAGCACTACGTATTTTCCGGTCTCGACATCCACTTCCACTTCGGCGAATCCAGCCACGAAGGAAAAAGTCGTGCCCTTATGCGGGAACTCGTCCTTGGCGACGCCGATCAGTCCCTGGCCGGCTAACGCAGCGGTCGAAGCCTTGGTCATGGCGTTCACTTGTTTGGGCGCTTCGTGCCCGTCGTACTTGCCGCCCAACTGGATCGCGTACTCGGCCGCTTTCGCTACCGTCATTCCACCGCCAGGATTGCCTTTTGGGTAGACTCGTCCATTGCCGACTTCGTACTGCCCGGGATGGCCGCCCAGCTTTTTAGCCGCGATCTCCTGGAGCTTCGCTTTGGCGTCCAGCGCCGCTGCATGGTTGGCTCGGCTGTGCGCGTGAGTAGTCTGGCTGCCGTCTTGCGTAGAACTCCACGGAACGCTCTTGGCGGTACTACCCCAGACAACTTCGACCTGCTCCCACGGCATCCCCAATGCTTCGGCCGCGACCCGAGCAGTATCCGATACCGAATGAGTCCCCAGATTTCCGATTCCCTGATGCACATAAAGCTTGCCGTCTGGTTTGATCACCAGCAGTCCGTCAAAGCCATTGCTGCCCGAAAAGAAAGCCCCGACCGCGACCGATACGCCCCGCACCTTGGTACCGCTGCGCTGGCCGCTGCGCTTCTTTCGCTCGTCCCACTTGAACAGTTCCGCGCCACGATCCAGCACCTCTCGTACTTTCGCGCTGGTCACCGTGTCTTGCGGCTGTCCTTTCTTTTCCGGGAAACCCCAGGGCGAGTTGTCAACGGGTGCGTTGATCTTGCGGATCTGCACGCGGTCGATGCCAAGCTGCGCCGCCGCTTTGTCCATCAACGGCTCGAACATGGCGACTGCTTGCAGGCCACCGGGACACCGCTGCGACGTGCGGGGAGCTGTGTTGGTCGCCACCGAAAGCGCCCGCAGTCGGACCGCTTGCGGTTGATATAGTAGCGACGCTACCATCGACGCGATCTGCGCGTCGCCTTGCTGCGCGTATGGGCCGGCATCTTCGATGATCAGCATATCCATGGCCGTCATCCGGCCGTCTTTGCGGAATCCCAACTTGGCGCGGGCTTGGAAACCCGGCCGTACTCGACCAATGAAGGATTCCTCTTCACGCGAAACCCGCATCATTACAGGGCGATTGGTTTTCTTCGAAAGCAGTGCCGGAACGGCCATGATCTGCGAGCCTGTGATCTTGCCGCCGAATCCACCGCCGCAATATTCGCCTACGAAATTTACCTGCGACTCCGGTATGCCCACCCAGCGCGCCACCGCGCCCACGGTCTGCGCCAAACTCTGCGTGGACCCGTATAGGTACAGTTTTCCGTTCTGCCAATACGCCATAGCCGAGCGCGGCTCCAGCGGTGCATGGCTGGTGGACTGCTGGAAAAGCGTCTCGTCCATGAAATAGTCGGCCGCCTTGAAACCGGCCTCGAGATCGCCGAAGGATGTTTCCTCGCCTGCTTCGCCGCCCCACGGAAGCCGCCCCTTGGCGACTTCATCGAAGTCCTTGGCGCTCCACTTGATAGTCTTGATTTTCGAGTTCTGATAGAAGACGTTGCCGTCGGCACGGGCATTCCTTCCGTTTGGCCGCAGGCTGTCCAGCGGATCGATGACGAACGGCAGCGGCTCGAAATCCACTTCCACCTTCTCGATCGCTTCGGCCGCAGTCCATTCGTCTACGGCCGCAATGGCGAAAATCGGCTCACCGGCATACACTGGTTCGTTGGTCAAAGCCAATTCGGGCCGGCCGATTGGAGTGGGATCCTCTGGCCCCGGCTTCACGTTGGGTATTTCGTCGGCGGTCAAAATGGCAACCACTCCAGGCATCGCCAGCGCCTTCGACGCGTCGAGCCGGCGGATGCGCGCATGCGGCATCTGACTCAGAGCCAACTTCGCAAAAAGCATCCCGTCCGCGCGAAAGTCCTCGGCATATTTGGACTGCCCCAGCACCTTGGCGACGATATCCGGTGTCTGATAATCGTGCCCGATCAGTTTGTAGTCGGAACCCTTGGTTGTAGACATCTTACACGCTCTCCATCGATTTGGCGGCCCGCAGCATGGATCGCAGAATCTTGTTGTAGTCGCAGCAGCGGCATAGATTGCCCGAGATCCCCTGCGCCAGTTCCGCTCGCGTTGGTTTGGGATTGGTTTTCAGGTAGCCGACTGTCGCCATAATGAATCCCGACATGCAGAAAGCACATTGGAATCCCTGCTCATCCACCACTGCTTGTTGCACAGGATGCAGCTTGCCGCCGGGTCCAGCTAAACCTTCGATAGTGGTTACTTTGCTCTGCCGAACGGTATGGGTGAGAACAGAACATGAATACCTCGGCACATCGTCGATTAGCACCGTACACGCGCCGCACTCCGCGCGGTCGCATCCCAGTTTGGTGCCCGTAAGCCCCAGCTTATAGCGCAGCGTCATCGCCAGACTTTCCTGCTTCAACACGTCCACGCGCCGCAACTGCCCATTTACATTCAGCGTCACCAACCGCTCCACCGATCCGGCTGCCGGCGCTGCCCAGGACGCGTCCCGAAACAGATAGCTAGCCGACGCGGCTACCGCGCCCCCGGCGATAATGCTCTTGATGAACTGACGTCTTGCAAGCAAGCGCTGAGATTCCAGTTCCGGCATACACCACCTCCTCTGCTGAAGATTTCAAATATCGCAGATCAGTTTATTGTATCGCTCGTTTGAGCAGTGAGCAGGTCGGTACAACACTACTGCGCTACGGAATTACGACGATGCCCGCGTAGGTGACATCGTTATTTAGATCCCAGGTTTTTTCGTATTTGAGCGTCGCGGCGTCGTAGACTTCGATATCGAAGCCGGCTCCGTAGATGTAGAGCTTCTTGCCGTCGGTCGAAATTCCAAGGGTGAAGCGAGTGCGGCAGGGGACTTCGGCGCGCTGGGTGATCTGATCGTTCGTCAGATCGAATGCCCAGAACTCGCAGCGCTTGGTGCCGTGGATTCCGGTAGACACCACCGTATAGGCCGCCTTGCGGTCGGGCGTAACTTCGATTCCCGCCATGCCAGCCGGCGCCGGGCCGATCGGATTAAAGTCTACCTGCCGGTTGCTCAGATCGAAGCGGGCTAGCCCAAAAACATGGTTGTGGACGATGGGATCGGACGAAACGAAAACAGCAAAATGCTGGCCGGCATCGTTGATCAAATCCAGGTCGCCACCGAAGCGGACGTTCTCCATCTCGACGCCGGGAAAAGTGGGCTTGGAGAGTTCAATGCGATCCAGCACCTTGAAGTCATCGGCCTGCATGATCGTGATCTTGTCGCCGAACTGATATAGGTATTTGCCGTCTGGTGATAATTCCAAAGGAGCGCGTCCGAAATCGATGTCGTTAGCGGACTGTTCCTCTTTGGGCATATCTACTGTTTTGATAATTTTCTGCTGCGCCAAATCGATCACCGTATATTTGGGCTTTCCGACTTCGTAGTGCTCGATGTACTTATCGATTTCCTTGGTGATGGTGTAAAACAGCTTGCCTTGCGGATCGGGAGTGCCATTCCAGAAACGATACTGCTTGGTCGGCGTGTTCAGCACAAAATGATTGGTCACTTTGCGCGTAGCCACGTCAATCACTTCGATTCCATTGTGATCGATGGTGGTCACATAAATCGTCTTATGATCCGGTGTCTGGCGAATCGACATGGGTGTGCCCGTGCTGAGCGGGATACGATCGACGATCTGACCCTTAGCCTCATCGAACACAATCACCGAAGCCGGATAGGCCGGCAGCCAAAGAGTGCCGGCGCTCGCGAGCGCGGCGGAAGCGGCCAGTAGCAACAGTAGACGTGACATGACTTGAATTATGGAAGCACCGGTTATGGGAAGATCAGGTCGAGATTTCGCCAGTCCTTAGTGGCCGCGGCGCATTTGCTCGCCCAGTCCGGAGAGTTGTTGAGATGATCGGGAACCGCCGCGGGCCAGTAACAGCTCACAAAACAGTCGTAAATATCGCGCTCGACCGGCTGGCACAGGCCGGCGGTTCCCCCGGCGGAATCTACTTCCCAGCCAGGCGTGAACATCAGCGAGCATGCCATGGGGACATGCGGGCGCGGCGGCGGGGCTTGCGGATTCTGCAATGCTACAACGTCGCCGGTGCGTGAAGCGACGTAGTTGTCGATGCGCTCCGCTTTCTTATTCAGAGGTCGCATATGTCTCATGAGGATGCCTTCCTTTCGGCGAACTGCTGTAAAAATTCCGGGTTCTTAGCGGCGATGGCGCCATAAATCTCCAGACAAGTGTTGGTCCAATCTCGGATCCAATCGCAATAGTGCAAATTGGGATGTCCGGTGTCTCCATAACGTACAAATGCTTCGTGATGGCAACCGCCGGCGCATAGAGGACGGGCCCAGCAGGTGTGGCAATCGTATTTGGAATCGATGTGGCCTCGGCGCAGGAAGTCGGCCTGCTTCTCGCGATTGATGCCCGTAGAGATGTGTCCTAGGGCATGTACGTCGGAATCGACGAAGCGATGGCAGGGCGCGATATCGCCCGAGGGTCCGACGCCCACCAGCCCCAGACCTGCGCCACAGGGGTGCGATTTGTTTACACCTTGGCAGAGCTCGGCCAGCGTATCGCTGACGTTCGAGAATCCGTGAGCTTCTCCCCGCATCGCATATTCGAGGTATTCGTTGGCCAGCACATGAAATTGTTCCAATACGCCATCCATGCCCTTTTGATTGATGGCGTAAAGCTGGTTGGGCGACGTGGTTACCGGCGCGAATCCAACTTCGTGAAAACCCAGATCCTGCTTCAGGTGGCGGAAAATTTTGACCACGTCAGTGACGCCGGAGGTGAGAGTGACGCGGGCGGTAATCGGCCGCGTGCGATGGTTTTGGATGAGGGCGCGTACCTTAGGCTCGATGATGTCGTAGCTACCCTTGCCATTGGCGAAGACGCGGAGCGCGTCGTGCATTTCCTTCGGCCCATCCATGCTGACCGTGACACCAATGCGGTTCTCGGAGAGGAATTCGATAATGGCGGGCGTCAAAAGCGTGGCATTTGTCGTCAGGCTAAAATCGATGTGCCGCTCTTGCTCCCCGGCACGACCATTGGCGTACGCCACCACCTGCTTGAGCAACGGGAAATTCATCAGAGTTTCGCCGCCGAAAAAGGTAACGTGAATCGAACGCCGTCCGGCCGATTGTTCGAGCAAGAAATCCACCGAGGCTTTGGCCGTTTCCAGATCCATGAACTTCGGCTTGCCTTCGGGGGTGGCTACTTTGTCGGCGCCGAACTCATAGCAATATTGGCAAGACAGATTGCACTGGTTGGTGAGGTTCAGCACCAGCGTCTGGATGGGAAAGTCGGCTGGCGGCGCAGTGGCAGGCTCTGCGACGGAATGTCCGGCGACGATCACCTGCGAGTGGTAGAGCTCGGCGAGCAGCTCTTGGGCTTCAGAAGCAGCCAGTCCGCTTGAAATCAGATCGTCGATCAGCGGCCCGTAAGCCGTTTCGCCCGCGCTTAAGCGGCTTATCACCTTTGCGACAGAATCGTCTACCTGGAAGATGGCTCCAGCGGGAACCAGGTAAAGGAAGCGCGTTCCGGCAGCTTCGAAGGAGTGAAATTCACCCAACCGAAAGACCGGCGCGTCAGGAGTTATAACCGGAGCCGTCACTGGCCCACCTCAGGCTGATCAAATCTCATATAAGTAGGTACGGTGACCACCAAGTACGACTTGCCGACCAGGGGTTTCCCATCCGGACCCTTGTCGTTCTTGGCGGTGGCGACTACCCAAATATCACCGTAGTTGTTGCGGCTAAACTTGCGCTTGGGATTGGGGCCATCGGAAGCGGGCGTGAACAGACCGCTCGGACTCAACGTGCCCACGAAGTTCTTGTCGTCATCGCCGTAAGCGGAATAAAATTCTTCAACCGAAAACGTAGCGTCGATAGGGCCTAGCTCGACGTCGTCCGCGGTGTGCGGCTTTCCATCCACGCCGCGCTGGTAGGCTACGGCTTCAAACTGCTGGTAACCCTTGGGATGGGTTTCGCTGCCCAGACGAGCCAGAGCCGATGTGGGCATCACTTTTATATAGTCAACGCGGTCATAGACGGCGACACCGTTCGGAAGCACCGCGCGACGCAGAGCGACGTCCCGTTTGCCCGATACAGCGCTCGCGGCAACATCCAGCTCCGCTATCACTTCGCTCGCGGTGTGCGAGACAATCCGGCGCACCGTCACACCGGAGCCGAAGTCCAGATCCGCTGGTACGACTTGCGCGGGAAGATTATCTCCGATGAGACGAATGCGGAGCGCTGGCGCGCCGGCCTTCAGCCCGATCCGATCGACGCCGAGCAGGGTCGGTTCGGATGACGAGCGTTGAAGTTTGACGTCAAATCCGAATTCTTGATAATCGCCCCAGAACCAGCGGCCGTCGGCTCGCGATTGGTCGGTGGATACTGACATGACTTCGCGCATCTCGCTGTTAAGGTCGTCGGGACCGGTGCTGGCCGGTTGAGTCCCCTTGGACCGTCCGCGCCAGGCATAGCCGGTGTACACCAGACTGGTTCCGGTACGCGTAATCGTAGAGCCGTCCTTGGCGGATTGCAGTTTCACGCGAGTGCTGAACTCGTCGTCGGCTTTACCGTTTGGTTCCACTTCCATCTCGCCATAAAATTTTCCGCGGCCGGGGACGTAGGCAGTAACAAGCCAACGTCCCGCCAGTTTCGGAGCGCGCATGCGAGCTTGCCAGGCAGCCCACTCCGGGGTATGTAGCGGAGCGGCCTTGCCAAGATAAGCGATCGCGTCATCCACTGGAAGCGGCGCAGCAGGGTCGATGTGATGACGCTCGTCGTCGAAGCCACCTGCATTCATTCCCAAACGAAAGGCTTCGTCGGCTTGAGGGTAGAGCGCCACGTGAAAATTGGTGAGCAGCCTCCAATCGTCTTGCGAGCGCCGCCAGGAAAGGGGCCGGGCGAAGGCATGGCAATAGGAGCAGGCGCCGCGCACATTGTCGGTAGGTATATTGGTCTCGTCCTGAATTCGGTGCTCGGCAACGTACATCACCGGACTGGCTTCCTCGGGCGCCAAGCCATGATGGGTACTGAGATACTTAAGGATTGAGCGCGCTTCCGTCGGAGTGAGGCGCACACCTTGCAGCCGCACCATCCGCTTGATGGCTTCTTCCCAACCTTCGGGTGTGGAGCGTTCCCACGAAATGCGCAGGAGGTTTCCCTTTTCGTCTTTGGTGTGGCAGGTGCCGCATTTGCTGAGGACCAGTTGATCAGTGACCGGAATACCCTCTTCGGGTGCCGGCTTAGCCGCTGAGGACTCCGTGGACTGGGGAGCTTGCGCCAATAGCGGTAGGGTCAGAAGGGACGCCAGCAGAAGTTTCATATGTGTCGGTATTAAATGATCATACTCCTCTGTAAACGATCCGGGGAAGGGGCGGGCCAGCTTGGGGCCAAGCGTTTATACTAATGTCTTCGTCCTAGCTCCTGTCCAGTGTATTTATGCCGATGAGATGACCGACACTTTCCCGATTTTTCCGGGTTTGCAGAAACGTGACCGTTGTGAGGCTCCATGCATAAGTTCGTCTACTTTGCTGCTTTTGCAATATTGATACCCGCCTTCAGTCAATCGAGAACTCCGCGAGCGAGCGACCAGGAGGCTGCCAGGCTCCTGGATCAGGCCGCCTGGGGTCCGACGCCAGCCTCGATTCACCAAGTGCAACGGATAGGAATCAACGAGTGGCTGGATTTGCAATTTTCACTAAACACGTCAGACCTTCCAGATCAGCCGATTCTCGATTCCAGCGGAAACTCGAATAACAATCTTCAACCCGTGCAGAGTGCGTTTTTCGCGAATGCCGTCACGGGGAAGGATCAGTTGCGGCAGCGTGTGGCGTTTGCGCTGAGCGAGATCTGGGTGGTATCCGGCGAATCCGGAGTTCCCAATGCGTACGCGTATCCGCCGTACTGGCGTATCTTTCGTGACAACGCCTTCGGCAATTATCGCGACATTATCAAGGCGGTGTCTCTTAGCCCTGCCATGGGTCGATATCTAAACATGGTGAACAACAACAAGGGGAATCCGGCAAAAGGCACCGCCGCCAATGAGAACTACGGCCGGGAATTGCTGCAGTTGTTCACGCTCGGCCTCGCGCAATTGAACACGGACGGCACTCCAGTACGAGACTCGAACGGGAATCCGATTCCGACTTATGATCAGGCGACTGTTACGAACATGGCTAAAGTGCTCACGGGCTGGACCTATCCCCTCGCGCCCGGCGCCACTGCGAAAACCAACAATCCGCCGTACTACATCGGTCCGATGTATGCGGTGGAAGCCGAGCATGATACGAGTGCGAAAGCGATTTTCGGAGGCATCACGATTCCGGCCGGGCAGTCCGCCGAAGCGGACCTTGAATCTCTGCTCGACGCGCTGATGCGGCAGCCGACCATGGCGCCGTTCGTGTGCCAGCAACTGATCCAGCATCTGGTTACCAGCAATCCCAGTCCCGCCTACATCCAGCGCGTTTCCAACACTTTTCTCGACAACGGCAGCGGCGTGCGGGGAGATCTGAAGGCCGTCATCACTGCGATTTTGACGGATGACGAGGCGCGGGCCGGTGATCTACCGAGCACTACATCGCAGACCAGCTTCGGCCACCTTCGCGAGCCTGTTCTTTTCATGGCGAATCTGCTGCGCGGATTGAATGCGACTCTAAGCTCCACCAGTACAATCTACAACGATGCGACTTTGTTGGGCGAGGATCTGTTCTACGCGCCCAGCGTGTTCAGTTACTTTTCGCCGCAGTACCGTACCGAAAAGGGTCTGCTTGGGCCCGAATTCCAGATCTATTCCACCCAGACCGCCGCGAGCCGCGCGGGCATCGTCAATTCGGCGATCTACGGCGCGTTGGACAAAGGCACCAAAGTTAACCTGACGCCTTTTGTGAATCTGGCCTCCGACGTCACCTCGTTGGTTGATCACATCAGTTACATTTTCTTGCATAGCTGCATGTCGAGCAATCTGAAGCAGGCCGCCATCGACGCCGCGAATGCCGCGGGAACGCCGACGGCCAAGGCTCAGGCGGCGCTCTACATTGTCTTAACGTCCGCCGAATACCAGGTCATTCAGTAAGGAACTTCTATCATGTTTACTCGTCGTGGATTCATACGTATTGGCGCGGCCTCCGTTGGATCGCTCGCGCTGCGTCCTTTCGGCGTCTTGCCGGCGCTGGCGCAGAGCGGGCCAGATTATCGCGCTCTGGTCTGCATCTTTCTGTTCGGCGGGAACGACTCCAACAACACTGTCGTCCCCATGGACGACACGAACTTTCAAGCCTATACCTCGATTCGGGGGAACTTGGCGTTGGCGCAGGCTTCGCTCACGCCAACAGTCTACACTGCATCCGGGGCTCCCTACGCCTTTCATGGGAAGCTGACCGAAGTCGCCAGTCTGTTTTCATCGAAGGAACTGGCCGTGGTGGCAAACGTCGGCTCGCTGGTGCAGCCGCTCACACGCTCGCAGTATCAGGCGCAGCAAGCCCCTATTCCTTCGAATCTGTTTTCTCACTCCGACCAGCAGTTGCAATGGCAAACATCGGTGGCGCAAGGCCACAGCGCCACTGGGTGGGCCGGCCGGGCGGCGGATTACATCGCGTCGCAAAACTTCAATTCTTCGAAATTCCCGACCTTCTTTTCCCTTGCTGGCAACAGCCTGGAAGGCGCTGGTGTCTCGACGCAGCCGGTGGCGCTCTCACCTGGACAATCCCTTCAACTCGCCGGTTTCAATTCCAGCGCAGCATCGCAGGCGCGGTTGAGCGCCCTGAACAGTCTGTTGACGCTCGGAAGCGGTGTTTCACTGGTGCAGGCCGCTGACGATACGATATCCAACAGCATCGCCGATGCGAATGCCCTAAGCGCCGCGCTGGCAAAGTCGACAACCCTCAAAACGCAATTTCCCAAGAGTTCGCTTGGGGCACAGTTGCTGCAAGTCGCGCAGATTATCCAGGTTCAGGCTGATCTGGGGATGCGACGGCAGATCTTCTTCTGCTCTCTGGGCGGGTTTGACACGCATACCAACGAATTCAATACACACAATACGCTATATCCCCAACTGAGCCCTGCCCTGGCGGCATTTTACGATGCAACACAGGAGCTTGGCGTAGCCCAGAACGTGACCACATTCACGGAATCCGATTTCAGCCGGACCTTTCAGCCCACCAGCGGTGATGGTAGCGACCACGCGTGGGGGAGCCACCATCTAGTGGTTGGCGGAGCTGTGCAAGGCGGCCAAGTCTTCGGTAAATTCCCGACTTTCGAGCTGGCGGGCCCGGACGACGCCGACGTACGAGGCCGCTGGATTCCCACTACGTCCATAGATCAGTACGGCGCCACGCTGTGCTCCTGGTTCGGGATTCCCGATAGCGCGCTCACGAGCGTGTTTCCAAACTTCGGCAACTTTAATTCGCAGAAGCTTGGGTTTCTCGGATAGTCGCGGAATCGCGCGAAAGGATTCTCCTCTTCGCGGCATAATCGAGGCGAGGAGGCTTATGAAACGCCTTGTCCTTCCCTTCTTGCTGGCCGCGGCCTTGTCCGCGGGCAACTCCCGCGGCGACTCGCGATTGGTGCCGGGTATATACAGCTTTACAGTTGCGTCCTACCAACAACTTGCCCGCGGCGATGCGAACTTGGCTCTCTCGCCCTTTAACATCGCTGCGGCGCTCTCCATGACCTTACCTGGAGCGCGAGGCCGGACGGCGATTGAAATCGCCACGGTGTTGCATCAACATTACGATTCCTCTTACGATTCGGCCTTCGCCGCTCTGGTCGGCGATCTAACGAAAGCGGGTAACACCGGCGCGAACGAATTGCTGAATGCCAACGGACTGTGGGTACAAAAGGGCTTTCCTATTCAACCCCGCTTCCAGGAAATCCTCGCCACCGCCTATCACAGTCTTATCACGCCTCTCGACTTCGTAACGAATCCCGAAGGCGCGCGTGAGGAAATCAATCGTTGGACCGAGCAGCACAGCAACGATAAGATCAAGGATCTGTTTCCCGCCGGATCGCTCAACGATCAGACGCGGATGGTCCTCACCAGTGCAATCTATTTCTATGGCAAATGGCAGGATCCGTTCCTCGCGTCGCGCACCGAGGCCGGGTCGTTTATACTCCAATCCGGTGCGGTCAAGCAGACGAAGTTCATGCACCAGACCTCCCATTTCAACTACACCGAGACCCCTTCCAGCCAGGTCCTTGAAATGCGGTACGCAGGCACTGGAATCGCTTTTGACGTGCTGCTGCCGAAGACGTCGACCGGCCTGGTTGAGATCGAGAAATCCCTCAGATCCGGGGACCTCACCGCGTGGCTTGGCAATCTCACCAGCTGCAATGTCCGCGTGTCTCTCCCCAAGTTCCGCGCAGAGTCCCAGTTTTCGCTGGGCACGACGCTTTCGGGCATGGGAATGCCAACGGCCTTTACGAATAACGCCGATTTCTCCGGCATCGATAGCCGCGGGAACCTGGCCATCTCCGAAGTAGCGCATAAAGCCTTTGTGGACGTGTCCGAGCAAGGCACGGAAGCCGCCGCAGCCACGGGGATCGCGGTCCATCCCGCCGCCATGCGCGCGCCTGAACCGACTGTCGTCTTTCGCGCCGATCACCCGTTCCTATTCATCATTCGCGACTCCCGCACTGGCGTGATGCTCTTCATCGGCCGTCTTGTGAATCCCAGGTCTTAACCGCAGCGACCGCCAAGCTTCCCGATCAGCCCCGGTCTTCGAGCGCAGAGCGCTGATAACATCTATAATGTCAGTAGGTTCGCGCCATGTATGCGTGTTTTAGGGCAACGTTTTGCCTGCTCTCGCTGAGCATTGGAGTCGGACGCTCGGAGTCCGCTACGCCGAGAACCGCCGATGTCGCGGTGTATTTGAAGTCCGATGGGATTGGTTCCACTGCCGTGGTGGCGAATATGATGCGTGAGTTGGGTGACCTCATGCTAACCGCGGGTTTTCGTATTGAATGGGGGGATTGGAAGAAGCCGGGTGTAAGCCTGGAGAGTGCCGACCTCGCGGTCGTCGTATTACGCGGTACTTGTAGCGCCGCGTCCCCGGTCGACCCAACCGACCAGAGTAGGAATGTGCAGGTGCTTGCGTCCACTGCAGTGGCCGATCACAAGATATTACCGTTCAGCTGGATCGATTGCACAGCTTTAAGCCAGTTTCTTGGTCCATCGATGGCACATGAATCGACGCCCCGCCGTGATTACGTCTATGGACGAGCAATGGCGCGGCTTTTGGGCCACGAGTTGTACCACATACTCGCGCGGACGGTTGAACACACGCAGGCCGGTGTCGCAAAGGAGCGCTTCACGATTGCAGATCTGCTGGCGGATCATTTTCAGTATGAGGGGGAGGCGCTGTTCAGACTGCATTCCGCTCAATCCGCCGACAGCGTTTTGGAGCCCGTAATCCCGCGAACCCATATGGACCCAGGTTTGGACAGCGAACCAGAAACCCACAAGCCGAGCCTTAGAAATTGATGCGTGCGGTCAATTGAATGGCTCTCGGACCTGTGCTCCGTTGCGCATGGGTATCTGCTCGGTGAGTTATTCGGCGCTGGCGATGTTCCTCAGTTTCAGAGCTACCGGGAGGCAGGCGGGTAAAGGCTCAAAGCATTGTCGTGCAAGTAGCCACGCGCGATCTCCAACGCTTTGTCCTCCGTTACTTCATCCGAAGCCACCATTTCAGCAAGAGCGGCCGCCAGCGCTTCGCGCGCCGAGTAGACCCCCAACCAATAGGTCTCCTCAGCCCCCAGAGCTGCGCTGAATGGATATGCGTCTGTGCCGAACGTGATTTTGTCGGGGTAGGTTTCTAGCCAATACTTCAAGACATTCTTCATCTCCGAAGGGTAGACCAGCGTTTCGATTTCCGAGCTATCGATGTAAACATTCTTCATCGACGCCAGCCAGATCACCTCTCGGAAATACGGGTAGCCGCCGTGGATAAGAACGAAGGTTGTGTTGAGGTAACGCGGGTCTTTGAGGACGTTCTCGAGATTGAGGACGTCGCCTTTCCGCAGGCTGAAATAATCTCCTTCCCCCACCGCCGTGTGAATATGCACGGGCAAGTGGAGCCGGCCCCCCTCGGTGACCAGGTAGCGAAAAACGTAATCCTGGAATGTCTTGTATTCCTCCGGAGTCGGGACCCCAGCCGAATGGTATTTTTGATAGACAGCGGCCGCCGCCGGGCGTGGCGGATCGGCAAAATACAGCGAACGGAAGTAGCCGGCCTCAAACTTTTCGGCAATGGCGCCCTTCTTCTGGTTCTCCTCGAGAATGCGCGAAACGAAAGCCAGATACTTATCGAAGCTGTTGGGCAACCGGCTGACGCCCGCTTGCTGCATGTAGCGGTGTAGAACTTTTTCCTGGAGCGGGATGTACACCCCTTCGTCGGGATTCTCCGCGGTCACGACCTTGTTATCGAAGGGGAACAGGAATGAGTCCACGAAGAATACCCAACGGAACCTTTTCGGATTCAGGTAGCCCGTCATGGCCACGCGATTGGCCACCGAGGACTCAATACCGCACTGGTCGAGGATGCGGTCCCAATAACTGGTGCCGCCCGCTTTCTCAGCCGCACTGGATCGTTCCTGCAGCCAGCCCATATGGTCCTTGGACAGGTCTGAGTACGGGTAGTCGAACAAGGCCTTGACCGCAGCTACGAGTTCCGGGTTCGTCTCGCGCTCGCGGAAAGGCAGGTGTTGGGGCGGAGTGGCCTGAGCGTCCACGTCGGAATCGTCGCCAAATCCCGGGTGCGCGTGGTGGTCGAAGATTTTGATCGACTTGATTCTCTCCAACATACGCTGATAAATTGCTTGGACATCTCCCGAGGGCAGTGCGCGCGACTGCGCCCATGTAGGGAGTGTCCCCGCGGCGGCGACTATTGCGGTGAGAAACCATTGGGTCTGCGTTCGCTTCATGATCGGCCCCCTCCCGTGAGGCCAGTGAGCATTGCCACTACCCAAGCACGCAAACATGGCGAACATCTTCCGGAGGGTATTCGAACAATGTACCACCGTGTGAGGTCCGAAGAAAATAGACCATCAGTTTGTAAAGTTGCTTAAAACTTGGCGGTTGTACTCAACAACCAAAACGGGCGATCTCGTCATCCATAGTGTCGGCGATCAGAAACAAACACGGAGAGGATCGCACGACAAGGAGATGTTTTTAATGCAAACCATTCAACCCATCCAACTTGAAAACGCCAGCGAAGCAACCAAAGGACTGGTCGTCTCTGCGAGCGCGGATAGCGGGCTGCCTTCTAACATGATAAAGAGTATGGCGCAATCGCCCAGTGTCCTAGAAGGCTATTTGCAATTTAGCCGCGCCTTGAAGGGCGGCAAGCTCGATCAGGAGGAGCGCGAGCAGATCGCGTTGGCCGTTGCGCAAACGAATCTGTGCGAGTACTCATTGGCGTACCACACCGCGCGCGCCAAGAAACTTGGTCTAACAAACGATTATATTCTGGAGAGCCGCGAAGGTCGTGCAGCCGATACCAAGGTGGACGCTGCGTTGAGGTTCGCCAAGGACCTTGTGGCTGAGAATGGCGATTGCTCGCCTGCGGAACTCCAGCATGCCGGATTCACCGACAGGGAGATCGTCGAGATCGTTGCACTCGTCGCACTGAATATCTTTGAGAATTACTTCAACATGGTGGTCAAGACGGATATTGATCTTCCGAAGGTAGGACTCAAGCTGAAGGTCGCCTGAACTCCGCAAGCGATAGCGACCTCCGCCGGCATTGTGTAAGTCGATACTTACCGATGCCGGCTTTTTCATTTTAATTTGCGGAAAAGATCAACGTCGATCGCGCCGCTTCCAGATTGGAACACGCTTCGTAGCCGATCGCTTCTGAGCTTTACCATTCTTTACCGATATTTCCGTTCTTTGACAATTGATTCACGGGGGAGTGTAGAGTTTTGTTAAGAGTGTAAGGACATGCGGCAGAAGGTGCCACTTCACCACTCTATGAATCGTCATAACTGGTATGAAGTCACTTTTTTGTTTGCGAAGCGCAGCAACTCAGCCCAGTTGCGATCCTCGAAGCCGGAACCCAACTTGGCCATCCGGAAATAAGAACGTAATGCTCAAAATTTGCGTGACCTGCGGTCTGGTACTTGGAACAGTTCTCCTAGCGCAGATGATTGGCGCATATCGGTTTGTGTCCAGCGACTTGGTACAGCGGGAAGCTCAGCGCGAGACCAACCGAAAAATCGCGGCGATTGAACAAATGGCGCGTGTACTGGGTACCCAGGACACCGGGGAGTTATCGGAGATCGTTAACGAAACGATGCGAGAATCGCCGGCACAAATCGCGTGGCTCCGTATTCTGCAACTTGACGGAACTCCTGTCGCCACTGGTGGAGTACCGGCGGAAAAGCTGTACTCGCGCTCGCGAATACAGCAGGCAATCGAAAGCCACGAGGTCCTGTCCAAATTTGTCAATACCCCATCCGGACAAGTGCTCGTCACTGCACGCCCTTTCCATCCGGACCTCGGGCCGTACGGCGCAGCAGCAAACCGCGAGGGTCTCGGCTCGCTATCACGCCCGCTCATTGTGGAGATTGCAGTCTACCTGGACACTGTGGCCGCGCCGTTCGGGGCGCTTAGAGTCCGTGTTCTCACCGGTAGCATGGCAGCGCTCGCCCTCGTGATCGCCATGATCGTGATCGGGCTTCGATTCGGGCCGTATCTTCGTGGAAAGCAGCTCCAACAACAGGCTGACGTGGCGCGGACCGTTCAGCTCGATCTCATGCCGCCCGTGGGGTCGGTCCCGGAGCATCTCGACTTCGCCGGTGCGTGCATTCCCGCCTGGCAGGTCGGCGGCGATTTCTACGACGTGTATGCCGATAAGAACGGCCGGATCGGTCTGATGTTGACGGATGTCGCCGGAAAGGGCCTGCCGGCTGCTTTGTTATCGAGCCTGATACAAGGAGCGTTGCGCGCTACGTCGTGGACATCGGGGGCGCTGATGCAAGAAGGAGCGGTCCAGCAACTGAACGATTTCCTATGCGCCAGAAGCGCGCCCCAACGCTTCGCCAGCATGATTTGTTGTTACTACGACCCCGGGACATCCACTCTGCGGTATGTGAACGCGGGGCATCTGCCTCCCATACTTGTCCACAGACGACGAAATGGAACATTCTCAGTACAGCGACTAGAGGAGGGAGGTCCCGTTCTGGGTCTCTTACCAGGTTCCTTCTATCCCCAAGGAGAAGATATTGTCGGTCCTGGCGATTTGCTGGTGATGTTTTCAGACGGAATCACTGAAGCGGAGAACAGACAGGGCGAAGACTTCGGCGAAACGCGCCTGCTGGAGACCGTTTGCAAGAACTGGGATGCATCTACTCGCACGCTGTGTGACGCCGTGCTCGCCCATTTGCGCTTGTTTCTGGGCGACTTGGATCCTCAAGACGATCAAACGCTGGTGATCGTCAGACTGCAACCGTCGCTGAACGAGTTGACGAGCGATGATCTTCTCGCTATTGGCCGCTCGCAACGCTTCGGCCAAGAGAGCACAGAGTTGATTTACCAGTAAAGTTGCGCTCGAAAACACAGAAATCGAAATTGAACCTGAATCTCAGAAGCGCGAGATCACGCCTACAGGCGTAACGAAAGTCTATGCAGGTGATCGGCGACTTAACGACATAGCGAGCCAGTCGCACGCTTTGTGAATCACGCCTCTTCTAAACCTTTGATATGAACAGGCAATTACTGCATCCGATATTCGCGTTGCGTGATCAAAGTATGTCACCGAAGAAGCAACAAGTTCTCGGCGTAATCGGTGAGCTCGGCGCCAAACTACGTTGGCAACGTCAACGGCGTCCAACTCGGAAATACGGCTTTTGAATCTTTGTTTGGGCCGCGGTTCAACTGGCGGCATTCTTGTTTCACCCCTTACGTGCAGGCATTGGTCGGTGGAGCGATTTTCCAGTGTCTTCGCGCCTTCTCGCAAGCAAGGACAATTTCGCCGCTGCGTTAGGCGGCGGCGGACTGGATATCGCGGCCACGAACACGTTGCGATAGAGCTGACAACCCAAATCTCAATAGCGCTGCCAATGTCAACTATGTCCAAAACAATCTGCGCTATTCGGCGGGGCGTGGTGTTCCGTTCCGGATCGAAGTAGCCGCCCCGGCTTGCCCAGCGCCCGGCTGATCTTATACACGCCGGGAGCGTCAAGGCGTTCTCACTAGCGGCAGTTCGATGAAGCTCGCCTGGCCAGGTGCATGATAGATCCGCTGCACGGCTTTTCGATAATCCTCCGGCTTGGCCCAGAAGATATTCGCGACGAACGTCTGCGGATTGCGGTCGTATAGAGGGAACCAACTCGACTGGACTTGCACCATGATGCTGTGGCCCGGAAGGAACACGTGATTTGCCGTGGGTAATGCGAAGCGATACAGCAGAGGAGTATCGGGTGTGATTGGTTTGGCAATCTCCAGGCTCTCGCGATAGCGGCCACGGAAAATGTCCGCCGAAATCATAAGCTGATAGCCGCCCAAGGCCGGCTGGCTGGCAACTTCGTCGGGATAAAGGTCGATAACTTTGACCACCCAGTCGGAATCGGTGCCGCTAGTGGAGGCTATCAAGTTGGCGACTGGTTGACCGCTGATCTTCATCGGGGCGCTCAAGACCTCGGAGACGAAAACCGCAACATCTGGACGGCCGGATATCTCGCGCTGATCGTCCACCAGCCAACGGGACCAACTGGCAGTATCGATGGGGCGTGCGCGGAAGGGCACTGGCTTGGCGGGATCGGAAATGTAATCGTCGGACGCGTTGTCGCCAGACTGCGGTGCGGCGAAGCTCAGTTTTGACGCGGCGGTAAGATAGAGCGGCGTTGGTCGCACCGTGCAGCCGCTTGCACAGCCGGCCGGCCAGGCGGGCAAACGCCGCCACGTGTTCGTACCGGTTTCAAACGCGGCCACTGGCGGGATGTCGGCCTTGGGCGCGCCGTCCTTCAAATACTGGTCCAGGAATGGGCGCAAGATCTCCCGGCGGAAGTAGAGTGCCGTATCGCTGTTGAACTTCAACGCGCCGAGCGTGCTCCCATCACCGATCTCCTGGCCGTGATGCCAAGGGCCCAGGACCAGGAAAACCTTGTCGTTATTAGCATCCTTCGGCTTGATCGCTTTGTAGACGGCGGTGGCGCCGTAGATGTCCTCCTGGTCCCACAGGCTATGCACCAGCATCACCGGCACTTTCAACGGTTGGGAGGCCAGCACCTGGTCCACGGCCTGATCTCGCCAGAAGGCATCATAGTTGGGATGTTCCAAGAGCCTTCGCCAGAAGCCAACTTGTTCCAGACCGTGGCGGCGCCCGAGTTCGCCCGCTGATCCCGCCTGCATGAACATGTCATAGTCGTCAAAGTGAGCCGTCCACCACTTGGCATCCGACGCGCGAGTCGCCTCCTGTTCATAGATGTAGGGCAAACCCTGTTGGCGAAAGGCGCCGTTGTGAAACCAATCATCGCCCTTCCAGCCATCCACCATCGGGTTCATCGGCACCGACACTTTCAGGGCCGGATGGGGATTGACGAGGGCCATCAAGGGGAGAAACCCATCGTAGGAAATGCCGAGAATACCGACCTTGCCATTGCTTTCCGGAACGTTCTTCACCAACCAGTCAATCGTGTCGTAAGTGTCGGTCGCGTGATCGACCGGGGTCGGGTTCCGCGACCCGTGCAGAGGCCGATTCATGACGTAGTCGCCCTCCGATCCGTACTTGCCGCGCACATCCTGGACCACCCGAATGTAGCCGCCTTCGACAATGACGTCGGTGGCGTTGTCATAGCCGTAGAGATTTGAGCCGAGGTGAGCGCTGTGGGCATGGGTAGTGAGTTCGGTAGCGTTGTAAGGCGTGCGCGTCAGCAGGATGGGCGCGCCCTTCGCGTCCTTCGGTACAAGGATTACAGTGTGTAGCTTCACGCCGTCCCGCATCGGGATCATCACGTCGCGCCGCTCGTGGTCAAAGCCACCGGTTGCGGGCATGAGCTTGGCCGGCGTCTCGCTTGGAAACTCGGGGTAGGTAGCCGGCGGCGAGGTTTGGGCGTTCGATGGAGTGATGAACAATAAAGCGCCGAGGAGTGAATTCCGTAGTGCAGGAAGCGAGATGAACTTGTGCATCCGATGATTGTAGCTAAGCCAGCGAGCGCATCAACGCCCGTAGTAATGTGGAGTTCAGAAAACTTGGATACAGTGTTGATATGTGTAATAGCAAAAATTCTTGGAGCGTACGAGACATGATGAATCGGCGCGATCTTTTAAAGCTCTCCGTGGGTACGATCGGACTTGCCCAACGTGAATTGGCCGCACAGGAAAAGGTTGCGAGGGCGGTACGGGGTTTGCCGTCGCCCAAGATCAAAGATGTAAGCGTGATCGCCACCGCACCCGCGGGACTCCGGCTGGTAGTGGTGAAGGTCACGACGGATCAGGACGGTCTGTATGGCTATGGTTGCGGAACCTTCACGCAACGCGCCGACCTGGTAGTTCCAGCGGTCGAGAAATATTTGAAACCGTTTCTGATCGGCAAGCCGGCGGATCGTATTGAAGACATCTGGAACGCCAACTACAATAGCTCGTATTGGCGTAACGGGCCGGTGTTGAACAACGCGATCAGTGGCGTGGATCAAGCGCTTTGGGATATCAAGGGCCGGCAGGCGAACATGCCGGTATATCAACTGCTCGGCGGAAAGGTGCGCGAGGCGGCGGATTGCTATGGCCACGCCGACGGCGCGGAATATCAGCAGACCATTGACGCCGCGAAGATGTGGATCGCGCAGGGATTTCGTTTCGTACGGGTGCAAGTGGGCGTGCCGGGGATGGCGGGTTATGGATCGCGCCGCGGCGATGCGACAGTGAAGGCGTTGCATAGCGGCCCGGTGTTCGAGCCGGCGCTCTATATCCGGCGGGCGCTGAAGTTGTTTGAAGAATCGCGGAAGGCTCTGGGCGACGATATCGAATTGCTGCACGACGTGCACGAGCGCGTCGCGCCGATTCAGGCGGTGCATTTTGCCAAGGATGCTGAGAAATTCAATCTGTTTTTCATGGAAGACGCGCTATCGCCCGAGGACATTGCATATTTCCGCCTGATCCGGCAGCAGTGCTCAACCCAGCTCGCCATGGGCGAGTTGTTCAATAGCCCGCATGAGTGGCGCCCGCTCATCACGGAGCGGCTGATCGACTTCATCCGTATTCACGTTTCGCAGTGCGGAGGATTGTCGCCGGCACGAAAGATCATTGCCTTCGCCGAGCAATTCGGAGTTCGCAGCGCTTGGCATGGACCGGGAGATGTGTCGCCGATCGGGCATGCGGCGCAAATCACTCTGGACGTCACGGCTCCAAACTTCGGAGTGCAGGAATATTCGCCCTTCAACGAACGCACACAGGAGGTCTTCCAGGGCTGTCCGGTGATGAAGGAAGGCTACTGGTACGTGAACGAAGCTCCAGGCTGGGGTATCGAAGTGGACGAGAAAGCCGCCGCGAAATATCCGTTCGGTTTCGGCGAAACGGGCGAACGCAAGACACTGAATGGCGGATGGGGAGAGATCCGCCGGAAAGACGGGACGATCATCAAACAGTAAGCGCTACCAGCCTCCCTTTAAGTTTAGCTGTAGCTATCTTTGCGCCGCGCCGGAACGCCCCATGATGGGCCAAACGTCGACGATTTGCTCGCCTCTGGCGACATAGTATCGGTCGTAATAGTTGGTGCTGTCGTCGAGGACAGTGCAATAGATTTCCACGCGATCGCCTAGCTTGGGCTCGCGGTCGGCATCCTTCCATTTCAGGAGCCCATATTCGGCGCCCTGAGTCCCGACCTCCAGCCCGGGCATCCCTTTCACCTTGTCAGTCGGCCGGACACCGGCTTTATTGCCGTAGTCGATGGCCACCTGGTTGGGATGACGTTTGCTATCCACAGTAGTAAGTACCGTGAGAGCGCCATCGAAATCATTGTAAGTCGTCTCGTTGTCCTTACCGCCGATGACAAAATACCTGGTGTCCATAAATACGTAGGATCCTACTTCGAGCTCGGTGAGGCCGTTCTCATGATCCATGTTGTAAGTGCCAGTGGATCCGCCCGTGAAAATATTAACCGGCAAGCCGGACTTCTTGCACAACGCAACCGTCTCCCGGGCGTCGGCCATATCTTTCGTGGAGCGTTCGCGCCTTTTCTCATAGCCGTGAACATGGGCAGCGATTCCAGCGTAGGCCATGATGCCTTGAAACTCCGCGCGCCTAGAGGAAGCCACTTTCTGCGCCAGCTCGACGGCAGGCTTACCGTTTTCGATTCCCTGCCGGTCCAAACCCGCATACACCGAGACGAGCACCTTGAGGTGGGCATTGTCGGCCGCCGCTGCCTGTTCAACCCAATCGAAAACCTGAGGGTCATCGATGACGAACATGAAGGTGGGATCTTTCTTCGAAAGCGCAACTGCTCGCTCGATGTTGTTGCGGCTGGCGGGCTGTTTGGTCCACATCACGTTCTTCAGGCCGGCGTTGGACATCAGCTCTGCCTCCGCAATGGTGGCGCAGGTCAGACCGATTCCGCCGTGGGCGATCTGAATCTTGGCCACGTCCACGCTTTTATGAATCTTGACGTGCGGGCGGACGGCGATTCCGTTAGCTTTGGTCTTGTCAGCCATGAGCTTCACGTTCCGTTCAAACATCGCCAGATCGACGACCATGCAGGGAGTCGGAAGAACGTCCTTAGTCATGTCTTTGAAATCGCGGCGGGCAATGCGCGCTTCGAACTCTGAGTAAGGAAATCCGGTGGAACTCGTTCTAGCGGCCCGGCCTCTTACTGTGGAAAGAGCAGCTGCGCTGGCAGCTATGAATTGGCGGCGTGATGTCATTGGAGCCCTCCTCAGCGAAGTCTATCATGTCCCGTTCTGCTTGTTGCACCTAGGGTTGAATCAAAGTATATCAGTGTGTTATCGTCGCAACACAAATGACACGTCGCCTGAAAGTAATTGCCGGCTTTCTGCTTGTTTGCCGGCTCGTTTCGGGCCAAGGAACAGAACCGGGCCCGCAGCCGAAGACTACTCGCGAAGACGTTACTGAGGGCCAACGCATTTTCGGAACCCAGTGCTCTTACTGTCATGGGCCGAAGGGCGAGGGCGGGCAAGGTGCGGTGCTCGCGGTTCCCCGCTTGTCTCATGCACCCGACGACCAAGCCCTATTTCGCATCATCCGCGAAGGTATTTCAGGCACTCGTATGCCCGCCAGTGCACTGACCACCGGCCAGGTCTGGCAAGTAGCCGCGTTCGTGCGAACACTGGGGCGCGTCGAAGGATCCAAATCCTCCGGTGACCAGCAGCGCGGCCACCAGATTTTCGTTACGAAGGGAGGCTGCGCAAAGTGTCACACGATTGCAGGCCACGGCGGCGCCATCGGACCGGACCTCACTGACATTGGAGATCGTAGGGAAGCGGCTGCATTGCGGACCTCGCTGCTCGAGCCCAGTGCGTCGGTCCCACTTGACTTCCTTCAGGTTCGAGTCGTGACAAAAGACGGCCACACCTTTACTGGTGTACGGATAAACGAAGACGCATTCTCCATTCAGTTTCGTGACCTGTCAAACCAGTTTCACTCCCTTTGGAAGAATGAACTGACCGGCATCGTGAAAGAGCCGAAACGATCTATAATGCCGAGCTATCAGAGCATCCTTACTGCTGCCGAGCTCGACGATGTGGTGGCTTACTTGGAATCTCTACAGGGCCGGCCATGAAACTCATCCTCCTATTACTCGCAGCAGGCGCGGTTTTGCATGGACAGGTCCCGTATGAGCGTATCCTCAAGGCGCACTTGGAGCCAGGTAACTGGCTGACTTACTCAGGTGATTATCAAGCTCACGGTTATTCGGCGTTGGACCTGATCAATACATCAAATGTCGCCGGCCTGAAGGTGGCCTGGATGTATCAGATCGGCACCACGCATCATTTCGAAACGACACCGCTGGTTTTCGACGGAATCATGTATATCACCGAGCCGCCCAGCGATGTGACGGCGCTTGACCTCCGCACCGGACGGCCTATCTGGAGCTACCGGCGATCGCTGCCTAAGGGCGTGATCGTGTGCTGCGGACAAGTAAATCGCGGCCTGGCAGTACTGGACGACCAGCTTTTCCTGGGCACCGTGGACGCGCACTTAGTCGCGCTCGACCTACGGACGGGTCGGGTCCGTTGGGACGTTGAGGTGGCCGATTATAAAGAAGCCTATTCAATCACGGTTGCGCCGCTCGCCGTAAAAGATAAGGTCATTGTCGGTATCGCAGGCGCGGAATATGGCATCCGCGGTTTCCTGGACGCTTACGACGCGAAGACCGGCAAGAGAGCGTGGCGCTTTTATACAGTTCCCGCGCTGGGTGAGCCTGGCAACGAAACCTGGTCGGGTGATAGTTGGAAGACGGGCGGCGCCCCGACGTGGGTCACCGGCGCATTTGATCCGGAATCGAACGTGGTCTATTGGGGGACCGGCAATCCTTCGCCGGATATGATCGGCGACGATCGCAAGGGCGATAATCTCTATTCTGATTCCCTGCTCGCGTTGGACGCCGACAGCGGAAAATTGAGATGGTATTTCCAGTTCACTCCGCACGACGTGCTCGACATGGACGCCAACCAGGTGCCGGTGCTCCTGGATGCCAACTTCCGCGGGCGTCCGAGGAAACTGGTGCTGTTCGCCAACCGGAACGGCTTTTACTACGTGCTGGACAGACTCACCGGCGAATTTCTGGTGGGCAAGCAATTCGCGAAACAGAACTGGACCAGCGGGCTGGATCAGAATGGCCGTCCAAAGTTCAATCCGGCCGCAGTCCCGAGCCCCGAAGGAGCACTCGTTTATCCGGACGATGATGGCACGGCAAACTGGTTCAGCCCCTCCTTCGATCCGAAGACCGAGCTCTTTTATCAAAACGTGCGCGAAAAAGGCGCTATCCAAAAACGGACTCATGCCTCCTATGAGCCGGGACATCTATTCATGGGCGCCAACCGCTTACCGATCCCCGGCGAGGAGCCATGGGGAGCGTTGCGCGCGCTGGACTGGCGAACCGGCGAGACACGCTGGGAGTTTCGAGTCCACACTCCACCTTGGTGCGGCGTGCTTTCGACCGCTGGCGGTTTAGTTTTTTCGGGAACGATGGAAGGCGACTTTTTCGCCGTCGACGCCTCAACCGGCAAGCTGCTGTGGCGTATCCAGACCGGTGGCGCCATCTGGTCGAATCCCATTAGCTACCTGAGTGAAAGTCAGCAGTTCATTGTTGTGTCCGCCGGAACTACGGTTATCGCTTTCAGCGTGGATCGGTGATTCTACCCATGCGGAAAGTTGTCATCTATTTAATGTTCGCCGCCGCGCTGATGCCTGCGCAATCCGATCATCATAAGGTGACTAAGGCGGACATTGATCGGTGGATGACGGAGCTGTCTAACTGGGGACGCTGGGGCCAAGACGACCAACTGGGAACGCTGAACCTGATCACGCCCGCCAAGCGCCGGGACGCCGTCGCATTGGTAAAGGAGGGCTAGACGATTTCAATGGGCCCACAACGTCCTTACCGAGAACGTCGTCGACAATGAGTATCCGTTCGGACACACCATGCTGCCTTCGTACCGGGGATCTCGAGGAACTCGGACGGGAGGCTGCTATGAGGAAGCGTTGGGTTTTTCTATTCACTGCCTCTCCTTGCCGTCCCCGGGGGTACGGGTTCTCCCATCAATCCCATCGCAAATCAGATGACAAGATGAAACGACATTCCCTAGTTCTATTGGCTGTCCTCGCATTCGCATGGCCTGGATTGGCGCAGGAAAACTTGGCCGGAAGAAAGCTGTTTGCGGCCCGCTGCGCCAGTTGCCACGGCGCTGACGGCGGTGGCGGTGAGTTTGGCCCCGACATCGCGGACGTGCGCGGATTGGGCCACCGGGACCGGAACCTTGCGGATCTCATCAAGAACGGCCTTCCGGATTCGGGCATGCCCGCTTTTCCGCTTCCGCAGCAGGATATCGATGCCTTGGCGGCTTTCGTCAAGGGCGTCCGCGCACCGGCTTTCGAGCATCCTGCGGCCGGCGACCCGAGGGCCGGTGAAAGCTTTTTCTTCGGAAAGGGAAACTGCGCGAGTTGCCATTTGGTGAATGGGCGCGGGGGTGTTCTGGGCCCGGACCTATCGGATCTGGGACGGGAGACCAGGCTGGCTCGCATCGAAATGGCTTTGCGCGATCCTACTGCCATCAGCGCGGCCGGGTACAAGTTGGTTTCGGTGCGTTTGCGCTCAGGACAAACCATCCGCGGCCTCGCCAAGAACGAAAGCAATTACGATCTCCAACTGCAGGACCTCGACGGAAAATTGCATTTTCTGTCGCGGGAAGAGATCGCCGATGAAATTGCCGAGCCGAAAGGCTTAATGCCACCAGTCGCCGCCACCAGCGCCGAGCAGCGCGATCTTCTGGCATTTCTGAGCCGGCTTACCAAGGACTCGGCCTCTTCGATTAGGACGGGAACAGCGGCCCTCGATGGCGGCCTTACGTTTTCCGAGATAGCCAATCCTAAACCAGGCAACTGGCCTACTTATCACGGCCGCCTCAGCGGAAATCGCCATAGCGAGCTGCGCGAAATCAACACGGCAAATGTGGGCCAGCTTGGAGCCAAGTGGATGTTCCCCATCCCAGATTCCAATCATCTGGAGGTGACGCCGGTCGTAGTGGACGGCGTGATGTACGTGAGCATGGCCAATCAAGCCTATGCCCTCGACGCGCGCAGCGGGCGGCAAATCTGGCATTATTCGCGGCCTCTGACCAAAGGTGTGATTGGCGATGCAGGCACGGCGATCAATCGGGGTGTGGCCGTTCTGGGTAACACGGTTTTCATAGTTACCGATCATGCGCACATCATCGCGCTCCACCGTTTGACTGGTGAACTATTATGGGACACCGAAATGGCCGACTATCGAAAGCACTACGGCGCTACGTCGGCTCCGCTGGTGGTGAAAGATCTGATTCTTTCCGGCACCTCAGGAGGCGACGAAGGGGCGCGCGGTTTCGTGGACGCGTACAAGGCTTCCACCGGCGAGCGTGTCTGGCGATTCTGGAATATGCCGGCGCCGGGCGAGCCGCTGTCTGAAACCTGGGTCGGCCGGGCAATGGACCACGGATGCGTGGATGGCTGGTTGACTGGAACCTATGATCCCAGCACTGATTTGATCTATTGGCCGACTGGTAATCCGTGCCCCGACTACAACGGCGATGAGCGCAGGGGCGATAACCTCTACTCCAGTTCAGTGCTGGCGCTCGATCCTCAAACCGGCAAGCTTCGCTGGCATTACCAGTTCAGCCCACACGATCTGCATGATTGGGACGCGACCGAAACGCCCATGCTCATTGACGCTGAATTTCGCGGCCGCCAGCGGAAACTCCTGGTGCAGGCGAACCGCAACGGGTTCTTCTACGTTCTCGACCGGATAACCGGCGAGTTCTTACTAGGCGAGCCTTTCGTCAAGAAACTCACTTGGGCGAGCGGCATCGGGCCCGACGGCCGGCCTAAGCTAGTGCCCGGGCAGGAACCAACAGATCAGGGGACCAGGACTTGTCCGTCCGTGTCGGGCGCAACGAACTGGATGTCAACGGCTTACAACCCGTCCACTGGATTGTTCTATGTGATGGCGCTCGAATCCTGCAATATCTATACGAAGTCGTCGGCATGGTGGGAGCCTGGGCAGTCATTCTATGGTGGTGCAGCGCGACGAGTCCCTGGCGAGATCAATCAGAAATTCCTACGCGCAATTGATTTGCAGACCGGAAAGATCGCCTGGGAAGTTCCGCAGGTCGGACCGGGCCATAGCGCGGGAGGCGTGCTATCGACGGCCGGTGGCGTGGTATTTTACGGCGACGATAACGGCGCACTGGCGGCGGCGGATGGAAAGACCGGTAAAGCGCTTTGGCACTTTAACACCAACGAGACTTGGCGGGCTTCGCCCATGACTTATATGGTCGATGGAAAACAGTACATCGGCGTGGCCTCGGGCTCGAACATCATCGCGTTCAGCTTACCTTGATTACGAACATGCCGGCGGTTCGATTTGGATTTCCGCTGGCTTTATGGGCAATCAGCCAAGCTCAGGAGCAGAGGAAGCGCTAACCCCGGCGCCCGCCCGGCGAATAGTCACCTTAACGCCGGAACCGGGAGCCTTTAAACAGGCCGCCCTTTGCCAATCACCCAGCGAACCCACGGCAAATTGTTGCCGCATTTGGATCACGGGTAAGGGTGGGTTATACCACCGATGTCGGCGAACACTGGGGATTGGGACCGCGAGAACCAATTACCGCGAAACAGCATACAGATCCGGCGTTCCCTGGATGGCGGCACAACCTGGGAACCGCATACCATCCCAATCATCCAACACGACGACATCATCCAACACGACGACGCGCCTGGAATACCGTTCGGGGACAAGCCCTATATTGGGTAATTGGACAATCGTCAGCAAGCACCACTCCGCAGGTGCAATTGGCTCGACGGCCTAAGGAACGTCGCCATTTTGTGTCGAGCGCGCATTTGACGGGTCTTTACGGCCGGAATCGTCAACCTCAACCGCCCCGCAACTTCAGCGAGGCTGAAGCCGTAGAAATCCCGCAGGAGAATAACGATCCGGTATTTTTCCGGCAAACAGGCCAGTGCAGTGCGCAGCAGAACATTCGTCTCCGTCCTCTGATATTCGGTCCAGGGCGAGTGGCTTTCAGCAGCCACCGGTAGCCGAGCCAATATGGTAGGGTCGAGCGCTAATGACCGTGAAGCGGCGCATTTCTGACGACGCCACGCCCGAGCCTCATTTAGACCAATTCGGACCAACCACGTCCTGAAACTGGCTTCGAACCGAAACTGCGCAAGATGGGTGAATGCTTTCAGTACCGTCTGCTGGATAATGTCCTCGACGTCTGGATGACTACCGATTGTTGCGCGGACTATGCGCAGTAAGGGCCTGAGATGCGGCGCGATCAAGTCTGCAAAGAGATCTGGACGGCCTCCGAGGATTTTGCCAATTAATTCGACTTCCTCGGTTGCCGCGATTGAGATCGAAATCACTCCCGGGTCTATGCAAGTCAACGACCAATTCTCGTCAGCAAGAACCCCTCTCGTTTTCGTTAGATCGGCGCTACCGGCCAGACCCTCCGTGACGTTCCCTCGACACGGTGTCGAAGGGATGGCGGAAACGCACCGCTGTATCCTCCGATCATATGAACTGCTCATGGCACTGCGTTGCTGATTGAAAATCTGGAAATCCGAAGACATGAATCCTGGTCTGGAGCTAGTCAAGCCGCTCGCTTGCTGTGTCGATCGTCGCTGATATTGAGAGCCGAATGGCAACAGTTAGGTCTTGGTTAGACTTATTTGCGCCGTCCCCCAGTACCACGATTCGACGTCTCCAACGATACCGCGGCCCTAGGCGGTGCGGAGTTGCTTCTATCCAGGAGACACCATGCTCAGCTCCCAATGGATTCCGTTCTCCTGGCAACTCCCCAGCCCCCGCTTAGTCACGAAAACGCGAAGCGCCATTGAGGCCTGGGGCCAAGCGCTTTCAGTTGGCTATTCATATTCGTTCTTGTTTCGTATCTCCATGGAGATGACGGCGGTAGGAGATCCGACGGGCGACACGGAGCGATACTCTATATGTGGTACGTTGATGTCAACCACGCGTGACAAGTCGATAGCACCTCTTGGATTCTGGTCTGCCATCACACAATTTGTGTTGGGCACGATCGGACTGGCGGTGATCACTTTCGCCGCCTTCCCTCTGCGCCTCCAACCCGGGGCGATCTCGCTTCTCTATCTGATCGTCGTCGTCTTCGTGTCACTCAGATCTGGCTTTATTTCCTCAGTCGCGGTATCCCTGGTAGCGGTGTTCTGCTTGAATTACTATTTTCTTTCGCTGTCCTCGCCGCCTGGGACGAAGAATCCGTTGGCTCTCGTAGCAACAGCGACGTTCTTAATCACCGCTTGGGTAATTACCGCGATGGTGGGCCGAGTGCGCAACCTGACGCAAGCACAGCTCACTTTGCGATTTGAAGAGCGCTTGGCAGAGAGAACGCGGATTGCCCGTGAACTGCACGATACGCTATTGCAGAGCTTTCAAGCGTTGATGCTTCACTTTCAAACGGTGAACGATCTGCTGCCGCCTGGCAAAGCCAAAGAGGCTCTGGAAAAGGCGCTCGATCGGGCCGACCAAGCCATCGTTGAGGGCCGCGATGCTATTCAGAATTTGCGTTCTTCTACTGCCCTTACCAACGAACTGGCCGAAGCTATGACTGCGTTGGGCGAAGAGCTCGGCGGTACCCGCGATGGCGAGAAGAGTTCCGCGACGTTCCGTGTTTCAATAGATGGCCGACCGAGAGAACTGCAGCCGATCCTCCGCGATGACATTTATCGAATTGCACGGGAAGCGCTGCGAAATGCGTTCCGGCACGCACAAGCAACTAAAATCGAAGCGGATATCACGTACAGCGAACGTCTTCTTCGACTGCGCGTCCGCGATGATGGGAAGGGCATTGACTCGAAGCTGCTGGACGCGGGACGTGACGGACACTGGGGTTTGCCCGGCATGCGCGAGCGCGCCCAGCAGATCGGCGCACAACTCGACATATGGAGCGAAGTCGGAGCAGGCACGGAGATCGAGTTGCGTATTCCGGGTTCCATCGCGTACGGGACATCTCCCAGCCAGGGCGGTTTCCGCATTTTCCGCAAAACGAAGGAGCCGGCTCATGATCGCTGACCGGGCTCCTATTCGCATTCTCTCAGTCGACGATCATCCCCTGCTCCGCGAGGGCGTGGCCGCGCTGTTGGCCAGTCAATCAGACATGACACTGGTTGCTGAGGCTTCTAACGGCCGCGAGGCGATCGAACTGTTCCGAATCCACCGTCCGGATGTAACTTTGATGGATTTACAGATGCCGGAAATGAATGGCGTGGATGCTATGATCGCGATTTGCGAGGAGTTCCCTGGAGCGCGAATCATCGTTCTGACCACTTACACGGGTGACGTTCAAGTGTTGCGCGCCCTCAAAGCCGGCGCTCGGGCCTACCTGCTCAAGGGACTGCTGCGAAAAGAACTCCTGGAAACAATCCGTGTTGTTCATGCTGGGCAAAAGCGGATGCTTCCCGAGGTGGCTAGCGAACTAGCCGAGCATGCCACTGATGATGCCCTGTCCCCACGCGAAATCGAGGTTCTCAGGCTCGTTTCAGGCGGCAATGCCAATAAAGAGATCGCCGCCCAGCTTTCCATTACCGAAGAAACCGTCAAGGGCCACATCAAGAACATTCTCGCCAAGCTGGGGGCCAACGATCGGACTCATGCTGTTACCATCGGGCTGAAACGCGGCATCATCGACCTCTAGACCCCTCGAAAGAGGCGTTCAAGCAATCCGCTTTTTGGGGTTTCGATTTGTTCTGAACAAAGATAGCCTAAGTACGGGACCACTTGTGCAACGGCTTTTCTCGACATTTCCGGAGGGTTGGCCTGGAACTGGGCTTGCATTCTTACGAACTATGGCAGCTATCCCTGCGGTTCAACATGGCATTGCAGGACTGCTGACATCGCCTCCACCGGCACTGATCAACCTACAGCTAGTGGCGGCGGTCGCCGCAGCCTTTTTGCTGGTTGGCTTGTGGACACCGATCGCTGGAGTGCTGCTAGCGGCCGGCGAACTGTGGCTTGCCTGCTCGCATCCTATCGATCCCTGGAGGCATATCCTGATTGGCGCTTTCGGCGCCGCGTTGGCGATGCTCGGCCCCGGCGCGTGGTCTATGGATGCCCGTCTCTTTGGACGTAAGCGCATTCACATTCCGCAGCGCTAAATTTCCCAGCCAAAAAAAGAAATCTTTTGAAGACGTAACGCGGATACAGGTGTCGCCCTCGAGCACCCCGAAAGTAGTGCCGCGTGGCATTACGATCCAGTTAGAGAGAAAGGCTTCCATCGAGGGTTGTTGATAAACGGGTTGCGCTTCAAAATGAGGGTGCAAGTGAAAGTTGACCGGGATCTCCGGTCGGCGGTTAGACAGAACTTTCCAGTTGGAGGATAGGACGATGCATGCAGTCATTCAATTCAAGTCGAGAACAACTGACTTCGAGTCTTACGTCGGACTCGATCAATACCTGGAGTCGCAGCGTGATGCGCGAGAGAGCCAGAACGGGTTTGACGGAATCGTGGGGTCGAGCGCGACTCTTCGTGAAGTATTGGATCAAATTCGAATCGTAGCCCCGACCGACTCTACCGTTCTCATCGAGGGTGAAACCGGTACCGGAAAGGAGCTCATCGCACAAGCCATACACACGCACAGCCGGCGCCGTGATCGACCTTTTGTGAAATTGAACTGTGCGGCCATCCCACTAGGGCTGCTGGAAAGCGAACTCTTCGGTCATGAAAAGGGAGCCTTCACGGGCGCTGTGGCGCAAAAGATCGGCCGTTTCGAGGCGGCGAACGGTGGCACGCTGTTCTTGGACGAGATCGGCGATATTCCGCTGGAATTGCAAGCCAAGCTGCTGCGAGTTTTGCAAGAGCAGGAATTTGAAAGGCTGGGTAGTACATATACCCACCGGGTCAATGTGCGCGTGGTGGCCGCAACCAATCAAGACCTCGCAACGCTGGTCGCCGAGAAGCGGTTCCGAATGGATCTTTATTACCGCCTCAATGTGTTCCCCATTGCCCTTCCGCCACTCCGTCGACGCGCGGAAGACATCCCGATGCTAGTGGCGCATTTTGTGCGTAGATATGCCGAGCGCATGGCCAAGCGGATCGGCAAGATTGCATCGGCTGCCATGGACGAGCTGGTGCGCTACTCGTGGCCCGGAAACATTCGGGAGCTCCAGAATTTCATAGAACGGGCCGTGATCCTGACTCGGGGCGATGTACTGCAACTAACAGAATTGCCATCTAGTCCGACGCTTCCGACCGGCCCGGTCACGCTGGCGGATGCTGAGCGCGATCACATCCTGAACGCACTCGAGGAGAGCCATTGGGTGGTGGGTGGTGCGGCCGGAGCTGCGGCGCGTCTGGGCGTCAAACGAACCACTTTAATTAGCAAGATGCGCAAGCGGGGGCTCTCGCGGGCCATGGCACAGGAGGTTTAATATGCGAAAGAACTACAACTTCTTGATTGAGTCCGAGCGGACACGTCATACGCTCGTTCTCAACAGCCAAAAGATCGCGACCTTCGCCACGCTTGACGCGGCCGAAGCGGAAGCCAACAAGATCGCCAACCGCGCTGTGCCCGGCGCCAACCTTAGATTCGAACTGGACTTTATGTGGACGCTCACGGGCCTGGAGCTGCGCGCTGCCAGGCTGGGGTGGAACGAATAAGGATTTTTTATGTGGATCGTAAGACTTGCTCTGGCACGCCCTTACACGTTCATTGTGTTTTCTTTGGTCCTGCTGCTGATCAGCCCAGTGGTTCTGCTCCGCACGCCGGTAGATATTTTCCCGAGCATAAACATTCCGGTCATCAGCGTCATATGGACCTACACTGGCCTGGTGCCATCCGAGATGGAAACGCGCATTGTATCAATCTTCGAGCGATCTCTTACCACCAGTGTCAATAATATCGAACACATCGAGTCGCAGTCCTTAAATGGCGTTGCTGTTGTCAAAGTATTTCTGCAACCTTCGGCCGATATCAACGGAGCGATTTCCGAAGTCATTGCTGAGGCTCAAGTGGGGTTGAAGCAATTTCCACCAGGGATCACGCCGCCCTTGGTATTGAGCTATGACGCGTCATCGGTTCCGATTCTGCAACTGGGATTAAGCGGCAACGGAATGTCCGAACAGCAGTTGAACGATTTAGGAGTGAACTTCATCCGCCCTCAGTTAGCTACCATTCAGGGCGCCTCGGTTCCCATACCTTATGGAGGCAAGGTTCGCCAAGTGATGGTGGACATCGACTCTCACCAACTCATGGCCAAGGGCCTCTCGCCCATGGACGTGGTGAATGCGGTTAATGCACAGAACGTGATCTTGCCCTCCGGCACCGCGAAAATCGGACGAATAGAGTACAACGTTGGGCTGAATGGTACGCCCTCCGTCGTGGACGCCCTTAACCATATCCCGGTCAAGGTGGTCAATGGAGGGACTCTCTACATTCAGGATGTCGCGCACGTTCGCGATGGTTATGCGGTCCAGCAGAATATCGTGCGCCAGAACGGGCAAAGAGGCGTTCTGCTCACGGTGCAGAAGTCCGGAAATACTTCCACGCTCTCGATTGTGTCGGATATCTATAAGGCTCTGCCGAAAATCAAGGCGACGCTTCCTCCGCAACTGGTCATCACACCGCAATTCGATCAATCGCTGTTTGTGCGGGCGTCTCTTCAGGGTGTAGGCCGCGAAGGGGCCATCGCCGCGGCGCTTACTTCAATGATGATTCTCCTGTTCCTAGGTAGCTGGCGGGCGACGCTGATCATCGCGATTTCAATTCCGCTTTCCATCCTGACCTCACTGTTAATTCTCAGCGCCTTGGGCCAAACGATCAACATTATGACGCTCGGCGGGCTGGCTCTAGCCGTTGGAGTGCTCGTGGACGATGCCACCGTGGAGATTGAAAACTTCGAGCGGCAGTTAGCCATGGGCAAAGAGCTGCATCAGGCGATCCTCGATGGTGCTCAGCAGATCGCGGCTCCGGCATTCGTCTCCACGCTGTGCATCAGCATTGTTTTTGTTCCCATGTTTTTCCTCACGGGGGTTGCGCGGTATCTCTTTGTGCCGCTGGCCGAGGCGGTGGTGTTCGCTCTGTTGGCATCATACTTCTTCTCGCGCACTCTGGTCCCGACACTTGAAATGTACTTGTTGAAAAAAGAAGCAGCCAAATACCAGCATCCCGAGCAGGAACACGGTCGAGGCGTATTCGCTCGCGTTCATCAAGTTTTCGAAAACTGCTTTGATGCTTTACGGAAAGGGTACTCGAACCTTCTTCAACTCTGTCTGGATCGCCGCGCACTCTTCGCCGGCGGCTTTCTCCTGTTTTGCCTGGCGAGTCTGACGCTCATCGGCCGTCTCGGGCAGGACTTTTTTCCGACAGTCGACGCTGGCCAGCTCCGCCTCCATCTGCGCGCCAAGACGGGCACACGCATCGAGGAGACGGCGCGCGTTACGGGCGAGGCGGAAAGCGTTATTCGAAAACTGATACCGGCTTCGGAACTCGGTGGCATTCTCGACAATATCGGTTTGCCGACTAGCGGAATTAATCTTTCCTACAGCAATAGCGAAACCGTGGGCAATTTCGATGCAGAAATTCTGGTCTCTCTTCAGGCCCAGCATCACCCGACTGCCGATTACGTCCAGAAGTTGCGTGAAGAGCTTCCAAAGGCCTTCCCCGCCACCGCTTTCTTCTTCGAGCCAGCCGACATCGTCACCCAGATCTTGAACTTTGGCCTGCCTGCCCCGATTGACATTCAGATCATCGGCGACGACATGGCGCACAACCGTTCGCTTGCGGCAGGAATGGCCGAAGAGATCCGATCGGTTCCAGGCGCGGTCGATGTTCACCTGCATCAGTTACTCAACCAGCCTCGGCTTGACTTCGCGGTCGACCGCGTGAGAACGCAGCAAGTGGGCCTGAGCGAAAGGGACGTCGCCAGCAACGTTCTTGTGTCGCTGAGTTCGAGCTTCCAAACGGCTCCAAACTTCTGGCTATCACCGAATGGGGTCAGCTACCCCATCGCGATACAAACTCCACAGTATAAAGTCGACTCGATCGATGCGCTGCGGACTATTCCGGTCAATTCTCCAGTCCCGCCGTCCCAAGGGGGGCAGCCACAGCTTCTGGAGAATCTGGCCTCCATGGACCGGCGGCAGGAACCAGCCGATGTCACCCACTACAACGTTCAGCGCGTCATTGACATTTACGCTGGTACCCAAGGGCGCGATCTGGGAGGCGTTGCCGCGGATATTGCGAAGATTACGGCCGCGGCACAAAAACACTTGCCGAAAGGAAGCAGCATGGTTGTTCGTGGCCAGGTAGCCACCATGCACTCTTCGTTTGTTGGATTGGGCGCCGGTCTCGCATTCGCAATCGTGCTGGTCTACCTCTTGATCGTGATGAATTTCCAATCGTGGAGCGAAGCGTTCATTATCATTACTGCCTTGCCGGCAGCGCTGGCCGGAATCTGCTGGATGTTGTATCTGACGCAAACCACGCTGAGCGTGCCGGCGCTGATGGGGACCATTATGAGCATGGGAGTAGCGACCGCGAATAGCGTCCTGGTCATTAGCTTCGCGAATGAGCGTTTCACGGAAACTAAAGATGCCTTGCGCGCGGCGCTCGAGGCTGGTTCCACCCGATTGAGGCCGGTAATGATGACGGCGCTCGCAATGATTATCGGCATGGTCCCGATGGCAATCGGGATGGGCGAGGGAGGGGAACAGAACGCGCCGCTCGGCCGCGCGGTGATCGGGGGCCTGCTGTTCGCCACCATCGCGACCCTCTTCTTTGTGCCTGTCGTATTCGCCATTGTTCGGCACCGAAAAACTCAGGATGCATGAGGACGTTATGAAACCAGATAAAGTTATAAACAACAATCGAAGCGGAAAGCGGTTGCTGTGGTTCCTTTTGATTCCCATCCTACTGACTACTTCTGCCTTCTTCGCGGCACAAGCGCGGCAAAAGCTAAGTCGACAGCTTGTAGGAACTACGAAGTTGCTTGAAGTGCAGACGGTAAACGTGATTCATCCGCAGCGCGGTAAGTCGAGCTCAGATCTCACGCTGCCAGGGATGATACAGGCGTTTTCACAGTCCCCGGTTTATGCGCGAGTAGACGGTTACGTTCGCACCTGGTATGTGGACATCGGTGCTCATGTAACTAAAGGGCAGTTGCTGGCGGAGATTGACGCGCCCGAAGTGGATCAGCAGTTGAACCAGGCTCGGGCGATGCTGAATCAGGCCGGAACCAGCCTCGAACTTGCCAAGGTCACCGCGCCCCGCTATCAGGAGCTGATCAAAACCAACTCCGTGTCGCAGCAGGAAGTGGATCAAAACAACCAGAACCTTGCGGCGCAAAATGCCAATGTCCAAGCCGCCGCCGCCGCCGTGAGCAGGCTGGAACAGATGCAGGGATTCGAGAAGATCGTTGCGCCATTCGACGGGGTGATCACGTTGCGAAAAACGGATTTCGGCGACTTGGTGAACGCGGGCAATGCCGGCGTCGGGCGCGAACTGTTCCGGATTTCGCAAAACAACATCGTGCGGGTATTCGTCACCGTGCCGGAAGAATTTAGCAAGCAGGTCATGTCCGGTACTAAAGCCTCGATGGACCTGACTGAGCTGCCAAACCGGCGTTTCTCCGCCTCGGTCACGCGCACGACCGATGCAATTGATCCTAACTCTCGAACGCTGACCGTGGAGCTCGACGTCCCGAATCCATCCGGTCAACTGCTGCCTGGAGCTTACGCAAACGTGCATTTCCAGCTTCCGCTGAACGTCGTTCCGTTGGTGCTTCCATCCAGCACAATCCTGTTTCAGGCGGCCGGTCCACAGGTGGGTGTGGTGAACAGCCAAAATCAAGTCGAGCTCCGAAACGTCACGCTGGGGCATGATTTCGGGGACACAATCGAAATTATGAGCGGAGTACGTCAGAAGGATGCCGTAATCGCGAACCCGCCGGATTCTCTGACGAACGGCTCGCGGGTGGCGGTACAGCCGGCTTCTGGCCAACAGAAAGGGAACTAGTATGTGGACACGCGCAGCGACCACCTTAGCCATTTTTTCCCTGGCCGGTTGCATGGTCGGCCCAAAGTACCACAAGCCCGTACCTCCGGTTCCGGCTCAATTCAAAGAGGGCGGTACTCCGGATTCCGGCACGCCGGACATCGCATACAGCGATTGGTGGCGCGTTTTTAATGACCCAGAGCTCAGCCGGCTCGAGACCGAAGCCGATGCAGCGAATCAAGACATAAAGCTGGCGATGGCGCGAGTAGAACAGGCGGACGCAGGCTCCAAGTACGCCCGTTCCTTCCTCTTCCCCACTGTCAGTCTTGGCGCCAGCGCCTCCCGAACGCGTGAAGCTATGAACCGGCCCAACAACGGCAACACCAATGGATTGGCGGCGACCTTCAACGATTTTCAACTTCCGGCTTTCTTCAGCTATGAGATCGACGCGTGGGGCCGTGTTCGCCATTCGATCGAAGCGGCCAGTGCAACAGAACAGGCGACAGCGGCCGACTTGCGATTTGTGCGCCTTGCCGTGGAAGCCAACGTGGCGATGGATTACTACAGCTTGCGCGAGACCGATGCCGAACGGCAGGTGCTCGATTCCACCGTACAGGAAATGCAAAGTGCGGTGGATTTGACAATGAACCGTTTTCATGGAGGGCTGACCAGCGAATTGGAGGTCAAGCAGGCACAGACCCTGTTGGACCAGACGAAAGCACAAGCGCAAGCATTGGACATCCAACGTGCTCAATTGGAGCACGCCATCGCGGTACTCGAAGGCAAAGCCGCGTCGGATTTCTCGCTTTCGCGCAGTCCACTGTCTGACAGTAAGGATGCCGGGCTGCCACCCGTAATTCCTTCTGGTCTTCCTGCTGAACTGCTGGCGCGCCGACCGGATATTTTTGAAGTGGAACGTTATGTCGCAGCCGCGAACGCGGAAATCGGCGTCGCCAAGACGGCGGCGCTGCCCCACATATCGCTCACGGGCTTAGCCGGCTTTGAGAGCACAAACATGGCGAGCCTGTTTAGTTGGCAAAACGGTATCGCCTCGCTCGGGGCGTCTGCGCTGATGCCCGTCTTCACCGGTGGCAGGGTACGAGCTGGCGTGGACCAGGCATGGGCAGTGTATCGCCAATCGCTCGCGCAGTATCAGAAGACAGTGCTGACCGCCTATCAGGAAGTAGAGGACCAACTGGTCGCTCTCCGCGTTCTAGCAGGTGAGGCGCAGTCAACCGCGGACGCGGTGGCCGACGCCCAACAGACAGAGACGATTGCCCTGAATCGGTACCGGAACGGCCTCGTCAGCTATCTGGATGTCGTCTACGCACAAACGGCCCTCCTGGCGAACCAGCGGACCGCTACCCAGATTGGAGGCCAGCGCATGGTCGCGACGGTGGTCTTGATTAAGGCCCTAGGCGGTGGGTGGCTTGGCGTACCGGCTCAGCCAGGAACGAATCCGGGTGTGCCGGGTTCCACATCAAACGCTGCGAATCAGGTCGCGACCGCGAAGGAGGCCGGCAAATGAGCGGCATGTTTCCAGCCGTCGCTACATTCCTTGCAGCGGGCATCGAAGGCACCGAGATGATGGCAATCCTGGTCGGCGTGGGAGCGACGCGAGGGTGGCGCTCCACACTTCTCGGCGCTGCCGCCGGCTTCGCCACTCTCGTTGGATTGACATTTGCACTAGGAACCGCTCTCCTAAACGTGCCCATCCAGCGACTTCGACTAGCTGTCGGAGCATTACTACTCACCTTAGGCCTGCAATGGCTGAAAAAGGCGCTGTTACGCATCGCTCTGCCGAGTGCCAGGAAAAAAGCGGCGGCAAGCTCGCAGATGGTGCGGCGGGAACAACAAGATGAAATCGATTGGTACGCCTTCGTGATTGCATTCAAAGGCGTCGTACTGGAGGGATTGGAAATCGCCTTCATCGTTGTTACCTTCGGCGCCGAAGCGAACCAGGTTGGATGGGCCGCCGCCGGCGCGGTCGCCGCATTGGTGGGTGTTGGTAGCATCGCATTCCTGATTCGTGAGTGGCTTGCGCGGGTTCCTCGTGAATGGCTGCGGTTCTCGGTGGGTATTCTTTTGGCCGCGTTCGGAACGTTCTGGGCGGCTGAGGGCGCTCTGGTGCAATGGCCCGGCGGCGACTTATCCGTCTTGTGGCTATTGGGAGTTATGGTGGCAACTGCGTTTGCTTATCTGGGCGTGCTTCGACGCCACGCAGCAACGACTGGTCTTTAACTTAAGAGGACGGCATGCGCTACATCAGGCCCTTTCTTAAATTTTGGTACGACTTTATCGTTGGCGATGACTGGACTATTGCCGCATCGATTGCGGTGGGCATTGCGGCGACGTTCTGGCTGGCCCATTCGAAAATCCAGGCGTGGTGGCTGCTCCCCGCAGTCGCAATTCTCACACTGGGCGTCAGTCTTTGGCGAGCGGCGAGAGCGGAAAGGATCCGCTCGATTAAGTTCTTGACGGATTGAATAAAACGCCGTCGTGACGTGCCACGTCCGAACAGAACCCTTGATCGGGGAACGTCAAGCTCATCGAACTGCTCGGCATTGAGGACCAAAGAACCGTATAAAGACCATTTCCGATGCACGGCGGGGGCGTCCGGCCACTCTTCGCTATGTCGCCGGCCCGTTTGTAGCAGCAGCACGCTATGTCTAACCCTGCTTCAGCAGAACTGTTGTTTCGGCGACTGCGGCGGGCCGTCTTCATACTGCGAATTACCAGATCGCGACACTTGTTGCGATCGCGCCGGTCGTTCATCGTAGCCGGGAGATGGGCCGACAGCTCGTGACCGGTAGGTAGCAATGCTGGAGATGTGGATGTTGACCTCGCCAAGGCACGTTCAAATTCGAGTCTTTCCAAGTCGGTAGCCGCACGTTGAGCACTACGCGCGCCGCGGCTTAGACCGATTACGTTTGAGAGACTTGCGCACCGACCCCAAAACCGGTCCGGGAATTGCGACGCAACATTGAACTCTCTCGACCAGCCGAGGTCTCAGGTACGGGCATGACCTTGTCCATCTGCCCTGTAGGCTGTGGCGTTGTATTGACTAAATGAATCCTTATATGAGGATAACTCATCTAAGCTTTAGAGCTGGTTGAGGGCGCCGTTATTCCTCCGCAACGCCAGCCAATAGAAAAGGAGATACAAGGATGATTCGCAAACTTTTTTCCACGGACGACAGCACCGCGACCGCAATTCTGAGAATGGCGCTGGGACTTGTCTTTTTCGCCCATGGAGCACAGAAACTGCTGGGCTGGTTTGGAGGCTTTGGTTTCGCCGGCACAATGGGATACTTTACGGGTACCATGCACATTCCTGTTCCCCTCGCCTTCCTAGCGATCGCGGCGGAGTTCTTCGGTGGACTGGGGCTGATCCTCGGATTCCTCACCCGAATCGCAGCGTTCGGAATCGCGGTGAACATGCTGGTTGCAATTGCAACCGTGCACGGCGCCTTCGGATTCTTCATGAATTGGAGCGGCACACAAAAAGGCGAGGGCTTTGAGTATCACCTACTGGTGCTCGCCATCACAGCGTTCCTCATGATCCGCGGGGCGGGAGCATTTTCGGCCGATCGGGCTCTTTCAGTCGCGGAGCCGTCCGGCACGGTACACCGGCATCTAGCGCATTCATGAGCGCACCCGCTGAAGCAGAGGCACCTCGCTTGTGGATCGTTCTGACGAGGTGTTATCGCGCGTTGCGCCAATCGCAGAGCACAGCATTGTAGAAGCGGGATTGGGCCTGAGCGACTTCGCCGCGGTCGACGGGTTGGAGTGGAAAGGCCTTGTAGTACGAAGGCTACCGAGAGCGACCGTTGGGCGAAGGTATTAGAACTCACGTCGAAGGGAAAGCGCGTCGTTGGAGACGGGCTTCCGGCGCCACGCGGTAGAACTTGAGGCAGCCATGGCTATCTTGAACAGCCGCGAAAAACACCTCCTTTATGGCCTTCTTAAGAAGCTGTGCCTCTTCGCAGTTGAAGCACGCATCTAAGCAGGCACAAATTCCGAGATAAACGTTCGCAATGGGAGAATTGAAATGATAAAAGTCCGCAAAAGTGAAGAGCGGGGCCACGTAGACCACGGATGGCTCGATACGTACCACACGTTTTCATTTGCTGATTACTACGATCCGAAGTCCATGGGCTTTCGGGCGCTTCGCGTCATTAACGAAGACCGAGTGGCGTCAGGCCAGGGATTCGGGATGCACGGCCATCGCAACATGGAGATTCTGACCTATGTCGTCCAAGGTTCGCTGGCTCACAAAGACAGCATGAGCCACCAGAAAGTCCTCGGCCCGAACGAAATTCAGCGAATGTCGGCTGGAACGGGCGTGAGGCACAGTGAGTTCAATCCGTCTAGCACAGAGCCGCTGCACTTATTTCAGATCTGGATTGAACCAGCGACGATGGGGACACAGCCGAGTTATGAGCAGATACGATTTGATCCAACAGAGAAGAAGAACAAGCTGAAGCAACTGGCCGGACCGGAGGGCGGGAACGGCGCGGCCCGGATTAATCAGGACGCGCATGTGTTCGTGGCCGAGCTGGCGAGGGGGGTCGAGATCCCTTATTCGCTCGGCTCGAAACGGGGAGCGTGGGTGCAAGTGGTTCGGGGCGGGGTTGCTGTGAATGGGACCGAAGTCCACACCGGCGATGCCGCCGCCGTGAGCGGTGAAGAGAGGTTGGCGCTGACCGGGGTTGATTCCGAGCCGAGCGAGATTCTGCTGTTTGATCTTGGCTAACGCGAGGCGATACGCGCGGCCGGACGATACGCGCGGCCGACGACGTCATCGTTATCTACTCGCCAGTGGCTGCCCTTTATGCCCCTACGTTATTTCGAGGTAGCCAACCTCTTCATCGCCGTCCAGGGATCGCTCCACTGAGGATCGTGAAGCAACTCTTGATCGGTAAGCGATCTGAGGAACTCGATCAGATCGTGCTTTTCGCCGTCTGTCAGGCGAAATGGCCGTAGGATGCGCGATTTATTTGGGTGATCCATTTTGCCGCCCGCCGCGTAGTGATCGATCACTTCTTCAAGCGTGGCTAGGCTGCCATCGTGCATGTACGGGGCGGTAAGCGCGATGTTCCTAAGTGATGGAGCTCGAAATTTTCCGATGTCCTCTGGTCTTTGAGTGTGTTCATAGAGACCGCGGTTCGGCGGCGCATACAGCGCTACGCCGGTGTTGAAAAACCCGCCGCGCGGATTACCTTCGCCGCGTCCATCCCGGTTTCCTTCGAATCGGATTGTAGTGAAATTCCAGCCGCCGTGACACTGAAAGCATCCCCCTCGCTCGCTCGAAGAGAATAGGAGTTCGCCTCGCTTGGCGGATTCAGATATTGCCGATGAGTCGCCGTCCCATCGGTATCGATCGTAAGGCGATCTCAGGGAAATAATCGTACGTTCGAACGTTGCAATCGCTTTTGTGGCGTTCTGTAGGGTGTAAACGTCGCCATCTTCCGGGAACGCCTCGGCGAACAAACGCTGGTAAAGGGGATCGCGCCGCAAAGCGTTCACGAACTCCTGCTCATGCCCTTTCAATCCAAGTTCGATGGGCTCGTCGCCCAACATCGGAGTGAGTGCCTGTTCCTCCAGAGAATCGAGTGTTGGATTCGCCCACGTTAATAGCGGCGCATATGCGACGTTGACTAGACTCATGCTGCTGCGCGGATGAAGCTGTCCAGTAGTACCTTCAGCGCGAGCCCGTCCATCGGTGAAGGCTAGTTCCTGCCGGTGGCAGGTCCCGCAAGACGCCTTGCCGTTTACCGAGATCCGTTTGTCGTAGAAGAGATAGCGGCCGAGCGCGACCTTGGCGGCGCTCATTGGATTATCGGCGGGGACTATGGGACGAGGGAATCCTTTGGGCAGATTCCAATCGAAATCGGCGCCCATCAAGCCGATCGCGATCGCGAATCCGAGGGTGAAGTGTCTAAGCAACCAGCGTCCCTGTCTCCGACGTGTCATAGCCGGCCAGTACCTCCAGCTTGCGCCGCAGCGTGGCCCGTTGCAAGACATCCAAAAAGGCCTTAACCGCTGGCAGATCCGCGGTACGCTTACGCATCACCAGATCGTAACGTTCGCTATGGAGCGGAATGAAATCCAAACCAAAGGTTTGAGCGGCAGACCGAGTCGCCAGACAAATATCTGCTTCCCGGGACACCACGCAATAGGCAGCCGCGAGGTGGCCATACGCGATCCGATCATAACCTTGGACCTTGTGCGCCTCCATCCCGGTCTTTTGGAGAAGCTTATCCAACAGCCCACGACTGCCCGAGCCCGGCTCCCGATTAACAAACCTGATATTCTTTCGCGCCAGATCCTCAATCTTACGAACTCCCTTCGGATTACCGGACGCGATTACTAATCCCTCCTCCCAGCGCGCAAACGTGACGACACTGAAGTCTTCGTCCGGGAAATGTTTGCGGATGAAAGGCAGATTGAATTCTCCGGTTTTGGGATCTTCCAGATGCGAACCGGCGATGTGCACTTTTCCTTCGCTGAGCCAGGTGAGGGCGAGCTTGCTGGAGGCCGCGGCTGAAACGATTTCCACGCCGCTGATTTTCTCCACCATTCGAGCCAGAAGACCGGTGGCGGGATCGCAACCAGCTAACACAAGACGTTTCTGGGCCGCTTCGTCTTTGGCAAATACAACCAGGTCAACACGGCCGTTCGTCCTGCCTGTTCGCTTGATGATGCCATCGGCTTCCGGCATGTAGTAAGGTGATGCGCTGACCGGCACGCTGACCCAGCGCGAACCGATCTGGCAGATCCGCACGGGCTGGCCTTTCGAAGGCGATTCCGCGCTGAGCACTTCCGCGGCCAGAGCCTCGGGCGACTTCTGGGATCGCTCCTGGAGTGAAAACAACTCGTCTATCGTGACTTCCAGCTCGCGTGCAAGATTCAAGGCAACTTCGGTGTTGGGAACGTAGGTCCCGGCTTCGATCGCATAAATGGTCTGGCGGCTGACGTGCACACGTCGCGCTAAGTCCGAGGCGCCTACCCCTCTGCTCTTTCGAATCTGGCCCAGCCGGTTCTCGACACGGGTTTTCACAATGACTATTTCCTTAACTGAACGACTTCGAGCTTGGTCAGCATTCGGACCGAGCGCGCGCCAGGTTTGTCCTTCGGCACAACCAGCCGGAAGCGGCCCTGAGCGCCGAACAGGGGTTTGCTATTGGCAGTATCCGCCAGCAGAATCTCGTTATCGATAAAAGACGGGTCGAGTTCGCCTAGAGAGAAAACAACTTGATACCCGTCTTGCGCTTCAGCGATCACATAGCTCGAGAGCGCTTTGCCACGCAGCTCGCTTCCTTGTGGAACGCCGGCCTTCTTCAATACTTCATGCAGCCAGACGCCTTCGTAAACCGTCTCCATTCCATTGTTCGTGGTTCGGACGGTTGCTCGAGGCATTTTCGCGAGATCGTCGGCAGTCAATGTGAGCGTCTGCTTGACGCTTCCCGTGACCTGAACCGATGGCTGCGCGTCCTGCGCCGGCAAAAGGGTAGCTGCAAGAGCCGCCAAAACTAACGAGCGTCGTGTATACATGACTACCTCACATTGTAGCGTCAGCAGGAACTCAAGCTTACCAACGGAACTTCAGTCCAAACTGAATCTGCCGGGATGTCGTGGCCGTGCTCGTGATAACACCGGCCGTGGGCGAAACGCCGGTGGGAGTGAAAGTAAGTGCGTTCGGAGTGTTGAAATTAGCCCTGTTCAGGATGTTGAAAAACTCCGCGCGAAACTGCAGGTTCAGCCGCTCTCGTATCCGAGTATCCTTGAACACCGAAAAGTCGACTGTGGCCAAGCCAGGTCCAATCAACGTGTCCCTTCCCAGATTTCCATAGAATCCACTGTTGTTGGGCGGTGCAAGAAATCCGGCGGGATTGAACCACTGATTCGGATTGCCCAGAATCACTGAACCGGCAAAAGCCGGGTTCACGAAAGGACGCACGGGGTTGCGCGTGTCGCCATTGTTGGATGGGTTGTAGCTGAGTTGCGGCGTAAACGGGAATCCCTCCTGGAGCGTGACAATAGTATTCATCGTCCAGCCACTTGCCAGGCGGTTGCCGAGGCCCCTCGCGTCGTTCAGAAAGCGCTTTCCTCGTCCGAATGGCAGCTCATAGACTCCGCTGATCGCGCCCGCGTTTCTGACGTCAAAGTTAGCCAGTCCCCGGTCTGCTCGGAGGTTGAACGGATTGGACGCCAATGCGGGTTCACCGCCTGACGTTGTGGCGTTGAGCGAATCACCGTCATCGATGGCCTTCGACCACGTATAGACTCCGCGGAGCGCAAAGCCCCTGCTAAAGCGATGGTTCACATCCAACTGCAACGCATGATAAGAGCTGTCGGCCTCCGAGAAATACGTCCAGGTGTTGGCGATCGCCGGGTTGGGTTTGGTTGCAGTGGGGACGTAATAGGTCCCGGAGGGAACGGGCGTGCCGGCGATGCCAGCCGGGAAATTGCTGGGGTAGTTCGCCGGACACGGAGCGGCCGGACAAATAACGGGGAAGGGTTCGTTGGCGTCGATGCCAAGAATTTCATGATAGCCGTGAGATCCGACGTATCCGACGGTCAAGGCCGTATTCGCGGTGAGTTCTTGTTCGATCCGGAACGACCAGGAGATCAGGGTGGGAGTTTGCAGGTCCGGCTGCACTCCGCCAGGCACCAACTTTGCGGTCGAAGGCACGGGGCCCGAAGGCGACAAAGGCAATTGCGAAACCGGCAGACTCGGAAGGCTGTAGGTTGGATTGAACGGCGCGTTTTGATCGGTGCGATAGCCGAGGGCGTCCTGAAGGTCGTTATACATTCCGAAGCCGGCCCTGAGGACCGTCTTGTTTTGATTCCCGAACGGGCTCCAAGCCAATCCAATGCGCGGTTGCGGCAGGAATTTCCCGTTATTCACGGTGAAGGCCGAGTCCCCGATGTGCGGCTGGGTCGAGATGACGTCGTTGGGGAATGTATACGTGGACGCGCGGCCGTGAACCTCATTCCATCCGTTTGTGAACTCATCCCGGAATCCCAACGACAAGGTAAGCCTTGAACTTAGTCGAATGACATCCTCCGCATGGAACGCTCCGAACCATGACCGCCAGCCGAGCGGTGTGGGCGCGGGATCGTATAGAAGAGTTCCAATCGTTCCTTGCAAAAGTGTTTGAAGACTGGTGAACGTCGCCTGTCCGTACTGACTGAGCGCGATAAGTTCATTTGACTGAAGCCGCTGGAACCACGCGCCGAAGTTGAATTGATGGCGGCCTTTCGTAAAAGAGACCTGGTCCTCATAAGTGAACAGGTTTCGAGCGACTCGCAAATTGCTTCCGTTGTTGCTTCCAGCGAGGCTGATTTGGGCGGTCGGATTCGATGCTGCGCTACCTCCGACCACGAGCGCCCCGATATGATCGCCGGCGAGGAAACCCGGCAGACTAGCCGCTGGCGTGCCGGGCGTCGGCTCTCCGGTGAAGAAATAACCTGCGCGCGAAAAGCCCACACGGGCCGTGTTCAACACGGTCGGAGAAAAAATATGCGTTTCTTGCAGACTCACCACTTGCTCTCTGAGCGTTGCCACGTCTGCGGCGTAAAGATTCGTGCTGGTTGGCGTGAAGTCCGCACTGTCATCGATCGTATATACCCCGCTCAGAAAATCACTTCGTGAAAAGTTATGATCCAGTCGGATGGTGCCGAAGTCATCGCGGATGGTTTGAAGCGGGCTGTTGAGCGCTTCCGCGATTCCGCCGAAATCCGGAGCCCCTGGCGTTGGCACCGGCCACGCTGAGATGAGCGGCGAGACACCGACGAACGCCAATCCTGAACCAGGGCAGGGACTCGGCGACGGGCTGACGATCGCGCACGGAAGGAATCCGTTTCGAGCGTTGTTGTCCGGCACGAGATCTACGCCGGTCTGGTGCAGGTGTTGACGGAACTCTTCATAATTGCCGAACACAAATGTCTTATCCTTGCGGATCGGTCCTCCCAGAGCGGCACCAAACTGATTGCGATGGAACCCCGGAACGGAAGGAGGGTCGAAGAAATTCCGAGCGTCCAAAGCGTTATTCCGGAGGAATTCGTACAAAGAGCCATGGAACGCGTTAGACCCAGATTGAGTGACGATTAACACCTGCGCTCCCGGGCGCTTGCCGTACTCGGCGTCATATGAGTCTCTCAGCACGTTGAACTCCCGTACGGCGTCGACGCCGAGAAGTTGCTGGCTGGTTCCACCCGGCTGCATGTTGTTCTCGGCGGCGCCAGTGAATTCAATCCCGTTCAGCAGGAACAAATTCTGCTGAGGCCGATTGCCGGAAACCGCGAAGTTATTCCCATTTGTCGAATTAGACACGCCGATTCCGCCGGTCTTCTCCCAGGTGAAGTTGACGACTCCAGGATTTAGTGTGAGTAGCTCATCGTAGCTCCGTCCGTTTAGCGGAAGATCCTTGATCTGCTGCTCTCCAACCAGTCCGGATATGTCACGAGTAACGACATTTACCAACGGGGCGTCCGCGTTTACGGTGACCTCTTGGCTTGCTCCTCCCACGCGCAGGTCCAAATCCACTGTGGCGCTCTGGCCTACTACTAAGTGAACGCCTGTTCTCACCGCATCGGTAAAACCCGCCTTCTGCGCACGAATCTCGTATTCCCCAACCGGCATCGAGAAAACTCGATACAGCCCGGAACCGTCCGTTGAAGTAGTCCGGACAGCCCCTGTGTCGACACTCTTCACCGTCACGGTGGCGCCCGAGACCACTGCGGCGGATTGGTCCGTTACGGTGCCTGAGAGGATCGCCGAAACTTGGGCGGTTAGCGGGGAGAAGTATGGCCCTAACAAGAGCCACAAAGAGCTTAGCCGTAATTGTTTGGACATATATGTAGTGCGAGAAGAACTTCGTTATGTTAACACAACAGATTTGTCGCTGTAGCGTCCACAAGACGGCATATAATTAACGCAACAGTTTCGTTATGAACTTTCGCCATCCAGAATGGATCTTGTGCGCGGCGGCGCTTCTCGGGTCTTGCGGCTCACGGCCAACTCCCGAACCGCCACCGACCCTCACCGTGGCGGCCGCGGCAAACCTAACGGACGTTTTCGCCGAGGTGGGCCGCGCGTTCAAAGCGAAAACGGGCATCGAAGTGGTCTATAGCTATGGGCCCACTGCTGAACTGGCACAGCAGATCGACAACGGAGCTCCGTTCGACGTCTTCGCCGCAGCCGATACCGAACACGTCGATTCACTCGTAGCCTCCCGAAAGCTTGCTGCTGACAGCCGGGCCGTCTATGCCGTGGGTCAACTTGCTCTGTGGATTCCCAAAGGCGAGCAAAGCGGGATTCGCGAGTTGAAGGACTTGGGCGGGCAGCGGGTTCGATTCATTTCCGTTGCTCAACCCGAGTTGGCGCCCTACGGTCAAGCTACGATCGAGGTCCTGAAGAATTCACATATTTGGGAGGCCGTTCAGCCCAAGGTGGTTTACGCAAACAGCATTAGTCAGGCTAAGCAGATGGCGGCATCGGGAAACGCCGACGCAGCGTTCACGGCTTATTCCCTGGTGCTGCACGACGGAGGAATGGTTCTAAAGATCGACTCTCATCTTTACCATCCGATCGAGCAGGCGATTGCGATTGTGGCTAGATCCGCCCGGATCGAAGAGGCGAACCAATTTCGCTCATTTCTCCTCGGGCCGGACGGCCGCACGATCCTTGGTAAGAACGGATACCTGGTGCAATAAAATAGGGAGGTCAATGCCCCACTATGGGTTAGGTTGTGTTTCCTCTGTTACGTGCCGTGTGTGCCTGGTAGAAAGAAAGCTCCTTAAATAGCTTTTGCTATTGAGCTGCGATCGGAATATAGGCGTTGGGCTGCGTTTCAAAATTGCTCGATAACCCGACCACCAGCACATCCTGGCCGAGCGTAACGTTGGGCGGCACCGTCACGTTGATCTGATACAGTCCCGGTCCCACCTGGCCCGCAAAAGTGACGTTCGCGGCGATTCCGTCGATCACTATCGCCGGCTGCACGGCTAACGCTGCGCCTGAAGAAAGCGGTGGTCCGAACCCGGTGGCGAACAGCATGATTGTCTCGCCAGGTTCGGCCGGCGTGGCGGTCTTGATGGTCGCCGCCGGCCCGATCAGCGTCCCGTCGACGTGTTCGGCGGCGATATAAACATTGCCACTAGCCGCGTTGGTTCCCAGTGCGAAGAACGCCGGTGCCAGAGGGTCCACATTCACGGTTACGGGCGCACTGGTCAGGCCATTGTTGGTGGTTTGGATCTGCGCTGTTCCTATCGATACACCAGCGGGAACCAGAAAGTTCACTTGCGAATTGCTCACGAAACTTACGGGAACCGCGGTGCCGTTGACCGCGACGCCTACGCCGTCAACTTCAGTGGGCAGCGTGCTTCCGGTAACTTGCCAGTTGCCTGTTGTCGCGGACAATCCATTTCCCTTGATCGAGACCCAGGTATTGGGAGCGATGGGTCCGGCGATAAAGCTCGCGCCGTTTTGAATGCCGACCGTCACGAAGAAAGGCTCGGCCTGGATGCTCGCGAGCAGCCCGTGGGATTCCAGCGGACCGTTGTTCGGGCCGCCGCCAATTCCCGCCGTGATGTATAGCGTGCCCGTATCTTCGCCTTGAGTGCCGCTGCCGAAATTCAAAGACCATAAACCGGGAATCGCGATTGGGTTGCCGGTGGTGTCGTTCAGCGTGCCGAGCGCCGCACCGGTCGTCGCACTGAACGCATTAATCTTGCCGTCGGTGAAATTTCCGACTAGAAGCGCGCCCCCGAACGGCCCGAAATTGGTCGGCGCGATTGCCATCCCCCAGGGAGAATTGAGCGGCCCCTCACTAACGAGATTCGCGATGAGGCTGCCGTTCAGGTCAAATGTGGCGACATACCCGTTGCCTGAGCCGCCGACATTCGTGTGTTTCTGGGCGTCTTGTTTCGCATACGTCACAAACAGCGTGCCGTTGATATTTTGCACGTTGAATGGAGCAAATCCTGCCGGTATCGCCGGATTTGAAAACGATGAGGACGCAGAATATGGTTGTGGGAGGGTGGTGCCTTGGTTGTACGGCGCAGGATTCAGGTTGAGGTTGCTATCATAAACGTCCACTCTTCCGGCATTGAAGTTCGCCGCGAAAAGATATGGCGCGGAGGCGGTTCCACCCAACGCGCATCCCGTATATACCGCGCCGGATTTGGAGTTGTCGAAGAGGATCGAGGCTTTCGTTCCACTTACGCCCCCATTCCACCCAGAGATCAGGCCGTCTTCGGAACAGAAAATGAAATTAGCCGGCTTTCCCGCCTGGACGTCAAAGGCATTCACGTTGGAGCCAAATGTATTAAAAATCACGCCCGTCACCGGGCCAGCTGTGCCCGCATTTCCTGCCTGGGGAATCGTGACCACCAGTGGAATTCCCGCGCCGGTTCCGCTGTACAGTGTTGCAGTGCCTGTGCCGTTATTTCCGACCCAGAACGGACTGGCGCCGAATCCATTGCCCCACGGATTTACCAGATTCGGATCTTGATGGTCAGCGATATTGGCGAGATCGGAAACCAGGTTGTGAACCAGATAGTTATTCGGTAAAGGGCTGTGGGTCTGAGCGGCTAATGAGCCTGCGGTGGCCGCTAGCAGCACTCCCGCGCAAAGCCAGTTAAGACGGCCCGTTTTCGTGTGATGCATTTTTTCGGTCATGTGTTTTCCTTTGTAGACCAGGCGTGGCATCGTCATAGCGATTTAAGGAAGACAATCAGCTGTTGCTGCTGCGCCGCAGTCAAGGCGTTGAAGCGCGCGATGACACCCTGGGCTTCTCCCGCATGGCGCTGAATAGCGTCGCTCAAAGTCATCGAAGCATTGTCATGCATGAAGCGAGACTTTATTCGCAGGCCCCACAGCGGAACTGTCCGCATTTTGTTTGCGGTGTCCGCTGGACCTGCTTGCACAATACCGTCGCCGGTGCCTACGTCGTGTAGCAAGAAATCACCATAGGGGTGAAAAATCTTGTTTCCTAAAGCTGCCGGAACAGTATAGGTACCGCCGTTTATCAGGGTTCCGGGAGGGGCCGTGGTCAGAGTTGCAACATGACAGGTAATGCAACCGATCGAGGTGAACATGTTCTGTCCCGCGATGGCATCCGGGGTCGCCGCTAACGCCGAGTCGCGCGGGGGCACTTGGGTCCCGCGGATAAATTGAGCGAAATGGTCTATATCCGCTAAGCCCAAAGAATCTGGTTTATCTTCCAGGTCGGTCGTCACTTTGCAGACCGAGGTGACATCTTTGGGCTTCAGGCGATTTGTAACGCCCATCTCATTCAGATAGGCATCACCGGAAAACGAGAGGATGGTTGGATCCTGGTCCTTCCAGCCAAACTTGCCTACTCCGGTCTGTCCCGGCGCCTCCAGAATAGGGACTTGAATCGCCTCGCCGTGAATCATTCCATTGCTCTGCCCAGGCTGATTGGCGGCAATCGCAAGGAACGTTTGGTCGTCGACAGCCTCTACAAAGCCATCTCCCAACGTGTTGAGTACCGCGCGCAGGGTGCGGATATTTTCTGTGTCCGCTATATGCTCTTGGGCCTGTGGGCATATGGAACGGTCGTTGACAATTGACCGGCCAGTGATAGTGTTCGCTCCCCCGTTAATCGTGACGGTAGGATTGACAAAGTTGCCATTCGCGTCTTTGTGACCGACCCGCTGTTCGGTAAATTGGCTGGCGGAGCCAGTAACGCCGTTGTTATGACAATCGACGCACGCCGTCGCGTTGAAAACGGGTCCTAGTCCAGTACTTGGATCATGTCTCAGTTCGAACTGTGCCTGGTCGAGGGCGAAAGTATCCCCGGGCGGCTCTGCTATCCCGTTGCTGACGCTTTGCGAACCGGAATTGCTTGTTAGTTCCCCCGTTGGTCCGACCGTCTGTCCAAGCGTGGGAGTAGTAAAGCCAGCCGGCGCTTCAGTCGCAGACTGCTGCGCGATGAGGACAATTGCGGCGGCGGATCCAATAATGGAAAAGAAGACGATCTTTCTATGTGTCATGGGTTTGATCTCCTATGAAACGTCGTGATTTCTTTCTAAAAAGGAAGTGTCGACGACAGGACTGCCAAGCTCTCTATACTCAGTTGTGGAAAGAAATATTCCAGGAACGAGTTCCGAAAAGATTCTTTTTGAGTGGCGTTGCTGTTTCAGGCTGCCTTCAGAAGCGGATCGTCCTCATTCCGAGTGTCGCTTGTGATGCGTTCCGCAACTTCCTGGCAACCGATACACAAAGCGGTCCACGGCACTGCGGCCAGCCGCTTGGCAGCGACTTCCTCTTCACAATTGACGCAAATCCCGAAGCTGCCGTTGTCGATACGCTCCAGAGCAGCCGCAATTTCGCGCGACCGCAAGGTCTCACGATCAAGCGCTTCCATTGCGAGATCGCGTTCTTGAGCGTGCTGAATTCGATCCAACTCATCCGCGCTCGTTTCAATCGCGACCGCCTCGCGGTTGCGTCGCCCATGCCTCAATTCCGCTTGCTTGGTCTTCAGGTTCTTTCGAAATCTGTCCAGTTCAGTGGTTTTCATAACCTGTCCTCTAGCATCTTTCCGTTCCTCACTGTTTCGCGCTTCTGCCTAGGATGAATCCAAGGCAATCGACCTAAGCAGAATCTTCCGAATTCGGCTTGAGGGCGTTCTTCAATCCTCGAATCCCCTCGGCCAGGCCCTTTCCAAGCTCAGGCAGTTTCTTGGGACCGAACAGAAACAATGCAACTGCCACAATCACTAATAAGTGCCTTGGTTGGAGTAAACCCTCGATCATGAGTCCCCTCCCACCAGCATGGCGATGACGACTGATATAGCCGAGAGATACGACAATTCTTTATTCATAGCGTGCTTCTTCATACTGGAGAAGACCGGGCGCCTTGAGAGAATATTCCCACGATCGCTGACCAGATCTGTAAGTCAGCCTCGCTGAAGATAGTCATGGGGCAGCTGCGACGCAATAATCGTCGAACTGTCTTCTCTCTTTAAGAGACATCCGGCTTCCCAGTAACAAGTACTCAAGACGCATCCGGTCGGCTACGTTTTTCACTTGCACTAACTTGTCTATTGTTGACTGAAGCACCAAATTCGGATCGAGGGTGTGCCCGCTGGGGTCGGTGGTCGCAACTTCAATACTTTTCAACGC
>DATMMD010000063.1:0-32768 GCA_035569875.1 Bryobacteraceae bacterium
GATGACATCGGCAAGATTTCTCAGCGGCCATATCGCCTTCCACTCGCAGTATACCCCGCTGGCGCGGCCGGCATTAGCAACCGGTAGCACTCAAGAGCAACCGATCGCAACAGATATCACTGGTTAGCAATGGCTCCCCGGAAAACGTGGTTTCCAACTAACCTCTCCAGGCCCTAAATGCAGCGATCCGCATGCTTCAACAAAATCAGGCGGGCGTTGACATAGCGGTCCCATTGTGGGACCATGGCATCGGCCCTGGGTGCATGTTGTCAGCCACAAGGCGATTCGGAACTTCTGCGAAGAGCATCCGCACGCTCGGAGCGCCATGGACCGTTGGTATCGAATCGCCAAACGGGCGACCTGGTCTAGTTTCGCGGACGTGAAACAGTCGTTCAACACGGCGGATTTTGTGGCCCCGCACGTTGTCTTCGACATCGGAGGCAACAAGTATCGGCTCATTGCGGAGATGAACTTCACGCGAAGGGTGCTGTTCATTCGATGCATCATGACGCACAAGGAATATGTGAAAGGAGCGTGGAAATCATGAGCGCTACACTGACCGTCGACCCAAAGAAATACGCCCGGCTCGCAAACCGTATCGTCGTCAAAGCGATCGATAGCGAGGGAGAGTACGACCATATGGTTGCCGCGGTGGAACAATTGATGGACAAGGGCGAGGAGCGCTTGTCCCCTGAGGAATCCGCACTCCTGGAAACCATGGCGATATTGGTCCAGGCTTACGATGATCGCCATCACCCTCTGCCTGCGGTTGCTCCCAACGAAATGCTGGCCTACTTGATGGAGACCAGCGGACGAACGGCCAAGGATCTGCTGCCGGTCCTCGGCACGCGCGGCCGGGTTTCAGAGGTGCTGAGCGGAAAGCGCTCGATTAGCAAGGAGCAGGCAAAAAAACTCGCGTCAGTGTTCAAGGTCACCGTCGATCTCTTCATCTAGCTCGTCGGACAGACCTGACTGGAATGCGTGTACCTCCGTCTGCAAAGTCGGGCTGTCATCGGAAGTTGGATAGTACTATTCCCGGGCCCAGGCGTTGGCTCCCCGGCCTGAATTCGAACAGTGGTTAACAGCTGCTGGGTCCTAAAACAAATACCTCTCATTTTGCTTGACTCCCGCCCGAACCGAGCAACGAATGTGATCACCAATTTGAGACCCGAATGAAAAGATTGAAAGGTAGATCGCCGTCGGTACGAACCTGCAATATCCAGGGCTTTGCGTTGGTTGGCCAGGCTCCGCGCTATCCGATGAAAAGCCGAAACCACGCACTACTTCCTTGCCGACGTGCGCCACGTCGGTGGAAGGGCAATTCAGTCTTTAAGGCAAAGGTCACCGTTTGAGGATAAGGCAAGGCGCACAACTTCGGGGTCGCGCCACAGGCATTGACGTTCGCCTTGTCAGGGGTAGTGTTGGCCTATCACTCGCTCGGAGATCATCCTTAAATCGATTCCGCCGTCGGTGCATGTCAAATAATGCTTAAAAAAGGCTCCGTTTTGCCCACATTGCTGCTGGTTTGCCTCGACTGGATTTGCAGACGGATTCGATCTCCTGGTGCGCTCGAAAGATCCTGTTCCAGTCCCAGGTAACGCAAGGTACGGCGCAGATCATGTGGAGCAACACGCAGACCTGCTCTATATCCGTAGGTCCTGGCGACTTCGTATACCGCTTGCGGCGTCAAGGAAGGTCCACTGATCTTCCTCGCTTTGTTAACGGCCCGACAGACTCGGCCCGGTCTGATCCCAGCCGGTGCGAGCCAAGCGTCGACGAAGCCCTTGACCCAATCTGGCATGGGAACGGTTCGAATCCGGCGATGCTTGCCCATGAGATCCACGATTAGCCAGCGGCCGTTGCGTTGCTGTAAGTGATCGATCATCAATTGCCCGATTTCACCGCGCCGCAACAAAGAATCCCTTGGTCCCGAACGCCTTTCAACGTGTCGGCGCCTGGAAGACAAATCAGCGCCTCGGCTTCGCTGACTCTCAGCCAATTGCCAAGTCGTCGTCCAAGCCGTCGAGGGCCTCGAATGCTGCGTACGCCGGCAGCCGTTTGAGGATACAGCAGTCCGTTATGCGCTGCCTCTTCGGGCAGCTTTGGCAGTGCGAAGATGTGGATGGCCACCGTGGCCGGAGCATACGCATCTTTCTCCATCGCCGCTCGATACTGCTGCACCACCGTCCGGCTGAAGGGTCGGCCTAGGCTCAGCGAAGTACCATTCGTGGAAGTGATCGAGGGCAGCGGAATATACGCGCTTGGACGCTTCTGCGGGCATCGCCTGAACAGCGAGATTTTTGAACGCAGCCCAACCGGACGTGGGCATCAACACAAGTTCTGTTTTAAACATAGACGGGATTCTTCGTGAGCGCGAATACAACTCTACACGAGGAGTTGCAATCTGTATAGATAGTGCAGTACCACTAACCTACATCAGTAAGTCGATCAGATCATTTGCTTGATAAGTCGCTCAGCTTAACAACCATCTGGAGTTTGATTGTAATCGCTTTGTGCGCATGTTCGGCCGCCGTGGCTTTTTGTAGGCCATCTTCAGTAAGGGAAAAGAGAGACGCAGCGTCGGGTGGCAGAGGACCGGGACCTGGCCGCCGCCCCAGTCCTTCTTTGAAACCCGCTAGTTTTGGCCGGGATGATGCCGGTCCGCTCCGTTGGCGGTTCTTGAAGTAGTAGGCATGGCCAGTTCGCTGAACTGATTATGCAGGGAAAACGGGTCGAAAGCGGGCGAAACCGCTAACTCTTTTTGTTTGGTGAAATGGAAATGTAGTGTTGGCGTCCGCTTCCATGGCATGGAAGAGGTTCGTCGGTTCGAACCCGACCAGGTCCACCAATCAAAAACAAAGAGTTTCGCACTTCTAAACCCTTCATTTTTCTCGGCAACACCTTTTAGCCGCGCCGCTGGTTCCGCGGAATCGGATATTGTATAGAGTGCTAATGCGCCCTATTGTTTCCATCTCTGCCATCTTTGCCGTCCTTGTCGCCTTCGCCCCGCCCGTTCTGGCACAGCTTGACTGGCCTACGTTCGGCCACGACCCCGGTAGCAACCGCTACTCACCTCTTCGGCAGATCACGCCCGAAAACGTCACGACATTGAAGCGCGCGTGGACTTATCACATGAATCCGCAAGGCGTGCAAGCTGGCATGTCGGGCGCGAGCGGCGCGACTTCGGAAACGATACCTCTGGTCGTTGGCGGCATGATGTACCTGACCACGCAGTTCAAGCGCGTGGTTGCGCTCGAGTCCGAAACCGGGAAAGAACTCTGGGCCTTCAGTGTGCCCGACGGGAATCCTGCACGGCGCGGGCTCGCATACTGGGCAGGAGATAACCAGAACCCGCCGCAGGTCTACTTTGGCACCGATACTGGGAAACTCTACGCCCTGAACGCCAAGACCGGCAAGCTCTCCCCAGGCTTCGCGAATGAAGGCGTACTCGATATGAAGCCAGGAGCCTTAAACGGACTGCCTGGCGCGCCCTTCGGCCTCTCTTCGCCGCCGATCGTTTACAAGAACCTCATCATCACCGGCGCGCTGGTGCAGGAAACACCCAGCGTCGGCGCGGCGGGCGATACCCGGGCCTGGGACGTTCGCACCGGCAAACTGGCGTGGACGTTCCATTCGATTCCGCGGCCCGGCGAGACAGGCAGTGATACCTGGGAAGGCGATGCCTGGAAGAACCGCTCCGGCGCCAACGTTTGGGGCTTCTTCACGCTCGACACGCAGCGCGGCATTCTCTACATGCCCTTCGGCGAGCCCACCACGGACTATTGGGGCGGCGACCGTAAAGGAGCCAATCTCTTCGGAACTTCTCTCGTGGCTGTTGACGCGCAGACCGGCAAACGCAAGTGGCATTTTCAGGCGGTCCATCACGACACCTGGGATTACGATCTCTCCGCGCCCCCTGTGCTGTTCGATATCAAGCAGGCTGGCCGGACGATACCGGCTGTCGCGCAGGTCACGAAGATGAGCTTTGTCTACATCCTTAACAGAGTCACTGGCGAGCCGGTTTACGGAGTGGAAGAACGGCCCATCCCACAGAATGACATACTGCCTGGCGACACTACCTGGCCCACGCAGCCCTTCCCAGTGAAGCCGCCGCCGCTCGCGCGCAACAGCTTCCAGCGCTCCGACATTGCAACAGTGACGCCGGAGCTCCAAAAATTCTGCGAGGCGCTATTTGACAGCGTTCCCGGCGGAATGCACTCTGGCGGTCCGTTCACGCACTATTCGACCACACCCAGCGTAATCTTCCCCAGCTCGATCGGCGGCGGCAACTTCAACCCTTCATCCTACGACCCGGCGCTTGGCTATCTCTTCGTCAACACGCAGGACCTGGGTAGCACCAACGTTATGGTCCCAAGCAAGGACGGCAAAGCCTTCGACCGTGTGCCTTATAAAGGATCGATGCGGTTCTGGAAACAGGACGAGCGTCTGCTTTGTAATCAGCCGCCGTGGGGACGATTGACGGCCATCAACGTCAACACGGGCGAGATTGCGTGGCAATCCATTCTGGGCGTCAGTGACAATCTGCCCGAGGGCAAACGCAACACCGGCCGGCCGAATTTGGGAGGCTCCCTTGCAACGGCGGGAGGCCTCGTTTTCATCGGTGCGACCGACGACAGTCGGTTCCGCGCCTTTGATGCAAAGACGGGCAAGGAACTCTGGACCGAAAAGATCGAGGCCGGTGCGCATGCGGCTCCGATCAGCTATCAGGGTAAGAGCGGAAAGCAGTACGTGGTCATCGCTGCTACGGGAGGAAGCCAGTTGTTCGATCCCAGTCGCGGCGATTCGTTGATTGCCTTTGCTTTGCCGTAGCTGTCATCAGAGGCTCGATTCCCGGTCGTCCTAATTCCACGCTAGGATAGACCCATGCGATTTCTTCTTTTTTCAACCATCATCGCCTCGATGAATTTCATGCTCTCTGCTCAAGCGCCCACCCAACCAGCCATGACCTTGACGATTCCGGGATTTCCCGACGGGGGCCAGATACCCGTGAAGTTCAGTCAGGCCGCTCCGGGCGTTGCCGTCGGCGAGGGTACGTCGCCGGCGATGAGTTGGGCCAACGTGCCTGCCGGGACGCAGAGTTTCTTCCTCAACATGCACGACATGGATCTCGCCCGCAACAAGACGACTGACGATCAGGCCCATTGGGTTCTTTGGAACATTCCGGCGACTGCGACCGGATTACCCGAAGGTGTACCCAAGGGATCCCAACTGCCCGACGGAAGTTATCAGATCAGCGCCACAGGACCCATGTATCGCGGTCCGGGAGCCGGCGCGAACGGTCCGTTCCATCACTATGTGTTTGAGCTTTTTGCCCTGGACATCAAGCTGGACGTGAAACCATCGGCCGACGCTTTCGAGACGCGCGCCAACGTAATGAAAGCTATTCAGGGTCATATCCTGGCGAAAGCTGTCTACGGGGGTCTGTTCCGGCGGCCGAAGTAAGCACGATACGAACTTGCCGCGGCAATGATTAAGGAAGGCGCCGATTATGGATCCGATGAGACGCAACATACTCGTATCGGTCGCCGGCGCCGGCCATGGCCGTAGCGCCCTGCATGTTCGCTCAGCAGACTGGACAAGGAGGAGCTGCCATGCCCTTTTACGAAAAAGGCCCCGTTCGCATCCACTATGAGGAGGCCGGTTCCGGTTTCCCGTTGCTGCTCATCGCCGGCGGGGGATTGAATTCGACCATCGCCGGCTTGACCGGCGGCAGCCCCTTTAACCCCATCGAGGAGTTTAAAGGAGAGTACCGCTGCATCGCGTCCGACCTCCGCAACGCCAATGGCGGCCAGTCCTCCGGACCGCTCGAGATCGACCGGCCGTGGGATGCATATACCGATGACCATCTCGGTGTCATGGATCACCTGGGCATCCAGAAGTTCATGGTGCTGGGCTTCTGCATTGGCGGTCCCTTCATCTGGAACCTCTTGCGGCGGGCGCCGGATCGTATTGTCGCAGGCGTGCTGGCGCAGCCTAGCGGGTCGCGTCCTGAGATGCGCGACCTTTTCTACGAAACCAATATGAAGGGCTGGGGTCCGGAATTGGTCAAGCGCCGGCACGACATCACGATGGACACGGTCGACAAATTTCTGACCAAAATGTACCGTGCCAACCCCGACTTCGTCTTCACAGTGACCCGCGATTTCGTTCGCAATTGCCAGACGCCCGTACTGATCCTCCCGGATGATATCCCGCAGCACCCGTACGCCGTCGCCATGGAGGCCGCGATGCTCGCGCCCAAGGCCGAAGTGAGCATATTCCCGTGGAAGGAGCCCAAGGAGCGGATTCCCCTGGCGGTCCGCCAGATACATTCCTTCCTCCGGGCACACCGCCCTGCTTCTGTCTAGACGGCGGCGCATCTTTACCGGTACGCGTGGAATCCTGGAGGACGAAGCGTCAAGCACGCCAGCTAACGTTTCCTCCGCGGGAGACGGGATCGTGTTTGCCATAATAGAGGTAATCCGCGCCCATGTCTCGAGCCACCGATACGTTTGTAGAACAGAACCAGACCCGCTTCCTCGAAGAACTAAAGGATTTTCTCCGCATCCCCAGCATCAGCACTCTGCCTGAGCATAAGCCCGATGTCCAAAGGGCTGCCCACTTCGTCGCCGATAGCCTGAAGCGCGCCGGCATTGAGAACGTCGAGATTATCCCCACCGCCGGCAATCCACTGGTCTATGGCGATTGGCTGCACGCCCCCGGCAAACCTACCGTCCTTTGCTACGGACATTACGATGTCCAGCCGCCCGATCCGTTGGAGCTATGGCAGAGCCCGCCCTTCGAACCGGCCGTGCGCGACGGCAACATCTACGCCCGCGGCTCGGCCGACGACAAAGGCCAGATGTATATGCACATCAAAGCCGTCGAAGCGCTGCGCGCGGTCAATGGCACCCTCCCCGTAAATCTCAAATTCCTGATCGAAGGTGAAGAGGAAATCGGCGGCGCTTCCATCGCCAGCTACGTCGCAAAAAATCCCGCCAAGCTGAAGGCCGATGTCGCGCTCGTTTCCGATACGGCCCTTTACGCCGAGGGACTTCCCACCCTCTGCATCGGATTGCGCGGCCTGGTCTATATGGAAATCGAAGCCACCGGCCCGGCGCGCGATCTGCATTCCGGGCTGTATGGCGGCGCAGCTCCCAACCCGGTTTTCGGATTGATCGAGTTGCTGTCGAAGTGCAAAGATCCGCAGGGCAACATCCGCATTCCAGGGATGTATGACGACGTTGTGCCTCCCGCCCCGGCTGAGAAAGAGAGTTGGAAGCTGTTGCCGTTCAAAGAAGCTGATTTCCTCAAGAACGAGGTCGGCGCCACGGCCCTGGCGGGCGAGCTTGGCTATTCCGTTCTAGAGCGAATCTGGGCGCGGCCGACGTTCGAAGTCCACGGCATCGCTGGCGGATTCACCGGCGTCGGCGCAAAAACCGTGATTCCGTCCAAAGCTACTGCGAAGGTGAGCTTCCGGCTGGTTCCTAACCAGAATCCAGACAAAATACTGCCTTCGTTTCGCGAATTCTTGCAGAAAAGCGCCCCGGTCGGCGTTCGTATTGACCTCCGGGTCCTCAGCGCCGGCCCGGCTGTAATGGTGGATCCGAACCATCCGGCCATCCAGACCGCGGCTCGCGCATTCGGTGAGATGTTCGGCCGCCCCACCGTATTTACGCGCAGCGGAGGCTCGATTCCCGTGGTAGGCGATTTCGCCAACCACCTGCACATCCCATCCATTCTGATGGGCTTTGGGCTTCCAGACGACGGCCTGCATTCGCCCAATGAGAAATATCGTCTGGAGAATTACTATAAGGGCATCATGACCATCGCGCACTTTTTCGAGGAGTTTGGCCGATAGACAACTAAGGTTTCCTTTGGCAGCGAAAACTCAGAATCCGGCTCCGGCCGAAAGCGTGGTTCGGTCTGCTGGGATCGTCTCGGTGGCCGTGGCCATGTCGCGTCTGACCGGCTTGGTACGTGAGATGGTCATGGCCCGGCTGTTCGGCGCTGGCTTCGTTTATGATGCCTTTCTGCTGGGCTTCCGCATTCCGAATTTGACGCGCGACTTGTTCGCCGAAGGGGCACTTTCCTCTGCCTTTGTACCCATTTTCACCCAGACTTTGGCGCAAAAAGGCCGCAAAGAAGCAGCCGTTCTGTCGAACCTGGTCGCTACCGCACTGATCCTGCTGGTGGGTTCGTTTTGCATTCTGGGGGTCATTTTCAGTCCAATTCTGGTCCATCTGCTGGCCGAAGGATTCCGCCAGGTTCCCGGCAAGTTTGAGTTGGCCGTGAAGATGACCAGGATCATGTTCCCCTTCCTTCTCCTGGTAGCACTGGCCGCCCAAGCCATGGGTGTCCTCAACGCCTGTAATCGCTTTGCGGTGCCCGCCCTCGCATCGACGTTCTTCAACATAGGCTCGGTGGTGTTCGGTTTAGCGCTCGGCTATTGGCTCGGACCGATGCTCGGTGTCGAGCCAATCACCGGCATGGCCATAGGCGTCGTTCTGGGAGGCGCGCTGCAGCTCGCCTGGCAGATACCGTCGCTGCGTTCGGAAGGCTTTGGTTTTCACCCTGCCTTCGACTGGAGCCATCCCGGATTAAGGCACATCATCCGCCTGATGGGCCCGGCCATCCTGGGCAATGCCGCTGTGCAGATCAATGTAATGGTCAACACCAATTTTGCCTCGCGCATTCCAGGCAACGGTCCGGTAAGTTGGCTGGGCTATGCGTTTCGTTTCATGCAATTGCCGCTTGGACTCTTCGGTGTCGCGATTGCGTCGGCAACCTTACCCTCTATATCGAGAAGCGCCGGCGCCGGTAATTTCGACGAATTCAGGCGTACTTTGTCGAGATCGCTCGGCATGGTGTTTCTATTGACGCTCCCCTCTTCAATTGGCTTGATCGTTTTGGGCGACACAATGATCGGCGCCATCTACCAGGGCGGTAAGTTTCAGGCTTTCGATACGCAGCAGACCGCTCTGGCGCTTTCCTGCTACGCGGTCGGATTGGCCGGATATTCCGCGCTCAAAGTACTGAATCCCGCGTTTTATGCCTTGCACGACGCGCGCACGCCCATGCTCATCAGTCTGATCTCCATCGCGATCAACTATGCCACCGCATCGCTGCTGCTGGGCCGAACCAGCTTAGGGCACGCCGGCCTGGCGCTCTCCACTTCCGCGGTTGCGATCTTTGGAGCCGTGGCTTTGTTCGCTATCCTACGCGGCCGCATTGGGGGCATTCATGGCCGGGCCTTGCTGACCAGTATTTGGAAAATCACCCTGGCGTCCGCGGTGATGGGCGGAGCGGTATGGTTTTCCAGCCACGGGTTTCAACAATGGCTCGGCGTTAGCAAGCTGGGACGTCTGGTGGATCTGGCGATTTCGATCCCATTCGGCCTTATTGTGTTTTACGGGGCTTGCCGAATCCTTCGAGTTGCAGAGCTCGATCTGGCCACCCGGGCGCTGGCCGGCCCGATTCTGCGCCGATTACAGCATTAACCCTTCTAAAAATCCTGCACCCCGGAAGCAAAAAATAGGGTAATCTTTCATCGCCGACGTATATACGCGGCAGAAGGAGATTATCAATGTTTAAGAAACTTGGGTTGTTGAAAAAAATGGTGTTAATGAGTGCGGTTCTGCTTTCGCTCGCTTATCCAAAGCGGCCGGTGGTGATGGGTAATCCATTCCCCCCATGCCCGCCTGCCTGCGAACGGCGTTAAGCGACTAAACGCTTGACAGTTCAGCCTAAACTGTCGTACAAAGGCCCCGGAGGTGCTATCCTGCGGGGCCTGACTTGGATGGAGCAAATCCTTTGGCTTACATCTCTGTGTGTTCGCGTCGGATTAGTGACGCGCCTGTTCCTCGTCAACCCTAAACGATACCGATGGTTCATCGGCTATCTGATGGTGGCTTCGATTGGCACTTTGTATCTGTTCACTCTCACACTGCGCAGTACGACGTATGCGATCGCCTGGATCGTCGTACAAATCTCGTCCTTAGTCCTGTTATACGCAGCGGCGCTCGAGATCTACGCTAATCTCGCGGAGCACTTTGGAGGTGTAAACCGTCAGGGAAGAATCGTCGCTTACCTCCGCCGCATATTGAACGGAATTATGGCTTTATCCCTGGTTGCGTGCGTCGCTCTTACCGTCTTTGATGCGCGTGCCATGCTCGATAGGGAGCTGCTCTCAGTGAGCAGCGCAGTCACAGCGACGTTCCTGTTGATGCGCATCGCTACGTCGACGCTGGCAGTGTTTTTAGCGGGCACTGCATGGTATTTCTCGCGCTTTCGCGTTACTCTTCAGCCGAATCTCCGCATTCACGGCATCTTGTTTACGGTATGGATGGCTGTTTCAGCGGCGGCGATGTTCTGGCGCAATTTGGATAGATCGAGCAACGATTTGATAAGCCACGCATACCAGTCAGCTTCGGTATTGATTTTCGGAGTCTGGACCGTGGCCCTTAAGAGAAGCGGAGAATCAATAGCTGATCGCTTGTCTGTAGCCGACGGCCAAGAGCGGGACGATCGGGAAATCCTGATCGCGTTCCTAAGAAGGCTTACGCGGCAGCGCTAAGCAAGCTGCCCAGTCGCTCGAAACAACGCTGAACCCGTCCGCTGTCCCGCCGCGGGATACCGATATAGTACAGCACGCCTTCCAGCGCCAGCTTCACCAGCATCTTCTGCATCAACCAGGAAGCTTTGTCCAGCTCAATAAATGCTTCGCCGTCGTTGGGAGCCATCCAAAGGGGCAGTGCGCGGAGATCCCGGCATAGTTCACCAAGATACTGGAAGTAAATGGCTGCACGTTCTCTTCTAAAATGGCCGACGTGCGAATACTGTTGGCGGCTGAGGAAGTTCACATCCGCGGCGGAAAGCAGCTTCAACATTGGCCGATATTGCTCGAGAAAAGAGGAGAGATTAGGCGTCCCGATGGATTCGGGGCCGACGGGGGCTACCCCTGGCGGGTCATCGTTGACCAATCGCAGCACAACATTTACCTGATTCTTTTTACACTAAGTTCCAGCAATTGTCAATGAATTACGTCCTGTATCTGATGCGGCTTCGGCCGGCAAAGCTTTAGGCCGGTGCGCATTGATCACAACGGAAGCAAATATTCTCGATTGGTGCAACTCCAACGTGCTGTATGATGTTCGTGGACAGGACAGGCGCTACGTCACCCAATCAACATTCTAGATCTGCTCGCGAGGTGGTAAAATCTGAAGAGATGACCGAAGAGATAGAGCAGGTCACCCGCCTGCAGTCCCTCGATTTGCGAATCGGTGAGCTGGAGCGGGAAATAGCCACCCTACCCAAACACATCACACAGATCGAAAAAGCGCTTGATTCCCACCTGCGCAGGTTGGAAGCGGATCGCGCGGCCCTGGCCGGCAATCAGAAGGAACGCAAGCGCTTGGAAGACGACAACAAAGTGGAGAACCAGAAAATCTCCAAGTTGAAGGACCAGATGCTGGGCGCCAAAACCAATGAGCAATACCGCGCCTTCCAGCATGAGATTACCTTTTGCGAAGACGCAATCCGCAAGTCAGAGGACCGGATTCTGGATCTCATGGCCGAAGCCGAGCCGCTGGACGCCAATGTAAAGAGGGCCGAAGCCGCCCTCAAGGAAGAAAAGCAGCAAGTCGAGGCGGAGAAGACCCAAGCCCGCGAGCGCACGGCGGTGGATCAAAAACAGCTCGAGCAATTGCTGGCCGAGCGCAAAGTTTTGGTCGGTGCCCTGAAGCCGCAAACCGTCGCGGCCTACGAGCGAATCCGAAAGAAATGGCACGGCGTGGCCGTGGCCGAGGCCGCCGAAGGACGCTGTTCGGGCTGTCATATGGTACTGCGACCGCAGTTCTTTCAAGACCTGCGACACAGCGACCAGGTGATGTTTTGTGAGAGCTGCGGCCGCATCCTTTATTACAATCCGCCGGTCAGCTTCGAGCATGATTTGGTGGCCCAGCCGCAACAGTAAATTGCGGCTCCGCCGGAAATGTTCGCCCCGTCGCGCTAACATGCTTGTCATGGCCCGCCTTCTCGTCGCTCTAATCCTTTTCTCATTGATTTTGCCCGCCCAGACGATTATTCGCTTGGGCACGATCATTCCTAAAGATTCCCCCTGGGACGCGATCCTCCTCAAGATGGGCCAGGAGTGGACGAAGGCCTCGGGCGGCAAGATCGAGCTGAAAATTTATCCCGGCGGCGAGCAAGGCGACGAGCCAGAAATGGTCCAAAAGCTTCGGATCAAGAAGCTGCAAGCAGTGGCACTCTCGGGGGCCGGGCTGAGTGGAATCGACGCCGCAGTTTCCGCGCTCCAGATTCCCATGATGCTCAGCTCGTACGAAGAGCTGGATTACGTCCGCGATCATATTTCGGATCGCCTGGAAAAGGGACTCGCGCAGCGGGGTTTCATAGTTCTCAACTGGGGCGATGCCGGCTGGGTTCACTTTTTCACCAAGCTGCCGGCCGTGCATCCCGACGACATTCGTAAGATGAAGCTATGCGTGCTACAAGGGGACAACAGCACCTTCGAGCTTTATAAGATCAATGGATTTCGACCAGTGTCGCTGGCCGCCACCGATATTCTCACTGGTTTACAGACCGGATTAATTGACGCGTTTCAGTCGCCTCCGTTGGTGGCACTGAGCAACCAGTGGTTCGGCGGAGCGAAGAACATGTTGGATATCCAGTTCGCGCAACTCGTGGGCGCGACCGTTATATCGAAGGATGTGTGGGACAAGATTCCGGCGCCGCTACAAAAGGAGATGATGCAGTCTGCGCGCACCGCCGGCGTGTCGTTGCGCGAGGAGATCCGCAAAGCCGAAGCCTCTTCTATTCCTCTGATGCAGCAGTTCGGTCTGAATGTAGTTCATGCCGATCCGAAGGCCGTGGCCGAATGGCGCCAGCTTTCTGAAGCCATCTGGCCGAAGTTGCGAGGCACCATGGTGCCGGCGGATCTATTCGACGAAGTGAAGCGGCTGCGAGACGAATATCGGAAAGCGCATCCGGGCTCGAGCGCCGCGGGCATGCCGTGAGCGTCGCGACACCGCCTCCTGAAAACGCCGCACCCGCCACGCCGCTCGAGATTGTCGAAGATTCCTTTTCCATCCTGGCTCTGTCGCTGATGACCTTGCTGCCCGTAATCGAAATGGTGTCGCGGCAGTTCCGCTGGCCCGGAATTCCCGGATCGGCCGTTGTCGTCCAGCAGCTCACCTTGTGGATTGGCATGCTGGGCGGTATGCTTGCGTCGCGCTCTGATCGTCTATTGGGGCTTTCGTCCAGCGCGATGCTGCCGGATTCGTGGCGCGTGCCCGCCAAGATCCTTTCGGGCGCCGCGCTTGCGGCTGTTTCTACCTGCCTCGCCTGGGCCAGTTGGGTGTTCGTTAAGACTGAGCGTGAATCCGGTAGCGAGCTGCTTCCTGGCGTGCCGAAGTGGACTGCACTCGCCATTATGCTGGTCGGCTTCGCCGTGATTGCGTTGCGGGCGGTGTTGCATGCCAGTCCAAATTGGCAAGGCCGCCTGCTCGCTGCCCCCGGCCTGGTCATCCCGGCCCTGCTCGGCTTCGTCATTCCCGTCGGCGCGCCCGGCGTTATGCCGTTAGCTCTGCTGATGCTGGCCTTCGTCACTTTTCTGGGGCTTCCAATCTTCGCCGTATTCGGCGGACTCGCCTTGCTGCTCTTTTGGAATAGCGGAACGCCCGCCGCATCGGTTCCGGTGGAGATGTACCGGCTGGTGGCATCGCCGCTGCTGCCTTCCATCCCGTTGTTCACGCTGGCCGGCTATTTCATGGTGCAAGGCGGGGCAACAAAGCGCCTGCTGCACGTCTTTACGGCGCTTTTTAGCTGGATTCCCGGGGGCCTAGCGATCGCCACCGTGGCTATCTGCACTGTCTTCACCTTCGCCGGCTCGGGCCTCACTATCTTGTCGCTGGGAGGACTCTTGGTGCCGATGCTGATCAAGACCCGTTATCCCGAAAACTTTTCCATCGGATTGCTCACCGCTTCGGGGTCATTGGGCTTGCTGTTTCCCACCAGCGTTCCTGCGATTTTGTACTGTGTGTATTCAAATACTCCGCTGCCGCGATTATTCACCGGTGCGATTTTGCCTGAACTGCTCATGGTCACCTGCGTGGCTGCCGTCGGCATTTACATGGGATTGAAGCACAAGGCCGTGCGCGAGCCTTTCGTACCACGCGAAGCCGCCGCGGCAGTCTGGAACGCCAAATGGGAGCTGATGTTACCGGTGATTATGATCGTCGGGCTATTCGGTGGTTTTGGGACCCTGACCGAGGCTGCGGCGCTAACGGCCTTCTGCGCCTTCGTGGTCGAGGTATTCATTTATCGTGACCTGAAGCTGAACCGCGATTACCGCGAAGTGTTCGTCGAGTGCGCGACCATTGTTGGTGGCATTCTGCTGATTCTGGGCGTGGCGCTGGGCTTCACCAACTATTTGATCGACGCCGAGGTGCCATCGAAACTCATCGACTGGGTGCGGACGCACGTCCAATCCAAATACGTCTTTCTGTTATTGCTTAATGCGGCCCTGCTGGTGGTTGGCGCGCTGATGGACATCTTCGCCGCGATCTTGGTGGTAGTGCCGCTGATCAAACCTCTCGCTGCCGCCTACTCCATCGATCCGGTACAGATGGGCGTGATCTTCATCGCTAATCTGGAGCTCGGCTATCTACACCCACCCGTTGGCATCAATCTATTTCTCTCCGCCTACCGGTTCAAGAAGCCGATGGGCACCATCATTTGGGCAACGCTCCCGTTCCTGTTCATCCTGATGGGCAGTGTTCTGCTGATCACCTATGTGCCGTGGCTGACTACCGCGCCGCTGCGCTGGTTCGGCAAGTAAGAATTGCGACTCAAACGGGCACACGGCGTATTCCGTGCATCTGAGAAAAATGTTTATCGAACGCGAAGGCGCTTGACAGGCGCAGCCTTTGCATAAGAGCGAAACTGGTGCAGTCGGTGAAGCTCCATCCCTTGTCACGATGTGACCGAAAGATCTTCCAAGCTTTTTCTATGTCTTGGAGATTCAAGTAGGAGAGCGTGCAGGAACGGCCGCTCCACAGGAAGTGCCCAGCTCGAATCGCCGCTTGGATGCTGAAGCGTGCTTTCAATAGAGTGAGGAGTTCATCCACGACGTAGTCGGTAGTAACCAATTGCTCCTGGTTCTGCTCATGCCAAAACCGCGCTGCTTCATGCCGCGGATCATTAGGGATAAACAAAGCTGCCCAGGCACTGGTGTCAACGAAAATCATTCACAGGATTCGCCGTAGAGAACCTGGTCATGATGTTCCTGGGATATCCACTTCTTGCCTTTGTCTGGCTTCAACTTCCAAATGCTGGCAAGTAGACGGGATAGCTCTCGTTTTTGCTTGCTGTCGCCGCTTCGGCCAACTCGTGGCCGCACCGCAATGTCGCGAGGGTGGATACCGACCAAGCAAGCTATCGGGCGTCCGCGAGAGGTGATGATGACGTCTTCGTTCGCCGAACGTCGCAACAGTTCAGACGTCTGATTCTTGAGTTCACGAACACTGGCGGTCTTCATAGATCGAGATGGCTACGTCTGTGGCTACATCATAACACGTCGAACTTTGCGGAGCGAAGCCCGGATTAGGGGTCGTGGTGGGAATGGTCAATGTTTCATTTGTGCTAAGATCCGGTCTTGATACCCACCTGGGAGTAGGAATCAAGTGAAAGCATACGAAGGCACAGACGTCAGAAACGTTGCTCTGATCGGACACGGACATAGCGGTAAGACCACCCTCACGGCCGGTCTTCTTTATACCGCGGGCGCAACCAATCGGTTGACGCGCGTCGACGAAGGCAATACCGTCACGGACTTTGACGACGACGAGATCCAGCGCAAGCTGTCCATTTCGACGGCCGTGGCGTACGCCGAATGGGCCAAGAAAAAGATCAATCTGATCGACACGCCCGGCTTCAACATCTTCATTAACGATACGAAGGCTTCCATGGTCGCGGCCGAGGGCGCCTTGGTGGTGGTGGATGGTGTTGCGGGTGTGGAAGTGCAAACCGAGAAAGTGTGGAGCTTTGCCGACGAGTTCAAGTTGCCGCGAGCCATAGTTATCGACAAGCTCGACCGCGAGCGCTCCGATTTCGACCGCGCTTTGGGGAGCGTCCAGGGCGTTTTCGGACGCATGGCGGTCCCCATTCATTTACCGATAGGGTCCGAGAAGGACTTTAAGGGCGTGATCGATCTGATTCGGATGAAGGCCTACACCTACACCAACGACGGCGATGGCAAGGGTAAGGAAAGCGACATTCCGGCCGATCGCGCGGATGCCGCGCAGAAAGCGCATGAGACCCTGGTCGAAATGGTGGCGGAGGGCAATGACGCTTTCATGGAGGAGTTCTTCGAGAAAGGCACGCTGCCCGTCGAGCACATCCAAGAAGGACTTCGCCAAGCCATCCGCGAACGGCGGATTTACCCGGTGCTCTGTGCTTCGGGTTTACGCAATATCGGCTCCGATCTCTTGCTTAACTTCATGATCGAGAACTTTCCTGCGCCGACCGAGCACGAACCGCTGGCGGGAAAAATAAATGACAAAGACGCAACCCGCGCCATCAAGGACAGTGAACCGGTATCCGCCTTCGTCTTCAAAACCGTGGCTGATCCGTTTGCAGGCCGTGTTACTTACTTCAAAGTGATGTCGGGAGTGGTGAAGAACGACGCCAACTTGGTGAATGCCCGGACCGGGGGCGGCGAGCGTCTGGCCCACATCGGCGCTCTCGAGGGAAAGACGATGCCGCCAGTTACGGAACTGAGAGCCGGCGATATCGGCGCGGTTGCGAAGCTGAAAGAAACTCTCACCGGCGACACGCTGGGGGAGAAAACTTCGCTGATCAGTTATCCGCCGGTGCACTTGCCCGAGCCATCCATCGCGTTTGCAATTTCGGCCAAGAGCCGGCAGGATGAGGACCGCTTAGGCAATGCCGTCTCCAGAATTCTCGAAGAGGATCAGTCGCTGCGCTTTTATCGCGATCCGCAGACCAAGGAATTCCTGCTCGCGGGAAGCGGCCAGCAGCATGTGGAAGTTATCGTAAGCCGCCTGAAAAAGCGCTACGGCGTGGATGTGGAATTGAAAGCTCCTAAGATTCCGTACCGGGAAACGATCCGCGGGAAGGCCGAGGTGCAGGGCAGGCACAAGAAGCAGACCGGCGGCCACGGGCAGTTCGGCGACTGCTGGATTCGTCTCGAACCGCTTGCGCGGGGCGGTAAGTTTGTGTTCGCCAACGAAGTGTTTGGCGGCGCGATTCCCCGCAACTTTATTCCGGCCGTAGAGAAAGGAATCGTGGAAGCGGCCGCGAACGGTTTTCTCGCCGGATTTCCGGTAGTGGATTTCAAGGTAACCGTTTATGACGGGTCCTATCACGATGTCGACTCGTCCGAAATGGCGTTCAAGCTGGCGGCACGCAAGGCGTTTAAGGCCGGCATGCAGCAGGCTAAACCGACCTTACTCGAGCCGATCATGAACGTCGAAGTGCAGGCCCCGGTGGAATACGCGGGCGACCTGATGGGCGATCTAAACGGCCGGCGCGGCCGCATTCAGGGCATGGACACCAAGGGCAGCACGCAGATCATCAAGGCGCAAGTCCCGATGGCCGACATGCTCAGCTACCAGAATGACCTAATTTCCATGACTCAAGGCCGCGCTTCGTTTCAGATGGAGTTTTCGCACTACGATTACGTCCCCTCGCTGCAGGCCGACAAGATCATCGCCGCCGCCAAGGCCGCCAAGACCGGCGAAGAAGAGGAGGAGGAATAAACGGAGGTCAGCTTCGCCGTTTCTTTCGTGTGCGCTCTGGCTCGACCAGCGAGAATTGCAGCTTGTGCTCCAACGGCTCAACACGGTCGAGCAGCACCTGCACAGTATCGCCGATAGAAAATTCCCGACGTGTGCGCTGGCCGATGATCTTGCGCGTGTTCTCGTTGAATATGTAGCGATCGCCCGGTAGCGTGTCAATCGGGACCAGCCCTTCGACGAACAAATTCTCCAGCTCAACAAAGAATCCGAAGCGAGTGGTGCTGATAATCAGGCCGGTGAACTGCTCGCCTACGCGGCCCTCCATGAACTTGGCTTTTTTCCACTCCACTAGTTCACGTTCGGCGTCGGCGGCGCGGCGCTCGGTTTCTGAACAATCGTCGGCGATGCGAGCCAGTGTCTCGGGCGCAAGGATGTTGCGCTGGCCGTCGAAGAAAGCGTTGAGGATGCGGTGAACGATGAGATCCGGGTAGCGGCGGATGGGCGACGTAAAATGGGTGTAGCTGGTGGCGGCCAGGGCGAAATGGCCGCGATTTTCGGCGCTATAGCGGGCCTGCTTGAGCGATCGCAGCATCAAGTAAGTCAGAATGCGTTCTTCCGGTTTGCCTTCGATCTTAGCGATCAGCTTTTGATAGTTGCGCGAGGTTATGGCCATGTTGTCGCCGGCGATCTCGATATCCTTTCGCCTCATCCTGCCATCGCGCCCGCGCTCGCTCATGCGGAATCGTTTCACAGGCAGCGCCCCGATGCCGAGAGAATAGCCAAAATGGGAGGCGATCTCTTCGAACTCCAAAACGCGCTTAGGATCCGGTTTCTCGTGGATCCGGAATAGCGATGCAATGCCGGCCTGCTCCAAGTGCGATGCCACAGCTTCATTGGCCGCCAGCATAAATTCTTCGATCAGGCGGTGCGCGATGTTGCGAGGGCTGCGCTTGACGCCGGCCATCTCGCCGAACTCGTCGAACTCAATCAACGGCTCGGGCATATCGAAGTCGATCGCGCCGCGCTGGACTCGTTTGCGATTCAGGATGAGCGCAAGCTCTCGCATGAGCTCGAAGCGGCCAATCAGCGGCTGATATCGCTGGCGCAGCGCCGCGTCGCCTTCGAGCAGCGCGTGAACGTCGGTGTAGGTCATGCGCTCTACGCTGCGGATGATGCCCCGGCCAAACTGTTGCCCGACAACGTCGCCGCGATGATCGATTTCGAGCAGCACAGAAAGCACCAATCGATCGACACCGGGTTTCAAGGAGCAGACTTCGGTAGAGAGCTCGAGCGGGAGCATAGGCACGGCGCGATCAGGAAAATAGACGCTGGTGCCGCGCAGCAATGCTTCTTCGTCGATGGGCGTCCCAGGCGTGACGTAATGGCTGACATCGGCGATGTGGACATGCAGCGCGTAATTGCCGTTGGCCAAACGATCCACCCAGACCGCGTCATCGAAATCGCGGGCGGTTTCACCATCAATGGTGACGACGTCCAGGCCGCGAAAGTCCTGCCGTCCGGCCAATTCTTCGCCACGGATGATGTTTGAAACGTTCTGGCCCTGAGTTAATACCTCGGGTGGAAACTGGTGCGGGATGTGATGCTTGCGGATTACGATCTCGACGTCGACACCGAAGTCGTCGGGATGGCCGAGTACTTCGATGACACGGCCGACGGCGTGTTCGCCGTCTTCCGGGAATTCCAGGACCTCGACGTTGACGATCATGCCGTCGAGGTCGCCGGGGCCAGAGACAGGAATCGGCGCGACGCCAACTCGGTCGCGGTTGCCGGATTTGGGCGGGATCTCCATGCCTTCAGGAATGTCGATCCACTGGCGAATGCGGTCGTCATGCGGGATGACGTAAGATCCGCGCTTGCGGAGCCGAAATTCGCCCACCACGGTTGGATGGGCGCGCCGGAGGATTTTGACGATTTCACCGTCGGCACGGCCGTCGTTCTCGATGCGCGCGATGTGGACCACCACGCGATCCCCGTGCATGGCGGTTTGGGCGGAATCGCGCGGAATGTAGACATCGCCGCGCAGCCCGTCGATGGGATGATCGGGGGTCACGAACCCATAGCCGTCCCGGTGCATGTTCAGGCGTCCAGTCACGTACTCGCGGCTCAAGCGCGTGAGCACGAAGTGGCCGGATTTCACTTCGACCAAGTCGCCGTGCTGCTCCAAGCGGTCGAGAGCGGTGTCGAGCTCTTCCCGGGAAGATCCACGGGTCCCGAGCTCACGGACGAGCTGTTTGAAGGTGGCGCGCGCATGGGGAAGCCGGGCAATGTGGTCGAGGATGGCAGCGTCGGTCACGCCACAATTATAAAGGGCGGTGCCGCGGTTCAACGAAGCGCCGAAGGATTGACGGCGAAGTCCGCCGAGGGTGAGATGGTCTGATTGCGAATGCGGTCGGTCACGCGGAGCTTCAAAAGTGAACGATGCTAGAAGTTGCACCGGGCAGATCGCCCATTTGTTCGGTGTAACTGAGGACCGTATTCATAGGATCGGGGTCAAGATATTGAGCTGAATATAGAATCTAAGTTTTTCGTCATTCGCGAAAATCGCGCCCGGCTGCGGCCGCATTTGGGCGTCTCCGATAATGAGGATCCCAACGCCGGCATCGTTCAACGGCGCCCGGTCGCCGCGCCAGTTAGCCAGCGCATACTTGTCCGTTGGGTCGATGATGAGGCGATACTCGACGGCGTTCGTGTGATCGACGAATTCAAGAACTACGTCGTTCCCGATGCCTTCGAGATAACGGTAGCGCCATTGCTCGAATGGATACAGGGAGGAGGTTCCACCTCCTTGTTCCAAAGGGCGCTGGTAGCTTTCACCGCGATGTGATTCGATCTCATCGGGAGGGCCATACGTGATGTAAATCCGGCCTCAGTCCGTTTTCCAACCTGGAATTCCGATGGGGAATCTTTCGTTGGCGTAGGCGAGGCGGCGGTAGTGCTCTTCCTTGAACTCGTTTTCCAGGGTGTCAGGTGTCGGGTCACGCCGCAGCCAGAACTGCTCGACGAATTTCTCGCGCTCGTTATCATTCAAGAGAAGATTGAAAGCGTCGCGCTCCTGATCGGTACTGATGTAGGCGACATCGGTCTCCGCCCACTTGTACGAAACCGTCTGAGCCGCGAGCGAGGAGATGAAGTAAAACAGAGCAAGCGTCGAGATAACTCTCGACGCGATATGGATGTCAGGCTTCATGTGGTACGCCGTTGGGAGCCATCGGCAAGGCGCGGATGCGGACGCCGGTCGCCTGATAAATCGCATTGCCGATGGCCGGAGCCAAACCGACGATGGGAGTTTCACCGGCGCCCGCAGATGGCAGATCCTTGCGGTCGAGCAGGATTGTTTCGATCGCCGGGACGTCGCTGAAACGCGGCAGGCGATATTGGCCGACGCGCGGATTTAGAATGCGGCCGTTTTCGAATTCGATCGCTTCGAACAGCGCACCGCCGATGCCCTGGATTACGGAGCCTTCCACCTGGTTCTTGAGGTGCTCGGGGTTGACAATTGCGCCGCATTCAAAGGCTGTGACGACCCTCTCGATCTTGACCTTTCTATCGGGCTGGGAGATGGAGATCTCGGCGCAAGTGGCGACGTAGCTGCCCTTCTCGACGCCGCAAGCTAGGCCGAAACCTCGCTTAGGCTCGGATGTCGCTTGGCCCCAGCGGAATTTTTCAGCCGCCGCTTGAAGCACCGCTCGCAACCTCTCGTCTTTCAGATTCTTCAATCGGAACTCGAGCGGGTCCATGTCGAGCACGGCGGCGATTTCGTCCATGTGCGACTCACGCGCGAAATGGTTGGCAGTTGCAGCGAGGCCGCGGTAAGAGCCCTGGCGCAGGGGTGTTTCGGTGGGATGGAACTCGATCTTACGGTTCGGGATTTCGTAAGGCGTGTCGATACCGGACGGCCCGGAATTATAATTGTGGAACTCCCAGGCGGTGATCAGGCCGTCCTTCTTGGTCCCGCTGCGGATGTCAATCACGCCCGCTGGACGGAAGTAGGCCCAGGTGAACTCGTCTTCGCGGGTCCAGATTACCTTCACGGGTTTGCTAGCGGCTAGAGCAAGGCGGGCAGCTTCGATTGCGACTTCTCCGGTATGCTTGCCGCCGTAACCGGAGCCGGTATCGGGCACGATTACGCGCACGTGATGTTCCGGGACCTTAAAAGCTTCAGCGAGCTCACCTTTGACGCCGAAGGGACGCTGGGTACCGGTCCAGACCGTCAGTTTTCCACTGTTCCATTCAGCGACCGCGGCGCGCGGCTCGAGCGGCGTGTGAGCGATGTAGGCGATCGTGTAGGTGGCAGCGAGCTTGTGATCGGAGGATTCCAGACCCGGGTCCACCGAGCCCTGTTCGGGACTCGGGGTGGCGCCGCCGCCGCGCGGTTGGGCAGGATGGGTTTTTAGGTACGCGAACAGATCTTTGTTGGACGGTTGGCGATCGGCTTTCCAGATAGGGATGAGGCCGGCGATTGTGTTTGAGAGCGTGAGTTCATCGGGCGCGGCGACACCCACGAAATTTCCGTCCCGGACGATTACCAGGCCGGGATTGGATTCCACCGCCTTGGTGTCGAGCGATTCCAGTTTTGCATTGAATGCGTAGGGGCGAAGAACTCGGCCGAACAGCATCCCCGGCCGCACGATGTCAGTGCTATAGCGATGGGCGCCGGTGACCATATCACACGCATTGACCTTGGTGACCGAGGTTCCGGCGATGGTCCATTTATCGGCGGGGGTGACGGCGGCTCCGTCGACGGTCTTCATAAGCTTCTGCCCGCGAGTCAAATCGCCGAAGCCGATGGTGTCGCCGCTGGTGGAGTTCTTGACCTTGCCATCGGCGACCGAGATGGATTTGCGGTCTACTTTCCATTTCTCAGCAGCGAGATCGATGAGGGTCTCGCGCGCGGCGGCGCCCACCTTCTTCAATTGAGGGGCCATGGTGGGAGTGGTGCGGCTACCGAAAGTGCCCATATCATAAGGCGTCAGATCGGTGTCGCCCATGACGAGCTTGATGGAGCTCATGGGCGCATGCAGTTGTTCCCCGACGGCTTGTGTGAGCGCGGTGCGGGCATTCTGGCCGACTTCCACTTTGCCGGTGTAGATGGTGACGGTTCCGTCTTCATCGATGTGGAGCCAGGCAGCGAGTTCGGCGGGGCGCGCGTCGGCTCGGAATCCTTGAGTGCGTCCGGATTCCTGAGCCAGGGCTTCGCCATCGAAGAACAGCACGAACAGGAGTCCGCCGCCGAGCAGCTTGAAGAGATCGCGCCGCTCGAGTTCAAATCGGTAAGCGGGGCCAGTGAAAAGTTCGTAGCTTTCTGGCTCAAGCATGCTGGCCTCCGTTGATGGCCTTTTCGGCTATTTGCATGGCCGCTACGATGCGCGGATAAGTTCCACAGCGGCAGAGATTGCCCTCGAGCGCGCGCCTGATATCGGGTTCACTGGGGTGCGGAGTCTTCTTCAACAAGCCTACGCCGGAGAGGATCATGCCGGGCGTGCAGTAACCGCATTGCATGGCGTCGGCCTGGATGAAAGCCTCTTGCAGGGGATGCAGGCGGCCGTTTTGCGCCAGACCTTCGATAGTGGTTATCTCTTTTCCTTCGACCTTGGAGACGCGCGTTATGCAGGAGCGCACGGGCGCGCCATCGATGAGGACGGTGCAGGCGCCGCAATGGCCTTCGCCACAGCCGTACTTGCTGCCGGTGAGCCCGAGTTCGTCGCGGAGGATCCAGAGCAGGAGGCTGTTAGGGTCGAGTTGGATCCGGTAATGCTGCTGATTGACGACGAGTTCCATGCTTAGATTTTACGCCCGGGGCGGGGAGCCGGGCGTTCGTAAGAGTACGAACGCGGCACGCACGAGTGCGCGCGCCACACGGCGCTACATGGGGACGTCTTCGCCGAGGTCGTTCGTGCGATTTTCGAATTTGGTGAATTCCTTGAGGAACACCAGGTTCACCTTGCCGGTGGGGCCGTTGCGCTGCTTGGCCACCAGCAGCTCGGCTAGCCCCTTGAGGCGCTCGTCTTCCTGCTTGTACACTTCTTCGCGGAAGATGAAAGCGACCAGATCGGCGTCCTGCTCGATGGAGCCGGATTCGCGAAGGTCGCTCAACTGCGGCCGGTGATCGCCAGGGCGAGTCTCGGGCGCACGATTCAATTGCGATAGCACCAGCATGGGGACCTTTAGATCCTTGGCGAGTAGCTTCAGGCCGCGCGATATGGTGCTGATCTCCTGGTTGCGATTCTCGTAGCGGCCTCGGCCGCTCATCAACTGCAGATAATCGATCACGACCAGCGACAGGCCGTGCTCGGCTTTCAACCGGCGCAGCTTGGCGTGGATGTCCATCATGTGGGTGCCCGAAGTATCGTCGATGAAAAGCGGCGCTTGAACCAGCTCGGAAGCCGTCTTAGCGAGCCTCCGCCGTTCGTCCTGATTCAAATATCCGGCGCGAAATTTCTGCTGGTCCACCCGCGCGCCGGCGCAGATCATGCGGGTCAGAAGCGACTCGCGCGACATTTCGAGGGAGAAAACGGCCACGGTCTGTTTCTCGTTGGGCTGGGACGCGACGTGCTGGGCGATGTTTAACGCTAGTGCGGTTTTGCCCATGGAAGGGCGCGCCGCCAGGATCACCAACTCGCCCGCGTGCAGACCGCCGGTCATTTCGTCCAGCTTGAGGAATCCGGTGCTGAGTCCTTTGATCCGCTTGCTGGGGTCGAGGAAAGCATTGATGCCGCCATCGAACTCTTCGAGGATACGCTGGGGATTGACGAGCGCGTCCTTAGCTCGCGTTTCACCGAGTTTGAGGAGAGTCTCTTCGGCGCTGGCGAGAATCTGGTCGGGCTCCTCTTCGCCGATGATGCAGCGGTCGATCAGCTTTTGCGACGTGAAGATGATGCGGCGCAGAACCGCTTTGTCGTTCACGATGCGAACGTAGCTGTCGAGGTTCGCGAGAGCCGGGAGTCCTTCGTCGAGCGAAACCAGATAGCTGACGCCGTCCACCGATTCAAGCTGGTTCTGCTTCATCAGCTCATTTGCGACGGTGACGCGGTCGATACGCTCGCCGCGATTGTACAGTTCGCCCATACGCAGGAAAATGCGGCGGTGCTTCTCCAGGCTGAAGTCTTCCGATTCGAGCGAGCCGGCGACCTGGATGTAAAGCGCGTCGTCCATCAAAATGGCGCCCAGGACAAAGCGCTCGGCGTCGAGGTTAACGGGCAATCCTCTTTCGAGGGCGATGTCAGGAGAAGCAGCCATATTCAGGGGACCGTTCTACAGTAAGCGATGAGTTGGGAGATCGCCTACATATATTTCGCTGTAGCGTTGTGAGGCAGTTAGCCTGTGGAAGGGCAGTGGGAAAGTTGTTGGTAGAATGGGCCGGGTTAAACCCTTGCCGGCCAAGCCCATGGAAGCGCTTTTCCACAGAACAATTCTAGCAATTTATGTTTGGAACGAAGTGAGGAGCTTAGGAAGACGTACGGGAGAAAAGTGAAAGGATGCCCGAAAGGGAGCTGTTCTTTTTATTGGCCGGCTCCGCGCCGCCGATTAAACGGTCGACCAAGCCAGCCACGCCTTTGCCGAAGTTAGTGTTGAGGGGGAGCGGCTTGCCCTCCATGAGCGCTTTCTGGATAGCTTCGTAATCGGTGGGCAGGATATGGAAGATATCGGCATGCAGGGCCGTGCCGATGACATCTTTGCTCAGCCCGACGTGGCGATCATAACGATTCACGATCAAGCGAATCTTGTATCGCCCGATGTTGTTGCTGTCCATATAACTAAGCGCGCGCTGGACCGCCTGGAGCGCGGTGAGTTCGTTAGTCGTGACCAACAGGATCTCGTCGGCAAGCCGGGCCTGGCTGAGATTCCAGTCTCCATACACGCTCCCGGTATCGAGTACCACCAGATCGTAGGTTCCGCGCGCATACTCGATGATGCTGCTAGCGTCGGACAGTTCGGCCATGCCTTCAGTCATCACTTCGGGCGACAGCAGGACATCCACTCCGTTACGATCGGTTACCATAGCCTTCCACAGATCGGCGTCTATCTCACTCGAGCGCGCCAGCACATCCATAAAACTGTAGCTGGATTTGATCTTCAGCAGAAACGATAGGGTTCCTGCCAGGGGATCGAGGTCTGCCAATAGTATGCGCTTGTCGGCCTGACGCTTCAATTGGTGGGCAAAATTGCTGGCGATGGTGCTGGCGCCACAGCCGCCTTTGGCGGGCATGACGCAATAGACCTTGCCGGGACTCTTGCTGCGGCTGGGTTGGAGGCGCGAAATCTTTTGGAGCGCGGCTTCCACGTGCTCCGGAACGAAGGGATGGATGAGGAAATCGCTGGCGCCCTGTCGGAGACATCGCAGTACCTGTTCGTGATCGTTGCCAGAGAGAACGGCGACGATTGGGAGCTTCGGATCGGCTCGGAGAAGGTCAGGAATGACAGCCAGACTACGATCCGGAGCGTCGTCGACTTCGAGGAAGCAGAGATTAGGCTGCTCGACGGCAATGGCCTCGGTGATTTGGCGCCGGTTGGGAATTACGTTCAATTCAGCGGCTGCGAAATTCGGGAGATAACGGGTCAGAAGTGGAGCTAAGTCTCTAATTATCTGTTGCTTGGGGCAGATAAAGAGAGCCTTCCAATTACCGGCGAACTTAGCAGCATCGGGCTGGGACATGAGCTCTGGCGGGACTTCGTCCTTCGGAGTCCTACTCGATCAAATCGGCTATAAGTGATGATAACATGAGAGTCTTTCCCCGCCGCGCCAACTAGAATTTCGAACGCGCTCGCCGATGAGGCCAACTGGGGATATCCTACCGAGATGCCGTGAACGGGCGTCGTGTCCCCTGAAAAGAAGAAAAACGATGAACGAAGATCTCGTGAAAAAGAGAATTGCCGTATGTGACACACAGCCAATCACGGCACAAGGGCTGAGAAACCTGCTCGCTACGAGCGAGGATCTCGAGGTAGTGGAAGCGATGAACTCGCTCGAAACCGCTACGGCTTTCGTGCGCGCCAACGCCCCCGATATCGTCGTTGTGGACAAAGGATTTGGGATGCGGGCGGTGCTGGACTGGATTCACGATCTCAAGCTGGCCGACTCAACGCCGGCGATCACCGTGTGGGGTGTATCGATGACCGAGGCCGAAGCCTTGCGGTTGCTACAGGCCGGGGCTCGGGGTATTGTCCGCAAGACGGCCGACCTGGCAAGTCTGCTGACGTGTCTGCGCACGGTGGCGAGCGGGCGGAGTTGGATGGAAGACTGCGTATTTCGCGACTCGGCCCGCCAAATCGGTTATCCGCGGTCGGAATTGACGGCGCGGGAGCATCAGGTCCTGGAGCTAGTTGAACAAGGTTTCAAAAACAAAGAAATCGCGCTGGAACTGGGGATTAGGCCCGGTACTGTAAAGATTCACTTGAAGCATATTTTCGAAAAGACCGGAGTGCGGGGCCGATATGGTTTGGCGATCAGCGGGCTGAAGGATAAGGGAATAGTTTCGATCGCGAGCTGAAGCAGACGGGAGAAGGCAGAAGTCTGAAGTCAGGAGTCAGAATGGCGCCCGCTCGAAGTTTCCAGCACCTGTTCGGGTGGCAAAAAGCTTATCAATTTGTCCTGGGTCTTTACCGTTTGACGGATTCGTTTCCGAAGCACCAGATTTACGGCTTGACGAGCCAAATGCGAAGAGCCGCTGTCTCCATCGCCGCTAACATCGCGGAAGGTTTTCGAAGACGCGGCAAAGGCGGCAAAGAGTCGATGTTATTTGTTTTTGTTCCATGACCTTAATTACGCTGACACCACTGTGCTATTGAACGGTCTCGAAGAAGTAGGCACATCCAGCTCAGAAAGGTCGACGGGGTCACCAGTCCGTCGGACCGCCAGGTCAATCCTAGTTCTTAACCGCCATTGTCACAGTTGGGCTGACCGCTGGTGACGCCGCCAGCGACGTCAGTGTCACGGGCACTTGATCGCCTGCCGTGACACCAGCCGGAATGGTCGCCTGCACGAAGTAAATGCCAACCAGTTGCGGCGCCAGCCCGCTGAACTGGATTTGCGCCGCTTGGCCTCCAATCGAGAGAGATACTGGCACAGCAGTAGCGGATGTAGCCGGTCCAGAGCTTCCGGCAGCAACTGTCTGCTGCAGTTCACCCAGGCCCGTGCAGTAGACCGTGATAGAATCCCCTGCTTTCGCCGCATTGCCAGGCGCAATCACGTTGCCCTTCGCATCCACGATCATGCCCTGGCTACCGTCGGTCGTAAATATGGCTGGACTCGCGGCGGCGAGATTCACCTGCACCGGTAATGAGTACGCATCGGCGCGCTGCAGCAAGATCTGTTGCTGCGCGTTGACCGCAATTCCGTATGGAATGATCGCCGACACTTGGTTGGGTCCTGTCGAGGCGAGGGGCATCAGAGTTCCGGCAATCAGGATGCTGGTATCCCCAAGACTGGTGCCGTACGGGGCCGCCGGAGCTGTTGCTGTTTGATCCGACAACAGCGTTCCCCTGATGGTGATTAGGTTACCGGGAGTGAGCGGCCGGAAAGAAATGTTGCTTGCGGCGTCCGTAACTCCACCCGCTGCTATGACAGGCTGTTGCTGGCTTAAGTCGAAACCTCCCAGCACTTGCTTCGAGCCCCTGAGTTGCATGTCCTGGCTCGTAGCGCGAATTGTGACCGTCACGCCCGCAGCTTTTCGTGCAGTCTGCCACGTGGCATCCCAGCGACCACCAGTGAGCGACTGTAACGCGAGGGGTGGATCGCCATTGGAAAACTCGGCGATCACTGAACCATTTTGCAGGGGCGTCCCACAATCGTCCTGAATCTGGCTTTGGAGCACTACCGGCCAGCCCGCTGGAACGCTGAATCCATCTCCCAACGAGGTGAGCGTCGGAAGCAACTGGGTGGCCTGGCAGGCGTCGCCCCTGTCGAGCCTGCGGCTCGTCAAAGAAGAACTGGGGATCGCAGTTTGCGCAGTCACGACAATCGTAAGCCTGATCGTGCGAACCCGTAAATCGTCGAATTGAAGAGTGATCGCGCTATGGTACACTCCAGCCGCCAGCCCGCTCGTAAAAGGCTGGACGACGATCTGCGTCGGCTGATCTGGCGTGACTACACCCGTTAGGGGAGAAAATTGCACAAAGCTATCCCTCACCGAGGCTATGAAAGCCTTCGGAGCGGCAGTGAGGTCGTAGATCGAGACGATTTGCGAGCCGGGAGATTCCGCAGCCGCAGCGGCGTTAAACGTTAGTTCATTGGGTGTCAGCACAGCGCCGACGTCGGTGCCGGCAGGCAGAACCCGTAGCACCGCCGTCGCCACCTGCGGGCTATTGGCCGCGCCGGGAGATCGCACTTTTATCAAACCGTAATATTGCCCAGCCGCCAAACCGGCCGGATTGACAGCAACGTTGACCACCGGTGGTACTATGGACGCGGTCGACGTAGCTGCCGCCAGCCAGTTACCTCCCGTCACCGTGGCCGAATCCGCGCTAAGATTCAGCATACCGCTTCCGAATGTAAGAACGCCGAAGTTCAGGGGCGGGACAACGCCTCCCCCAGCGACCGCCGTGAACGAAACTCCAGCCTGAGAAAGCAGCAGCGCCGAGGCATTCGTGCTGATGGTCATTGTCACTTGAATGATCAGCGACCCAACGGTGATAGAGCTAATGGCAATCCTGCTTGTGTATGTGCCTGCTGGGAGTCCAGAGGGATTGGCAGTAACCGTAAGCGTGGCAGCTTGAGACGCAGTGACTAGTCCGGAGGCCGGTGCGACGGAAAGCCAGGAAGCACCGGGAAGAACATCAGCATGGTAGTAGAACCCTCCGCCACCGGTGTCCAGCAAGCGCACAGACTGTGACCGGGCTCCGGCGCCTGCAGGGAAAGGGAACGTAAGGTTGGATTGATCTACCGCTAACGACGGAGCAACGCCTGCTCCGACGTTGAACAAAACCGGAATCGAAATCGTGCGCGGTGAAGCAACATCACTCTGGATTTTGATCGTTCCCGAGTAGGAGCCGGCGGCCAGCTCAGACGGGTCCGCAATTACCTGGATCGTACTAGGAGCCACACCGGCACTCGCGTCTACTGAGAGCCACCCCTTTCCGCTGGTCGTCGACACCGACACGCTGTACGGAACATATGGAATCGATGAGGAGATGGTCAGGACCTGCGCCGTGATTGGGATGCCCGCACTGGAACCGGAAAACTGAAAGTTCGCGGGCGCCGAGCTGAGTGAAGGAGGTAACGCCAGTACCTCGCGAATTCTGTTGTTAACGGTATCGGCGATGTAAACGTTCCCGTTGGCGTCGAGCGCGACGCCGCCCGCGAAGATACCAGATGGGAAACAGCAAAAGTTGAGTTCCGCGGAGGTGGCCGGTCCGCCGTCGCCAGAATAGCCGTAGCCAAAACTGACGCCATTACCGATGCCGGCCAGCGTTGCTATGCTGCCCGTTGGCGACACCTTGCGGATTCTATAATTACCAGAGTCCGCGATATACAAGTTTCCTTGGCCATCAATTGCTACACCGGTGGGATAATCGAGAGCGAAATCGGTTGCTCGTAAACCGTCGCCCGAATAGCCGACTGAACCATTGCCGGCAAAGGTGGTGATAACACCCGCTGGTGATACATGGCGGATCCGGTTGTTACTGGAGTCCGCAACATAAATACTTCCTACGCGGTCGATCGCTACACCGCTGGGATAGTTCAGGGCTGCCGCGGTGGCTGGCCCGTTATCGCCGGCATAGTCCGTTTTGCCGTTACCCGCGATCGTGGTAATGATGCCGTCCGTCGATACTTTGCGGATTCGATTGTTGCCGGAGTCCGCAATGTAAATATTTGCTGCGTCGTCGACCGCCACACCGGTAGGAAAATTGAGGGCCGCTGCGATGGCTGGCCCGTTATCGCCAGAGTAGTCCGATTCGCCATTGCCGGCAACCAAGTTGATGACACCCGCCGGTGACACCTTGCGAAGATTATTGGCAAATGAATCTGTGAAATACACGTTCCCAGCTGCGTCGATCGCCACTCCAAAGGGCACCATTGATGCGGCAATCGCTGGCCCGCCGTCGCCTGAACTACCCGGCACACCACTGCCGGCAAATGTTGTGATGACGCCCGCCGCTGAGACCTTGCGGATTCGAGCGTTACTCGCGTCCGCAACATATAGGCTGCCGTCCTTGCTAACTGCTACTGAAGTAGGCAGGCTTAAATTCGCACGTGTGGCCGATCCACCATCCCCGGAGAACTGAAACTGGCCGTTACCGGCAATTGTCGTGATTCGCCCATCAATGGAGACCTTGCGCAGATGACCATCCGTCTCGCCGATGTACAGATTTCCGGCCACGTCTAACCTCACGGTGAATGGCAGAATGGCGGCTGCAGTCGCCGGTCCACCATCGCCGGAATAGTCCGATTCGCCATTGCCGGCAATGGTAGTGATGACTCCCGACGGTGAGACCTTGCGGATTACGTTGTTGCCGAAGTCTGCAATGTAAATGTTTCCCGCGCCATCGACTGCCACACCGGTAGGAAAACTGAGGGCCGCCGCGGTGGCCAGCCCGTTATCGCCAGCGTAGTCTGATGTGCCATTGCCCGCGATGGTGACGATGATGCCGTCCGGCGATACCTTACGGATTCGATTGTTACCAGCGTCCGCAATATAGAGATTACCAGCGCCATCTAGTGCCAAATCGGCAGGGCTTTGTCCAAAATCTAGTTTCGCGGACACAGCCGGTCCATTGTCGCCAGAGTAGCCCGATTTGCCATCGCCTGCGACAGTCGTGACTATGCCGTCGGGCGATACCTTGCGAACGACATTGTTATAGGTGTCTTGCAAAAACAAGTTTCCAGCGGTATCGACAACGATTTCCCCGAGAAGATAGAATGCTCCTGGGTTTGCTGGTCCGTTAATTTGGTCATCACCAGCAAACGTGGTTATGCTACCGTCCCGCGACACCTTACGAATAACGAAGTTGCCAGTGTCCGCAACAAACACGTTTCCCGCACCGTCGACTGCCAGACCGTTCGGATTGGCTAGAGCCGCATCGGCCGCTGGTCCGCCATCGCCAGAGAATCCATACAAGCCGTTACCCGCCACAACGCTTAAGATCCCGGACGGGCTGATCTGGAACACGCGGTTGTTCCCTACATCGGAGAGAAGCAGATTGCCGGACGCGTCGATGGCACAAGCACAAAACGATAACCCGTTAGCGCCCAAAGGCGCGCTCAGTGCTGGAAGGGGCGTCTTAGGGAACACAAAATCACTGCCTGCAACGGTTGTGATTACTTGCTGACAAAGGCAACAGGTCGTCGCACACATCAACAAAACAACCGAATTACGCATATTGAGACAATATGCTACACCGCAGTCGTATCCTCGTCAAGCGGACTGGCAGATTGGACGGATTGCTGGACTTGGCGTGAACGCAATTCCCGGGCACCCGTTAGGCTGCCCGAATAAGCTGGCGAGAGCGGATGAGCAGCGTGCTCTGATTGGATACGATTGGCGGCAGCAAATTTGGTGACCTCTCGACGTATCCCAGCGATACGATCCATGAGTGACATCCAGACACAATCTTGACGCGGCCGCTGAGGTTTCCAGGAGCGAGATGGCTCCGAAAGGAGATAGAATTGGTCCCTCTAGAGGCGTGGAAGAATGAGCTGCAAAGTTTCTGTGCGCCAAGCCGGGGACGTTTCAATTGTGGACTTGGCGGGCCGAGTCGCATTGGGTGAAGGCGGCAGCCAGATGCGCGATGCTATGTAGGAAGCTCGCGCAGAGCGGCACGAAATAGATTCTTGTGAATTTGCAGGACGTGGGCTATCTGACAGCCCTAGACTCGGCGAGCTAGTCAGTGCTTATGTGTATTAGCTCAGACTTGATCTGACATGGGTGGTTAATCAGGCAGCCGCATCGGCGGCCGCGCCGTCGCCTGCGCTCCGCTGCGCAGGGCTCCGCTCCGGCTCCGGCGCTGTGGGCCGGAACGAATCGAGCATCTTTT
>DATMMD010000064.1:0-51091 GCA_035569875.1 Bryobacteraceae bacterium
GCCGCGCTGAATCATCCCAACATTTGTACCCTGCACGACGTCGGTCCGAACTACCTGGTAATGGAGCTGGTGGAGGGCGAGACACTGGCCGAGCGGATCATTCGTGGAGTATTGCCGCTGGAGGAGGCGCTTGGCATTGCAGAGCAAATCGCCGAGGCTCTCGAAGCGGCACACGAACGAGGGATCGTTCATCGGGATCTCAAGCCCGCCAACATCAAGATCAAGCCGGACGGCACCGTGAAAGTTCTCGACTTCGGGCTGGCGAAGATTGATCAACAGGTTCCGCATATAGATAGTCCGCTGACAACGCGCCCGGGGCTGGTACTCGGCACGGCAGCTTACATGAGCCCAGAGCAGGCTCGGGGCAACCCTGTCGACAAACGCACCGACATCTGGGCATTTGGTGCGGTCCTGTACGAGATGCTGACCGGGCGGCAGGCGTTCACAGGCGAGACGATCACCGATGTTCTGGCAGCTGTGGTCAAGACGGAACCGGATTGGGAGGGAGTGCCAGTCAAGGTACGGAGATTGTTGAGGAGCTGTTTGGAGAAGGAGCCAAAGCAGCGGTTGCGGGACATTGGTGATGTCTGGCGGCTGCTTGAAAACTCACCGCAGATCGGAGGCTCGCGCCGCCGCAGCGATCCTTGGGTCATAGCTACGGCGTGCTTTGCATTAGTAGCCGTGCTTCTGGCCCTCTTATATTTCCGCCGCGTAGGCCAAGGGCAAACGGTTCTCCGACTCTCCGTGCTGGTGCCGGAAAGAGGGTTCCAGTTCATCGCACCGACTGTGTCGCCTGACGGTCGTCAACTTGTCTTCGGCTCCAATGCCGGGGGAAAAGACTTACTTTGGGTGCGTGACCTGGATTCGCTGGGGGCACGTCCGCTGCCCGGCACGGAAGGCGCAAACGACCCTTTCTGGTCACCGGACAGTCGCTTCTTAGCGTTTTTCGCAGGCGGAAGATTGAAGAAGATCAACGTGGCCGGCGGTCCTGCGTTGTCCTTGTGTGAGGTTCACAACGCGCGTGGCGGATCGTGGAGCAAGACCGACGTCATTGTGTTTGCGCCCACAAACGGTGGCGGTCTGTTGCATGTCCGGGCCACGGGCGGAAATGCGACTCCTGTCACTGCGCTCGACCCGGCTTTGTCTGAGAATTCTCATCGCTATCCCTGGTTCCTGCCGGACGGGCACCACTTCCTCTATACGGCTAGGTCCGCGGACCCGGAAAAGACCGCGATCTACGTTGCGGACCTTGAGTCGAGAAACGACTCGAAGACTCGGCGTCCAATTCTGTACGCACCTTCGAACGCTGTGTATGTCCCACCCGGCTATCTTCTCTTCCTGCGTGAACGGACTCTCATGGCTCAGAAATTCAATGTGAGCGAAGCTCAGGTTATTGGCGATCCCGTTCCTGTTGCGGAGCAGGTGGATTATAACAACCCTAATGTCTGGGGACTGTTCTCCGCCTCACTGAATGGTGTACTGGTGTATTCCTCTGGAGGAACTGGGGGAAGCGTGCAGCTTACGTGGTTCGATCGATCCGGAAAAATGGCGGGCACCGTCGGAACGCCGGGCGACTTAAATTGGGCGGCGATCTCGCCGGACGGCAACAGCGTTGCCTTTGACCGCCGTGACCTGCAAACGGGACGTTACGACCTCTGGCTGCACGACCTAGTGCGTGGAAGCGACTCGCGATTCACCTTCTCTCAGAACAACATCATACCGGTCTGGTCTCCTGATGGCAGCCATATCGCTTTCTACTCATTTCGCGATGGCGTGTATAACTTATATCAAAAGGCCACAAATGGGGCGGCGCAGGATGAGCCACTAGGTGGATCAGCGCCTCTCAAGCAGCGATGGATTGGTCCCATGCCGGTGATGGATTGGTCCCACGACGGCCGTTACATCATCGAGGAAATAGCTGGCAACCTCAAGACGGGTTACGACATCTGGGTATTGCCGCTTTTCGGTGAGCGAAAGCCTTTCCCCTATCTGCAAACCAGTTTCAACGAAATGTCCGCGAAGCTGTCGCCCGGCGGCCACTGGCTGGCCTACGTCTCCGATGAGACGCGAAGGGAAGAGATTTACGTCCAGGCTTTTCCGACTCCAGGGGCCAAGTTGAAGATTTCCGCGAATGGCGGCGAAATTCCGGTCTGGAGTCGGGACGGAAAGGAGCTGTTCTTTATCGGTCTCGATCACAAGCTGATGGCGGTCGAAATGAAGCGCGACTCCGTTGAGGGCGGCCAATTAGAGGCCGGTGTGCCCAAGCCCTTATTTGACACGCGCATTCGTTCCGGTTACTCCTGGTTCGACGTCAGCAAAGACGGGCGGTTCCTCATGCCCATTCAGACCGAACCGTCGGGGAGTGCGGCCATCAACGTCGTGGTCAACTGGACGGCGGGATTGAAGAAGTGATTGGCGGGGCTCGCTCATGACGCCTCAACGCTATCAGCGTGTAATCGAACTGTTTCAGGCGGCCTCCGACTGGGGCCCTGATGCTCGTCCCGCGCTTCTCGCCGAAGCGTGCGCCGGCGATGACGACCTACGGCGGGAAGTAGAAGCGATGCTTGCGGCTGACGCGCGGTCCGGTGGATTTCTGGACCAGCCCGCGGATGATTTCGCGGCCGCAGCAATTGCCGCTCGCGAGACTGGATCGCTGATCGGCCATCGAGTTTCACACTATGAGGTGATTTCGGTATTAGGGGCGGGAGGCATGGGCGAAGTCTACCGCGCCAACGATACCCGGTTGCATCGCGAGGTCGCCATCAAGTTCGCCAATGCGTCCTTCAGCGATCGGTTTGAACGGGAAGCCCGAACTATCGCAGCGCTCAATCATCCCAACATTTGTACCCTGCACGATGTGGGCCCGAATTACCTGGTGATGGAACTGGTGGAGGGTGAGACACTAGCGGAGCGGATCAAGCGCGGCGCTGTGCCGTGGAAGGATGCGCTCAGCATGGCAAAACAAATCGCCGACGCGCTCGAAGCGGCGCACGAACGGGGCATTATCCATCGGGATCTCAAACCCGCCAACATCAAGATCAAGCCGGACGGCACGGTGAAAGTTCTCGACTTCGGGCTGGCGAAGATGGATCAGCAGATTGCGCCTGGAGATAGTCCGAGGACAACGCGGCCGGGACTGATACTCGGAACAGCGGCTTACATGAGTCCGGAGCAGGCTCGGGGAAATACAGTAGACAAACGCGCCGATATCTGGGCATTTGGTGCAGTCCTGTACGAGATGCTGACCGGGCAACGAGCTTTTCCGGGCGACACTACTACGGATATTTTGGCGGCAGTGGTCACCAGAGAACCGGAATGGGAGCGTGCACCCGTCAAGGTACGACGTTTGTTGCGGCGGTGCCTGGAAAAAGATCCCGAGCGCCGGCTGCGCCACATTGGAGATTTCGAGTTGCTGCTCGAAGAGGCGCCAGGGCCCTCGAACTTCGGCCGTGGAAGACTCCTGTGGGCGGTGGCTGCGACGGTGCTGGCGATCATCGCCGTTGGCTCTTTGTGGGTTGCGCGGCGCGCGACACCGGTTGCACAACGTCCGCTTATCCGTTTGACTCTCGACCTCGGCGCGAATGCGGCAAGCAGTCTCAACTCGACAGTTGTTATCTCGCCGGACAGCAAGCGCATCGTGTTTCCTGCCCGTGGACCGCAGGGCAAACGGCAGCTTGCCACGCGGTTGCTCGACCAAGCTCATGCGACTTTTTTGCCTGGTACCGAGGACGGCAGCGGCCCGTTCTTCTCGCCTGACGGGCAGTGGGTAGGATTCTTGGCCGCTAACCAGTTGAAGAAGATCTCGATATTGGGGGGTGCGCCGGTAACACTGTGCGCCGCCGCTGTTGAGAATGGCGCCGGCTGGGGCGAAGATGGCTACATTGTCGCAGCATTGAGCAACGTAGCTGGGCTCTGGCGCGTTCCCGCCACCGGGGGAACGCCACAACCTCTGACTTATTTGGCCCCTGGGGAGGCCACCCACCGCTGGCCCCAGATCCTACCCGGAGGGAATGCCGTTCTGTTCACTGCCTCTCGGACGCCCTTTGGGATGGACGCTGCCAGCATCGAAGTGATGCAATTGAAAACCGGCGTGAGAAAGACCTTGCTACGCGACGGTTATTTTGGCCGGTACCTCCCTTCCAATGGGCCGAACGGCCACCTTGTCTATATACATCAAGGGGTGCTGTTCGTCGTGGGATTCGATCCTACGCGGCTAGAGTCTACTGGGACACCCATGCCTTTCCTTGAGGACGTATCAGTCGATCCGGTGCGAGGCTCTGCACAGTTCGATTTCTCAGCGGCGCCTTCTAGCCCTGGCACCTTCATCTATTTCGAGGGCCAGAGAGCGACGCAGAGCTGGCCCGTCGTGCTACTGGACAGTTTCGGGAAGACCGAACCACTCGTGGCTACGCCCGGGGTGTACAGCTATCCCCGCTTTTCGCCCGACGGCAAGCGCCTGGCGCTAACGGCGAGCTCCATTAACGGGAATGACCTCTTCATTTATGACTTCCAAAGAGAAGCAATGACCCGCCTCACGTTCACGGGACAGGCGCAGGTGCCAGTCTGGACACCTGACGGAAAACACATTGCATTCCGGTCGATCTCCAATAACGGCTTTGGCATCTCGTGGATTCGAGCTGATGGCGCGGGAGAAGCGCAGACGCTGCTGGTAAGTCGGGATAACCTGGTGCCGTATTCGTTTTTCCCTGACGGCAGGCTCCTGGCTTACCAGGTTGTGGTAAGCGCCACGGTCGACTCAGATATCTGGACTCTGCCATTGGACACAAGCGATCTTGATCATCCTAAGCCTGGTAAGCCTAAGGTGTTGCTGCATACGCCCTACGACGAAAATATGCCCGCCTTTTCTCCAGACGGGCGTTGGATAGCTTATCGGTCTGATGAATCGGGGACCACGGAGATATACGTGCGGCCGTTTTGGCTGCCAGGAGGAAAGTGGCAGATCTCGACCAGTGGCGGCTTGTATGCGATGTGGTCGAATGCCAACCACGAGCTGTTCTATGAGACTTTAGACAATCGAATCGCAGTGGTAAATTACACCGTGCACGGCGACTCGTTCGTTCCAGGCAGGCCACGTCTCTGGTCCCAGAAACAAATTTTTAACCCGGGCCTGACGAATCTGGACCTGGCTCGAGATGGAAAACGCTTCGCGGTGTTTCCGAGGTCGGAAGCGATGGGAGAAGGCACCGGATCGGTGCGCGTGACCTTCCTGCTGAACATTTTCGACGAATTGCGAAGGCGAGCGCCGGCGGGAAAGTAAATCCGGCCAGTTAGGTCAATGACCCAATGCTATCAAGACGCGCTCGGTAATTTCATGGATCATGGCCGGCAGGGCGGCGTCGAGGGCGAGAGTGATGGCGGCGCGAATACGCTCAGGATCGATTTCAGGGGCAGCGGCCGGAGGAGGATGGGAAGCCAAAGGGCTGGGAGGCGACGCCGCCGCGGAGACTAGCGCTTCGGCGAAAAGTCCGCGCGCCATTTGCGCCGCCTTCACCAGGGGATGAATCGTCTCCATGACCTTGGAGGCCTCGAAGGGCTTCTTGAGAATGGCGTCGCAGCCGGCCCGAGTGGCTTCCTCTTCATCGAAGGGTTCGAGTAGCCCGGCAGTGAGGACCACACGGACATGCCTCAAGTGTGGATCGCCCTTCACATGGCGGCATAGGTCGAAGCCGGATTTCCCCGGAAGAAACACGTCGGCCAGAATGAGATCGGGATCGACATCGGACAAACGCAGCACGGCTGCGTCGCCGTCGGTAAGGCTGACCACTTCGAAACCTTCTTCCCGCAGGATGCGCTCGCCCATACGTTGCGCGTGCGGGCTATCGTCAGCCAGCAGGATGCGGCTCATTCAAGGCTTGGGCGTGGTCGAGCTGGTCGAAGAGGAAGCAGGAGCGGCAGCCGGCGCGGTGGTGTCCGTTTGCTTTGGCTTCTTATCCTTCTTCTTTTTCTTTTGCGCCTTGGCTTGATCGCCGGCCGTTTGCGGCTGTGATTGCGGATTGCCCGGAATAGCTTGTGGATTGCCGGGTTGACTGGCGGCGGCTTTCCCCGCGGCATCAGTGGTGGCTTTGCCGTTGGCTTCGGGGGAGCCCGGCGGATTGGCGCGCGCGTCCGGTTTGGTGTCAAGCGCCGTGGGATCGCTGACCGTGGTGGCAGTCACATCGCCTGTAAACCCAGGCGCGCCGGTTTGCGGCGGCACGCTCAGGGGCACGGTGGGCCGCAGGGTGGTCATGGCGGGAGCACCGGAGCGAGCGGCGGCGCTGACATCCGGTCCGCGTTTCAGCAGCGCACCGGTCGCCTTTGAGAACACTCCCGGTTTCTGCCGATTCTCCTTTTCAAACTGCATACGAGCGACCGCCTTAGGATCAGCTTCGGGAACCGGCATTTCCAGCTCTTGCAGCCTTTTCTTGGCGCTGTCGGCATATTCGCTTAATGGATAGTCTCTTACGATTCGAGCGTACGCTTCACCCTCCTGCGAGCGAAAACGACTGCCGAGGCGATTGTAGGAGTCGCCCAAATCCCAAAGCGCTTGATCGGCGGCGCTGTACAAAGGATACTGATCCACCAGGCGCGTGAACCGGTTGGCGGCTGCAAAATTGCTTCCTCGCTTGTAATAGTAAAATCCGACCTTGTACTCACCGTCAGCTAAGGCCTCCTGGATGTTGCGCAACAATTGCTGCGTCTCGTCCACGAACTTGCTGTTGGGGAACTGGACAATCAGTTGACGGCACTCATCCTCGGCGCGTAGAGCCTGGCTGGGATCGCGGTCTACTTTGTCCATCTGTTTGTAGTGGATCATGCAGACTTTTTGTTGGGATTCGGCCGCTTCCTCCATGGTGGGATAAAACAGAATGAAGTCCTTGTATTCGGCTTCAGCCTGCGCGAGGCCCGCCGTGCCGCCCTCGCGATACCAACTGTCGGCGACGGCCAGCTTGGCTTTGGCCAGGAACTCGCTCTGATCGTAAGTATTGATGAGCGTGTTGAGGGTGATGCGAGCTACTTCAAAGCGGCCGTGCTCGATGTCGGAGATTGCACGATCGAACAGCACCTTGTCGGGCTGCTTGGTGTCCTTAGTGATAGGGTTGTCGTACTTCTTACGTTTGAAGCCGCACGAAGCCAGCAGACCTGTCATCAGAATCACAACCAAAATGTATTTAGGCATAGTTAACCTATAGGCTTAATTTATACTCTCGCGAGCGTAGCCTCGCGGGCCGCCCGCTGCATCTGAACGAAAGCTTCTCCAGGGCCGGGAGTGTGAAAAATCGACGTCCCTGCAACCAACCAGTCACACCCCGCGCGCGCGATGTCCGGGGCGTTATGAAGCTCCACTCCGCCGTCGATTCCAATTGCAAAATCCAGACCTAACTCCTTGCGCCGCCACGCCAACGCTTGAACTTTCTTGAGAGCGTTGGGGATGAAATGCTGGCCGCCGAAACCAGGATTGACGCTCATGACTAGCACTTCGCCGGCCAAGTCGAGGACCTCGCTCAGCGTATCCACGGGAGTCCCAGGATTAATAACCACGCCGGCCAGCGCGCCTTCCTGTTGGATCATGCGCAGTGTTCGATCCAGGTGAGGGCAAGCTTCCTGATGCACCAGCACGTGATCGGCGCCGGCGCGGATGAACTCAGGTGCAAAGCGGTCCGGGTCGCTAATCATAAGGTGAACATTCAATTGTAGCTTGGTAATTTTCCGGATGGACTGCACCACCGGAAGCCCCAGGCTAAGATTAGGCACGAAGTGGCCGTCCATCACGTCCACATGCAGGATGGAGGCTCCGGCCTTTTCGACCTTAGCGATCTCCTCGCCCAAGCGCGCAAAGTCCGCCGCGAGGATAGATGGAAGGATTTCAACCATTTACGAGCACATTACTCCACCCCATTGCGGAGTAAATTTACTCTTCCGATGTTAGCACAGCGGCGAAAAATCCATCCCCTTGGTCCCGGCCGGGCAAGCGCTCGACCACTTGCCAGCTCCGCCGCAGGGTTTCGATCACCAATCGATTTTCTTCTTCCTCGAGCGAGCAGGTGGAGTAGACTAGCCGGCCGCCAGGTTTCAGGTGTTCGATGGCATTTCGAAGAAGAGCGACCTGCTTGCGGTGCAGGGTGATGAGATCGGACGGCTGCAAGCGCCACTTGATTTCCGGATTACGCCCTAAGGTGCCGGTACCGGAGCACGGGGCGTCCACGAGAATGCGGTCGAACTTGGCGCGGAAGGGCAGCGGTTGGGTACCATCCAGCACTACCAGGCGGCAATCGAGATCGCCCATCGGTTTGAGGCGGTGCCAGTGCAGGTCGGAGGCAACGGCGTGCACTCCGTACTCGATCGCTTGCGCGGTTTTATTGCCAGGGGCAGCGCAGAGATCGAGAAAGGATTGACCTTTCTGGAGGTCTAGCAGCGGGACGATCGATTGAGCCCCGATATCCTGAATTCGCCCGGTGCTCGCGGTGTAGGTTTCTGCAGGCTTTAGGAACTCGCGGGCGATGGACTCGGTGGTCTGGGCTCCCAATCGCCGCTCCCATTTTTCAAGCAGCCATTCCGGGGTCGACAGCTCGACGGTCCGATTGGGCCAGGCAATCGGCTGGCGGTCCACTTTTCGAAGCACGGCGTTGACCAGCCCGCCGGCGGAGCTTTTCTTAGCTCGTTTGACGAGCTCCACGCTCTCACTCACGGCCGCATGCGGTGGAATGCGTTCCAGGTAGCGCAGCTGGTAAATTCCCATGCGCAGCGCGATCCGGACTTCCACATCGAGCGATCCGGTGGCAAGCAGCGCGATCACGTGGTCGAGCTGAGCCTGATAGCGAAGACAGCCGAACACGATCTCGGATGCGAGGCCGGCATCGCGGTGTTCGAGGTTGGCGGAGTATTTCAACAACAGGTCGGATGCGTAGCCACCGGTTTCAACCTTGCGCAGGACATCGAACGCGACTTGGCGGGCGCGTGAAAGCATGACAATATTTAGTGTGGCAAGATTTCACAACGGCTCCCGTCGGTCACGGCTCGGAAAAATGAAGCTCGTGCTAGTGGCGATGCTGCTTGGGCCGGCAATCGGCCAAAGTTCGGATTTCTTTTTCATCCAAATGTCGGACCCGCAGTTCGGCATGTATACCGCGGATGGGGAGTTCTCGCAAGAGACGGCCAATTTCGAATTTGCGATTGCGAACGCCAATCGCCTGCGTCCGGCGTTCGTAGTGGTGTGCGGCGATCTCATCAACAGACCAGCCGACCCAAAACAAACCGCGGAATATCTGCGAATCGCGGCCAAGCTCGACGCATCCATCAAGATTTATAACGTGCCGGGAAATCACGATGTCCGCAACGCTCCGACCGGCGATTCGCTGGCGGCATACCGGGGGAAGTTCGGACCTGACTATTACAGTTTCCGCTACCAGGATTTTGCCGGCCTGGTAATCGATTCGAGTTTGATCCAGCATCCCGACCAGTCGCCTGAGGAGGCGGCGCGGCAGGAACGTTGGATCGCCTCGGAATTAGAAAAGTTAAAGCACGACGGCGGACGCCGGATCGCGGTGTTTCAACACATTCCGTGGTATCTCGAGAACCCGGACGAGGCCGATCAGTATTTCAATCTTCCTCGGGAGGCGCGGAAGAAGTACCTGCCGTTGTTAGAGCGCTATGGCGTTGCATACGCCTTCGCAGGCCATTATCATCGCAACGCCTATGGCGAGGGCCCTGGGCTGCATGTCATTACCACGGGACCAGTGGGAAAGCCGCTCGGCCCCGATCCTTCGGGCATCCGTGTTGTAGTGGTGAAGGAATCGACCATGGAAAGTCAGTATTACGGCTTGGGAAACATCCCCAACCAAATAATTTTGAAAACCTCCTCCCCGAAGTAGCTTGACGCCTGAGGCGCTAAGGGCGTCTTAATAATGCGCCTTCCACGTTAAAAACCGACCTACCGGACGGTAGGCATTGACAGATACCTCCTTTCAGCATATAATCCACGGAACGTAGTTTTTGTTTCTAGGGTGTTTAAATAGCTCGAACTTAGTACCTGGAAGAAATACTAGGAGAAGCGATGATTAAAGCCAAGTTCGCTGTGTACATCTTTGCGAGCCTTGTAGTCCTAGCTTTGTTGCCATCGTTGGCCTCGGCTCAGAGCACGATTTCCGGTCAAGTGAGAGACACCAGCGGCGCCATCGTGGCCAATGCCACAGTAGAAGCGTCCAGCGATGTCCTGATTGAGAGAGTCCGTACCGTCCAGACGAACGGGGAGGGACGATACGCGATTGTCGACCTCAGGCCGGGAACCTACGTCGTTACTTTCACGGCGCCGGGGTTCGCTACTGTCAAGGAGACCATCGAAGTGCCCGCCAACGTAGCTGTGCCGGTTGACGCGGATATGAAGGTCGGAGCGGTCGGGGAGACGGTGAACGTGGAGGCGCGCGTGGCCACTGTGGACATCGAAAATGTCGCCAATCCCAAGACTTTGACGCGTGCAGAAATGGATGCGCTCCCGAACGCGCGCTATATGCAAGCGATCGGCGTTTCCATGCCGGGCGCGCACTTGAATCTCCCCGATATAGGCGGTTCGCAGCAGGTCGAACAGAACTATATATCAGTGCACGGAAACGGTTCGGTGCATGATTCTTATTTGTTGGATGGCATCCTGGTGAACACCACATATGCGGACGGCCAGATTCAAAACTATATCGACAACGGAATGATTCAGGAGTCGACCTACCAGAACAGCAACGTGACCGCGGAGGTATCGTCCGGGGGCATGCTCACCAATCTAGTGCCCAAAGAGGGTGGCAACGCGTTTCACCTGCAACTCTTCGCGGGCGGAAGCGCCGGTAGCTGGCAGAGCACGAATGTGGATAGCAATCTGACTGCTCGCGGTGTTACGGGCCAAGACGCGATCGACAAGATCGAAGACTTCGATGGTTCTTTTGGCGGCCCGATCATGAGAGACAAACTGTGGTTTCTGTTAAGCGGGCGCAAGCAACTGACCTTTACACAGGCTGCGAACTCCACCTACCCGGACGGCAGACCTGGCATTCAGGATGGATACATCTATGCCGGATCGCTGCGGCTGACGTATCAGATGAATTCCAAGAATAAGTTCACCGTCATGGACCAGCGCAACTGGAAGTACAAGGGCCATGAGATCCTGGATGGCGGACAAACCGGCATCCCTGCCGACCCCTCAACCGCATCCACGCAGCGCGCCAAATGGCCCCTATACTACATCGCACAAACCAAGTGGACAGGCACCCTGACACCGCGGCTGATCCTCGAAGCGGGATTCATGATGGATCACCTGGATTACAACGATCTGTACCAGCCGGGCATTCTGCAAGCTCCTTTCACGCAGGCCTGGTATGCGGGAACATCGGATTATGACCTTTCCAGAAATGCTCGTTATGTTTCGGGATTCCTAAACCAGTATTTTCAAACCACTCGCAACCTTTTGCACACTTCTGGGGCCTATGTTACTGGATCGCACCAAATCAAGTGGGGCACGCAATGGAGCTTCGGGCCCAACTATTACGGCGCCTTGATGAACGGCGATGGCTGGAACGAGTTCACCAATGGCACGCCGTTGCAATTCTTGGCATACAATACGCCGTTCCATCAACGGCCTTATCTCGACGCCGACCTGGGGATTTACGCCATGGATACCTGGCGCATCAAGAGGCTGTCCATCACCGCGGGGTTGCGTTGGGAGTACCTGGCGGCAACGATTCAACGGGAAACTGCGGAGGCCGGCCGGTTCGTTCCGGCTCGCAACTTCGCTCCGATCGACTGCTCCACGGTTAAGGGTATGGGCTGCTGGAAGGACTGGGCGCCGAGGGTTGGGGCGGTCTACGACTTGTTTGGGAATCATAAGACGGCACTGAAGGCCGGCTTTGGCAAATACAACACTCCCTATAGCACTGGCTTCACTGCCAACTTTAACCCCATGGTGTTAGCCACTCAGCCTGTCTTTTGGAACGGTGGAACTACTGCCTGCGAGCCCACGTGTTTCCCAACGGGCGGATTTGCCGCACCGGGGACTCCTAATGCCGCTGTTCCAGCGGGCGGCCTCGGTGTCAACACCAATCCGTCGTTCGGTGTCGCCCCGAATATAAGCCTAGATCCCAATTGGCACCGTGAGTACAATCTGCAATATAGCGCTGGAGTCCAGCAGCAGGTCGCCTCCGGCGTTACCTTGAACCTCAATTGGTACAGACGGGCCAACTACCAAGCTACAAACCTGATCAACTATGCGGTCCCCGGCTCGGCTTGGACTCAAATCACCGCTATCAACCCGCTAGATGGTACGCCGCTCCCCATCTATAACCTGGCACCGCAATATAACGGGATCACCCCCGTCCTGCATCAGACCAATACGCCGCAGAGTTTGGTAAGGGATACCTACACTGGTTGGGAAGCTTCAGTTGTAGCGCGGCTGCCCAGGGGAGCCTTCCTGGTGGGTGGATGGACCATCGATCGACAACTCGACCGTTCCTGCGCCGAAAGCGCCGGCAGCGCCACCACCAAGCTCGGCAACGCTCTCAATGACCCGAACACGCTTCGGTTCTGCGACATGACGGGTTCACTGTTCCAGGACCTGGGTAAGGTTTCGAGCCCTGCATGGCAAAACGAGTTCAAACTCCAAGGATCCTATCCGATCCATTTTGGAATTGTTGGAAGTGCCGCCCTGGGTAGCAACCGCGTGGGCGGCAGTTTCTCGCCGGCAGGGAGCTCGGCAGTAGTCGGGAATGACGGATATCTGGCGCGAACTTGGACCGTCAGTTCCGCCACAAGATATCCGTCCGACTGCGCTCAGTGCCCACAGGATCCGGCGGCCCCGGCCCTGAAGGCCAAGGTTGACCCCACCATGGCCCAAGCCTCGGAGACGCTTCAGTTGGTTGCGCCGGGGCAAGTGCTCACGCCGCGGCTAACGCTGCTTGATATTGGATTCAAGCGTCCGTTCCACATCAAGGAACGATTTGTGTTCGAGCCCGAAGTCCAGATCTTCAATCTGCTGAACACCAACGCAGCGATAACACAGTCCACAACAGTTTCCACAACTGTGGCGCCGTTCTTGCCCACATCTGCTTGCGGCTCCAGCACTACCCTGGTGCACTGCGGGGTCGGCGGGCCGGTGACGACGCTGACGAATCCGCGGATTTTGCGGCTGGCGTTGTTGTTCAGGTTTTAGTGCGTGACGGTGATCGTGACGTCGGTGGTGGTGGATAACGCGCCGTCGTTGGCGGTGGCACGCAGCACATAAGTTCCGGGCTCGGCGAAGCGCGCGGTCGTGATGGCTTGTCCGCCTGAGACCATGATCATACCGGGCGGGTCGAAGGTAACCTTGGCTGGTCCTTTGTATTCGAGCCAGCTCACATTGAGCCCTCTGGGACGATTCACGACGGTGTTGCTTTGAGCACCCGGCCGAGGTTTCGGAGCGGGACGGGGCTTGGGCAGCCCGTCGTCGGTCACCAGCGCGGTTAAAGTCAAAGGCGTCGCCACACTGGCCGAGCCGAGCGGAGCAATCGTGATCGATGGCGGCTGGTTGGGATCGTCCTCACCCGGATTCAGTCCGCCGCGGGTCATAATCATCCGTTCGCTGATCTCCTCCACCGGCAAGAGCTGAGCGTACGCTTTTTCGGCTTTGCCGTGCGCGGTGACTGTCCAGATCAGCTCTTTCTGCCCCCAATCCGACGGGACTTGCACTCGAAAAATGAATTGCTGGCGCCGGGGCAGAAAGTAGGTGGGTTGGCCGCGATCCGAATCGCCCGGCTCGAGCTTGTTGTCGGGACCGGCCGGAATGGCCAGCTCTTCCTGCCAATTCCGGTTGAAATATCCGAAGACCATGGTGAACGTGCCGTCGGCGTTTCGCAGCCATCCCTCAAAGACGGGTTGGACGTCCTGGCCGCTCGAAAACTTCGTTTGCGGAATATAGGTGGGCGCGGGTGGCTGAGCGCGGACACTTCCCACGAGGCTAAATGCCAGAGCGGCCCGGCACAACCGCTGCTTCATTGCTGTTTCTTGGCCTGGAGACTTCTGGCTTGGACCCGCTGCTGATAGTCGGCTTCATCGAGATAGTACAAGCTGACCCAGGCAAAACTCATTTCGTCGATGGTCCGCTGGCCGTATCCGACCCAATTCTTCGGATTGGGATTGAACTTGTTGTTGTCGGTATTGTCGTGCCAGGTGGTAACGTGAATCACTGTGCCGGCGGGCAACAGAGGAGCAACATCTTCGGCGTATGGATAGGTAATGCTCCAGCCGAACTGGTAGTTGCTCACGCAACTCAGTGTTTCCGATCGCGCCGGGCCGGGACGGGCTGAGTCGGCACGAACGTCGGGATAGATCGCTTCCATGCACTGGGCCTTGCCGCGCGTATGGAAATGCGGCTGAAACGCGGACAGCATAGCCGGCTTTGGAAGGCGGAAATAGCCGTCGCTGCGAGTGATCTGGCCGGCCGGAAGATCGAGATCGCCGACTACATCGCCCATGTGTTGCGTGAACGTCACGTACTTCGGAACGACTCCTTTGGGAAACAGCTTGAGGCCGAGCGATATGCTGACAGGAGTCACCTCCCCATTAGGGTGCAGGTGCAGATTGAAATGCACCTTCGAGCCGGCCCGGATCAAGCGGCCGGAATTCTCGGGGAAGATGTCGGCGTTCTTGCCAACGGCGTATTCATTCAGGAACAGGCCCACCGGATCGTCTTCGGGATCCTCGATCAGATTTGTGGTGGCATGATGGACGACCTTAAATCCCATGTCCGGCTTAGTCTCGACGGCCTGGATGTAAACGTCTTCCTTGAAACCGGGATCGATGTCGACGTCGTAATATTCGTCCTGCCCGTTGGCCTTCAGGCGATAGGGCCTCTTCATCGATACAACCACGTCCGGTTTGCCGATCTGCCACTTGTCGAGATCGGTGAACTGGCGCGGGGGCGGCATATCGGAGGGATTGCCCTCGGGTGCGCCGCGGTCGACCCAGTTGGAGATAGTCGCGATTTCGGCGTCGGTCAGGGAGGGATCTTCCTTGAACTTGGTGATGCCGACGTTGCGATCGATGTGCCAGGGCGGCATCTCGCGGCGGACGACTTTCTCTTTAATTGACCGCGCCCACGGTCGAGCGTCTTTATAAGTGAGGAGCGCCATGGGTGCGATGGATCCGGTGCGGTGGCAATTCTGGCAGGAGCGTTCGAGAATCGGCGCGATGTCTCTGGAAAACGTAGCATCGGCGACCGGCTTGGTGGAATCGGCGGCGAATGCGAACGCAGATACCAGAAACAGGCTCGAAATCGAGATCAGTTGCTTATTCACTGTGACCTCCTCTTAACGGCTGCGGCTTTATTGTCTGCAATTCCGGCTTGACGCCGTCGGGCAGCGGATAACGGTCCAGGTTGAGAATCATGGAGACGAATTGGTAATAGCCCACCAAGGCTGTCAAATCCACGACGCCTCGCTCGCCCAGCTTGTCGACCGCGGCTTTGTAAGTGGCATCGCTGACCTGCTTGGTGTTCAGGATCTCGTTACAAAAATTGTAGACGATCTCTTCGTCCGGCTCCAGGGAGGGGGGCCGTTTGCCGGCCGCAATGGCATCCGCGATCGCCGGGGTTATGCCGGCCTGCAGCGCGAGCCGACGGTGCGCGGTCCATTCATATTGCGCAGTCCAATAGCGCGCCGTGATGATGATGGCGAGTTCTCGCTGTTTGGCTGAGAGCGCCGAGTGGAATCGCAATTGGGCGCCGAGCTTCTGCGCCAGGTCGCCCATCTCGGGACTGCGCAGCAGGACGTTGAACGGCCCGTTCATACCGCCGCGTTCGCCCGCAAACAAGTGCTCCACCATAGCCTTCTGCTCAGGCGTCAATTGGTCATAGGTGAGTGGTTTGAAGCGGTCGCCTTTGAGATTAAGGTCGCGAGTGGCGGGAGTCTGCGCGTTGGCCATACCCATTAAGGCTATAACGCCGGCGATCACTAAGTGGATGCGCATGAACCGAAGGCACATATTAGATCCTTTCATTGACGAGGGATGTCTTTGAACTGCTTATGGTCGCGCCAGGCCTGGTCGTCGGCTTTCTCTTCCTCCAACTGCTCGAGGAACGCGTTTTCCTGGCGATCAATGACGCGAAGATAAATGCCGTGGTCCAGGAATCGGTCGGGATCGTAGGACATCCCGGGGCGGTATTTGCTGAACAGTCCGAACTGGGAGGCATGCGAGGTGAGGAAAATGTCGCAAGGAAGGGCGCGCAGAATACGGAACGTTTGCGCGTAGTCGCCGGCGATGTCTGGATAGTCGGGGTTATGGACCAGGACGGTTCCGGGGTTGATGGTGCCCAGGTTCGCGATCAGAACATGGTAAGTGCGGCCGCCTTCGGTGATGTCGAACGTATAACTGGTGCTGCCTTTGGTGTGGCCGGGCGTCAAGTGCGCCGAGAGCTCCGTGCCCCCCAGCTCGATCTTGTCGCCGTCCCGGAAGGTGCGGTCGACCTTGACCGGAGTGAACCAGCCGTTGCTGCCGAACAGATAGTCGGTCTTGCCGCCTGATTCGAGCAGCGGCGCTTCGCGCTCCATGGCCAGCATCTTCGCGCCGGTGAGTTTCTTCATGGTGGCCATGCCGGCCGCATGGTCGCTGTGGGCGTGGGTCACGAGGAGGATCTTGATATCGGTAAATCGGAATCCAAGCGTCTTCATCCGCGAACGGATATCGGGGACTGAGAATTCGTAACCGGTATTGATTAGGATGCTGCCCTGGGGCGTGACGATGAGGTAGCTGGCGAGGTCGTCATCGCCGACGTAGTAGAGGTTTCCGAGGATGCGGAATGGTGGGAAAATCGGCGAATTGGCGGCGAATAGAGGGAACGCGGCGGCCAGGAGGACCAACGCGCGCAGCATGGGGCCAGTTTACCGCATTGGGGGCTTAGGCTAAGATCGCTTTTCCATCCGAACCAAGATATTTTTGCCCCGACTTTGATCGCTGCAGCGGTCTTCGCTCAAGCTTCCCGGTCGGTTTGGGACGGCGTCTGTATGGATGCCCAGCCAAGCGCGGTGAAGCGCTGTTTAATCAGAACTGCGTTTCATGCCATGGACCGGCATTGGAGGGTGCACCCCACTTTCAGGTGGTGAACCATTTTGCGTGGAGTGGGAAGCCGATGACGGCGTTATTCGATAAGATTCACAAGGAGATGCCGCACAATCGGCCAGGAACAAGTTTCCAGCGGGTGAAGCTGAGCTTCCGCATGACGCTGCGGCGTTGAACCAGATTCGCTCGAATCGAAGAAGCCTTCAAAGAAATAATCGACGATCACATCTGTCGCGTTACAAACCAGAGGACCAGCCCAAGCAGTAAACGTTCGAGCAGATAGGCGGCGGCGAGTGTGGGGGCGAAGATTGCGATGGCGGCAGCAGTCTCGTGCATCAATCCAGTTATCGGCGGATGCGCTGGCGAACTTCAGGGTTAGCTACGAGGAAATCGCATTCCAATTCTTGGCGAGATGCTCGGCCGTCCGCCAGGACAGCGCCTGCACCGTCAACGTCGGGTTGCGCGCTCCGCTTACGCCCATCACCGATGCACCAAGTACGCCGAGATTGCGCGCTTCGTGAGAAAATCCCCAACGGTCGACTACATTGGTTTCAGGATTATCGCCCATACGAGTTCCGCCATAGGCGTGGGTTGTAGCGCCAGGCGGGCTGGCCGGCGCGCGTAGAATCTGTATCGCTCCCGCCGCCCGAAACCATTCTTCCATCTTTTTCTGGCCGAACTCGGCCGCCCGCGCTTCATTCTCCTTGAATCCATTGGTGATACGGCAGACCGGATCGCCCAGCGGATCGCGGACGGCAGGGTCCAGATCGAGGAAGATGTCCTCGTAGGGGAAAGCCGAGGTCTGCAGATAGGCTGCGGTCCAGCGGGCTGCGTTTTCCCGAACAAACGCCTTCCAGCGCGAACCCCAGCCCGGGGCCCGGCCAGAGCTATCCATCGGAGTGGTGTTCATGGAGGCAGCCTCGATGGGGTGCATCTCGGTGTGTGGCTGTAAGGTGCTGCCGCCGATGAAACCGAGGCCGGAGTGGTCGTAATTGTCGTCGGCCCAGTCGTCTACGGCGGAAGCTTGCGCTGGGGTCCCGTACCAGACATTGATGTCATATGGAAAGACGGCGGTGACGCCGCTTTGCCAGTGCCCGAAGTAATGGCGGCCGACCTGGCGGTGATTATTCGCCAATCCCTGCGGATAAGCCTTGGACTTCGACAGCAGCAGGAGCCGCGAGTTTTCGTAGGTGTAGGAGGCAAGCAGCACAACGCGCGCCGGCTGAAAATACTCCTTGCCCTCGCGAAGATAGGTGACGCCGGTGACGCCGCCGTCCGCGCCGGCGACGATGCGGGTGACGTGCGCGCGATCAAACACCGTCAGGTTCTTGGTTTTGAGCGCCGCGGGAATGGTGGTGACGGCAGTCGAGTTCTTGGCGCTGATGTGGCATCCGCCACGATTGCAATATCCGTGAAAGGCGCAACCCGGGCGCCCGCCATATTCCTGGGAGTTGATCGCAGCCGGCGGACGAAACGGCTTCCAACCGAGTTGGCGCGCGACCTCCGCCATGTGATCGGTGAAGCCGCTGCCGCGCAACGGAGGCATCGGATACTCGCGCTGGCGCGGGCCTTCGTGGACATTGCCCGCGGGATCAAGCTTGCCTTGAAGATTTCCAGCTTTGCCCGACACACCGACTTCGTGCTCCACGATGTCGTAATAGGGTTCCAGATCGTCGTAGCCGAGGGGCCAGTCTTCGAGCGTCGATCGCGCCGGAATCGCCGTTGGCCCGTAGCGCTTGGCCGCTTCGCTCCGCGCCTTGAAATCCCACGGATTCAGCCGCCAGCTCTGCGCCCAATAGTGGATGGATGTTCCGCCCACGGCGTTCATCATGGGATGAATCTGCGCGCGCCGTGACGGTGACGACTCGCTATCCCTCACAGTCGGAACTTCACGATTGGCCTTAGGAACCGAGGTGAGGAGTCCTCGGACGTTATTGCGCAGCTCGTCCGGCCGGAACGTCTTCGGATCCATCCAGGTTCCGGCTTCCAATCCGGCAACCTTGAGGCCTGCGCGAGCGAGCGGCAGCACGGCCACGCCGCCGGCCGCACCCAGACCGATCACTGCGACATCGACAGGCTTCAGATTGATCGCCATAGGCGCGCTCGTATATTATCCCCACAATCGCGCGGTGAAGTACAATCGCCCATATGCCCAACCAAGAACCCGGACGCCGGCAACTCCTCCAGCAAGCCACCGCATTGATCGCTGCCGCGGGCGCAAACCTCAAACCCGCCGAAGCTCAAGATTCAGGCGCGGATGCTCGTCTCTTTCCCGGCTTCAAGGTCTCGAGAGTCCAGACGTCGGGCGCCACGATTCACGTCGTCTCGGGGGGCCAGGGTCCACCGCTATTGCTGCTGCACGGAGCCCCGCAGTCGCATGCGACATGGTACAAGATCGCTCCGGACCTGGCCAAAGACTACACGCTGGTCATTGCCGACCTACGCGGTTATGGCGACAGCAGCAAGCCAGAAGGCGGCAAGAATCACGAGAACTATTCCAAGCGCGCCATGGCACTGGACGGGGTGGAGGTGATGAAAAGCTTCGGCTTCGACAAATTCGCGCTGGTCGGCCATGACCGCGGAGGCCGCGTAGGGCATCGCATGGCGCTCGATCATCCCGACAAAGTGACTAAGCTGGCGGTGATCGATATCGTGCCGACCCACAAGCTATTCCAAAACGTCACGAAACAGTTTGCGACGGCCTATTATCACTGGTTTTTTATGATCCAGCCTGCGCCGTTTCCGGAGACGTTGATCAACAACAGCATCGAGTTTTACATGGGCCGCGGCGAGTCCGAAGTCCACTCTGAGTATGTGCGGACCTTCAAAAATCCCGCCACCGTCCACGCCATGTGCGAGGACTATCGAGCGGCCGCCTCCATCGATTTGGAGCACGACGAAGCCGACATGAGCCACAAGGTCGAGTGCCCGCTACTGGCTCTGTGGGCAGCTAATGGCGCCATGGGCCGGATGTATGACGTCCTGGCAACTTGGAAGGAACGCGCCTCGAACGCAACCGGCAAAGGCTTGCCCGGCGGTCATTCGCTGCAGGAAACTACGCCTGACCAAACGCTGGCCGAGCTGCGAGCATTCCTGCGTTCATAGCGCTGAAACGGTTTCATCTGAAAGAGCCAACGAAATTACGGACAGTACACGCAAATACCAATTTCGGATGTCGCGAGAGGCGAACATGAAACTGGTATTCGCGTGTACTTGTACTGTCCTTAATTTTGATACACTGCGCTCACTATGCGACCCTATCGATTCCTCTGCTGGTTTGTACTCGGCGCGGCCCTATTCGGGCAAAACAAAAATGGGCGAACCGATTGGAATAAGCCATTCCCACCGCATAAGGTGATCGCCAACGTCTATTTCGTCGGCACCGCCGAGCTTGGCTCCTTCCTGATTACGACGCCGGAGGGGCACATCCTCATCAACAGCGATTTCGAGACCACGGTTCCGGTGATTCGCGCCTCGGTGGAGAAACTGGGATTCCGATTCACCGATATCAAGATTCTTCTGGGGAGCCACGCTCACGGCGATCACATGCAGGGCGACGCCATGGTGAAGGAGCTGACAGCAGCGCGAGTGATGGCGATGGAGCAGGACGTCCCGGCGCTCCAAAAAATGATGCCCGGCGGCAAACCGCACCCCATCGATAAAATACTGCACGATGGCGATGAGGTCACGCTGGGAGGCACCACGCTGGTGGCGCATCTCACTGCCGGACATACGAAGGGCTGCACCACGTGGACCATGAAAGCGAAGGAGGGCGACAAAACCTACAACGTCGTAATTTTGGGCAGCATCGGCGTGAATCCCGGCTACATACTGGTGAATAATAAGGATTATCCGCAAATCGCCGATGACTACATCCGCAGCTTTAAAGTCCTGCGGACCCTCCCTTGTGATGTTTTCATCGCGTCGCACGGCCGGTTTTACGACCTGGCGTCCAAGTTTCCGAAGTTAGGAAACGGCCCGAACCCGTTCATCGATCCGGAAGGCTACAAGGCGCACCTGGATCTTCAGGAGAAGAACTTCTACGCCAAGCTGGAAGAGCAGAAGAAGTCGCAATGACGCGGCGCGAAGCACTCACTGTTCTTGCCGCGGGCGCTATTTCGCAAGCAAAAGCCGCCGGCGCGATTATCCGCACTGTCTTGAAAGACCTGCCGCCGGAGGTCCTTTCAGGCGGCGCGACGCTCTTCCATGAGCATCTGTCGCTGGCGCCCGACTTCATGCCGAAATGGATCGGCCTGGCACGTGGTCAAAACACGCCAACGAAAGCCGGACCGGGCCCAGCGTCCGATGGTCCCTTCTTCATGCAGGATGCCGATCTCATGGCCGACGAGTTGCGGGCTGCTTCCAATGAAGGCGTGGCGTGCATTGTAGACGGCGGCCATCCGGATATGGGCCGCGATCTCAACTTTCTGAAAAAGCTCTCCATGCAATCCGGCCTCCCGATTGTGGCCGGCTGCGGCTACTATTCGGAACCTTTCTATCCCCCTGAAATCGCCAGCATGTCCGAGGATCAGATCACGCGGGAGCTGGTGCGGCAGGCGCGTGCACAACCCGTGGGGGCTTTCGGCGAAATCGGTAGCTGGGGCGATATCACCGATCTTGAGCGCAAGGTTTTTCGCGCAGTCGGGAAGGCGCATCTCCAGACCAACCTGCCGATCTTTACGCATACCGGCATCCCCGGCAAGTCGGCCATGGAACAGCTCGACATTCTGGAAGCAGCCGGCGTGAAGCCACAGCGCATCGCGATCGGCCACATGGGCAACCTGGTTGACCAGAAGGTTGAAGTGCACAAAGCGCTCTGCAAACGCGGTGCATTCATCGGATTCGATCGGCAGGGCGGCCCCGGCGACGCCAGACAGGTGCCGATGGTGGTGGCCCTCATCGAAGCGGGCTACGCGGACAACTTGCTCTTCTCGTCCGATCTTTCATCGGCGAACCAGCTCAAACACAATGGCGGCGCAGGTTACGCCAAGACCGTGACTGTCTTTGTACCGAAGCTACGCGAGGCCGGCGTTAAAGAAGCCACGCTACAGGGGATTCTAGTGGACAATCCGCGTCGCTTCCTGGCATTTGTTCCGCCACGCTGACGCACTTATCGGCTTCGCAAATCATAGTCCGGCTTGCGATAGTGGTAACTTGTATGGTCACTCCTTCTCGCATCATCGTAACGACAGCTTTGTGCCTGCTGACCCTTCGGCCGGCATGCGGCCAGACAGCGGAAGAAGTTTTCAAGAACATTCAAGTGCTCAAGGGCGTTCCGGTGAACGAGTTCATGGGCACGATGGGCGTCTTTTCAGCCGCACTGGGCATGTCCTGCGAGGATTGCCACGCCGCCAACGACAGCAAGTGGGAAAACTACGCTGCCGATACCAGCGAGAGAAAGCGCACGGCGCGCAGGATGATTGCGATGATGTTCGGCATCAACAAAGCCTACTTCGGCGGCAAACAAGTGGTGACGTGTTACTCCTGCCATCGGGGCGGCGATCATCCCAAGGCCACGGTGAGTCTGGGCGCGCTGTACGGCGCGCCGCCTGATGACGACGACGAGATGGTCCAGCAGGCTCCGGATGCGCCTTTCGTTGATCAACTTTTTGAAAAATACGTCGTCGCGCTGGGTGGCGCCGAGCGGCTCGCCAAGGTCAGCAGTTTCGTGGCAAAGGGCAGCAGCTCGGGATACGGGCCAGAGAGCGATAGGCGGCCCATCGAGATTTTTGCGGTGTCGCCACGTCAACGCACCGTTGTTATCCATACGGCGAACGGCGACAGCACCACTACCTACGACGGCCGCAGCGGTTGGATCGCAGCGCCACTGCGCCCGGTGGCCGTGGTCCCACTCACGGGAGGGGAACTGGAAGGCGCGAAGCTGGATGCCGAACTGACTTTTCCTGGGCGGATTAAGGAATCGCTCGGCCAATGGCGGGTTGGCCGTCCAGTGACTATTGACAATCACAAGGTCCAAGTGGTCCAGGGAACCAGCGCCAGTGGGAACGCAATCGCTACCTTGTATTTCGATATGGAGTCGGGGTTGCTGGTGCGGCTGGTGCGCTATGCCAGCTCGCCAGTGGGCCGAATGCCAACCCAGTATGACTATTCGGATTATCGCGAGGTTTCGGGAGTCAAGGTGCCCTTTCGGTGGACGATGACCTGGCTGGACGGCCGCGAAACTGTCGAACTAATCGAAGTGCGGTCGAACGTCGCGATCGACCCGGCGAGGTTCGCCAAACCCAAGAATTAGGGATCGCGCGCTGGTGGGTTCTGGGCGTTCTGAGTGGTTCTCACTCGAAAATGTCCGGGGCAGCGAGTTCGATGCCCAGCTGGGAAATCTTGAGAGACTGCGCTTCAAGAAGACCGGCCTCGTACATGTACATCCGCCGCGAGTGCGGATCCACTAGCCAGACATGCGCGACGCCCCAAGCCTTGTACTCAGCCTGTCGCGAACTTCGGCGAGCCGGTCATCTAGTGAAAGAATCTCGATGGCAACCAGCGGAGGCGTTTCCGGCACTCCTATCGGCTCTTTGGGCCAGAAGACCGCTAAGTCCGGGATCACGTACCGCCGGCTGCGGATTTTCATCCGCGTTTCAGTGCAAGGAAAAATGGAAAGCCGCTTTCGCAAAGCAGCGAAAAACGCAGCCAGGAGTAGCTGCGTTTTCCCGTGCAGATAATCGGGCAATCTTCTCTCCACGAGTTCGCCATCCCGGTATTCGCGGTCGAGATCCGGGAAGCTGGTGTGCAGGTACTCTTCGACGGACAGTCCGGTTTTGGCACCCATGGGTTCAGAATAACAAGGCCAGCGGCAATTTTACTCTCGCGGTAGCATCCATACGCTGGGCGAGCTGTTCTCGCGTGAATTCGGATTGAACACGCGCGCGGATCACGTTGCGCGTCAGCTCGCTTACTGATTCGTGAAGATATACACCGCCCCGGCGCCCATCGCCGAGTTGTCCTTCATATCCCCGTTGATGCCCTTGGCCGCACTGGCCTCGCTGCGGGCGCCTACGGCCAGGATTTTTCCGTCGCGACTCAACGCCATGGCGCTTCCGAACTCATCATAGGCCTCCGCATTCGACGCTTTGATGTAGGCCTTCTGCACCCACGTCGTACCGGTGCGAGTGAACAAGTAGATGGCCCCCGAATCCTCCGCCGACAGATCGGTCTGATTGCCGTTGATGCCTTTCGACCCGCCATTCTCGAGTTGAGCGCCTACGGCAATCGTATTACCGTCACCGCTGACGTTCAGCCGCGATCCGAACCAGTCCTCTTTGTTCGGATGCGATGATTTGATGAAAGCTTGCTGGATCCAGGTGTTGCCGTCGCGAACAAAAACGTAAACTGCGCCGGTGGACGTATCGGTTTTGTAGTCGTTATCGCATCCCGGAGGGTTGATTCCGGCTGCGAAACAGTCTTCGTCCGCGGCGCCGCCCACTACGGTGTTGCCATCCTGGCTGATAGCAATCGCGTACCCGAGCGAGTCCTCTTGTTCAGCATTCGAGGCCTTGAGATACGCGGTCTGCGCCCAACTGGCCCCAGTGCGCGTGAAGACGTAGATCGCGCCCGAGCCCCGGCGGCCTTTCTCCTGAGGTCCATTAATCTGCCTGGAAATACCGCCTTCGTCGTAAGCGCTGGCGGCCAGCGTATTGCCGTCGGCACTCAGCCCGACTGAATAGCCGAACAAATTGTTGGCGTCGGCGTTGGAGGCCTTCACATATGCCTGCTGGCTCCAGGTGGCACGGCTGCGTGTGAAAACGTAAACCGCGCCGGACGACACCAGCGAATTGTCGTTCTGATCTCCGTTGATGCCCTTGGCGCCGCTGTCTTCGGAGATCGCGCCCACCGCCAGCGTGTTGCCGTCGGCGCTTAGCCCGATGGAGAATCCGAACTGATCACCTTTCGATGGCTGCTTTCCAATCGCCTTCTCGCCGGTGTTGGATGCCTTTACATAAGCCTGCTGGCTCCAGGTTGTGCCTGTGCGAGTGAAGACGTAGACCGCGCCGGCTTGCGGAATCGATCTATCGTTCTGGTCGCCATTGATGCCCTTGGCCGCGCTGGCCTCGAAGTGAGCCGAGACTGCCAGGGTGTTGCCGTCCTGACTCAGCGACACGACGTGTCCGAATCGATAACTCAGACCCGGGTTGGACGGTTTGATGTAGGCCTGCTGGCTCCACGCGCCGTTCTTTTGGATAAAGACGTAAACCGCGCCGGAACTGTAGACTGAGTTGTCGTTCTGGTCGCCATTGATGCCTTTGGAGCCGCTGCTCTCATAAGGAGCGCTCACGGCCAGAGTGTTGCCATCGCCGCTGAGCGCGACTCCGTGACCATCCAACGTGCCTCCGTTGCCGAAATGGTCGTTCGCCTCGGTGTTCGATGCCTTGAGATACGCAACCTCTTTCAGGCCCGCCACAGAGGAAGATAAAGGGGCTGCCGAGTGTGTTTGGGCCAGGGCGGACACTGCGAGCGCGGCGATGCACAACAGGAGGAGTGCCGAAATATTTCTGCTGGTCATTTGGCGCCGGCTCGTCCGGCTGATGGCTACTGATTGGGATTACCGTAACCGGCCGCCGGACGCTTGCGTTCTTCAGTCCCGTAGTTCTTCGTGCGGAAGATTTCTTTGCCGCTGTCGGTCATCACGATGTTGGCTCGGTCGGTCAAATTCATGTATGGCCCGCCGCTCTTCACACGACGGCCGGTGAGGGTGATTCTGTCGCCGGGCTTGATAGTGTCGGTGGTCCAGCCGAAGTCCTTGATCATGGCGGTTCTGCCGCCCATTTCCGCCTGCCAACGCACCACTTTTCCGTTTTCATCAGGCACGTCCAGAACGACGATGGAATGCGGAGTGATCAGTTGCACATCCACAACGGTCCCCTTCAGGATGGTCAGGTTATCCTCATAGCGGCCTGCATCGCCGTGATGGGCACAAACGGGAAGACAGGCCAAGAATAGACCCGCGGCGAACAATGGCAGCATCTTACTCTTCATGATGAAGACAGCCCTCCTCGGAGGTAATGTCGCATGCGCCTCGTGGGCTTGTCAACAGGCATTCGCACGCCCCGGCATTCGGACACCGCATAGTATACTGACACCTTCGACCTTTACATGGTGCTCTATGCATGGGTGATTTTTCTCGGCGCTTTCCTGCTATTTCAAATTCAGCCGCTTATCGCCAAAATCATCCTGCCTTCCTTCGGCGGCTCCTCGGTAGTGTGGAGCACATGCATGCTCTTCTTCCAGGTAGTTCTGTTGCTTGGCTACGCCTACGCACACTGGCTCAATGAGCACCTGCGCGCTTCGAGACAAGCGATGGTTCACTCGGCCCTGCTGCTGGCAAGTGTCGTGGTGCTTCCGATCGGACCCGACGCGGTACGCAGTGTCACAGGAGTGGACCATCCTTCGTGGCAGATTCTAAAGTTACTAGCCATCAGCATCGGTATTCCTTATTTCCTGCTGTCTTCCACGAGTCCACTGTTACAGGCCTGGTATGCAAGACGGCAGGGCAAAACGCCGTATCGGCTTTATGCTCTCTCAAACCTCGCGTCCATGGCTGCGCTGCTCACATACCCGGCGCTGCTGGAACCTAATTTCACCACCCGCCACCAAGGCGTGATGTGGTCGATCGCTTACACCACTTTTGCTGCGCTATGCGCCGCCGCGGCCTGGTTTAGCGCGCGAGGTGCCGCAAAGGCTGATGTAAGCGAATCCACCAAAGCAGCTGTTTCGGGCACGCCGCCGCGTTGGCCTCTGCTGTTGCTATGGATCGCACTGGCCGCCTGTGGGTCTATCCTGTTGCTCTCAGTGACTACTTATTTGACGCAGGATGTGGCCGCCATCCCGTTCCTCTGGGTCCTGCCACTCAGCATCTATTTGCTCACCTTCATTATCTGTTTCGACTCGCCGCGGTTATATGTGCGCGCTATCTTTTATCCGCTGCTGGCAGCGGCCCTGGGTCTGCTCGCGTACCTGCTAAAACACCCCAATGGCGTCTTCAAGATCGGCTGGACAGTCGTGATGGCCGTCTCGGCGTTGTTCTTCTGCTGCATGGTGTGCCACGGCGAACTGGTCCGTTTGAGGCCGCATCCCCGTTACCTGACCCTGTTCTACACTATGCTCTCGGTCGGCGGCGCGACGGGGGGAATCTTCGTTGCGCTGGTAGCTCCAAATGTCTTCAACGGCTATGAAGAATTTCCGATTGGCTTGTGCCTGTGCGCGATTCTCGCGGCCAGCGTGTTGCTCGCGGCCCATAGCGAGTGGTTCCAGCAGCGGTGGGGCCGGGTGTTGAGCGGTGGACTGATCGCTCTGGTTGCGGCATATCTGGTCTTTCTCGGAATCATCGTTCATGATTCCCTGGCCGGCTATCGGCTGGCGCGCCGTAACTTCTACGGACAACTGCGCGTGCAGGACGTTAAGGACGAGGACGATAACTTCGTCCACCGCAAACTGCTTCATGGAGTGATCAATCACGGCGAGCAGATTCTGGATGCGAAATTCCGGCGAGAGCCGATCTCCTATTTTTGCCACGGCACTGGCGTGGCCTATGCGATGCTCGCGGTGAAGCCGGGAGTCCCCAGGCGGATCGGGATTTTAGGATTAGGCTGCGGCACGCTCGCGGCGTATGGAAGGCCCGGGGATACCATTCGGATTTACGAAATCAATCCACTGGTGCTCGATATCGCGCGCAGCGAATTTACTTATCTGGGCGACACGCCCGCCCAGGTCGAGACTGTGCTGGGTGACGGCCGGCTTTCGCTCGAGCGCGAGGCCAGCCAGCAGTTCGATGTCCTGGTGATGGATGCGTTCTCGGGAGATTCCGTACCGGTGCACCTCATCACACGCGAGGCGTTTCAGACGTACCTGCGTCACTTGAAGCCTGGGGGAATTCTGGCAGTCAACGTTTCGAACAAACACCTGGATCTCCGTCCGGTAATGGAACGCGGCGCCGCTGCGGTTGGAAGAATCGCTCTGTTTTATTCCTACGACGCCCCCGAAGAAGATACCTTCTGCAAGAATGCCGACTGGGTTCTCATTGCCGAGCCCAACGTGCGTGAAACCCAGCCGAAGCTGTTCGCCGCCGGTCAGGTTCTCAAGCCCTATACTGGCTTCCGCGCCTGGACCGATGACTTTTCGAACATGTTCCGCATCCTGAAATGATTGTCTGCCCGCGGAAGGCGGCCAATGAGTCGCGACCAGACTGTTTCGGGGTGGGGATCGAAGACGACACCTGCGTCTCCCGCAAAAATATGCCACAGACCGCGACCGACTTCGTCGTTCAGTTGACCAGCGGCCCAACCGGTGTAACCGGCATAAACGCGGAACACGCTGGGGGGCGTCTCAGCCGCGGCCATCTTGCCGAGCAGAGTCTTGGTGGAAATCATGAACACATCATCGAGAATATGCGCGGCCTCTGCGGGCTTGGCGCGGGATCGGTACAGCGCCCGGATTCCTACCGTTAGCGGACCACCGGCATACAGCTTCAATTGCGCGCCCTTCAGGTCGGGATAGACCTCCGATAGTGGAACGTTCAACGGACGATTTAGGAATAGCCCGACGGTGGCCTGCTGATTGTGCCGGACCAGCAGAATCACGGTCCCGGCAAAATCGGCGTCGTGCGATTTCCTGCTGGCAACCAAAATCTTCCCCACTGCGATCTCTTGGGTCCACGCTAACGCACCCGCCAGCAGTAAACACGCAATCGCCCGTTTCATGTCGAGACCGGCGCCGCAATGAAGCAATATCCGACGCCCCGAACGGTCACCAAGTGGCGCGGACGGCTGGGATCATCTTCGATATAACGGCGCAAGCGCACGATGAAGTTGTCGATGGCGCGAGTGTCGGTGTCTTCGTGCAAACCCCAAACTTCGGCAAGCATGGCCTTACGCGAGACGTGCTTGCCTTCGCGTTGGATCAGGTAGCGCAAAACATTGGCTTCCATGAGCGTCAATGGAAATATCTGATCGCGAACACGCAACTCCAGGCGGTCGAAATCCACCGATTTGTCGCCAAAGGTGAAAGCGTCCTCGGGTTGGGGCACGGCAGTGCTCGCCACCGCCGCGTCGGCTCGCAACCACTCCCTGCGACGCAGTAATCCGCGGATTCGCGCGGTTAGAATGGATAGCTCGAAAGGCTTGGTCAGGTAATCGTCTGCGCCAGCGGCGAAGCCTTGCAGCACATCATCCGGATGGCCGCGCGCTGTAAGCATCAGAGTTGGAATGAACTGTCCGGTCTGCCGCATCTCCGACATAACGGCGAAACCGTCCTTGCCGGGGAGCATGACATCCAGGATTACGACATCAAATCGATTCGATTCGGTGCGCAAAGTATCTAGCGCGGATTCGCCCGTGTCCACCACCTGAACTTCGTAACCCTCGGCTTCCAGGTTGAATCGCAAACCATCGGCGAGGTGCTGCTCATCTTCTACCACCAGGACACGGCTCATCTGACAATGGGTAGCTGCAGAACAAAGGTGCTGCCGCGTCCGGGACCCTCGCTTTCCGCCCAAGCGCGGCCGCCGTGCCGTTTGGCTACCGAACGGACGATATACAAACCGAGGCCGGTTCCTTTCACGCGCGCCGCCAATGGACCTGGAACGCGGTAGAAGCGCTTGAATATCTGCTTGAGCTCGATTTTCGGAATTCCGACGCCCTGATCCTTGACCCGCACTGTTACGAACTTGCCGTCGACCGGCGCGGTTTCGACCACCACGTTCACGTCGCTGTCTGAATACTTCACAGCGTTGTCGATTAAATTGGAAACTGCCGCGCGCACCTCGTCCAGATCACCCAAAATCGTGATAGCCGGGCCAGGCTGGTATTGGAGTGATTCGGCGGGAAGATGATGCAATGTGCGAGCACGCGTAAGGCACTCTTCGACGACGCCGTTGACGTTCAGCCGCGCGAGATTGGGCTTATGGTGGATGGGGGAACCGATTCTTCCGGTCCGCAGAACCTGCTCGATGGTCGCCAGCAGACGGTCGCTGTCCTCCACCATGGTGCGGTAAAATTCCTGGCGCTTGGGCTCGTCCACGGCGCGGGTCTGAAGGGTCTCCAGGTAAAGCCGGATGGATGCGACCGGGGTCTTCAGCTCATGCGTGACCGCATTGATGAAGGCGTCATGCTGCTCGTTCCGTCTTATCTCGCGAACCAGAAAAGTCGTGTTCAACACTACGCCACTGATGATCGTCAAGGCCAATATCGTGGCCAAGAACAGCAGAATTCCGGTGCGCCAATTAAGCAAGACCCACCCGATGTACAGGAGAATCATGACCGAAATCAGGCCGATGCCTAGCGCAATGAAGAATGCGATGGACCTACGGCGGCCGGCGACAACCATACCTTCAGCTTATCGATTTGTTGGCTCTGAGTGCCGGAGGAGCGGGGCAGTCTTGGATCTGCCGCGACTCAACTCACAGGATATCGAGCAGGATCTCCAACTCGCTATCGAACCTCGACAAGACCGATGAGTCCTCGAAGCCTGGACCTAACTGGCGCAATATTGCGAGCTTATCGTCTTCTTCCCGATGTGCGCCGCTGATCGAAAAGCCTTGGCAATCCACGCACCGGTCGGCGGCATTCACGATATGGCTCAGCAGAATCTTGTCGGACTCACCCCGGGCTGGATCCGCATTAGGACTTTCATGATAACGAACCGCAGTCTCGATAGAGACGGGCAAGTTCCAGGATCGGGCAACGATAGCGGAAACTTCCGAGTGCGTAAATCCAACCAGTTCTTTCTCCACTGTTTCCAGATCCTGATGCTCATGCCGATTGAGTTCTTCCAGAATATCTAGCTGATCGTGCAAAAGAACCGCGATGATGAGCCGGCCCGTGTCGTGGAACATTCCCGCCAGAAACGCAAGCTCGGTGTGTTCCGGCGCCAACGCGGATGCGATGATCTCCGAAAATACAGCAGTGGCGATCGAATGCGTATTGAAGCGGATTGACGACCACTGCACCGGAGTGGGGAGTTGGCTCCAAACCTTGGTCATCGACTCGTGAAAGATCAGATTGCGCAGCGGATTGATTCCCAGCCGAGCCACCGCCTTGCGTACTGACAGCGTCGGCACCAGCCGGCCATACAAAGCCGAGTTGGCCAGGGCCAGGACCTTACCCGAAGTCATGATGTCTTTTTCGATCCAGCTAGCCACCTCGCGCAGCGATGGGCCTTCTCCAGGAGCGGATATGGTCGCCAGCAAGTGCCGAGCTAGCGGCGACAGCGGCGGGAGGTCATTGGCCAAGGCGAGAGCCTGCGCTAAATGATCTTTATAGCGCGGAATCGTCGGCGAAACAGCCATCATCATCTTATTCGGCGGCATTCCTATTACCAATAGGGTAAGGTCCGCTAAACACAAGAAAAGTAGGCGTGTCTTGCCGTATTCAGCTCTTTTGCACCATCAATCCAAGACAAATTGGCACAACTGGCGGACTACTTGGCCTTAGCCTTGAGTTCGCGCGATTTGGCCAGTAGCGATTGTAGCCGCCGCTCGAGTTCGCCCACCGTGGCCGCCGCCTGCGTGGTCGGTGTCGCGTCGGCGCCTTCGATCACGCCCAGCACAGTGTTCAAGTCGTTGTTAAGCTTCGTTAGACCGCCGGCATCCTCGTCTTCATCTTCGTCCCCGGGCGGCCGGCGGCTACCCCCTTCGAGCGCCGCTACCTGCTTTTCGAGATCCGGATTCTGCTGGCCGAGCTTCGATCGCAGCTCGCGGATCTCCTGGAGCGCCTGGAAATCCCGGTGCATCATGCCAGTCACTCTGGTGGCCAGCGTGAACTGCTGCAGCAGGCCAGCCGACGGCGTCTTGACGCGCGGGTCCATTTTCACCGTCAACGGCTGCGTGTAACTCACGCCGTCGACTGCGAGCTTGATGGTGTACTGGCCCGGCATCACGGCCGGACCGAGCGGATAGCGTGGTGTGTCGCGATATATCGCTGAGATCGGATATTCGTGGCGCAGCGCATCGGGCGGTGGATAATGAAGATCCCAGACGAAGCGATGCATGCCCGGGTTGGCCGCGAGAAACTGCGGCGGCCGGATCCAATAAGTCGGAACATTCAATAATGGATCGACCGGCTCGGGTTTATCATCACTAGCGTAGCGTCGTACAAGCTTCCCGCCCTTGTCGAAAACTTCGAGGGTCACAGGCGCTGAGGCCGGCGACTTCAAGTAGTAATAAAGGATGGCGCCGTCGGGCGGATTCTGGCCGGCTGGTTCCTCGGGCGGCAGCGGAGTATCTGGGTAATTGTCGCGACGAATCCGGTATGCGGCGGCCGGCCGGAACAGGACCGCATCGGAAGCCGCTATCTGAGCGCTGATCTGGCGCAGTGGCGAGATATCGTCCAGAATCCAGAAGCCGCGGCCATGCGTGCCCGCCACCAGGTCGTTCTCGTGGATCACCATGTCGCGAATCGAAATCGCCGGCATATTGAGCCGCAGCGGCTGCCAGCTATCGCCATCGTTGAACGATACATAGACCGCCAGCTCGCTGCCCGCGAACAGCAGGCCCTTGCGAACGGGATCCTCGCGGACCGTATTGATCGGGCCTTCAGGCAATCCCGCGACAATCTCCTTCCAGGTCTTCCCGCCATCGTGCGTGCGATAGATGTGCGGCTTCAGATCGTCCAACCGGAAGCGATTGATTGCCGCGTACACGGTGAGATCGTCGAAGTGCGAAGCCTCTAGGATGGACACCTTGCTCCACGGCGTCAGGTCGGGCGGCGTGACGTTCTTCCAGGTCTTGCCGCTGTCACGCGTGACGTGAATCAGTCCGTCGTCCGTTCCCGCCCAGATGACGTTTATGTCCTTATGTGACGGCGCAACGGCATAGATTACTCCGCGCCGCGTCGCCTCTTTGCGCGCGTCCTCGGTGTAGATGCCCACGCTCGCAGGTATTTCGTATTTCTCTCGCGTCAGATCCGGACTGATCGCCTCCCAACTGTGCCCGCCGTTGATGGTCTTGAACAAAACCTGCGACGCCAGGTACAAGACGTGCGGGTCTACCGGCGAGAAAAGAATTGGCATGGTGCGAACAAATCGGTATTTCCCGCCGCGCAACACTGCTGGGCCAACTTCCTGCACTTCGCCCGTGGTCTGATTGAAGCGCGTCGCCTTTCCGCCATAGATCAGGTTCGGATTCAGCGGATCTGGCGCGACGTAGCCGTACTCTTCCACCGCCACCGGATGCCACTCGCGAAATGTGACTTCTCCGTAATCACTACGGCTGGCAACTCCGGCCGATCCGCTTTCCTGCTGGCCGCCATAAACCCAATACGGAAATCGGTTGTCGGTGATCACGTGATAGAACTGCGCCGTCGGCTGGTTGTACCAGGAGCTCCAGGTCTGGCCGCCGTTGACGCTAATGGTCGCGCCCTGGTCGCTGGCGAGCAGGACAATTCGCGGATTCTCGGGATTAATCCAGATGGTGTGATAATCGTCGCCCCCGGGCGCGCCTTTGATCGCGGTGAACGATTGCCCGGCGTCGACCGAACGATACGTCGACGTATTCGCCACATAGATGACGTCCTTATTCTTCGGATCCACGCGCACGCCCGCGAAGTCGGAGCCTCGCCCTGAGATGCGCGCTTCGGTATTGATGCGCTGCCAGTTAACGCCGGCGTCGTCGGAGCGGTAGAGCGCGCTGGGCTTCGCTTCCACCAACGCGTACATGCGGGTGGGGTCAGTGGGCGCGATCGCGATCCCGATGCGTCCGAGCCCTTGCGCAGGAGTGGGGAGTCCGCCGGTGAGTTGCTGCCAGGTTGTTCCGCCATCGGTGGATTTGAAGAGGCCGCTGTTCGGGCCGGACCACTCGCCGTTCTCCCAAGGACCCTGCCGCGCCGCCCACAAGACGGCGTAGATCGTGCGCGGATTCGTGGGATCGAATGCGAGATCGATGGCGCCCGTGTTCTCGTCCTTATACAGCACCTTCTGCCAGGTCTCGCCGCCATCGGTCGAACGGAACACCCCGCGTTCCGCGTTCGGCCCGTAGGGATGGCCAAGCACTGCGACGAACAGGCGATTGGGATCGCCCGGGTCGACCAAAATCGCCGGAATCTGTTGACCGTCGCGGAGTCCGAGATGCCGCCAGGTCTTGCCCGCGTCGGTCGATTTGTAGATGCCGTTGCCGACCGAAAGATCGGGCCGCTGCAGTCCCTCGCCGCTGCCGGCATAAATGATGTTGGGATCGGATGGCGCTATGGCCAGCGCACCGATAGAGCCGGTGGGCTGGTCGTCAAAGAGCGGATTCCACGTCCGGCCGTAATCGTCGGTCTTCCAAACGCCGCCGTCGTTGGCGGCAATGTAGAAGACATTCGGTTGCGAGGGAATGCCGGCAGCGGCTACGGTCCGTCCGCCGCGATAAGGCCCGATCGTGCGCCAGCGTAGTCCAGCGTAGAGATCGGGCGAGAATTGCTGCGCGGTCAGGGGAAGTAGCGCGATCAAGAGAAAGGTTAGTCGAAGCACGGCCATCGAGTTTAGCTTACCGGGTCGTACGTGGCGCGCGCACTCTTGCGTGCCGTGTCCGCACTCGTGCGGACACTAGTGGGCGTACCTTAATAGACGTCGCGGATCTCTTCGACCGAGTGACGAAACAGCGGCGGCACCAGGAGTCCTTCGGCGGGAGTAGGTGAAAGCAGCTAGCGGATTAGCGTCAAACCGCATCGATTCTTCGCGGTTTGTAGATCGCCGTGTGCCGCACCGTCTGGATCAGCCGTTCTCCAACCAGAAGCGCCACATCGACCACTACGAACTCGTGCCCCTTGCGATCGAATCGCTCTCGAACGCGGCCGCGAGCGGAGATCTCGTCACCCTCGTGCGCGATGCCCCAGTTATCGATTTCGCTGGCGGTGTGAATCCAGGGACCGAGACGGAAATTGCGGGCCAGTACCTCGTTGGAATATTGCAGCAGCCGTTCCGCATAGGGCCGCCAGCCACTCAGATCGAGAGGCTCAACCATAGTCCCCAACGGCTCGCCCGGAATTACGTTGTCGCGCGAAGGCGCGGCGCGCTGATCCATCGCGGGCGGCGAATGCTGCGGTAATGGCTGCGGGTGAGGCAGCGAAGCGTCCCGAATCGAGGCTGTGCCCCGGGCGCAGACCGTCCCGTCCGCTCGTTCCGCCGTAACGGCGATTGTTTCATCGTCGCCGGCTTCCGCTCGAACAATTACTTCGTCGCCGTCGTAGAAGGGCTCGATCAATCGGAGCTTCATCGATCCACGCTCCAACCATTCCGGCGCCATTTCTACGATCGGAGCCGTCATGTAGCCATAGACCGTGACGCCCGGAACCAGCCCACGGCGAAAACCATACGTCGCGGCTACTTGATCGTCGTGAATCTTATTGGCGGACTCGGCGGCTATGTTTTGGGCTCGAACGCGATAAATAGGAAGGGCGCGGCCCACTAGACCGAGGTCGTCTCCGCGGCGCGCTCGGCATATCTGCGGTCGACGTATTTGTCCAATATTTGGATAAACTCGGCCACAATGCGGTCGCCGCGCAGCGTAGTTGAAAGCTTGCCGTCGACGTACACCGGCGCCACCGGCTCCTCAAATGTGCCTGGCAGTGAAATGCCGATGTTGGAGTGCTTCGATTCGCCGGGCCCGTTCACCACGCAGCCCATCACCGCCACCTTCATTTCTTCGACGCCAGAGTATTTGCCCTTCCAGATCGGCATCTGCTCGCGTAAATAAGTCTGGATCTGGTCGGCCATGTCCTGGAAAAATGTACTGGTCGTCCGGCCGCAGCCCGGGCACGCGGTAACTTGCGGCGTAAAGCTGCGTAGCTCCAGGGCCTGTAAAATCTGCTGGCATACGATGACCTCATCGGTGCGGTCGCCGTTGGGAAGCGGCGTGAGCGAAGCGCGAATCGTATCGCCGATGCCCTCTTGCAGCAGCACGCCCATCGCGGCCGTCGTCGCGACGATCCCCTTCGATCCTAGCCCCGCTTCAGTCAAACCCAGATGCAGGGTGTAATCGCACTGCGCGGCCAGTTTTCGGTAAACCGCGATGAGATCTTGAACACCGCTGACCTTAGCACTCAGGATGATCTTGTCGCGGCCTAAGCCATAGTGCTCGGCAGCCTCGGCGGAACGCACCGCGCTGGCCACGATCGCGTTCATTGTGACTTCTTTGGCATCGAGGGGCTCAGCGAGTTGCGAATTCTCGTCCATCATGCTGGTGAGCAGAGCCTGATCGAGCGAGCCCCAGTTGACGCCGATGCGCACCGGCCGGTCGTATTCGATCGCGGCGTCGATCATGGTCCGAAAATTGTCGTCGTGCTTCTTGCCGATATTCACGTTGCCCGGATTGATGCGGTACTTCGCCAGCGCTCGCGCGCAATCCGGATATTTCTTGAGCAGGATGTGGCCGTTGTAGTGGAAATCGCCGATGATGGGAACCCGGACGCCGAACTTGTCCAGCGTGTCGACAATCTTCGGAACCGCTTGGGCGGCCGCTTCGGTGTTGACGGTGACGCGGACGAGTTCCGAGCCCGCCTGAGCAAGCGCCATCACCTGATTGACGGTCGACATGACGTCGGCCGTATCCGTGTTGGTCATGGACTGGACCACGATCGGGTGATTGCCACCCACCCACACGTTGCCAATCTTGACCGCGACCGATGCCCGGCGCTTCAGAGCCGCCATGCCACCTCCCAGGAATTTTCATTGTAGCGTGGCGCCCGCGTTCTTTGAACGTCATTTATGCCTAATCGAAATTAATGCTTAATCGAAGGCACGCCTAGTTGCCGACAAATTATTACCGCGAGACGATTGTCGATTTCCGCATGCCGGGGAACCGGGGCCTTGGCGCGATTCAGCGGATTGATGAAAATCGAGTGTCGGCCACCTTCGCGTTCAAGCCGACAACCGTTGCGCTGCAGGTGAGCCACTAGCTCGTGGCGCTTCACAATTTCTGTGTGCCAACACCCACGGACAGCGGCAGCAGTTCAATCAAATCGGCATCCGCATCCGCCGCATCCGGGTTCGGTACAGGTAAGGCCTTCCCTTCCTCCAGATGCATCTGCGCCACATCCTCAAGCGCGCTCGCGATCATCAGGCGAGCATCGGCTAGATCGAAACCTTGGCTCACCACGCCGGGAAAGTCCAGGACCTCCGCCACGACCATGCGATCGTCCCCCGCCGGTAAGTAATAAGCCACATGGTAGCGGAGCATTGCTTCCAGAATAGCGAACCAGCCTGCCCTCAAGTTCGGTACAATCTTCCCAATATGAAATTCGCGCGCCCGCTGCTGCTTACCGCCTTCCTGATGCTCCTCTCGCTCGGCTTCCTCCTCACCCGAAGCGATGCCCAGCCCAACTCCGTCAAGCAAATCGCCCCCGGCGTGTGGTTCCGCGAAGGCGATATCCAAAACGAGGGCCACTGCAACAACACCATCATCGAAATGAAGGATTACCTCATCGTCATCGATGCCAATTTCCCCAGCGGCGCTCGCAAGGTGATTGAGGACGCCAAGAAAGTCTCCTCCAAGCCGGTCAAGTTCGTCTTTGACACGCACCACCACGGCGATCATGCCTACGGCAACGCGGTCTGGACCCAGATGGGCGCCGTCACCATCGCCTATCAAGGTGTCGCCGATGAAATGAAGCGCTATGAGCCGGCGCGCTGGCAGTCCACCATGAAACAGCGCAAGGATGTCGCCGACATGCACTCCGATCATCCCGAGCCGCCCAAGCAGACTTTCACCGACAGCCCGCACGTCATGACCGATGGCACGCGCCGCGTGGAATTCCGGTTCTTCGGCTGGGCCCACACGCGCGGTGACGGGTTCGTCTACTTGCCCGCCGAAAAGGTCCTCTGTACCGGCGACGCGGTCGTGAATGGGCCGTATAATTACACCGCCGACGGTAACATCGGCAACTGGCCCAAGGTAGTGGAGGCCGCGATGAAGCTGAACGTCGAGCATGTGCTTCCCGGACACGGGCCCTCCGGTGGCAAAGATGTGTTGGTAGGCCAGCGAGCCTTCATGATCGAACTGCACAAGGCGGTGGCCGCGGCTATCAAGAGCGGCATGAAAATCGACGATCTGGTCAAGACTCAGAACGGCAAGCAGATGGCCGCGCTCCAACTTCCCGATAGTGTGAAGAACTGGGTCAGCCCGAACTCACTGCCGCCGCAGGTTAAGGACGCTTTCAACGAAATCACCAGCCAGAAGCCGACCGGCGACCTTCCGCATTAAGCCACGGAAGCTACTCCCCCGTGAAGAAGGCGGTCTTGAGAGCGCTGATCGAAGTCGGGTTTATCGTTTTCCTGTTCTATTCCAACCTTCTAATGGGCGAGTTTGAGCGCTCCGGGCAGGGACGGAAAATGGGCCTGGCCTGGGCTGTCACAGACATTTTGACCTCCACGAATTTTGCGATCGCCATTTCCGCCGGACTCGTCGGCTATGTAATTTTCGAGTTTCTCCGGAGCAAATTCTAAACGGCCAAGCCCACGGTCCCTCCGCTCCCCTATTGACCGCCAAAGGGCTTATAATCAAGAAGGAGTCTATCCCCTTGTCTCTTAGAAGCTTTTTGCGCCTCAACGCGCACCTGCAGATGTTGCCTATTTTGGAAAGTGGCGAGGAAACCCTCGTCGGCGGCCAGGCCGTGATGGAGGGCGTTATGATGCGCGCTCCGCACAGCTATTGTGTCGCGGTGCGCAAAGCCGACGGCGAGATCGTCACGGAGATGAGCCCCCTGCCGCGCGTCTCGGAAAAGTATCCCATCTTCAAACTCCCCATCTTCCGCGGCGTCGGCACTTTGGGCCACGCCATGTGGCTGGGAGTAAGGGCGCTCCGGTTTTCGGTCAACGTCGGCCTGGAAGCGATAAATAAGACCATGGCCGACAAGGGCGAAAAGCCCGTAGAGCTGTCGCCTTGGATGATGGGAATGAATCTCGCATTCTCGCTGCTGTTCTTCCTTTTCATGTACAAGTTCGTGCCGCTGCTTCTCGCCACGAAAATCGGTGACGCGATCCCGGCCGTGCATAGCCGACTGGCTGTGAATCTGATGGACGGCGTCATCCGCATGGTCCTATTCTTAGCGTTCCTGCTGGTGGTTTCGCGAATGAAGGATATGCGACGAGTGTGGGAATATCACGGCGCCGAGCACAAGGTGGTCTTCAATTTCGAATCGGGCAAGCCCGTCACAGTCGAGAACGCCCAGAAATTCGTCACTTTCCACCCGCGCTGCGGCACCAGCTTCCTCATCGTGCTGATGCTGCTGGCGATCCCAATTTACGCCTTCCTGCCGTTCGATTCGTTCCTGCTCAAATTCGTAGCCCGGATCGCATTGCTGCCTTTGATCGTCGGGGTGAGCTACGAGCTGATCCGTTTCGCCTCGAAACACCAGCAAGGGCTGCTTGCGACTCTCGTGACCCCAGGTCTCTGGTTGCAGCGCATCACCACCAAGCCTCCCGCCGATGAGCAGGCTGCGGTGGCAATCCATGCCTTGGAGCAAGCCATGGACCTCGAAAAGTCCCAGGGCGGCGAGCTCGTAATCGCTTAACGCACGGGCTCAAAGCGGGAGCCTTCCATGCAATATTCGCAAAGACTTGACGACATCGAAGCGCGATTCGAGGAATTCACGCGCCAGATGACCGATCCGGCGGTTATCAACGACTCGGAGAATTACCGGAAGACTGCCAAATCGCGCAGCGACATTGAAGAGGTCGTCAACAAGTACCGCGAGTACAAGCAGGTCAAACACAACTACGACGAAGGCCGCCAGATGCTCGAGGATCCCGATCCGGAATTGCGCCAGATGGCCAGCGACGAAGTGCATCGGCTGGAGCCCGAGCTGGTCCGCATCGAGGAAGACCTGAAGATCCTGCTACTTCCGAAAGATCCGCTGGATGAAAAGAACGTGGTGATCGAAATCCGCGCAGGCACCGGAGGCGATGAAGCCACGTTGTTTGCGGCCGAGATCTTCCGCATGTATACCCGCTACGCCGAATCGCAGAAGTGGCGTGTGGAAATCACGTCCAGCAGCGAATCGTCGATCGGCGGTCTCAAGGAAGTGATCGCGCTGGTGAGCGGCAACAAGGTCTACAGCCGGTTGAAGTACGAAAGCGGAGTTCATCGCGTGCAGCGCGTGCCGGCCACCGAGCAGCAGGGCCGTGTGCACACTTCGGCCATCACAGTGGCCGTACTGCCGGAAGCCGATGAAGTGGAAATCAAGATCGATCCCAAGGACATCCGGATCGATACCTTTTGCTCGTCGGGACCCGGCGGCCAGTCGGTAAACACAACCTACTCGGCGGTGCGCATTACGCATTTGCCGACCGGTCTGGTGGTTTCGTGCCAGGATGAGAAATCGCAGATCAAGAATCGCGCCAAGGCTGAGCGCGTGCTCCGGTCGCGGCTGTATGAAATCGAGCTCGATAAGCAGCGCCAGCAGATCGGCGCCGAGCGGCGCAGCCAGGTGGGCAGCGGTGACCGCAGCGAGAAAATCCGGACCTATAATTTCCCGCAGAATCGCGTGACCGACCACCGTATCGGGCTGACCCTGCATCAGCTCGACCTGATCATGGAAGGCCGGCTGGATCCGCTGATCACCGCCGCCACCGATTACTACCAGACCGAGAAGCTGAAAGATCAAGGCGAAGCCGCCTAGCTTTTTGTGGCGCACGCACTCTTGCGTGCCGCGTCGCGACTCATCCCGACGCCTTTCAAATCCGATGACCCTTCAAACTGCCCTCCTCCAAGGCACCCAGTTGCTAGAGGAAGGCGCCATCACCGGCCCGCGCCTCACAGCCGAGGTCTTGTTGGCGCACGCTCTCGGGCGCGAACGTGTATACCTTTTCGCGCATTCCGATGAAGAGCTAACCGAGGTCGCCTGGATTCACTATGGCCGCTATCTTCACGAACGTCTCAAGGGCAAACCGACCCAGTACATCACTGGACGCCAGGAATTTTATGGCCGAGATTTTCGCGTCACCCCGGATGTCCTGATTCCCCGCCCCGAAACCGAGCATCTCATTCAGGCCAGCCTCGCCCGCATCCGCGCTGGCGATGTCGTATTAGATGTCGGCGCGGGCTCCGGCGCGATCGCCATCACACTTGCGCTCGAAACCAAAGCCCGCGTTCTCGCTAGCGATGTTTCAAACAACGCCCTGTGTGTCGCCGTCGCGAACGCCCGCAGCCTCTCGGCTCCGGTCACCTTCTTCGCCTGCGATTTAGTCAGCACCATTGCCGACCGGAGCATCGACGTACTGGTCTCGAATCCTCCGTACGTCCCCAAAACCGATCATCCCGCGCTCCAGCGCGAAGTGCGCGATTATGAGCCGCACGTTGCGTTGTTCGCCGGACCTACAGGACTCGAGATTTATGAGCGCCTCATCGCGGACGCCCGTCGCGTCCTCCGTCCAGGCGGCTGGCTGCTAGCCGAACTCGGCTACAATTCCCTAGAGCCGGTGTGCGCCATGCTCAATCACGGATGGTCCGATATCGCCGTCGAGCACGATCTGGCGGGTCTGCCGCGTGTGCTCGCAGCAAGCCTGAGCTTGAAAAAATGATCGACCACCAGCAGGCACGGCAAATTGCGACCCACTGGCTCTTGGCGCATCCGAGGCGAGGGCCGCATGGCGTTGTCGAACTCCGTCTCCTGGGCGAACACACTATTGAATCCGATTTTGGATGGGTGTTCTTCTGGCAATCGCAGCGATTCCTCGAAACCGGCAATTCTTCAGACCAACTCGCCGGAAACGCCCCGCTGATTCTTGGCCGGCGCGACGGCGCTCTGCAAGTCACCGGGACGGCGCATCCCATCGAGCGTTACATCCAGCGGTATCTCCCTGGGCTGAAATGAGCACTTACTTCCACGTCGACATGGACGCCTTCTTCGTCTCGGTGGAAGAGCTGTTCGATCCCTCGCTCATAGGCAAACCCGTCGTGGTCGGCGGCCAAGCCAATCAGCGCGGCGTCGTTTCCGCGGCATCTTATGCGGCACGCAAGTTCGGCGTTCACTCCGCCATGCCGCTGCGGACGGCAGGCCGACTTTGCCCGCAGGCTATCTTCGTCAATGGACATCCCGACCGCTACCGCGATTACTCGCGCAAAGTCTACAAAGTGTTGAAGAGCTTCTCACCACAAGTCGAGATGGCCTCCGTCGACGAGGCCTACATGGACATCACCGGCACCGAGCGCCTGCATGGTCCTCCACTGCGAGCCGCGCACCGCCTGCACGAAGCCGTCAAGAAAGAGACACGACTCAATTGCTCCATCGGAATCGCGGCCTCGCGCATGGTCGCCAAAGTCGCCTCCGATCAAGCCAAGCCCAACGGCGTACTATGGGTACTCCCTTCTGAGGAGGCGCGCTTTCTTGCCCCGCTCGATATCCGAAAAATCCCGGGCGTCGGCAAAGTGACCGAAAAAAACCTGCAGGCCTGGGGCATTCGCAAAGTCGGCGACCTCGCCCGCCTCGAAGAGGATTTCCTCCGCCAGCACTTCGGCCAATGGGGGCTCGCGCTCGCCGGAAAGTCACGCGGCCTGGACGCCGGCGGCTGGTTCGATGGCATCGTGGGTGAAGAGCACAATCCGAAATCCATCAGTCACGAGTTTACTTTCAACGAAGACACCGCCGATCTCGAAACGCTGGAAGCCGTGCTGGCGCGGCTTTCCGAGATGGTAGGCCGCCGCCTCCGCGAACACAAACTGTTTGCCCGAACTGTACAGCTCAAGCTCCGCTACTCCGATTTCTCCACCATCACCCGCGCCCATTCGCTCGATCATGGCACCCAGCTCGACACCGAGATCTTCCGCGAGATCCGCGCCCTCTTTCGTCAAAATCGCAAGAACGAAGCCAAGGTCCGGCTGCTCGGCGTGCATGCCTCATCGCTCGAAATTGACGAAGGCCAGCTCAGCCTGATAGGCGAAGAAAACACGAACCGCTGGCGTAAGGCACTTAATACTGTCGATCAGATTCGCGAAAGATTTGGCGAAGATAGCGTCTCACTTGCAATGGGGCTGAAGGGCCGTTTTCGAGAACGCGTGCACGAGAACCCGGCGGGACTACCTGGAAATGATCCCAGTGAGGATTGACGGCCATAGCGCTACACTATATGAGGCAACCTGGAAATGAAGCAACTCATTGAAGATATTGCGAAAGCTCTCGTTGATATACCTGACCAGGTTATCGTCCGCGAAGTACAGGGCGAGCAGGTCACTGTGTTGGAGCTGAGAGTTGCTCCCACTGACCTCGGGAAGGTCATCGGAAAGCAGGGCAGAACTGCCCGCTCGATCCGAACGCTATTGGGAGCCGCAGGGATGAAGCTGAATCGGAGGTTTACTCTGGAGATCCTGGAATAGGCTCCGATCCGAAGCTGGTCACAATCGCCCGCCTGCTCCGAGCGCGCGGTAACAAAGGTGAGCTCGCCGCTTTACCCTTGTCCAACCGATTGGCGGAAGTGACGCACGTCATCGTGAATGATGCTCCCATGGAAGTGGAGCATTTTTGGATTCACGGCGATCGCGTCATCTTCAAATTCAAAGGTGTCGATACGATTACAGACGCCGAGCGCTTGGCCGGGGCGGATGTTCAGGTTCCGCTCGAGCAGCGTCCCGCGACTCCCTCGGGCGAATACTATCAATCGGATTTAGTTGGGTGTGAAGTTGTGGATCAAAGTGGCCGGCGCCTGGGCACCGTGCAGGACTTTCAGGAGACCGGCGGGGTCCCGCTACTGGAAATACGAACCCAGGACGGCCGGGAGATGTTGATCCCCTTCGCCAAAGCGCTGCTCATCAATATCGATCTGGAACGCAAACGCATTGACGTCAATCTTCCCGCGGGTTTGGACGAACTAAACTAGAATTTGGTTTTTCACATCCTGACCATCTTCCCCGACTTCTTCCAGGGCCCCTTTCAGCACGGCGTTGTCGCCAAGGCCGCCGATGCGGGACTTATCGAAATCCGCATCCACGATTTGAGGAACTGGACCCATGACCGCCATCGAACTGTCGACGACCGACCCTTCGGCGGCGGCGAGGGAATGCTGCTTAAGCCTGCGCCGATCTTCGAAGCGGTGGAAAGCATCTGGCCCGATCGCTCACCGGGTCAGAGGCTGGTGCTCCTTTCGGCCCAGGGCCAGCGGTTTGACCAGGAAGCCGCGCGCCGGATAAGCCAATATAAAGAGCTATTTCTAATCTGCGGCCGATACGAAGGCGTGGACGAACGAGTGGCCGAGCATTTAGCCGACGAGGAGCTTTCGATCGGCGATTTCGTGCTGAGCGGCGGCGAACTGGCAGCGGCGCTGGTGGTGGATTGCGTGGCCCGGCTGCTGCCCGGGGTGCTCGGCAATGAGGATTCGGCGCTGCAAGAATCGTTCACCGAATCTGGTCTGCTGGATTGCCCACAGTACACGCGACCCGCCGAGTTCCGGGGCTGGAAGGTTCCCGAGGTCCTGCTGAGCGGCAATCACGAGGAGATTCGGCGCTGGCGGCGCGAGCTTGCCCGCCAGAAGACTGCACGAAACCGTCCGGATCTATTACAATAAAGAATTCAAGGACCTGTAACCATGCCCCACCCACTACTCACCAAAATCGTCGCCAAACATAAACGCGCGGAAGTGCCGGAGTTTCGTCCCGGCGATACCGTCCGCGTCCACGTAAAGATCAAAGAAGGCGACAAAGAACGTTTGCAGGCTTTTGAAGGAACCGTCATAGCCCGGAAGAATTCTGGTTTAGGCGAAACCGTTACCGTGCGCAAAGTCAGCTTTGGACAAGGCGTGGAGCGCATTTTTCCGATCCATGCGCCGGTGGTGGATCACATCGACGTGATTCGTACCGGCCGGGTGCGACGCGCCAAGCTGTACTATCTTCGAGAGTTGAAGGGCAAGGCGGCTCGTCTTCGCGAGCGCGATTAAAAACGAACCCAGCGCCCACTACCGCGTTCTCTACCGGCGAGGTGGCTGTTAATATTCGATGAGATGCCAGGCCAAACACGAACGCGAGGCCCGCGCCCAGGGTTTCACGCGTATTGCCGGTGTTGACGAAGTCGGCCGCGGCGCTCTGTTCGGCCCTGTTTTCGCGGCAGCGGTGATTCTGTCCCCGGCTAATCCCATCCGCGGCTTACGTGACAGCAAACAGCTCGATCGGGAGCGGCGTGAAGTGCTGGCCGGCCGGATTCGAGAGCGCGCGGTGGCCTGGGCCGTTGCGGCTGCCGACGCGTTTGAGATCGATCACATCAACATCTACCAAGCCTCCCGCCTGGCCATGCGCCGCGCGGTCGAACGCTTGAATCCGCCACCGGATTATCTCTTAATCGATGCCATTACAGTCGACCTCCCCATTGCCCAACGCGCCCTAATTCACGGCGATGCGCTATCGCAATGCATCGCGGCTGCGTCTATTTTGGCGAAGGTGGAGCGAGACGCCTGCATGTGTCACTGGGACAAGGTTTTCCCGCAATACGGCTTGAAAAATCACAAGGGCTATACTACCGACGAGCATTGGAAGGCGCTCGAAAAACATGGGCCCACTACGCTGCACCGCTTCAGCTTCTGGCCGGTACGCGACCATTCACCGGATACGGTCTGGACCGGTTATCCGCGACAGGCGGAATTGTTCCCCCCCGAGGAGCCGCCGGCCGAGTGGGCTGAAGAAAAGGAAGCGTTTCGCGAAGCCGCTGCATGCAACCCGTAGAACCCCATTCACCAATCGAAGCGCCGCTCGAACGCGTCCCGCTCAAGACCTCCTGGTATCAAAAGCTGGGCGCGCTGCTGTTCATCATCGTATGCTTTGAGGTGGGTGTATTCCTCCTGATTTTCCCCTGGATGGAGTATTGGAACAACAACTCGATTGCCAGTCTGGCGCCTTGGATGCGCGACGTTTGGGACAGCCCCTTTTTCCGAGGCGCGTTGAGCGGACTGGGCGTAATCAATATTTGTATTTCCTTAGCGGAGGTCTTTCGGCTTCGGCGGCCGCCTCCTGGTAGACTGAAGGTATCGGTACTATGAAACCGCCCCCCGATCGTGGCAAAACCGCTCTGGCCGAACCAGCCGTAGCACCGGCAACAGTCCAACCCGATCCACCCCGCGGAACCATTGCGGAGTGGGCCATCACTATACTTCTGTTGTTATTCGGAACCACTACATTGGTTCAGGCTTTCGTGATACCCACCGGGTCCATGGAAGATACGCTGCTCATCGGCGATCACTTGTTAGTGGACAAGCTGGCCTACGCGCCGGCGGGCAGTTTTAGCAAATATATCCTGCCTTACCAAGAGCCTCGGCACGGAGACATTATCGTCTTCAGATATCCGGTGGATATCAGCCAGACATTCGTTAAGCGCACCATCGGTGTGCCCGGCGATCACATCAAGATCATCAACCAGCAGGTTTATCGCAACGGCGTGAAGCTCAATGAACCCTACGTCTACCACAAGAACCCGTATCCGGATTCATTTCGCGACAACTTCCCCAGCAGCGAGCCGAACCTGATGCTGTCGGACCCGGCGCGGGAGATGCTGGCCAATAACGTTGTGAACGGCGAAGTGGTTGTGCCTCCCAACTCTTATTTCGCGATGGGAGACAATCGCGACAATTCACTCGACAGCCGTTATTGGGGTTTTGTTCCTCGCGAGAATATCATTGGCAAACCTCTGATCATTTATTGGTCCTACGATGCCAATACCGAAAGCCTGGCGAGTTCCTCGGTTCACACGCTGATTCAGCATTTCATCGATCTCGGCGAGCATTTTTTCACCAAGACGCGCTGGAACCGCACGTTCCGATTGATTCATGGCTACCACAGCGACAACTAAGCCTAAGCCCAAGCCGGCCACCCAACTTGCCGCGACCACGCAGCGCACCTCCATAGCCGAGTGGGCCATCACCATCCTGATCCTGTTGTTCGGTACGTCCACTATCGCCCAGCCCTTCGTCATCCCGACTTCGTCGATGCATAACACGCTGCTGACAGGCGATCACCTGATCGTCGACAAGCTGGCGTACGCGCCGCAGGGCGCTTTGAGCAAGCATTTACTGCCGTACGAAGACGTGAAGCGCGGCGACATCATCGTTTTTCGTCATCCTACGCTGATTAATGTCGATTATGTGAAGCGCGTGATCGGCCTTCCGGGCGATCATGTCAAGCTGGTCAACAAGCAAGTCGTTGTGAATGGCAAGCCTTTGATTGAGCCGTATGCGATTCACCTCGACAATTTCATGAACTATCGAGACAACTTCCCACAGGACGAGCCCGACTACGATCCAGATCCGCAGATGTTGCAGCGCGCCCAAGCCATGCTGCGCGAGGATGTGGTCAACGGCGAGTTGGTGGTGCCGCCCGGCAACTATTTCGCGATGGGCGATAACCGCGATAATTCGCTCGACAGCCGCTACTGGGGACTGGTGCCGCGCGATAACATTATGGGAAAGCCGCTGATCATTTTCTGGTCCTATGATGCTCCAACCGATGATCTGAAGGATTACAACCTGCATCATATGGTCGATCTCGGGTTGCACTTCTTCACCAAGACCCGCTGGGATCGCACCTTCAAATTGATACACGGTTATCCGCTAGGCTGATGCCGCGCCAGACGAGCTATTACGGCCTGATTCTGGCCGGTGGCCGAGGTACGCGCTTCTGGCCGCGCAGCCGACGCGCGCGCGCGAAACAGGTACTGCGGTTTTTGGGCGACCGGTCGCTAATTCAGCAAACCGCGGACCGCCTGAGCCCGGTCATCCCACCCGATCGCCTATGGGTGCTCACCAACGACCATCTGCGGGCCGAGATCGTGCGCCAGTTACCGGAGATTCCCAAGAACCAGATCCTGGCTGAGCCTGCGCAGCGGAATACTGCCCCTGCCATCGGGTTGGCGGCGCACATTCTCCAATCGATGGACGCTAATGCTGTGATGGGGGTGTTTCCATCCGATCACATGATCTCGAAACCGGCGCGCTATTTGCGCTTCGTCCGCGGCGCCTTCAAAGCCGCCGCCGAGGGCAAGATCGCCGTGCTAGGGATTCAGCCGCGCTGGCCCGAGACCGGTTACGGGTACATTGAATTTCCCAAGGGCGCTCGCGCCGGATCGCCGGAACCTCTGACAGTCCGCCGGTTTCGCGAAAAGCCGGAGCTTCCTAGGGCTAAACAATACGTGACGTCCGGAAATTTCTATTGGAACGCGGGAATGTTTTTCTGGAAGACCTCGGTGCTGCTCGAAGCCTTGCGCGAGTTCCTCCCGAAAACCGCCACGCTGCTCGCAAGCCTGCCTGCGTTCGCAAATCGCCGATTTTCATCGCAGTTGAAGCACGCCTTTCCGCACTGCGAGAACATCTCGATTGACTACGCGGTGCTCGAAAAAGCGCGCGGCGTGGTGGGTTTCGCGACGGATGACTTCGGCTGGAATGATGTAGGTAGCTGGAACGCCTTATATGAATTGCTGCCGCGCGACGCAAGCGCCAATGTGATCCGTGGTGAAGCGCTGGCTCACGCGAGTTCTGGAAACTACATCGATGCCGAGGGCAAACTGGTGGCGCTGGTGGGAGTGAAGGACCTGGTAATCGTGGATACTCCAGATGCCCTGCTGATCGCCCACCGCTCGCGAGCACAGGAAGTCGGGGATGTGGTGAAGCTGCTCGAAAAGCAGCGCCGTCACGATCTACTGTGAAGCTTCGGGTTACCGTGGAGTTTCAGGCGCCAGCTTCTTCAGCTCAACCGTGACACGGGCGTCCTTGCTTTCGCTATCGCGAAAGACTATGTAGTAGGCCTCTGCATCCGGTCCTCGATTCGGCAGCGTGACCGTCACGTGCCCCGTTCCACTGGCAAGCTGGTTCAAGCTAGGGTCACCAATTGCCACGAAAGCTTGACGGTCTTCCGACTTGACAACCACATCCACGCGCTCGCCGGCTTTGCCATTGAATACGAAAGCGTAATAGGGGGATGCATTCGAACATTCGACCGCATTACTGGTTTGCCCATATCGCAGATCACCCATTACTTTGACGTCAGCGGGCGGAAAGCTCTCCGCGATCAAGCCGACAGCGGACAGAAACACGCCAACCACGAAACGTCTCATAACCATGAGATGTCGGGGCAACCAGGAAGGTGACACGGAAGGAAGGTTTATCCGCAATTGGAAGGCGCGGTAAAAGATACGCTGCCTTAGCAATGATGTCTCCTATCTCCAATGGGTTTCGCGTGGCCCGTAACGTGCTATTCGCTTGGCTAAGGAGCGAAATGGTGAAGAATCAAAGTGCTCAAAAAGACGAACAGGGCGTGCTGGAAGCGACCGCTCAGGCGATCGGTTCCACCCTCGGAAGCCTGGCTGTGAAGACTGGTATCGCAAAACCGCCGGCCGCTGTGGCGCATGCAGAATCGCAAGCCCGGTCGGGGCACAAGCACCCGAATAGAAAAGCCCGAAGAGCGACTAAGAAAAAGTAGCGCTAAACCGGGAAATCAGGCTGCTGGCGGACCGTCCAGGCCTGCCGCAGATGCCGCCGGTCGTGCGCGGCCAGGAGAGCGAAGCGCTGGCCCAGGCTGAATTTTACTTGCTGAATCAGAGTTCCCACTTTCACGCGAGCCAAATCTAAGCCGTTTGCCTCGGAAACCAAGTGCAGGAGTTGGTCGTGGACAGCGATAAACTCCGCAACCACTTTATCCTTCGGTTGATCCGATGGCGGCCGATAAACCTCGGGCGCCTTGAATTTCAACTTCAACGGTGGCTCCGAAAAACGGACAAAGCTGCGGCTCAGGAGTCCATAGCGGAACGGACCTTTTCCAGATAGCCCCGCAGCGCGCCCCTCGTCAATTGCCTCGCGGATGGCCGGCACGTCCAAACCGTCGAGAATATTCAGGTGAGCCAGGCATTCTGAAATCGACCATTGATTGAGAGACGGCCGCCAGTTGAACTGATTGTGGTTGAGCGGCGCGGTCAACTCCAGAGCATCTTCTTTGAGATTCTCGAACTGCTCGTAGTAATCTCTCAGCTCTTCGATCAGAGCCTGTTTCACCGATGCTCCCGCCGCGGACATGGTCTTAACGTGCGGTGATTGTACCGCCGTAGCAGGCATGTTGTCTTGGAACCACTTAACAATGCGCGCGAACAAGTCACGAGAATGTTCCGGATCGTGGAAGGAGTGCCCTTCGCCCGGGTAAAGCACGAACTCGGTCTTCACCCCGATGGTCTTTATGGCATGCCAAAATTCGTAGGATTGCGGAGGGGGGCATTCACCATCACGTTCGCCCACCACGACTAGTGTCGGCGTAGCCACGTTCTTGATGAAATTGATGGGCGAGCTTTTGGCGTACACCGCCGGATCGTCATAGACCGACGCTCCGAAGTAGGGGATCATCCACTGATCGATCGCGTTCTCTCCGTAATAGCTTTGCCAGTTCGCGACGCCGGCGCCGGCGAAGGCTGCCCGGAAACGATGCGTCTGCGTGACGGTCCACATGGTCATGTAACCGCCGTAGCTCCAACCGGCGATGCCGATGCGCTTGTCATCTACCGGATAATCCCTCACTATCGTGTCGACACCGGCCAGGATGTCGCGCAGATCGCCATGGCCAAAATCCTTCACGTTGGCGCGCGTGAATTCTTCGCCTTGCCCGTAGCTGCCGCGCGGGTTGGGATAAAACACGAAGTTGCCTTCCGCCGAGAGCAATTGCAATGGGAGTCCCGGACGGGGCCACGCGCTGCGCGTATCGGCCGCCGGACCGCCGTGCACCACAACAATCATGGGGTAGCGTTTCGATGGATCGTAGGGCTGCGGAAACAGCAGCCAGCCTTGCACGCGGAAGCCATCGTTCGACCATTCGACGCTCTTCGCCGGCCCCCATTCCGGACTCATACTGGCATTGGAATGCGTGATTTGCTGCCAGGCGCCAGTTGATCCGGCCCAGACCTCGGGCGGGTGAGTCCACGAATTTCGAACCACGGCGCTGGTGGTAGCGTCGCCTGAGAACATGATGGTCTCGGCGCCCTTCCAAACCTGTTCGACACTGCTGGACGCAAGGTCGAGGGTTGAGACCGCCATCTCACCAGATGAATCCTCGGTCATCAGAATCTGATTCGAAGACGGCATCCAGCGAAACCAATTCGGC
>DATMMD010000065.1:0-2024 GCA_035569875.1 Bryobacteraceae bacterium
TTCCTGCATCAGCAAACGCGAGCCGGCACAACAAACCTGTCCCTGATTGAACCAGATTCCATCCACCAGGCCTTCGACGGCGCTGTCGAGATCGGCATCTTCAAAAATGATGAAAGGCGATTTGCCGCCCAGTTCGAGAGAAAGCCGCTTGTGGCTTTGCGCGGTCGCGCTCCGGATGGCGCGGCCCACTTCCGTCGAGCCAGTGAATGCGATTTTGTCTACATCAGGATGTTTGACCAGCGCTTCTCCGGTAGAACCATCGCCGGTCACGATGTTGACCGCGCCCGCCGGCAGTCCGATCTCATCGCAGATTTCGGCAAATGCAAGCGCAGTCAAAGGAGTGAACTCAGCCGGCTTCAGGACAACGGTATTTCCAGTCGCCAAAGCAGGCGCAATCTTCCACGCCAGCATGAGCAAGGGAAAATTCCACGGAATGATTTGGCCCACGACGCCGCAAGCTGTGTAGTCGGGAAACTCCTGTCGCAAGAGCTGCGCCCAACCGGCGTGATAGTAAAAATGCCGAGCGACCAGCGGGATATCGATGTCGCGGCTCTCGCGGATGGGTTTTCCGTTGTCCATGGTTTCGAGCACGGCCAGGAGACGAGAGTGCTTTTGCACATGCCTCGCCAGCGCATACAGGTAACGAGCCCGCGCGTGGGGAGTCAAAGACTGCCACTTAGGAAGCGCGGCTCGAGCGGCCTTGACGGCTGCATCCACATCGGCTGCTGACCCTTGCGCCACGCTGGCAAGTTTCTCGCCGGTTGAAGGATCGGTGGTATCGAAATATTCTCCAGCAGAAGGAGCCAGCCACGTTCCATTGACGAAGTGGCCAAAGCGCCGGCTGTGGCGATCGAGCCAGGTAAGCGCCTCTTTCGGATCTTCCGGCGCTGGGCCATATTCCATGGCAACGAATTTTTCAGCGATACTCATATGTGGACGCACGCGTCTCGCCCGTGCCGTTTACTACGCGATAGGATGGCGATAGTCCGCCGAGTAACGTCCGGTGGCGTAATGCTCCAGTTGCCGCTCAATGTCATTCAACAGCCCGCTGGCCCCGAAGCGGAAGAGCTCTGCTTTCATCCAGTAGAGGCCGAGTTCCTCTTTCATCAGCGCCAGCCATTCCGTGGATTGCTTGGCGCTGCGAATGCCACCCGCGGCTTTGAAGCCGACCGCCATGCCCGTTTCCTGCGCGTATTCGCGTATGGCGCGGGCCATCACAAAGCCAACCGGCAGCGTGGCGTTGGTCGGCTCTTTGCCCGTCGAAGTCTTGATGAAGTCGGCGCCTGCCATCATGGCAACAAAACTCGCGCGGGCGACGTTGCGCAGAGTGAGCAGATCGCCCGCGCCCAGGATAACTTTCATATGCGCGGGAGCGCTTGCCTGTTTGAAGGCTGCAATCTCATCGTAAAGTTCCTGCCACCTACCTCCGAAAACGTGGGCCCGTGTGATGACAACATCGATCTCTTGCGCTCCGGCCTCGACGGAGCGGCGGATTTCGGCTATACGCTCGGACAAGGGAGAAAGTCCTGCGGGAAATCCGGTGGAAACAGCCGCAACTCGCACGCTGCTGCCTTCGAGCGCCCGGCGTGCGATTTCAACGAACCGGTGATATACGCAAACCGCGGCAACCCGAATTTTAAGATCTTCGATTCCCAGCCGTTTTACCAGTTCGTGCTCAATGGGCTGTGTAGCCTTGGCACACAAGCGACGCACACGCTCGTCGGTGTCGTCGCCTGAGAGAGTTGTGAGATCCATGCAAGTGATTGCACGGAGGAGCCAGGCCGCTTGCCAGTCCTTTTTCACGGTACGGCGCGCGACATGACTTTGCGCCCTTCGTTCGACCGCACTAGTATTCACTCGAACCTGTCTTACGCGGTCAAGATCGAGTGGTACGCCTCGATTGGACAATAGCGGACGGCCGCCCAGGATTGCTAAAGGAGCGCTGGGGCCTCTGAGCAAGGTCTCAGCGGCGCTAGTGACGCGATCAGTCATGCCGGACGGTCCGCTGTTTTCCACGACAATTG
>DATMMD010000066.1:0-4480 GCA_035569875.1 Bryobacteraceae bacterium
GGAAGACTCGGGCACGCTGCAAGCTCTTACCTTCCTGAGCCAGGCTGGGCGTGTGGATCTGCAACGCGTATTGGTTCTTCGCACCGTAAGCAACTACGACCGCGAGGCGCCCGGCACTACTGCCGCGGACAGCCTCAAGGCCATGGCTACCGGCAACTACTCGGCTTACATGCCGGCCCTGGAAGCGGCTGCGTCGGTCGGCGACAAAGTGGTGCGGGACATAGTTGAGCATTGGGCCGATCGCGAATCCAATATTCCGCACTTGCCGTAGACGTTGTTCCTAAGCTCACTCCGACAATGTTGCCAGAGCTTCGGCCAGCACCAGAGTGCCACGGGCAATGTCTTCGGGAGATGCATACTCGTCAGGGCGATGGCTGTATCCGTTGCGGCACGGGATGAACAACATTGCCGCGGGCGTGATGCGGGACATGAAAAGCGAGTCATGATAGGCCCGGCTGACCATGGGAAGAAACTTCTGCTGGTGTTTCCTGCAGGCGTTAGAAAGAGCTTCGACAACCGAGGGCGCACATTCTGCCGGCGCATCCGCGTTCAGCAGCTCGATGTAAATGGCAACCTTCCGCTTTGCCGATATCGTGCTACACGTTCTCTCCATCGCCTTGATCAGGCTATCGCGACGCTGAAGATCCGTATCGCGGATGTCAGCACTGAGACCAACCCGGCTGGGAATGCTGTTGATGGCGCCGGGAAACACCTGGCAAATGCCCACGGTCGCTACCGTATCGACCGCGCCACTGTTTCGCGCCGCATTCTCAATCGCCAGGATCAATTCCGCGGCGGCGCAAAGGGCGTCCCGGCGATCTGGCATCAGGACTCCGCCGGCATGTCCGCCTGCACCTTCGATCGCGATCCGCATGCTGGCCGGAGCGGCAATGTTCGTCACCACTCCGAGCGGAATCTGCTGACGTTCCAGCACCGGGCCTTGCTCGATGTGCAACTCGACGAAAGCTTTGTAGTAGCCGTCAGCCAGCCTCACATCGTCGAGCTTTCCGCACAATCCCGCCTTACCGCGTATATCCTCGATCGATTCTCCGTCGCCATCTTTCAACCTTTTGGCGGCTTCGGTGGAAAGGCTTCCGCTGAGTAAACGGCTGCCAAGGCATCCGATTCCAAATCGCGTCGGCTCTTCCGATGTAAGAACCAGCAGCTCAATCGAGTTTGTCGGCCGAAAGCCACTTCGCCGCAGCGCTCGTATCGCTTCGAGACCCCCCAGGACTCCCACTACGCCGTCGAATTTCCCTGCGTTCGGAATCGCATCGATGTGAGAACCTGTACCGACCGCGGGCGCCGCTATGTCCGAGCCATTCCACCGCGCAAAGGTATTTCCGATTGCATCCTGCCGCACTGTGAGTCCGGCCTCTTCACATTGTGCTCGCAGCCAGGCGCGGGCTTTAAGATCAGTAGGTGTAAAAACGATTCTGGTTACGGCGGGTGGGTCCGCATCAGAAATAGCCGCCAGCGCTTCGATGTCGGAGAGCAGCCGGTCGCGATCAATTTCGAGATTCATGGACGACGAGCAGCCAACGGATGGCGGTTCCAATCTTTATAAATGAGATATTTCGCGGGCACTTTACCCAGCGCTCCAAACCATTGCGGACACCACGGACCCATCCAGATGAAATCTCCAGCCGTTACCGGATACCACGAATCACCCAGCCGATAAATCCCGCCGCCTTCGAGCATGATCAGCCCATGTTCCATCACGTGCATTTCGACCAGGCTGAGTGCCGTTCCTGGCTCGTACACCATGGTGTTTACCGCGAAGTCGAAACTCATCTCATCGGGAAGCAGACACTTAACTTGCAGGTCGGGATCATCTCCGAGCGGATGCGAAGACACCGCATCCTCACTCGACATGATCAGATGCGGCGGATCGACTGAGACCAGCGCTTGGTACGGCTTTTCGATGACGGCCACACGGCTCGTCTTTACCGCGACGACACGCTGCTTCAGGCCTTCAGGCAGATAGGCATAACCGCGACTCCTCAATTCGTGCCGCTTGCCCTCAGCTTCCAAAGTGACTGCGCCCTCCATCACAAAGAGAAACCGCTGCGCCAGCGTATCGCCGAGTTCGCCGCCCGCCTCAAACTCGGCCGTGTATTGGGTGAACTTTGCGCCCAGGGCCGGACCCGCATGCACCACAGCAGCGCAACCTTTCATGCCCGGCAGAGCAGTGCGGACGAAAGTGTCCGCGGTCAGCAGCAGATGATTGGGTTGTTGGGAACTTCGCGTCTGACCAAGGTTATGCACGGCACATCCTTTTGTGAAAAGTGGGTGACGACGACAGCTGATCGAGCAGATACAAGCCGCATTCAATCGCCTTAGCCACATCCTCAACCGCGACGGATTCTGCAGGGTCGTGGCTGATCCCGCCCGGAGTTCGCAGAAAAATCATTGCGGCCGGAACTCTCTCGGCCAGGATCATCGCGTCATGTCCCGCACCACTCACCATGCGATGCGGCTCACAACCAGTGGCTTGGATCGCCTGCTCGATTTCATGAACGAGAAACGGATCCATCGCCACCGCCTGCTGACGCAGAAGAATTTTCTGATCCATAGATAACCCACGCCGCTTTGCAATTTCTTCCGCCGCGCGAACAAGATTTTCCACCGCACGGTTGCGCACCTCGTCCAACCCATGACGAACGTCGAGAGTTAGCCGAGCTTCGCCGGCAATGACGTTGGTGGCACCGGGCCGGGCCTCGATTGCGCCCACTGTGGCCACCAACCGTGGAACCTTGTGCGCTTCCTTCTCCACAGCCGTGATCCACTCCGCCGCGCCGGCGATTGCGTCGTAGCGAAGATGCATCGGCGTTGTGCCGGCGTGGTTGACCCGGCCCACGAATGTGAACTCAAGCCGGCTCTGGCCGGCGATCGCATCGACCACTCCCAGGGGCTGCTGCAGTGTCTGCAAGACCGGGCCTTGCTCGATGTGAAATTCCAGGTAACCCAGAATGTCGCTTCCCAAAACAGCCAGTGGGATCTCTCGAGGATTCAATCCAAACTCTTCGATGGCGCTGCGCACGGAAATTCCCCGGGGATCTTTACGCAGCAGAAGTTCCTCGTCGAGCCTGCCCGTCAACGCCCGGCTGCCGATGAAGGGCGTGCCGAATCGAACCCCCTCCTCTTCCGAGAAGCCAACGATTTCAATTCCGAACGGCAGCCGCTGTCCATCAAGGGCCTCCAGCAACGCAACGGCCAGCACCACGCCGAGCACTCCATCGTAGGCTCCGGCGTTGGGAACCGTATCGAGGTGTGACCCCAGGAGGAGTCGCGGTGCGTTGGATTCGACGCCAGCGTAGAATCCGCGCAAGTTTCCGGCGGCGTCGATTCTCACCTTGGCTCCGACCGCCTCCATCCACACGGTGATTTCTGTGTGACAGTCATGCATGGGCGGGGAAAGAAAAGTCCGGCGCGTGCTACCTGGATCTTCACTGAAGAGTGCCAGCTTCCGGCAACGGGCGATGACTTCCTCCGCGCGATTTATGGTCTCACCCGTTGTCCGCACTGGATTCTATGGTTACCGCCAACTACGCGTCTCGGCTCAAGCCTGGCGTATGACCTTCGCCGCCCCCCAACCGATCACTATCAAGGCGACCAAAATCTCCCAGCTATACCTGTTCCCGTAGGTGGCCACGGGAAAATGATTGCTCAGCATAATGAAAACGACAGGCACCGCCATGAACGTATTGTGCTTGGACCGCAGCTTGGCCTGGGATCCAAGCGCAGGATCGAGCGTGGCGCCGGTTGCGGCCGCGGCGATCATCGTGCGCTGCGCGGGAAGAATTCGCTGCCATACGTTGAGCATCATGATGGTTCCAAACATTGCCCCGACGTGGATGTAAGCGGCGCGCCCGCTGAAAACGTGCATCAGTCCGAAGGCGAACGCGGCCGTCACGATCAGTGAAAATATGGCAAAGCCAATTTCCGACCTGCGCAGAGACGACTGCACCGCCAGGTCGTATATCACCCATCCCACCACCAGCACGCCGATTCCGAGGGCGATGCCGCGCCCTTGCGAAATCTCCGCCACGTCTGGATCAATCAGCCCCCCGCTAAAGTAATAGACCAGGAACATCAGCACGATTCCGCTCAGCCAGGTCATGGCCGCTTCCCAACGGAACCAGTGCACTTGCTCCGGCCCGACTCGCAGCGATTTCTGCTTTTCTACGGTATAAAAACCGCCGCTGTGGACCATCCAAAGCGCCGCGGGCGCACCGGTCGCGTTCTTTTCAAGCTTTCCGAATTGGCCGTCGAGCCAAGTAAAATAGTAAGTCTGGCCGACCCACATGATCGCGGCAAAGACGTGAAACCATCGCACCAGGAGATTGAGCCACTCGCGCATGGCGGACGTCACCGTAACCTCTCGTCGGTTTTCAGCCGGATGGTCATGCCCTCAGCTTCCCCGGTAAGTCGTGTATCCGTTCGGGCTCAGCAGGAGCGGGATATGAAAATGCGTCTC
>DATMMD010000067.1:0-11396 GCA_035569875.1 Bryobacteraceae bacterium
AGTTGCGGGCGCAAGGCATCGACTTCCGCTGGCGATTTGCCGCCAACGAACAGAGGCGCGGCGACAATCTCGCCGGGTGTGGATGCCGACCACCCGTCCGCGTAGCCGATCAGCGGCAGATAGCGGGGCTCGATCATCTCCACCGTGAGTTTTTCGAGCGTCCAACCGCGGCCGAAATGCCACGGCTCCAGATGCGAGTTTTCCAGGCCGTAAGACGCCAAGCGGTCGCGAGCCCATTCCGCAGCCCGCTTATGGGCCGGCGATGCCGTAAGCCTCGGACCGATGGTCACCGTCAACATGTCAAACACCGGCTCGACCTGCGACCGTTCGAAGGCTTCGCTGTGAATCTTAGCGAGCAGGTCGCGATCGACAGGCGCTTGAGCCAGCAGGATGGAAGCGACTCCGGTCCCAATCATCAAACCCAACAGCAGATGCTTTTTCATTGCCGCGTCATTTTATCATGCGCCAGACCGACTCTCGGACGCGAGACCTTACGATAGAGTGGTGCCTATGCGGTCTCTTATTTTCCTCTTGGTTGTAGCTGTTTCCGCCGTGGCCCAGCGATCTATCGGCGGCATTGTCAACGCGGCCAGTTATGCGGCAGCGCCTTTTGGACGCGAGCGGCAATCCGATCGGTAACAATAACGTCGCGCAGGGCTCGATTTTTGTGATTTTCGGCGCCGCTCGGTACCAGCCTGCAGGCATCCAACGGAATATCCGTCTCTATCATTAGCGGGGGCCAGACCGTGGCCGCTTTTATGGATTACGCCTCGGCGGGCCAAGGTGGCGGCCATTTTGCCATCGAACACGCCGGTGGGAGCCGCCAGTGTGACCGTCGGCTATAACGGACAGACCAGCGCGCCGGCCTCCATCAACGTGGTCGGGACGCAGTTCGGACTGTTCACCGCGAACGCCCAGGGGAATGGTCCTGCGGTCGCGCAAGTGTTCTCCGGTTCGGCCGCGCCGGTGTTTATGGGTCTAACGACCCCTGCCCATCCGGGTGAAACGATCGTGATTGTGGGCACAGGTCTGGGCGGAATCACGGGACCAGACAACGCTGGTCCGGGCGCCATTTTGGTTGGGTCCAACGTGATCGTCACTATTGGCGGAATCGTCGCGACGACGAACTATGCCGGCCGCTCCCCGCAATTCCCTGGCGAGGATCAGATCAACTTCGTTGTTCCCGCCAATGTGCCCACCGGTTGTTATGTTCCTGCCTCGGTTACCGCCAGTGGACAAGTTAGCCAGGACATCGTCTTGTCCATTGCGCCGGCCGGACCCTCAGCGTGCGTGCATCCATTGGGACTGTCCGAGGGCGCTTTGGCTACCCTCGACAGCGGAAGAACAGTCAATATCGGGGTCTTTCAAGTGCTGCGTGCCTATGTTGCACAATCCGGCCGTTCGGGCGAGGGAGTCGGCAGGCTTTTCGATAACGTCAACGCCAACGAAGTGTTTCAGATGTACAACCGCGTTCTGGCCTCGTTTGGAACAGTCTCGTATCCTGCGCCCTTCAACTCCTGCGTCGTTATCGAATCAGCAGCTTACAGCCCCTGGATTCACAGTGCCTGACTTTACTGCGATAGGCGGTACGGAATTGGTATCCGATCCGGCGTCCCTGACGATGAAGGGGCCCGGCGGGACTGGCAATGTCTCGCGTTTGAACACGGGCGGATATCTGGGTACGTTCTTGACGCCGATCCTGGGACCGGGTTCCTGGACCCTTGCAGGCAACGGCGGGGCCGACGTGGGCGCATTTCAGCGCGAATATAACCCTCCCGGATGATCTCAGTTGGACTAACGCGGGCAACTTCACGACTGTTCCGCGCAGTGATTTGACAATCCTCTGGACCGGCGGCAACGTGACTGCCAGCTCGGTGGGCACCGTATTTGGGAATTCCACGATCGTGAATGTACAAGATCCATCCCAAACACGAGCCAAGAGCTTCTATTGCTCTGTGCCCGCTTCCGCGTCCAAGTTTGTAGTTCCCATGAGCGTTTTGCAACAACTCCCGTCCAGCACGACAGCGGCCGGGGAGAGCGCCTACAGGACGCTGGGAATCACGACCGGCGGAATCGGAACCTTTACCGCGCCGCTTACCAAAGGTACACTGGACGCTGGTGTGATCGCCTACGGCGAGGCCTATGTACTCAGCGTCAAATTGCTCAGTAAATAAGCGCATGACACTAGAGCCGAATAGGTGCGTCGTAGTATGCTTAAAATTGGAAATCAACTTCTGGGGAGGTTTCAGCATGCTCGCAAAGTCACGCGGGTGCAGATTGTTAGCTTTATCTTTCTTACTTTCGACGGGCGCCTCGTGGGCGCAGATCACCGCTATCGAAGGGGACGTGAAGGGCACCGACGGCCAAATGGTCAAGAACGCTTCGATTCTCATCGAGCGTGAGGACATGAAGGGCACCTATAAAGGCGCCAAAACCGACAAGAAGGGCCACTACATCTACAATGGACTTCCGATCGGCACATACACTGTGAGCGTCATGGTCGATAACCAGAAGAAGGACGAGATGCAGCACGTCCGGACCAAGCTGGGCGATCCCGTTCCGGTCAACTTCGACCTGAAACAATCCGCGGCGCAAGCAGCTCCCGCTGATCCGGGCGCCGTGACCAAAGAACAAGAGCGCGGGATGAGCAAAGAACAGAAGGACGCGATCGAGAAAAAGGCCAAGGAAAACGCCGCCGCCATGGCGAAGAACAAGGCTTTGAACGACGCCTTCAACGCCGGCAAGGAAGCGTTAAACCAGAAGAACTATGACGCGGCCGCCGATGCCTTCAAGAAGGGGGCCGAGCTCGATCCCAACCAGCACGTCATTTGGGCCAATCTCGCCGACACGTACGTTGCAATCGCCGGTACCAAGACAGGAGCGGACCAGCAGGCGGCCCTAGATCAAGCTTTGGAAGCCTACCAGAAAGCGATCGCTCTGAAACCGGACGAGGCGCCCTATCACAACAATTATGCGCTGGCCCTGGCCAAGGCCAAAAAGATAGAGGAAGCCAAGGCCGAACTGACCAAGGCGGCGCAGATCGATCCCACTCAGGCCGGAAAATACTACTACAACTTGGGGGCGGTGCTGGTTAACACCGGGCAGACCGCTGCGTCCGAGGACTTCTTCAAGAAAGCGATCGAGGCCGATCCAAACTACGCCGATGCACAGTTCCAATATGCAACCGCCTTATCGGCCAAGCTGACTACCGGCGCGGATGGTAAAGTGACCGCACCGGCCGGCATGCAGGAAGCGTTGAACAAGTACCTCGAACTGCAGCCGAATGGTCAATTTGCCGAAGCAGCCAAAGGCATGCTGCAGATGATCGGCGCCACTATCCAGACCGACTACAGCAACCCCAACGCCAAGAAAGGGCCGACCAAAAAGAAATAGGCGAACCTCGGCACGTCGGATTGTTTTCCCATTGACGGCGTAGGAGATTCGTGTAACAGTCTCTACAAGCCAAAAATGTCCGGACCCATAAACCTGTTTTGGTACAGTTCGGTCGCGGTGCAACTACTGTTCTGTATCCATCTGGTCTGGACGCGGCTGGCCAAGAACTATCCTATTTTCACGCTTTACCTGGGTTGCTCGGTGGTGGGTTCCCTGGCCGCGATGTTCTTCATGAGGGGCGCCATGGGGGCCCGGCTGCCTCTCTCTTACACCTACTTCTGGCTGTGGACTGAACCGGTCCTGCTGCTACTCCAGATCGCAGTGACGCTGGAGGTGCATACGCGAATGTGGAACGAGCACTCGGGCATGGTTCGCCCCGCCAAGCCGCTGTTGTTTTTTGCACTCTTGACGGCGCTGGTCTTTGCGGCCATTCCGCTAAAGGCGGAGCTAAGCCGGTTCAGCGCACTCCAGTTGCGAGCCATGATTCAATTTGAATTCCTGGCCAAGCGTTACATATCGAGCGTGCTGGCGCTTTTTCTGGTCTTCTCGGCAGCACTATTTCTAATAGCCATCCGCAACGGATCCAGGAGTAGTATTTTCCGGCACGAGGGAATGCTGGCGGCGTATTTCGGAATTTACGCGGTAGCCGTATTCTCGGTAGACATGGGTTGGGCGATGCCCACGCTCGTAAACAACTACCTGGCTTCCGCGTTGACGCTTTGTTTTGTAGTGTGGATGAGCGTCTTTAAGCCTCGCGAGGAATTGTTGGAGTCCTAATTCTACAAATCCCGGCAGAGACAACTGCCACCCTGCCGGGACTTGAGTGTATTTCTCTACTATTTCTGATCCGGACACTCTGGCGGACACGTCGGCAAGGGAAGGTCTGTACGCACCTGAGATGACGCGGGGGTTGCGGTTTGAACAACAATGATGCTGGCGGCGGCAAGGGCGAGCCAGAAAGACAATGTGAGCTTCTTCATAAGTTTCTCCTTTGTTTGCGGTCTTGTCGCGCCTAAGGGCGCATGACCGCAAGTATGGAAACAGCATCTCACACTATCAGTGCCAAAAAGCATAGGTATAGAAGCAAAGTTCTGGTGCGTGCTATCGCCGGTTCATGGGTATCGGCATGGATTCCAAGACAATTCTCGGCATTTATGTTTTGGCGATAATTAATTGACAAAAAGATACGTTTTGAAAAATTATACTAACACTATTTTGGTAAAGCAAACACAATTGTTACTTATACTGCCGCGTCGCTTCAGCGGCGAAGATCCGGCGAGGGCACACTGAGCGAAGGTGGCATTGAGAAATTCAGGAGGGTTGGCCCAAGCCAAATTTTCTTCGGAACGAAGCGGTAGCGAGCTTCGTCTATTAGATCAAATAAGCAGCAAGTCTCCGTGCGGCGACCCTTTCCCCAAAAACCAACCCCGCACGGGGACCTCCTCTTTTTTATCGTCCTGTAACCAACTTATGACCAACCCTTACGGCGGTTGGCACGTCTATCCGTACGTAGCAGCTAGCCTCCGTGCGGACCCTTTCCCCAAAAGCCAACACCGCACGGAGGCATCATCCTTACTGTCCACGTGCTTCGGTGCTTACAGCGTTCCTGTTCGGAATCGGACAATGGTTAAAACTTCCCAGCCGAACCAGCGTCTTACATGCGGAGGCAACGCAAAATGTCCAAAACTATGTGGGGACTCTTACTTGGAATCCTGGCAGTCGCAGGAGTCCAAGCCCAAGGACCAGGGGATCGGCGCATATCGAAGAAGGGGGAGGACCGGATTACCAAGGAAGTCCGGCATGAACTGGTCACGCTGCCGTATTACAGCGTGTTCGATGACCTGGCTTACAAAGTCGACGGCGATACGGTTACCCTGTACGGCGCCGTGACCCGGCCGACATTAAAGTCCGATGCAGAGAACGTGGTGAAGAAGATCGAGGGCGTCAGCCGAGTAGTCAACAATATCGAAGTTCTGCCGCTCTCTCCCAATGACGATCAAATCCGGCGAGCTGTTTATCGGGCCATCTATTCCCAGCCCGGCCTGGATATGTACAGCCTGCGCGCCGTTCCGACTATTCACATCCTTGTTAAGAACGGGAATGTCACCCTAACTGGCGCCGTCGCCAATGAGGGCGATAAGGATCGGGCATACATCGCGGCTAACGGCGTGCCTGGCGTATTCTCGGTCAAAAACGATATTCAAGTAAGTCCTTAGACGGCTTTCTGGCCAACAGCGGCCGGTTCAGGAATTCGATTAACGGGGCCATGACGCGAAAGCGGTCGGCTACTTCGCGATAAAGCCGCGGGGTAGTGCTCAAGGACGCGTCCAGGTTCGTATCCAGTATCCAGTCCTTCATTTTGATCAGTTCGATGGCCGGGTGATTGGGGTCGAAGCCCTTGGGGGCCCGGGTCAGCTCGTCGCCTTGCAATTCGCCCAGAAGCCGGCGAACCTTGCGGACGGCCAGAATGCGGCGCAGCTCCTGATGATGCTCCCCGATGTGAGTGCGAACCAGCAGCATGGTCTCAGGCGCGGGATGATAGATCCCGCCAGCCACCTCGATCTGGTCGTGCGAAACGCTGAAATAGAAGCCGCTGGCGGCGAGGCGCTCTCCTCCGCGCCGCGAGAATGAGGCGGCGATGTGGGTTTTATAGGGCGTCTTGTCGGCAGCGAACCGCGTATCCCGATAGATTCGAAAGATCGCCTTTTTGGGATCGGTGACATACGCCGGTGCGAATTTCGCGAACTCGCTATTGAGGGCGCTGACCAGTTCAAGCATCGGCTGTTTGACGTGCTGATCGAACAGGTGCTTGCGGGGCTGGAACCATTCCCGGCGATTGTTGCGCTTCAGGCTCCGGAAAAACTTCACCATCTCTTCGGGAAATCCTTGAAAACCAGCTGGCACAAACGTACTCCTTTATAATTTGAAAAGATGCCCGTCCGGACAGAAACCATCGAGCGTCTTGGCAACCTTTCCAATTTAGCGATCTCCGAAGGAACTTTGTTGAGCCGGTACACGCGCTTTGGGATCGGCGGCCCAGCCGAAGTGTTTGCCGAAACTTCCGACGAGGAAAGCTTCATGCAAGCCTTTGCTCTGGTGCGGTCGAGCGGCGCCGACTATACAGTGATCGGCGACGGCACCAACCTGATCGTTTCCGACGCGGGATTCCCTGGGATTGTGCTGCGCTTCACGGCCCGACATATTCACAGCCACGGCACGAACGTTCGAGCGCACGCGGGCGCGGAGTTGCAGACGGTGGTGGATCAATGCATTGACCTAGGACTCAAAGGTATCGAAACCATGACCGGAATCCCGGGTTCGCTGGGTGCGGCGGTGTACGGCAATGCGGGCGCTTACGGGCACTCGATCGAAGAGCGGATTCGACACGTACGATTTTTCGACGGGAGCGAAGTCAGGGTTTTCGGGCGGGCCGAATGCGAGTTTCACTATCGCGAGAGCATATTCAAGCGCCACAAAGACTGGATCATCTTTTCAGCGGTGCTAGAGATGGACCCTGCGCCGGCCGATGAATTGCGAAAGACCGCTACCGAGATCTTCCAAATCCGCTTGGCCAAGTACCCGCCGACGATGAAGTGCGCCGGGAGCATTTTCAAGAACCTGATCCTGGCCGAGTTGCCGATTGAGGTGCGGCGGCAAATTCCGGAGCGAGTGATCCGCGAAGGAAAAGCACCTTCGGCCTATTTCCTGGAGCAAGTAGGCGCCAAGGGAATGCGGAGCGGCGACATTCAGGTGGCGGATTATCATGCCAACCTGATCTACAATGCCGGCCAGGGGACCGCGCGCGAGCTTTGCGAGATCATAGGCGAGCTGAAGTCGCGCGTCCGCGAGCGGTTCGGCCTGGAGTTGGAGGAAGAGGTTCAATATGTCGGGTTCGGCAGGAACGGCGGCTCGGGGGCGATTTAGGCGCTTAGCTTGCTCGGCGCTCCCAACCGTGGGACTTCGGAGCGGGCTTGGGTAAGATAGGCGCATGTCCTCGGATGGTTTAAAAGGGATGATTGCGGAACGGCGACTAACTTTAGTTTCTGACGACGGCGTAGCTCGGGACCTCGTGGTCAGGATCGGTAAGCCGGAGCGTACGCCAGGTCGAGAAGAGTTCTCGTGCGAATGTCAGATTGTGGGGCTGGACGCAGGCAAGGTGCAGCGCATCTATCGCCTCGACGCGTTCCAAGCGATTCAACTTGTTGTGAATTTCATTTCGACCTTGCTCCATCATTATCGGCGGGAGGCGAAGGGCCGCATCTATTGGCTGGAGCCCGGAGACGATATGGGATTTGCAGAACCCGGGGATACGACAGCGTCTTAGACATCATTGTGTGGCTCAAGCATTAAGACGGCAGTTTTAGGCCTGCACGCTTTTGACCCTTAATTCGTAATATAAGTAAGGTATATGCGATTCGCGTTGTTGGCCGCGCTAGCTCTGGCATTTTTGCAGGCTCAGGACCGGCGTGTCCCCGTCATTGTGGAACTGTTCACCAGTGAGGGCTGCTCCAGCTGCCCTCCGGCCGATCTGTGGCTGGCGCGCCTGGAGAGGTCACAGCCGGTTGCCGGCGCGCGCGTCATCGCTCTCGAAGAGCACGTCGACTATTGGAACCAACTCGGTTGGGTGGATCCGTTTTCCGCTCCGCACTATCGCGGCCGGCAAAACGATTACGCCCTGGCTTTTCACGCCGAAAACATCTATACCCCTCAAATGATTGTAAACGGGCAAGTGCAGGTTACCGGGGACGATACCAATCGCGGTTACCAGATAATCGCTAAACAGACCCAGACCACTCTGGTGGATCTCAAGAACGCCGCAAATGCCAAGGATCCGGACTTGGTCGATCTATCCGTGCAAGTTACAAATCCCAAGAACCCGAAGCCGCATGCGGAGGACGTCTACCTGGCGGTAACGGAAAAAGAGCTGGAGTCGCAGGTGCTGGGCGGAGAAAATGCCGGCCGGCGGCTCCGGCATGCACCCGTGGTTCGCAGCTTCGGCATTATCGGGCGAATCGATCCCAACGGTTCCAGCGTCGGACAGATCACCAATACATTGCGGCTGCCGCATGAGTGGAAGCGCGAGAACCTACGCGCGGTGGTCTTCGTGCAGGAGCACGACACTCTGCGAATCACCGGCGCCGCTACCGCCGAACTGCGCTAGCCCAAGCTCAAATAGCAGCCCACAGCCTGCGCTTCTTGCGGTATCCTACTAGACCAAGGAGACACCATGCTATCTCGCCGTGATCTGGGCCGCCGATTTTCACTGGTAGCTGCCGGCATCGCCATCGGAGGCGAAGCTGCTTTCGCGCAGCGTTCCATTGTGCATGCCAAGGACCGGAGCCCGCTGGTGCTCCTCAATGCCAATGAGAATCCCGATGGACCTCCACAAATCTCCATCGACGCCATGACTAAAGCGCTCCCTCGGGGCGGCCGCTACCATGACGAAGACACTGAGGCATTGACCGCCGCGATGGCCGCTTCTGAACATTTGCAAGCGGATCAGGTGTTGGCCGTCTCCGGTTCCAGCGAGGTTCTGCATTGCGCCGTGGATGCCTTCACGTCGCCGACACTGCCGCTGATTACTACCCTGCCTTCCTACGAACAACCCGTAGAAATAGCTGCCGCACTGGGACATCCGGTGATCAAAATCCCGATGACTCCGGAGTGGGCCGCCGACGTCCGCAAAATGGTGGCGGAAGCCGAGAAAGCGCGCGGCGGTTTCATCTACGTCGTGAATCCCAACAACCCGACGTCTTCGATCACGAAGAAGGGCGATATCGCGTGGCTCGTTGCTAATCTTCCCCCCAACACGGTGGCCATGATCGACGAAGCTTATATCCACTACTCGACTTCGCCCGATCTAGCGAGCTCAATCCCCTATGTGCAGCAAGGCAAGAATGTGATCGTGGCGCGGACTTTCTCCAAGATATACGGGATGGCCGGCCTGCGTATTGGATTCGGCTGCGCGCGGCCGGATTTGATCCGCAAGATGTCCCCCTACCGCAATAACATCGTGCCGGTGCCGAGCGTACAGGCCGCCAAAGTGGCGCTGGCGTCGCCCACGCTGGTGGCGGAACGCCGCGAGAAATTCGGGAAAATCCGCTCCGATATCTGCACCTGGCTGGACGCGAATCGCTACAAGTTCATTCCGCCGCACGGCAACTTCCTGATGATCGACGTTAAGCGGGATGTGCGAGGTGTAATCTCCGACATGCAAGAGCGCGGCGTCGCGGTAGGCCGGCCCTTCCCGCCGCTGAATCAAATGCTGCGCGTCACGCTCGGGACCGATGCCGATATGGCGAAGTTTAAGGAAGTATTTCTCCAAGTCGTAAAGGCTTAGCTTAATTGCGGATCTGGGTGGCTATCGCCGGACTACTAAGATTCTGGTACGATCAATGTAATGGTTTGTATCAGAGTCTTATATGACTCGTTTGAATTGGCCTGCCCAAGCTTCTGAATGATCCCGCCCAGAAACTATCCACCGCGGCGCCCCAAGGTTCGGGAAAACGTGAATGAAGCCATTCGCGTTCGTGAAGTTCGCGCCGTATTCCCAGATGGAACCGTCGAGATCATGCCAACGCTGGCGGCCGTCCGCAAAGCCCAGGAAATGGGGCTGGATTTGATTCTCGTCTCGCCTACCGCCGAACCTCCCGTCGCCAAAGCCATGGATTATGGCCAGTGGCAGTACGAGAACAAAAAGAAGCAGCACGAGGCGAAGAAAAAGCAGCACATCATTCAGGTGAAGGAGCTGAAGTTCCGCCCCAACACCGACGACCATGACTACGAGTTCAAGAAGAACCATGCCATCCGATTTCTAAAGGAAGGCAACCGCGTGAAAGCGGTGGTGCAGTTCCGCGGCCGCGAAATCGCGCACGTTGACTTGGGCAAGAAGCTGCTGCTGCGCTTCGCCGACGATCTGTCCACCCATGGCTTGGTGGAGGGTCAGCCGCGACTCGAGGGTAGGAATGCGCACGTGATCATCAGTCCGGTGAAAGCCACTGGCGGCCCCAAGGAAAAGTCCGATAAGCCGGTGCCGCCCGCACACTAACTCAATAGAACAGATATTTTTGCCACTGATTGTCGCTCTTGGCGAGCAACCGCATGAGGTGGCGGCTGGTGTGCAAGCTGAAGGGCCGGGGAGCGCGCGAAAGGTTCATATTCGCTTCGTCGGGTGTCCGGCTTCCTTTGCGATTGTTGCAAGGATGGCAGCAAGCCACTAGATTCTCCCAGGTGGTCTCGCCCGCGCGTGACCGCGGAACCACGTGATCGAGAGTGAGCTCAGAGGACGGAAGCGTGCGATGGCAATATTGGCAGGTATATCGGTCGCGCATGAGGATGTTCTTGCGCGATAGAGCCCGGGTCTGGTGCGGGATCCGCCGGTATTCGAGCAGCCGGATCACGGAGGGAACGCGGATCGAACGACGCGCCGAATGGACATGCGCCTGGGATTCCTCCTCGGCGGACGCGACGCCCTTCAACACCAGCACCAGCGCCCGACGCGCGGCGCAGATGTTGATGGGTTCATAGCTCGCGTTTAATACGAGGACCGGTCTGTGTAATCGATCAAGACTGGGCATCTTCGGTACTCCCGGAGAAGTTGGAATCACTAATCGGCTGGTCGAATCTCATGCGGCGGTCGACACGCGCTAGGGTGAGCAAGGTCACGCGCTTGGCGCCGGCCATCTTGAGGGCGCGCGCACATGAGGCGGCGGTCGCGCCGGTGGTCATCACATCGTCCACTAGAAGAACCCGCTGGCCGTGCAGCGACGGCCTGGGGCGGGAATGGAATGCGCCGGAGACATTCTGGCGGCGCTTGGCGTTGGTCAGGCCCGCTTGAGTAGCGGTGGGGCGGATCCGGCGGAGGACATTTCTTAGGGGGATATTGGTTCGCCGTCCGATTTCCGAAGCCAGCAGCGCCGACTGGTTAAATCCCCGCTGCCAGCGCTTGCGCCAGTGCAGGGGCATCGGCACGATCACGTCGAATTCCTGATCGCGCGGCAACG